>OW818642.1:3137500-3705009 GCA_942492875.1 uncultured Desulfuromonadaceae bacterium | reverse complement strand
TGGATTGCTCCGGAAATACCGCAGGCGATGTATATTTTGGGGCGCACGGTCTTGCCGGTCTGCCCCACCTGACGATCCGGAGGGAGCCAGCCCGCGTCAACGGCGCTGCGCGAACCGCCGACCACGCCGCCCAGCTCATCGGCCAGCTCACGGAGCAGACCGAAGTTCTCCTTCGTCATCAGGCCGCGCCCGCCGGAGACGATAAACTCGGCCCCGGCTATATCGATGTCATCCTTCCCCTTGCCGTCTCTGATGATCTCGAGAACCTTGGTAAAGATATTCTTCTCGTCGGGGGCAAAACTATCGCGGATAATTTCACCGCCGGCGCACTCGCTCTTTTCCGGAAGCGGCATCACCTGTGGCCGTACCGTGGACATCTGCGGCCGGAACCGGTCACACATGATAGTAGCCATGATGTTGCCGCCGAAAGCCGGACGCGTCTGCATCAGGTTGCGCTTGTCGTCGATAGACAGACCGGTGCAATCGGCTGTGAGGCCGGTCTTCAGGCGCGTCGCAACCGCCCCTGCCAGATCTCGTCCCATTCCGCTCGCCCCCATGAGGACAATCTCGGGCTTGAACGTGTCTATCAGGTGACAGCACGCATCGAGGTACGGCTCGGTACGGTAATATTTGTAGACCGGATGGTCGAGAATGTATGACTGTGCAGCGCCATAGCTGAAGGCTTCATGACAGAGGTGCTCGACATTTTCGCCGATAACCACGGCGCACAGCTCCACCCCCAGGGCCCGTGCCAGTTCACCACCCACGCCCAACAGCTCCCAGGATACGCGAGCCGCCTCCCCTTCGGTCTGCTCGACGAAGACCCAGACGTTCCGGTAACCGGCAATCAATTCCCGCCGCGTTTTCTCTTCCTCGTCGATCTCCTCCGATGGCAGCTCCGCCTGCTTTTGCCATTCCGCGAGAATCACCAGCTCCCCGGGAGTATAAAAAAGTTCCAGTGCGCCGCCCGGGCACGCCTTGACGCACTTGACGCAGCCGATACATTTTTCCAGTATAATGTGCGGTTCCCCGGCCTCGTTCATATCGATGCCGTTTACCGGACAGATGCTCTGGCAGCGGGCACCGCAGGCGATGCACTTCCCCTCGACGAGCCGAACCTTACCGCGCGGTTTTTTCAAAGGTTTCCTGGTTTCACTCATGTAGTCACTTCCTTGATATTCGTGCACACTTCAAGCTGTCAGCAGGTCATGTGCCAGCAGCCGCTCCATCAACATCCGTGTCGCTCCGACCGGATCGCCCAGCCCGTCGCCCAGAATTTCTCCACTGTCCCGTTCCGGGGAGAAGATCTTGCTCACCCAGGTGGGTGATCCCTTGAGGCCGATACTGTCGATATCAAGTTTCAAGTCTTCATTGTTCCAGACCGTTATTGACGATTTCTCCGCGTGCATCCGCATCGGGACGGTCGGATAGCGTGGCTGGTTGATCTCCCTCACGACGGTGATCATCGCCGGCAGACGCGCCTCGACTATCTCATAACGCCCTTCGAGCTTTCTCCGCACGCGGATTCTGTTGGCGAGAAAATCCAGATTTTCGATGCGATCTACCAGCGTCAACTGGCTCATGCCAAGGCGCACCGCAATACCCGGCCCTACCTGGGCGGTGTCGCCATCAATGGTCTGTTTGCCGCATATAACGAGGCCCAACGGCCTGTCTTTTGATAATTTTTTGATGGCGGTCGCAAGAACATTGCTGGTCGAGAGGGTATCCGCACCGCCGAAAGCCCGGTCCGAGAGGAGTACGGCGTCATCCATACCGAGGGCCAGCGCCCTTTTCAAAGCCGCTTCGGCATTGGGAGGCCCCATGGAAAGCGCTGTTGTATGGAGACCGAATTGATCCTTAAGGCGTAGGCTTTCTTCTATCGCATGCACGTCATATGGATTGATGATGAACGGTATCCCGTCACGGACGAGAGTGTTGGTTACCGGGTCTATTTTAACCTGAGTCGTGTCGGGAACCTGTTTGATACATGTGATGACACGCATGAACAATCTCCTTATATGGTTTACAGACAGGAGCTATTCAGTGCTTCTATCTCATTGAAACGTTCTACCTGCAGGTGAAACGCTTTTCTCATGATCTCGGAGGCTGACAGGTTTGTCAGATCCATCAACTGCTTGACGTTGTACATTTCATCGTCACTGATTCGTGCCGAGACAATCGTATCCTTGGTAATCGCTTTGTATTTTCGTGTCATAAACGCTGCTCCTGTTGGATTACTTGAAATATTACTGCGGCATCAAGGGGTGGTGGTTATCGCTTCTCCGCATCTGACCACCCCACCCTGCAAGACTTTGGCAAATATTCCTTCCTTCGGCATGACGCAGTCTCCCGCCTGATAATAGATTGCGCAGCGGGTATGGCACTCCTTGCCGATCTGGGTGACCTCCATAATGGTTTCACCCAGCACCAGCCTTGTTCCGACCGGAATGGAGACAAGGTCGATTCCCTCTGTCGTCATATTCTCGGCAAAATCTCCTGCGCCAACATCAAGGCCAAGTTTCTGCATCTTGTGAATACTCTCCATGGCCAGCAGGCTTACCTGGCGGTGCCAGTCACCGGCATGACCATCGCCGACAATGCCGTGATTCTCCCTCAATTCAACGAAGGCAACGGGAGTTTTCCGCTCCCCTTTTTCCTTACTGACGTTTAATGCCACTATTTTTCCGGACATATGTTTTCCTCTCTTCTCCGTTATAGGTGCACCAGCCACCAGAATCCAACCCCCCTCAATCCCCCTTTAGGCCCCAGAGGGTCCTTATCAGGGGGGAGGCCTTTAAGTCTCCCCTGATAAGGGGAGATTTAGAGGGGTTGCTCAGCCGCCGATCCGTGACATGGCAATAGTGCCATGACCCGGTTCATCTTTTTCCAGATGGTGACGCCCCGGTTTATCAATGATGATCCGCTGCAGTATTTCCCTCACCTGCGCATGCTCTGATGAGCGCAAATGAGATGTAAGGTCTACCGATTTATTGTCAAACAGGCACCCGCGCACGAGACCTGAGGCGGTGACGCGGATACGGTTGCAGCTCTCGCAGAAGTGACCTGAGATCGGCGTGATGATACCGATCGCGCCGACGGCGCCGCCGATTTTAAAGTTTCTTGCCGGACCGGCCATTTCAGAACTCACCAGCGGCAGCAGCGAAAAGTGTTGGCCAATGCGTTCGAGGATCTCCTGACCACTGAGGGAACGGGCGCTCCACTCTGTATCCTGAAGGGTAGGCATATATTCTATGAAGCGGACCGTGTACGGCTTGCGAAGGGTCAGAGCGGCAAAATCCAGGAGTTCAGCGTCATTCACACCGCGCATGACAACCATGTTGATTTTAATCGCAGAGAACCCGGCCTCCTCGGCTGCGGCGATGCCGTCCAGAACCTTACCGAGATCCCCACCGCGGGTGATCGCGGCAAAAGTCGTCGGGTTCATCGAGTCGAGGCTGATATTGAGCCGCTGTATACCTGCCTGGCGGAGGTGTACAGCCATCTCCCGGAGCAAAATGCCGTTTGTGGTCAGAACCAGTTCCTTCAGGCCGGGGATAGCGGACAGGCGTTCGATAAAACTGATGAGCCCCTTTCTCACCAGCGGTTCTCCGCCGGTTATACGGATTTTTTCAACCCCCAGGGACACCGCCTCACATGCAATGCGATACAACTCCTCATAACTAAGCACATCTCCGTGCTTCAGCAGGGAAAGGCCTTCCGCCGGCATACAGTAACGGCAACGCAAGTTGCAGCGGTCTGTGACAGAGAGCCTCAGATAATTGATATGGCGGCCATGTGAGTCAATCAGTTTCATATCAACATCCCTCATTCCAATTCGCATTCAAGCGGCGCCTTTGTTGGCTTCGTCGTCAGCTCCTCAACGTACTGTATCGTACGTCTGCGGTGCTTTCTCCTCGCCGCCTCGGTGTCATCTTGAATGCAACTTGGAATCAGTTGGAATAGCGTCTCGATAACGGAACACATAGTTTTCTCTATTGGCACATGGCAATTTCAATACCAACTTTGCAGTTTACGATGGCAGCGGCAGAGTCCTGCCCGGTAAAGCGGACGATAAAGCGTGTGATTACAGGGTAATGATACGATTTTATAACGAACCGTAGTCTGTGGAATCGTAACCGTGGGGTGGCATGAGCGCAGCAGCAGAATCGTTCCATAACGTTACAGACGTACCGGAACGGAACAGTCATTACGCCCCAGAGAGGAACACTGTTAATCCACATATCCACAGCCACAACAGAGCCACACAACCCAACAACCTGACATAGCTCACTTATTTGCATATTGTTTTCAGGATAATTTTTGATAACTACACAATTGGCATGTGCATTGCGTATACGTAGAAAATCGTTTTACTGCCAACTGGTGGTGATACAAAAAATTGAGGAAGAGGAGATTACACAATGGCATTAGCAGATCAGACGTACGGGTTTTACATTCCAACGGTTTCATTGATGGGTGTGGGTTGTTCGAAAGAAGCAGGTGAGCAGGCTAAGGCGCTGGGCGCCACCAATCTGCTGATTGTTACTGATGCCGGGCTGGTCAAGATGGGCGTTGCCGACACGATCAAAGGGTACATCGAAGCAGCAGGCCTCAAGGCAGTCATCTTTGACGGCGCAGAGCCAAACCCGACTGACACCAACGTTCATGACGGTGTAAAGGCGTATCAGGATAACAAGTGTGACGGCATCGTAACCCTGGGCGGCGGCAGCTCCCACGACTGCGGTAAGGGCGTCGGCATGGTAATCGGCAACGGCGGTAACATCCGCGACTTCGAGGGCGTCAACAAGACTACCAAGTCGATGCCTCCGTTTCTTGCCATCAACACCACCGCCGGTACCGCTTCCGAAATGACCCGTTTCTGCATCATCACCAACACCGACACCCATGTAAAGATGGCGATCGTCGATTGGCGCTGCACTCCTAACATCGCGATCAATGATCCGGTCCTGATGGTTGGCAAACCGCCGGCACTCACCGCTGCTACCGGCATGGATGCCCTGACTCACGCAGTTGAGGCCTATGTTTCCACGATCGCCACCCCGATCACCGACGCCTGCGCCATCAAAGCCATCGAGCTCGTCGCCCACTACCTGAGCCCGGCAGTAGCCAATGGTGAAAATCTCGATGCACGCGACAAAATGGCTTATGCCGAGTATCTGGCCGGCATGGCTTTCAACAACGCCAGCCTCGGCTACGTTCACTCCATGGCTCATCAACTGGGCGGTTTCTACAACCTCCCGCACGGCGTCTGCAACGCCATCCTGCTTCCGGCCGTCAGCCAGTACAACCTGATCGCCTGCCCACAGCGTTTCGCCGATATCGCCGTTGCCATGGGTGAAAACATCAGCGGTCTTTCGGTTATGGAAGCTGCTGAAAAAGCAATCAGCGCAATTCGCCGTCTGTCCGCTTCAATCGGCATCCCTACCGGCCTCACGGCGCTGAATGTCAAAGAGGAGGACCTGAAGGTCATGGCTGAAAACGCCAAGAAGGACGCCTGCCAGTTCACCAACCCGCGCAAAGCAACGCTGGAGCAGGTTATCGAGATCTTCAAGGCGGCAATGTAAAAAATATGATCGGGAGAAATTAACATGGACAAGATTTTACGCGTAAACATGGCCGACCTGAGCAGCACGATCGAGCCGGTACCAACCGCATGGGCAGGCCTGGGTGGCCGCGGCCTGACATCAACCATCGTCGCGGCAGAAGTTCCACCGACCTGCCACGCTCTGGGAGCACGCAACAAGCTGGTGTTTGCCCCGGGACTTCTGAGCGGAACCGCAGCAGCCAACTCCGGCCGTCTTTCCGCCGGTGCCAAGAGCCCGCTGACCGGAACCATCAAGGAAAGCAACGCCGGCGGCACCGCGGCACAGATGCTGGCACGTCTCGGCATCAAGGCGCTGATCATCGAAGGCATCCCCACGGAGGACAAATGGTACAGCCTCCATGTCAACAAAGATGGCGTCAGCGTTCAGGAAGAAACCGAGCTTGTCGGCAAGAAAAACTTTGCCGTCATCGAAGCTCTTGAAGCCCGCCTTGGCAAGAAAACCGGCATCCTGACCATCGGCCCGGTCGGCGAGCTGAAGATGGCTGCGGCCAACATCTCCGTCAAGGACCCGGACAGCAAGATTCGCAGTCATGGCCGTGGCGGTCTCGGCGCCGTCATGGGCTCCAAGAAAATCAAGTTCATCTCCATCGACGACCAGGGCGCTCCCGGCGTCACCATCGCCGATCCGGAAAAGTTCAAAGTAGCGGCACGGACTTTTGCCAAAGCCCTGCTCGACCATCCGGTCAGCGGCGAAGGTCTGCCGACCTACGGCACCAACGTGCTCGTCAACATCCTCAACGAAGCGGGCGGCCTGCCGACCCGTAACTTTTCGGTCGGACAGTTCGAAGGTGCCGACAAGATCTCCGGCGAGACCATGCATGACACCATCGTTGCCCGCGGCGGCAAGCCAAGACACGGCTGCCACGCCGGCTGCATCATCCAGTGTTCACAGGTCTACAACGACAAGGACGGCAAATATGTAACCTCCGGTTTCGAGTACGAGACCATCTGGGGCCTTGGCGCCGACTGCTGCATCGACAACCTGGACGACATCGCCCGTGCCGACAGCATCATGGATGACATCGGCATTGATTCCATTGAAACCGCGGTAGTATTCGGCGTGGCAATGGAAGCCGGCATCCTCCCCTGGGGCGACAGCAAAGAGATGTTGCGCATACTCACTGAAGAAATCGGCACGGGAACACCGCTCGGACGCATCCTCGGCGGCGGCGCCGGCGCCGTCGGTAAAGCGTATGGCGTGACAAGGGTACCGGTCGTAAAGAACCAGGCAATTCCGGCTTACGATCCCCGTTCAGTCAAGGGTATCGGCATTACCTACGCCACCAGCACCATGGGGGCTGACCACACCGCCGGCTACACGATCGCTACTAACATCCTCAACGTCGGCGGCTTTGTTGATCCGCTCAAAAAAGAGGGGCAGGTAGAGCTGTCCCGCAACCTGCAGATTGCCACCGCTGCCGTTGACTCCACCGGCATGTGCATCTTCGTTGCCTTCCCGGCTCTGGACATCCCCGAGTGCCTGCCGGCACTGATCGACATGCTCAACGCCCGTTTCGGCATCGCCCTGACCGGCGATGATGTCACCAATCTCGGCAAGCATATCCTCAGGGTAGAGCATCAGTTCAACATAGAGGCAGGCTTCACCAACAAGGATGACCGTCTGCCGGAGTTTTTCAGCAAAGAAACAGTAGCTCCACACAACGCAATCTGGGATTTCACCGATTCAGAGATTGACGAGTTCTGGAACTTCTAGGTTTGCCCCCTCCCTCCCCGGACACGGGGAGGGAGGCTTGAGGACGAATGGAGCAGGTATGCAGATTACATTGAAATTATTTGCCACATTCAGAAATGGCCGGTTCAAGGTTGCCCTTCAGGAACTGCCCGCCGCCACCGACTGCCGTACGGTCGTACTCGGACTGGGACTGACGGAGGAGGAGATCGGCATCATTCTGGTGAACGGCCGTCATGTGACTCTGGATTACGTTCTGCATGACAGTGAAACCCTGTCGCTCTTTCCGCTGGTCGGAGGAGGTTGAGATGCTACCCACCATACTGGCATTTATTCGTGAACAGCTTACGGACGGCATGCTCCCCTGGTCGGCTCAGAATGCGGCAGCAGGTAGGTTTGGGTGCAGCCATGCGGAAGTTGAAGAGCTGGCACTTGAAAACGGCATACTTCCCGCTCGGTATCAGCGCAACCAAAACATGCTATCCACCGCCGAACAGCTCCTGCTGTTCAGAAGCCGGATCGCCGTGATCGGCTGCGGCGGACTAGGCGGATACGTCATCGAAGAGCTTGCCAGACTGGGAGTCGGCCGGATTGTTGCGATTGACCCGGACGTATTTGAGGAACACAACCTGAATCGCCAGCTGTTCGCTACCCCGAAAACCCTCGGACAGCCCAAGGCAGAAGCGGCGCTGGACCGGGTTAACGAGATCAATCCGGCCGTAACGGTCACGCCGGTCACGGATGCGTTCTGCAGAGCTAACGGCCGCAATCTCTTGGACGGAGTGACGCTTGTTGTCGATGCTCTCGACTGCATCTCATGCCGGCTGGAACTGGCAGAGACCTGCACTGAAATGATCATTCCGATGGTACATGGGGCGATCGGCGGCTGGTATGGTCATGTTGCCACCCAGCTCCCCGGCGACACCACGGTACAGAGCATCTATCGCAACTGGGTCCAGGGAAAAGGAATTGAAAAAGAGTTGGGAAACCCTGCCTTCACCCCGGCAGTGGTAGCAAGCCTGCAGGTGGCGGAGGCGTGCAAAATTGTGCTGGGCAAGGGTGAGCTGCTGCGACGGCGCAAACTAAGTATCGATCTGTTGGATATGGAGATTCATGACATACCGTATGGCGGTCAGGCCGATGTTACCTATCTCCCGACCCGCGACATCAATCCTGTAAGAGCTGCCGGATAATTTTGTTTTCCGGTTAAAAAAAGAGTTTAAAGGCACCATCATTACCTGATTAATTATTGATACGTAACACTCTCCGAGCTGCAGCGCCTAAAAGTTTTTCTCATGGTGCCAGGCCAACGGGTTCTGCCGGAAACAGCAGCGCCTCCCTTTGGAAAGGAGAACCTCAGATGACGGATATCCTCCGGAGTTTAAGGGACTTTCCATATGGAGAGCCCCTTTTTTGTTACCCCACTGACGCCAATGAACAGAGCAATTGTGGGTTTACACGCGGAAAATCAATCAAACGCCTGGAGGAACACCATGAAACGTATCTTCACCCTGATTCTCACCCTCACCCTGCTGACATCCCTCAGCTCCGTATCCGCGGCTGAGGAGCGGCTGAAACTGTCCACCACCACCTCCACCCAGGACTCGGGACTTCTGAAAGTCCTGCTCCCACCCTTCGAGAAACAGCACAATGTCAAGGTCGATGTGATTGCCGTCGGCACCGGACAGGCCCTGAAACTTGGTGAGGCCGGCGACGTGGACGTGGTTTTCGTTCACGCACGCAAACTTGAAGACAAATTCGTCGCTGACGGCTTCGGTGTCAATCGTAAGGATGTCATGTACAACGACTTCGTCATCATCGGCCCGAAGGGAGACCCGGCAGGCATAGCCAAGGCAAAAAGTGTCGCCGAGGCCATGAAGATGATCGCAGCCAAAGGAGCCATCTTCATCTCGCGCGGAGACAAGTCAGGTACTCATACCAAAGAGAAGGATATCTGGAAAACAGCCGGGATTGAACCGAAGGGAAGCTGGTACGTTGAGGCCGGCCAGGGCATGGGACCGGTCATCATCATGGCTACCGAACGCCAGGGGTATACACTGGCCGACCGGGGGACATATAACGCCTTCAAAGCCAGGAAAACCGATCTCACGGTACTCTACCAGGGCGATAAAGGGCTCTTCAACCCCTACGGCGTTATTGCCGTCAATCCAAAGAAGCATTCCCATGTCAAGTACGATCTGACACTCGCGTTCATCAATTATGTCACCGGCCAGACCGGTCAGGAGATCATTGCCGCGTACAAGGTAAATGGCGATCCGGTCTTTTTTATCTACGGGAAGAAATAGTGCCATGGATTTTATCCTGGAATCATTCCGGACCTCCCTTTCACTGATCCTGTCCCTCGACAGGGAGGTTTTTTCGGCAGTCTCGACTTCGGTCAGCGTTGCCGCCTGGTCAATAGTTTTTGCGTCTCTGATCGGCATTCCACTGGGGCTGACCATCGCCATCAGTGATTTTCCGCTTAAGCGCTCGGTTATTACCATGCTTAACACCCTGATGGCCATGCCGACCGTGGTCGTCGGCCTGGTTGTGTATGGCATTATCAGCAGACAGGGACCGCTGGGAGAATTAGGACTGCTCTTCACCCCGACGGCCATGGTCATCGGTCAGACGATACTGGCGCTGCCGATCGTCGCCAATTACACCCTGAGTGCCGTTAAGGGCTCCGACGATCGAATTCTGGCGACCGCTCTGACGCTTGGAGCCAGCCCGCTGCAGTCGGTGTTCCAGCTGATCCGTGAAATCCGCTTCGGCATCATGGCGGCGGTCATTGCCGGATTCGGCCGGGTGATCTCGGAGGTCGGTGTGGCGATGATGCTGGGTGGCAACATCCGGGGGTACAGCAGAACCATTACGACCGCCATCGCTCTGGAAACAAGCAAGGGTGAATTCGCCTTCGGCTTGGCACTCGGTATCATCCTGATGGCGGTCGCACTGATCGTTAATCTTTTTCTCAATATCATGCAACAGAGGTAGGCTTCCATGAACGCACAATTTGTCATCACCAAGGTCCAGAAACGCTATGGCGAAAAGATCGCTCTGGAACTCAAAAAGCTGGCCATATGGCCGGGACGTATCTATATTCTTACCGGCCCGAACGGTTCCGGAAAGAGCACGCTGTTGAATATCCTGGCTCTCCTTTCGAAGCCGGAACTGGGCGCTGTGACGTATGCCGGGGAGCGAGTCATCTGGAAGAGCAAGGAGTTGGGCCTTCTGAGAAAAAAGATTACTCTTATGCACCAATCTCCCTATCTCTTTACCGGTACGGTGTTCGACAACGTTGCTTTCGGGCTTAAAGCACGAGGCATGTCAGGCGAAAATATGCGCCGAACAGTAGCTGATTCACTGGCGATGGTCGGGCTGATCAATTTTGAGGACCGCAATGTCACCCAGCTCTCAGGCGGCGAAGCCAGACGGGTTGCCCTTGCCAGGGCGCTGGCACCCAAACCGGAGATGCTGCTGCTCGACGAACCTCTGGCACATGTTGACAAAGAGAGTGCGGAGATAATAGAACGGCTGATCGCCTCACTTCCCGCCCGGGGAACCACCGTTGTCATGTCCACCCATGATTCGCAGCAGCGGGAGCGACTGGGGTGTGAGGAGATACAGCTTTGCGGCGGCAGGCTTGAGCAGATGTCCAGCTGGATTGATTACACAAACGATTCCGAATTCAACATTAACGAGGGACAGATATGCCCAGTTTTGAAGATGCACGCCGTATAATTCTCGACAGTGTTGCCCCTCTTGGCGTGGAGCGGGTGGAATTGCTCGAATCCACGGGGCGGGTAATCGCCGAAGACGTCGTGGCGCCCTGGAACATGCCGTTCTGCGACAATTCCGCCATGGACGGTTATGCCGTGCGTGCTGGTGACTGTGCGGCCATTCCTGCCGTACTGAAGATTACCGGCTATATCCCGGCGGGTGGTGATATAACCGGGCCGGTGGAGCCGGGGTGTGCCATCCGCATCATGACCGGCGCCCCAATCCCTCCGGGATGCGACGCGGTGGTGCCGGTGGAGGAGACTGACGGTGGCAGGGAAAGCGTCACCATCACCGCTCCGGTCACGCTCCGCCAGCATATACGTTTCACCGGAGAAGACGTGCCGGGAGGCGAAACGATTATTACGGCAGGCACCCTGATCCGCCCGCAGGAGATCAGCATGCTTGCCTCATTTGCCAAGGTATTCGTCCCGGTCTACCGCAAGGCAAGGGTTGCCATCCTTTCAACCGGCGACGAATTAACAGAGCTTGGCGAACCACTCGCGCAGGGAAAAATAGTCAACAGCAACGCCCTCTCTCTGGCCGCAGCCGTCAAGGAAATAGGCGCCATCCCCATGATCCTCGGCATCGCGCGCGACAATCACGAGAGCCACCGGGAGAAAATGACCGAGGGGCTTAAGGCCGATGCCCTGATAACCTCAGCCGGTGTATCGGCGGGGGATCGCGATCTGGTACGGGAAGTACTGACGGAACTTGGTATGAAACAGGTATTCTGGCGGGTGGACATCAAACCGGGCGGCCCGACCGCCTTCGGATTATACGAGAACAAACCGGTCTTCTGCCTCCCCGGCAATCCGGTCTCCACAATGGTGACTTTTGAAGAGTTCGCGAGGCCGGCATTGCTGAAGATGATGGGACACAAGCGGGTGATAAAGCCGCTCATCAAGGCGGTACTGCAGAATAACGCGTCCAAAAAACCGGGCAAGATCCATTTCCTGCGCGTCAGACTGGCATCTTCTGAAGGCAGATATCTGGCATACAGCTCTGGCGACCAGAACACCGGGATACTTAAAACCATGCTTATGGCGGACGCCATGGCGGTACTTCCTGCCGATCGCACCACCTTTGCGGCTGGTGAAGAGGTGGATGTCCACATCCTCTCCGGCAATGTCGGGATGCTTGAAAAATAGAATCAAATAAATACTGATCGGGAGGATGGATAATGTCATTCAATCACTTTGACGAAAAGGGACAGGCCATAATGGTCGATGTCAGTTCGAAGCAACCGACCCTGCGCACCGCACGGGCCGCGGCAACTGTCAATCTCAAGACAGAGACCCTGGCGGCAATTATGGATGGCGGCATCAGCAAGGGGGACGTTCTCGGCGTGGCGAGGATCGCCGGAATTGCCGCAGCCAAGAAAACACCGGACTTGATCCCGCTCTCCCATCCGCTCGCACTCCATCATGTCGCGGTGGAGTTCAAGCCGGACCGTTTGACCGGCACAATCATTATCGAAGCGACCGTAAGAGCCTTTGAACGTACCGGGGTGGAGATGGAGGCGATGACTGCAGCTGCGGTGACCGCACTTACGGTCTACGACATGTGCAAGGGAACCGACAAATCGATCACCATCGGGAATATCTGCCTCCTGTACAAAGAAGGCGGCAAAAGCGGCATCTACGAAAAGAAATAAACAAAGAGGGTCTTGCAAAAGTTTTAGAAATCTACTCCCCCTCCCTTGACGGGAGGGGGTTGGGGGGTGGGTGAAGTTGCAACGTGCTGATTTCATGGCAACCTCCCCCCCCACCCTAACCCTCCCCCGCCAGGGGGGAGGGGACTTTTTTGACTTTTGCAAGAGCCTCCAAAGAGAGGATTATCCATGAAAGTTGCTATTTTGACGCTCAGTGACAAAGGCTCTCGTGGCGAGCGTGCCGATGCGAGTGGCCCCGCTCTCTCCCTGTGGCTTGCGGATCAGGACGTAGAGACCGGCAAGGCCGAAATCATCCCCGACGAAGTCGGGCTTATTGCCGACAAACTTAAGGAATGGGCCGACAGCGGGGAGTATGACCTGATCCTGACAACCGGCGGCACAGGAGTGTCCCCGAGAGATGTCACCCCGGATGCGACCATGACGGTTGTGGAGAAGGTAATACCGGGCTTTGGCGAGGTTATGCGGGCAAAGAGCCTCGAGAAGACCGCCCATGCCATGATCTCCAGGGCCATTGCCGGAATACGCGGAAAATGCCTCATCATCAACCTCCCCGGGAGCCCGAAGGGTGCGGTTGAGAACCTTGCTGCGGTCTGGCCTGCTGTTCCGCACGCAGTTGCCAAGATCAAAGGGGATCAATCAGATTGCGCCGACACCCCGGCCAAGACGCTAAAGAAGTTGCGTGCGGTCTCATTCGTGGCAAAATCAGGCACCGGCAAGACCACCCTGCTGGAACAGGTGATTTCAGAGCTGAAGACGCGAAATTACCGTGTCGGCGTCATCAAGCACGATGCCCACAGATTCGATATCGACCATCCCGGCAAAGACAGCTACCGGATGGCCGCAGCAGGAGCCGACACGGTGCTCATCTCGTCTCCGGAAAAGCTCGCAATGGTGAAGGCCCATGCTGCCTCCCCGCCTATCGGCCAGTTGATTGCGACCTATTTTGCTGATATGGACATTGTTCTGACCGAAGGTTTCAAGCAGGGCGACCTGCCCAAGATTGAGGTACACCGAAGCGAGCGGAGCGACACCCTGCTCTGCCGCGGAGAACAGAATGACCCGACGCTTATTGCCGTTGCCAGCGACGCTGCACTGGATATTGATGTTCCCCTGCTTGACCTGAACAACGCCCTTGAGGTTACAGATTTTCTGGAGCAGTACTTCTTAAAACCGTAACACGCGATATATTGTTCAAAACTTTTTCGGCCTGACAAATCAAATCCGGCGCAGCCAGCTCTGCAATAAAAAAGCCCCCATCTCGCAGCTCAAGATGGGGGCTTACCTGATTCTCCTCGTAAATTTTACGGACAATCCCCTAGCCGCCTGGCCTTGACCTTCATATTCATGGTCTGTCCCTGGGACTTCATCTTCATGGTCGAATCGTAGGAATCCCGCTTGAAAACCGTCTCGCCACTGAAGTCGCCGGCATTTTTACCGGTACACTTCATCTTCCAGGTGACTTTATTTCCGGACTGTTTTAAATCGGTAACGGTGCAGTTTTTGTCCGTAGATATGCTTTTTTTCTGATCCTTTACATCCTCCTTGGTGTAGCAGTACTTCATCTTGGTGGGTGGTATGCTCATGGGCATACCCGGCATATCAATGGTGGTGATCAGCTCCCAGTAACCATCACGCATGGTATCGGCAGCAAAGCAGGTAGACGAAAGGACCAGGGTGGACAGAATGGCAATGAGAATCTTTTTCATAGTCATATCTCCTTTTTGGTTTTTTTATCTGCTAAACGGACGTTTGAGTTCAGGACGTTATCACATGGCACCTGGAGCTTCCCCGCAGCAGGGGAGATGAACCTGACGTTTTTTGGTCATGTGCATCCTGATTAAGCCTTCCCAGAACTACCTTCGAGCTTTACCGCTGATCTGGTCAATTTCAATTTTAAATACTTTTGTAATCTTGTCCTTTTGCTCAATGTATTGTGTCCCCTCTTCAATAAAATCTGAACAGTATTTCTCTAAGAGCCACAGCAATGCATCGTACTTCTCGGTTCCATTAACTTCTGAAGCAACGCCAAAGACCACGGCACTCTCGTATTCAGTGCCAAATTTTTCAGGAAGAACCGTAGTCTTACCAACAACGCAAAAAGAAACCTTTGAATTGTGCTCGATATTTTCGAGTTTATGGCCACTGGTAGCACAGTGGAAGTAGAGGCATTCGTTCTTATAAACATAACTCAACGGCACCCCATAGGGTTGTCCGTTTTCGCTGACTGTTGACATAATTCCATATTCAGCATTACCGAGTATCTCTTTTGCCTCTTGGATGGCTATTTCTCTATCAATTCTCCGCATATTTTTCATTATATCATCCTTTTGCCCATCTTTTCGGATGGGTGGAGTCATCGTGTGGGGGGAATCTTTTTTCAGACTATTCCACTTTCAATGTCGGGTCTTATTAAGTTCCCCTCTCAGGAGGCGTGATAAAACGAATCGGTCGGCCAGGATCAATAGCTGGCCCTGGCATAAGGCGAGCGCGTCGACGCCTGCAGGGCATCATTAAGGGTCATGATCCCCTTGGCATTCAGGAGCGGTATCATCTTAAGCAGCACTTCTGCAGTAACGATGGCATCACCGAGTGCGGTATGGCGACCGATATTGGTCAGGTTGAGTCTCGCGGCAAGCTCGTCGAGCGAGTGGGACTGCTGATGGGGGTGGATGATGGAGGAAAGAAGCAGCGTATCCAGCACCGGGTTATCGAATTTTACCCCGGCCTGAACCTCCTTGAGCTGCAGGCAGCGCATATCGAAAGCTGCGTTGTGGGCCACGAGGACAGCACCTTCTGCAAAACGGTGAAAATGGGGCAGCACCTGACCAATAGTCGGCTGGTTGGCCACCATTTTGGGCGTAATACCGTGAATCGCCACTGATGCCTCCGGGATTGACCGCTGCGGATCGATCAATTGGTCGATAATCTCTCCCGGTATAATCTTGCCGTTGACGATACGCACCGCGCCGAGCTGGATGATCTCGTCCCCCCGCGTTGGTTCGAGGCCGGTGGTCTCGGTATCAAACGCCACATAGGTAAGCCGGTGCAATGACTCCTCCCCCAATTCAGCGGACGCCCGGTTATGGAACAGATCAAATTCATAGAACACCGGCCGGGAACCACTTGTCGGCACCAAAACGTCCCGAAGTGGTTGGTTCTCCACCTTAGACTGGGCATCTGCTTCCAACCCATCCGGACCTGCGGATGTTATCGGTTCATCAGCTGTTGTTAAATCGTTTCGGGAAGGCCTGTCGTCGATGGTAAGGACCAGTCCTGATATGCGACGGCGTTCGCACGGCACACATTCATCGTGCTGCCCGCAATGAAAACTGAATACCGGTGCCATGGAGATATTCAGGATACGTTCCTCCTCGAGGAGCACAATAAACCGCGTAACCGGGGCGGGATCACCTGCATCGACCGCACGTTGCAACCGATCGAGACCGTCGGTTACCTGCTTTCGCGGCACCACGCCGAACAAGGAGCGCCCCAGCCCGACCCATGCATTCCGTCCGGCCGTCCCGGTGAACTTATTGTCGTCTGACGCCTGAAAAAGCGTCTGTGCCTGTTTGTTGTAGAGGATGATCTGTCCGTGGATATTACAGACCAGCACCCCGACCGGCAGTTCAGACATCAACACCGCGAAGCGGTTACGCTCTTCAAGAAGGTCCGCCTTGGCATTGTAAATGGCAGCCTCGACCTCCTGCTGCAGCTTTTGATTGGCATCCGCCGAGGCGTTGATTATCCGGGCAAGGTGTGCAACCTCACGCGCGCCGATCTCGGGGACCCGGTGGTTGGCGTTGGCAAGGGCGATCAGTTGGGTTGACTCGGCGATCCGCATGATCGGAAGGAGGTAATAGCGGAACAACAGGCTGACCATACCACCGATGACCAGAAAGAGGATAAAAGCTCCCATGAGCGGAAACGGGATGATTTTGTCCGTCAGCCCCAGCAGAAAGGTCTGCTCGTACGGCTCCAGGTTCAGCCAGGAGCCGAGCACGCTGGCGAGAATGACGCCAAAGATTGCGCAGGCCATGCCGAAAATGAAAATCCAATATTTAAGAAACGGCTTCATGTCCGGGAGCATAATTTTTCCTTATAAAGACAAAAATTCAAAATATGCTTGTACAGGTTTCAAGTTTACCACATCACTCAGAGTCAGTTGCATCGAAAGGATACGTTTCCCCACCCAAAATCTGCTCTATCTCTCCCACCTTGGCACCATTGATCTTTATCCCTTTGATGTAGTAGGTTGGTGTGCTGCTGACATCCAAAGTTGCAGCAACCTTCCGATGCAGTTCCACAAGTCCTCTATCATTACAATCCCGGTCAAACTCGTTTTCACCGAAATCAAGCTCGCCCGAGTACACCTCATGATGGGCAGCCGCCCGGTCCGCGGCGCAGAGAATATATCGTGCCTTTTGTGCCGCATCGGGGTGATTCTTCAGGGCGATCAGGAAGACATAGCGGCTGACATCCTTCCGCATATTCCAATAACTGACCATCCTACGACTGAACGGGCAGTCAGGATCGGAAATTTCGATCACCACCTGCGTGCCGTTGCCAATCCGGATCGCCTGTTTGAGAGGGACACCCTTGAGCCAAGACGCTTCAGAAGCGGCCGAGGCACGTAGAGAAGGCAAGCAGAACATGATGCAGGTGACAATAAGCATGACTGTTGGTTGAATGTATCTGCAGCTCTTTCCTGCAAGTTTTTTCTCTTTCATTGTAAACATTTCGGACACCTCATGAATCTCAAATAATTACTGAACGTCGTGGGAGATCGCCCGACGGTTTCTTGGTCAGGTGTTTCATTGTGGTCATTTCGCTATTCTATCTGAATCCGGTATGTAATGACGGAGCTTTTTGAGCCACTCAAGTCTTTTCTTGAATCAACAACCTTAACTGGACTATACTTCCTCAGTTCAGTAACTGCTAATCTCCAAAAATGAATATCAAAGAGGTTACGTCAAACGTGACAGCCAAAACGACCAGGCTTTTTCTGATACTTCTATTTTTTAGCATTCCGATTCTTGCCAACGGCATTGCATTAGCTGAAGACATAAAAACAGAACCAAAACGTATCCTCATTTTGCATTCCTACCACGTTGGGCTCCCCTGGACTGACCAGATAATGTCAGGTATGCAGTCTGTGTTTGATAATACAAATGCCCACCTGACTGTAGATGTAGAATACCTTGACACCAAACGCCACCACGATTCCCGTTATTTTTCCAATATTCTTGACGCTATCCTGCACTACAAATTCAAGGATCGCAAATACGATCTGGTACTCCTTTCCGATAACGAAGCACTGAATTTTGCATTGGAACATCGCAACAGTGTGCTTCATTCAATTCCGATCGTCTATTGCGGCATTAATTGTGACAGTCAGGAGCTCGCACAGGGAGTACCGGACATAACAGGGGTCAGAGCCGACCCTGACTATGCTGGAGTCATCCAGCAGGCTTTGTCCTTTCACCCGAAAGTCAGCAAGATCGTTGTTATTGGCAGCACCATGGATCTTTCCGACCGGGTAAACCACCAAAAACTGCTTGGCCTGTCCCGGAGACTCTCAGGTAAGCCGGAGTTCTTTTTCTGGAACGACATACCGGCCGAAACCTTACGCAAACAATTGTCCGACCTGGGTGACGACTCGCTTGTGGTAATCAACGGCTCGATCAGGGACCAGCATGACAATCTGCTTTCATTTAAAGAGAAGAACCTGCTGATCAGGCAAGCAACAAAACTGCCGATCTATAGCTTCTGGGATGTGTATCTTGGCCAGGGCATTGTCGGAGGATCACTGCTTAATGCCAGACATCAGGGCGTACAGGCAGCTGAAATCGCATTGCAAATCATCCAGAAGCATTCTGTTGGTTCAATTCCCGTCGTAAAATCAACATTTGATAGTCCTGTGTTCGATTTCAATGAGCTGGTTCGCCTCGGCATACCCCTTAATCACTTGCCGGCAAAGCATCGTCTTGTTAACGCACCATCTGCTTCGTACGAGATAACCAAATCCCAATTCTGGATATCAGCCGGGGTGTTATGCTGTTCACTTGTTATTACACTGATCCTTACAAGGAACAACATTCTTCGAAGGCGTGCAGAAGCACATTTGCGACAGAGTGAGCAGAGTTACAAGAACCTTTCGCAACAGTTTCAGGTCATACTTCACGGAATACCGAACGGGCTGGCCCTCATTTCCAAGGAGATGAAAGTAGTCTGGTCAAATAATCATGAAGGCGATTACTTCAACAAAAACATTGAGTCCATACCGGGTGAATATTGCTGTACACTGCTCTTCAGTCGCCCCTCCTTCTGTGATGACTGTCCGGTCCTAAAGACACTCACGTCAGGCACAGACGAAGAGGCTATCATCACCACTCCTGACGGACGATACCTTGAGGTCAAGTCATTTCCGATAAAATCCGCCAGCGGAGAGACAACCCATGCCATTACACTGGCTAGCGATGTCACGGAGAAAAGACGCTTGATTGAAGAGAACAACAGAAATGGACATCTGGCTTCTCTGGGTGAGCTGGCTGCAGGAGTCGCCCACGAGATCAACAATCCCAATGCACTGATCATGCTTAATGCAGAACTGCTCAGAAAAGCTTGCTATGATGCTGCCCCTATTCTGCAGCATCATTATGAAAATCATGGAGAATTCCTCCTTACGGGATTTCCGTACCCGGAAATCCGTAATGAACTTCCGCATCTATTTGCGGAAATGTTCGAAAGCGCTTGTCGCATAAAAAGAATCGTAAACGACCTCAAAGATTTTTCCCGTCAGGATATACCAACAGATCTTGAACCGGTTGACCTTAATGAAGCGGTAAGCGCATCAATACGACTTACAAACAGCACAATAATGAACTCTACCAACAAGTTTTCTGTCTCCTATGCCCAGCCACCGCCAACTTTCCTCGGGAATCTGCACCGGATAGAGCAGGTAATAGTCAACCTGCTCCTGAACGCCTGTCAGTCACTTCCGGACAAGAACTCAGGTGTTGAGATCTCCACCTTGTACGACTCAGACCGTCAGTCATGTGTAATCCGTGTTCAGGATGAGGGATGCGGTATCAGCGAAGAAAACCTTGCCCACATCACTGATCCGTTTTTCACAACAAAACGGGAAAGCAGTGGCACAGGCCTTGGCCTTTCGGTTTCCCACCGCATAATAAAGGACTACTCAGGAACATTTGAGTTTAAATCCGAAGTCAACAAGGGCACAACTGTCTCTGTCTATTTGCCGGTCAATAAGGAGGCTAACGTACATGACTGAGAAACTCTATCCTGACAAGCCGATTTTGCTCGTTGACGATGAAGCCCCCTGGTTGCGCAGCCTCTCCATGACACTGCGCGAAGCAATCGGCTTTAACAATATCATCAAATGCTCTGACAGTCGGGATGTACTCCAGATACTGAAAAGCAATACGGTCAGCATCGTACTTCTTGACTTAACCATGCCGCATATCTCCGGTCAGGATCTGCTGCAAATAATCACCAAAGACTTTCCGGAAATACCGGTCATTATCCTCAGTGGGCTGAATCAAGTTGACACAGCTGTCCGCTGCATGAAACTTGGCGCATTTGATTACCATGTGAAGACGGTGGAAACAGAGCGCCTCATATATAGTATCCAGCATGCCCTCAACAGTCTGGAAATGCATGACGAAAACCTGCGTTTAAAATCATTATTCCTTGAAGACAAACTGGAATATCCGGATGCCTTTGCAGATATATGCACCCGCAGCAAAAAAATGCGTGCTGTGTTTCAGTATTGCGAAGCTGTTGCCCATAGTTCAGAACCAGTTCTTATCTGTGGGGAAAGCGGAGTAGGCAAGGAGCTTATAGCCAGGGCAATCCATAAAATACGCTGTCCTGACGAGCCATGGATAGCGGTAAATGTTGCCGGGCTGGATGATAATGCCTTCTCCGACACCCTGTTTGGCCACACCAAGGGCGCGTTTACGGGAGCTGAACGAGTACGGCGCGGAATGATTGAAGAAGCTGCAGGTGGCACTTTATTTCTGGATGAAATTGGAGATCTGAACCTGACCTCACAGATTAAGCTGCTACGCCTGCTACAGGAGGGGGAATTTTTCCCGCTTGGTGCCGACAGACCCCGCAGGCTCAAAGCCAAGCTCGTTTTTGCAACCAACTGTGAACTAAACAGCCTGACGTCAAAAGGAACATTCAGAAAAGACCTGTATTACCGCTTAAGCACTCACCAAGTCCGGATTCCTGCCCTACGTGAACGGCTTGACGATCTCGAAGTGTTGATCACCAAATTTGTATGTGATGCCGCGACCTCTTTGGGCAAAAAAGGCCTCACTGTTCACAAGGAATTGCCAGACCTGCTCTCAGATTATTTTTTTCCCGGCAATGTGAGAGAGTTGCGTGCCATGATCTTTAATGCTGTCAGCCTGAGCAAGACTTCCACCCTGTCCCTGAATAGTTTTAAGGTGACTGTTTGCCCCCACAAAGGCCCGAAGAGCTTAGAAGAGTCAGACATAACGCTGACCGGCGAAAATCTTGCTACCACCCCACAACACACTGTTTTTCCCGAACTTCTACCAAACCTGCAAGAGGCAGGGCATCAGCTGGTATCTGAGGCAATGCGACGTGCACAGGGGAATCAGACTCTTGCAGCATCAATACTTGGTATTACACGCCAGGGCCTGGCTAAACGCCTAAAAAAAACAACCTGATTCAGCCTGGCAGCGTTATCTATCCACAAAAAATAGTGGGTAACGATAGATGCAATTTCAACAGGGCAACTAAAGTTGCACCGCAACTCCTGTTGCATCAATTCATATAACTTGTCTGATTCACCGTTTTGGCTCTCATCAGATCCATCCGGCAGGTCATAACACCACATAACTCCCTGCAATAACAGAAATCACAAAAACAATCCTGCAAAACTCAACCACTACCCTACCCGCGGCAGAGACTCCAGTCAGCCACATAAGGCATGGCAACCCTGGTTGCAGCCATCACAACATTATTTCTGCCCAACCACATAAGATCTTTAATTCAAGCAACTTACTAAAATAAACTGCCTTGGCACTCATATTGCTCAAGTGATGCTTGATAGCTTTTCAATCCAGCAAAAGAGATCGAGGAGGAGCGCAATGATGAAAAGGATGAGAAAAACCAGATTCACCCTGGCCCTGGTAACAGTTTTTGCAACGGCAGGCCTCTCACAGGCCGCACAAATCACAAGCTGGGACATGTCAAAGGTAACCTTTGGTGTCCCGACCAATATCACCAACCCGGCACTTATATTTGATCCGTTTAATTATATAGCTCCAGGCTCACTGGTTGATCCAAATACAGGTGCTGTAGCAACTGGCGGCTTCATGCCAAGTGGCTGGTCAAAATATGCTGGCGGTTATAACCTCATCCCCAATGGTGCTATGACGTGGAAAGAGCGTGACACGCAGGGCCCCGGCCTAAGCATTGTCAACATTGACGATGTTACCGGCGAGAACTGTGTAATGTCCGCTGGCTGGAATCCTGACTCGACACCTACCGCCACTCAGATGAGTGACTGGTGGGGCATAGATAAAAAGCAGTGTTCTGATCCATTCCAATCAAGCAAACGGTTTAAAGTCGTCAGCAAGGTTCTTGATGCTCCTGTTGACCTTACTTTTAACGTTTTAGACGATGCCAAGGAAACCAAATACCGCATTCTGCAGAAATATGGCAACCAGACAGGCAACCGTGTAACCGGCTACACCACACAACTTGGCTTTGTTGACGCAAATGGCACTTTTACTGAAGCCACCCCCGGTCAAGGCGTCGCGTTCAGCCTGAAAAACGGCACCAAGTTCTCCAACACCGCCCCCACCCCCAGCACCATGGCAAATCAGGGCGAGCTTGACTCTCTCGTAGCACACGGCCTGTTTGGCGCGCCCGATAAACACCACCCGTCACCTGGCTACTTTAACCCCTACGTCCGTGGAACCTTCGGCTTATTGGCCGGGGAGACACACATGGCCACCACCGGCATGGCTCAGGTCGTCCGCGACCAGTTCGGTGAATGGATGCCCTCAAACCACTTGAAGGGCGGCTATTACTTCGACATGGACCTCATCTCCTATACCGACAACGCCCTGATGGCAAACTGTGATGGCGTATTTGACGAAGCTGCCGCTCTTGCCGGTGCCACAAATGCCGGTTGTACCGGTACATGGGTGACCTACCGTGAATCGCTCACCCCTACCATGAATCCTGACGGCACCTGGACAATCCCGGCTCCGGTCGGAACTGATATCCGTAAGCCTGTGCCGGTTGACGCAGCAACTCTTGCAATGTGGAAGGCCGACCCAGTTCGTTGGATTCCTGCAGATATTGATGATTTTGCCAACGTCAACATCAACGAGTTCATCGTCATCGGCAATGTCAACAACTGGCCTACCTACGATGGCAATGGAAATGCAAAATTCACCATCCGTACAACACCTACATTTGATGACACTGTTGCTCAAGCAGAGCCAGGCACAGCCACTGCAGCCGATTTCCTTGTAGCAATAACGGCACCGACCACGGTACTGCCATAGGCGTCCGCTTAATTAGAACATAAATTTTAGCCACTAAAACTGGAGGAACGTATGAAAACAGTAAACATATTTGTCATGGCACTGCTCTTCGCCTTCACCACAGCCACCTTGGGACACGCTGGCACCAGTATTCAAAAGAGCCAATCTACGACTGTCAAGGCGGCAGTAAAAAACATGACCAGTAAAAGCGTCCTGGCAGCGGTAAAACTGACCGGCTATGATAATACCGGAACGGCAATCGGTAAACTGTGCAAAAGCGTCTATCTGGGAGCAGGTCGTACAACCAATGTAGACTACTACTGGAAATCTCCGAATTATGGAACCGGCGTCTACTGGTCGTCAAAGGTTGAGGTGGGCAAGGCATGCCCAAGCACCGTTGTGACCACTACGTCTCACGACGATGACGACGATCATGACGATCATGATGACGACGACCATGACGGAGACGATGACTAATCATCGCCACACTTTGATACTCCGTAACATGACCTGTGGCCTGATAGTTGATAACTATCGGGCCACGAACAAATGGGGAGCACCCATCTTTTCTCTTCATAACGCCGGAAAGATCTATTTTTAGCATGCCTCGATGTAAGGGTAGTTTACGAAATGTCCGCGTTTACTACCGGCAGTAAATTGCCGGCCCTGCATAAAACATACAAGTGTTTTAATATACTCAGGCCCCCTTATCAGTGAATTCTGGTCAGTGGGCCTGTTGTTTGTTTCCGTAATTTAAGAGGGTACGCACCGTATTTATTCATAAATCTATATACTTTGATTTCGACCCGTAGTTATTTTACGGGTTTTTTTTATTTCTTGACTTTAGTCATTTTACCCGTATAAAGACGAACAAGATCCTGTTTATCTTTTTCATAACAACTTTTCGCATTTGAGAGTTCGCTCTCAAAAATTCAAGTCGGTGAGGGGAAAAAAATGAAAAGAAATGTGTTTGCTGTTGCAGGAATGCTTGTGGCGTTGTCTCTTGGCTTGGCGTCAGCGGTCCATGCTGAAGAGGATTACAAAAAGTTTGGTGTACGCGTAAGAGCCATTTATGTCGCGCCGAATGAATCCTTTGACAGTCAGCTTAACGGGCTCGATCCAACGGTCAGTGACAGCATTATTCCTGAACTCGACCTGGAATACTTTTTCATGAAGAATTTATCCACCGAACTGATCCTCGCCGTCACTAAAAATGATATCAAGTTTAATGGCGATAAAGTAGGTTCAACCTGGCTGCTCCCTCCCACCCTCACCGTGAAGTACCATCCGCTGGCTGGTGACACGATTAGCCCCTATGTCGGTGTTGGGGTGAACTATACAATGCCGTTTAACTCCGACCTGGCTGGCACCCCTGATTTCAACATAGACAACAGCGTTGGCTGGGCCGCTCAGGCCGGCGTCGACGTCAAGATCAAAGATAATATCTATTTCAACCTTGACTACAAATATGTCAATGCCGACACGAAGATTACAGTCACCGGCACAAAGTACAAATTAGACCTTAACCCGAATCTGTTCGGCATCGGCGTAGGTTACCGTTTCTAGTCGAGGTACTTCTGAATAACAGCAACTATAAAAGGCGGGGGGAATTTTTCCTCGCCTTTTATAGTTGCAGGAAGTGCCGTTATCCAGCTCACACACGTGTCCATTCACGGCAGTGTCAGTATATTTTGCCATTTAAATTGAGACCTTATTGATGCTGCAGATGCTGACAGACAGATACCACCACCTGCTCTGGTTAACAATATTTGCCAGTTCAATTCTATACGTCTTGATACTTTCTTGATGCGATAGACGCCTATCTTGACACCCAATTTATATTAATTTTGCTACCGTTACCTCATGAAAGCCATATCGAGTACGGGGAGCAAGTCATGAAAGCCTATCTCTTTAATACAGAAAACGGTCTCTACGCAGGTGAAATTTTCGAGGATGCTGATAAGCTTACCTGTGATGACGGCATAACACCGGTTCCACCTCCCGTGTATAAACACGGTCAGGTGCCTGTGTTCGACCGTCGAAAGAACGGCTGGACGCTTATGCCAAGTTCTGTAGTTAAACAGTTGCTAAACATCAACACCTCAGCTTCCACGGAGAACCAACGGTGAATGCCTACGAGTGGATGCAAACAATCTTTTTTTTCATAGTGCTGCTGGTTTTGGCCAAGCCTCTCGGCCTCTATATGGCAAAGATTTATCAAGGTGAGAGGACCTTCCTGTCACAACTCCTGACTCCTTGCGAAAATCTGATCTACCGCCTCTGCGGAGTGGTCAGGGACGATGAGATGAACTGGAAGCGCTACGCCCGCTCCATGGTCCTTTTCAATCTGGTGTTCTTTGCCGCCCTCTTCGCCATGTTGCTGCTGCAGCATCTGCTGCCACTCAACCCGCAAAAGGTAGCGCCATTTTCGTGGCAGCTGGCGTTCAACACAGCAGTCAGTTTCGTCACCAACACCAACTGGCAAGCCTATGCTGGAGAGCAGAGCGCCAGCTACTTCACCCAGATGGTGGGGCTGGCGGTTCACAACTTCGTCTCCGCCGCAACCGGTATGGCTATTGCGGTTGCTCTGATCCGTGGCTTTGCTCGTCGCAAGACCGCGGCAATCGGCAATTTCTGGGTGGACCTGACCCGCGGCATCATTTACATTCTGCTCCCCATCTCCCTGGTCGCTGCTATTCTGCTGGTCTCTCAGGGGGTGATCCAAAACTTCAGCCCTTACAAGACCGTGCCGTTGGTCCAGTCAACCAGCTACGACAAGCCCAAAACGGACGATACGGGCAATCCTCTCAAGGACGCCGCCGGCAAGCCTCTCATCGAGAACGTGATAGTCAAAAATGTCACAATCCCCATGGGGCCGGTCGCCTCCCAGGAGGCGATCAAGGAGTTGGGCACCAACGGTGGCGGTTTCTTCAACGCCAACTCGGCCCATCCCTTCGAAAATCCCACACCACTCTCCAACTTTCTGGAGATTCTGCTGATTCTGCTGATACCAGCCGGGCTGACCCATACCTTCGGCCAAATGGTGGGTAACCCCCGCCAGGGGGTGGGGCTGCTGGCGGCCATGCTCTTCCTGTTGCTGGTGGCCTTCGGTTCCCTGCAATGGGCCGAGAGCGGCGGCAATCCACTGGTTTCAAAGCTTGGGGTAAGCGGAGTCAACATGGAAGGAAAGGAGGTCCGTTTCGGTCTGGCAGGAAACAGTCTCTTCACCGTGGCCACTACCGGCACCTCCTGCGGTGCGGTCAACAGCATGCATGACTCCCTGACCCCCATCGGCGGCATGATACCGCTCAGCCTGATCCTGACCGGAGAGGTGGTTTTCGGCGGGGTCGGTTCCGGTCTTTATACCATGCTGGCCTTTGCCATCATTGCCGTGTTTGTCTCCGGGCTGATGATCGGCCGAACGCCTGAATATCTGGGCAAGAAGATAGAGGTGGCTGAGATGTGGATGTCGATTCTGGTCATCCTGACCGCCGGGGTCTCGGTTCTGGTCCTGTCGGGCATCGCCATGATTACACCATCTGCCGTGGCGTCCATGGCCAATCCCGGCGCCCACGGCCTGACAGAGGTGCTTTACGCATTTGCCTCCCTGTCAAACAACAACGGCAGCGCCTTTGCCGGATTGAACGCCAATGTCAGCTTCTACAACATGTTCGGCTCCCTGGCCATGCTGCTCGGCCGCTATATCCCGGCCGTGGCGGTGCTGGCCATGGCCGGATCGCTGGCGGAGAAGAAGTATGTCCCCCCCAGCCTGGGCACCCTCCCGACCGATCGGGCTCCCTTTGTTATCTGGCTGACCCTGGTGATTATCATCATCGGAGCGCTGACTTTCTTCCCGGCCCTGGCCTTAGGACCAATCGTGGAACATCTGATCATGACGGGAGGTGTTTGAGCCATGTCCACACATCCCCCGCAGCCACAATCGGTTTTTGATAAGACACTTCTGGCGGGTGCCATGTATGGCTCCCTCAAAAAGCTTGATCCTCGCACCCTCTGGCGCAACCCGGTCATGTTCTGCGTCGAGATCGCCAGCGTCATAACGCTGGTCACGTTCATGATGTCGCTGACCGGCGCCAACACGGAACCGGTCTGGTTCACCGGCACAGTCTCCGCCTGGCTCTGGCTGACCGTGATCTTCTCCACTTTTGCCGAGGCCCTGGCCGAGGGGCGTGGCAAGGCCCGGGCAGCTTCACTGAGAAAGAGCCGTACCGATGTGACCGCCAAGCGGCTGGAAAAGCCGGCGTTCGGGACAGCTTTCGCCACCGTCGGCGCCAGCCAGCTGCGCAAGGGTGACGTGATCCTGGTCGAGGCGGGCGAAATGATCGCCGGTGATGGCGACGTTGTGGCGGGTGCGGCCCTGGTCAACGAATCGGCAGTGACAGGCGAATCGGCTCCGGTGATCCGCGAATCTGGTGGCGACCGCAGCGCCGTCACCGGCGGCACCACGGTGATTGCCAATGGCATCATCGTCCGCATCACCGCCAACCCGGGCGAGACTTTCCTGGATCGCATGATCGGCCTGATCGAAGGAGCAAAAAGGCGCAAGACCCCCAATGAGGTCGCCCTGGAGGTCCTGCTGATCGCTCTGACCCTGGTATTCCTGCTGGTCTGCGCCAACATCAGCCCGCTCTCCATATACAGCGTTACGGCAGCCGGCCAGGGGATGCCCGTATCTCTGACGGTCCTGGTGGCCCTGTTCGTCTGCCTGGCACCTACCACCATTGCTGCACTGCTGCCGGCCATCGGCATCGCCGGCATGGACCGCCTGTTCCAGAAGAACGTCATTGCCCTCTCAGGCCGGGCTATCGAGGCGGCCGGAGACGTCAACGTGCTGCTTCTCGACAAGACCGGCACCATCACCCACGGCAACCGTGAGGCGGTGGCCTTTGTTCCGGTCGGCGGCCACAGTGAACGGGAGTTGGCCGAAGCTGCACTGATGGCGTCACTGTCCGATGAGACCCCGGAAGGGCGCAGCGTGGTGTTGTTGGCAAAAGAGAAGTATGGTCTTGCCATGGATATTCCGGAGGATGCCGCGACCGTGGAGTTCAGCGCCGACACGCGTCTCTCGGGTATTACCCTTGCCGGCACGCACTACCGTAAGGGGGCTTCTGATGCAACAGTCGCTTTTGCCAAAAAACTTGGTGCTGCAACTATCCCCGGCGACCTGGCGGGAGTGGTCGACAGGATTGCCAGGGGCGGTGCTACGCCGCTTGTGGTCTGCAGGGACAGCGAAATCCTTGGTGTGATTAACCTGAAAGATATCGTTAAGGCTGGTATACAGGAGCGCTTCCTGCAACTGCGCAGCATGGGGATCAAAACGGTAATGATCACCGGCGACAACCCGCTGACCGCCGCAGCCATCGCCGCCGAGGCCCAGGTGGACGATTTCCTGGCCCAGGCCAAGCCCGAGGAAAAACTGCGGCTGATACGCGAGTACCAGGAGCAGGGGTACATGGTGGCCATGACCGGTGACGGCACCAACGATGCCCCGGCCCTTGCCCAGGCCGACGTGGCTGTGGCCATGAACACCGGCACCCAACCGGCCCGCGAGGCGGCCAACATCATCGACCTGGACAGCAACCCGACCAAGCTGCTGGATATCGTTGAAGTAGGCAAGCAGATTCTGATGACACGCGGCAACCTGACGACCTTCAGTATCTCCAACGACATCGCCAAGTACTTCGCGATCATTCCGGCGGCGTTGCTCTCCATATATCCCCAGTTGGGTGCGTTGAACGTGATGGGACTGGGTAGCCCCTACAGCGCCATCCTGTCGGCAGTAATCTTCAACGCCATCATCATCCCGTTGCTGGTGCCTCTGGCTCTAAAGGGGACCAGGTTTCGCCCCATGCCGGCCGAAAAACTACTGATCCATAACCTGCTGATCTACGGTGTAGGAGGTATGGTTGCCCCGTTCGTCGGAATTAAAATGATCGACATGTGTATCGGCATGTTCGTTTAAGGAGCATACATCATGAAAGATATAAAACCGGCCATACTGTTGTTCATAATCTTCACAATCATCTGTGGCGGCATCTATCCGGCAGTTGTTACCGGTGTTGCCCATGCTCTTTTTCCCACCCAGGCAAAGGGGAGCTTCATAACCGACAAGAGCGGCAAGGATATCGGTTCACCATTGATCGGACAACCCTTCTCGGCCCCGAAATTCTTCTGGCCACGCCCATCCGCCACCAGCGATTTCAGCTATAACCCCATGGCTTCCGGCGGATCAAATGCAGGACCAACCAATCCCGATTACCTGAAAACGGTGAATAACCGGGTCAAGGCCCTTCGTGATAAAGGCGTGACTGACAAAATTCCGGCCGATCTGGTGCAATCCTCGGCAAGCGGGCTTGATCCGCACATCTCGCACGAGTCAGCACTGCTGCAAGTACCACGTGTTGCCAAAGCGCGCGACGTATCTGAAGACAAGGTTATGAAGGCCGTTTCACATGCCACCGAAGAGCGTCAGTTTGGCTTTTTGGGAGATTCGCGGGTGAATGTGCTTGTGTTGAATCTGGAATTGGATAGACTGTCACCGTGAACGATAACGACAACATACGCCCCTCCCCCGAGGCAATGCTCAAGTTAGCCCAGGCCGAAGAGGCTACGGCCGGACTGGGTAAGTTGAAGATTTTTCTCGGTTACGCAGCCGGCGTCGGCAAGACCTATGCCATGCTTGAAGCTGCCCTGCAGCGTAAAAAGGAGGGCCGCGATGTCCTGGCAGGCTACGTAGAATCTCATGGCCGCTCCGAAACCGACTCCCTGCTGGAGGGGATAGAGGTACAGCCGCGTAAGAAGGTCAACTATCTTGGAGTCCCGCTTTCCGAAATGGATCTGGATGGTATTTTAAGCCGCAGGCCACAGATAGTGCTGGTGGACGAACTCGCCCACAGTAACGCCCCAGGGTTGCGACACGAAAAGCGCTGGCAGGATGTGGAGGAAATCCTGTCGGAGGGCATTGATGTCTACACCACTGTCAACGTCCAGCACTTTGAGAGCCTGAATGATGTGGTGGCACAGATTACCGGCATCACGGTGCGCGAGACCGTCCCGGACCGCCTGCTGGATCTGGCTTTCGATATCAAGCTCATCGATATCCCCCCTGAAGATCTGATCCAGCGCCTGCACGAGGGCAAGGTCTACATCCCCGACCAGGCTGCTACGGCCATTGAGAAATTCTTCCGCCCTGGCAACCTGATGGCCCTGCGTGAACTGTCTCTGCGCCGGACTGCCGCCCGCGTGGACGACCAGATGCGGGCCTACATGGAGACCCAGTCAATCGCCGGACCGTGGCCCACGGCGGAACGGCTGCTGGTCTGCGTCAGCGGCAGTCCGTACAGTGAAAAGTTGATCCGCGCCACCTGCCGCCTGGCTGAAGAGCTGAAGGCGCAATGGTTCACGGTCTACATCGAGACTCCGGGAAGCGGGCGTCATATGCGGGAGAACCGGGAGCATATCTGGCGCGACATGCGATTGGCCGAAAGCCTGGGTGGCCAGGTGGCAAGTGTCACCGCCACCAATATCACCGATGCGGTTATGGACTACGCCGGACGGCACAACATCACCAAGATCGTGATGGGCAAGCCAAACAAGCCCCGTTGGCGGGAACTTATTTCACCACCCATCGTGGACCGCGTCATCCGCAGGAGCGGAGCCATCGATGTAGTCATCGTCAGCTTCGACCAAGAACAGTCGTCTGAGAAAGGTACGGCGCCAAAACACCGGCACCCGCTTGAACTGCGCGGCTACGCAGCCAGCCTGTCCTTTGTCGCCGGTGCCACCCTGCTATGCGAGTTGCTGCGACCCTTCCTGGTTCCAACCAATATGGTCATGGTCTATCTGCTGGCCGTGGTTGTCGCCTCGGTGCGACTGAACCGTAGACCGGCCATTGCCACGGCCTTCCTCGGTGTACTCGCCTTCAATTTTTTCTTTGTCCCTCCTCGGTTGACGTTTAACGTAGCTGACACCCAGTATCTGCTTACCTTTCTGGGACTGTTGGTTGTTGGTGTGGTTATCAGTACGCTGATGGCCCGTGCCCGCGAGCGGGCCGATGTTATGAGGTCCCGCGAGGTGCAGACCGCCAGCCTGTATTACCTGAGCCGCGATCTTGCCGCCTCGGCGGATATCGATGCCGTGCTGAAGGCGGTACTCAGGAACGTGGAAGAGGCCGTGAACGCCCAGGTTGTGATCCTTCTGCCAGAAGGGGAGCGGCTCGATATCCTGGCTTCCAGCGATGGTCTGGCGCTGGATATCAAGGAGCAGGCCGTGGCCGACTGGGCTTTCCGCAACAACCACCCCGCCGGGCGCGCCACCGATACGCTCGTATCCGCCGGTCTGATCTATCTTCCCCTGCAGACCCCGGCAAGCGTGCTGGGAGTCATGGGGGTCAAAATGGAGAACCTGCAGGCCTATCACTCACAGGATAACCGCCGCCTGCTGGATGCATTTGCCACCCAGGCAGCCATGGCAATGGAGCGGGTCCGTTTCTCCCGCCAGGCCGAGCAGGCCCAGATAATCCAGGCCAGGGAAAATCTGGAACGCGCCCTACTGAACTCCATTTCCCACGATCTGCGCACGCCGCTGGTCTCCGTAACCGGTGTTCTCACCAGCCTGAAAGAGAAGGGAAGTCATCTCAGTGACCGGTCGCGGCAGGAACTGCTGGAAACCGCCTGCAATGAGGCTGAGCGACTGAACCGCTTTATAGGCAACCTTCTTGATATGACCCGGGTTGAAGCCGGTGCCATCAGGCTGAATATTGAGCCGTGCGATGTCCAGGATCTGGTCGGTTGTGCTCTGGCGGCCATAGAGCAGCGCATCGGCGAGCGCAGGATAGATATCAGGCTGGCGGATGAACTGCCGTTGGTGGCCGTAGACATGGTGTTAATGACCCAGGTACTCGTCAACCTGCTGGATAATGCCAATAAGTACACGCCGCCGGAAAGCATTATCGAACTGAGTGCCTCAGTAACAGGCGAGTGGCTCGAGCTGGAGGTGTCAGATCGCGGGCCTGGTGTACCTGAACATGACCTGAAGCGTGTATTCGACAAGTTTTACCGGATTCCAATTCCTGAGGGGGCCGGCGGAACCGGCCTGGGGCTTTCCATCTGCAAGGGGATCGTCGAGGCACACGGTGGTAGGATTAGGGCAGAGAACCGTTCCGGTGGAGGGCTTAGCATCATCATACGGCTGCATTATACCAGTGATGCAGAGGATAACGCAAAGGGGGCGACATGACAGCTCAACACAATCTGCCCCGCATACTTGTCGTCGATGACGAACTGGCCATCAGGCGTTTTTTACATACGGTACTGTCCTGCGAGGAGTTCACTCTGCACGAGGCTGAAAACGGCCATGCCGGCCTTGCGGCTGCAGCAGCATTTCGGCCGGATGTTATCCTGCTTGACCTCGGTCTGCCGGATCTGGACGGTATCGAGGTGATCAAAAGAATCCGCGAATGGTCACCGGTGCCAATCATTGTGCTCTCGGTGCGTGACCGCGAAGACGACAAGGTCGGTGCCCTGGACGCCGGTGCCGACGACTATCTCACCAAACCGTTCGGTGTCGGCGAACTGCTGGCCCGCATCCGGGCCGCACTGCGTCGCTCGCTGCACGAGATCCCCGAACCGCTGTTCACCAGCAATGACCTGCAGGTGGATATGGGCAGCCGGCGGGTGACGGTTGGTGGCTCCGACATATCTCTGACACCGACCGAATACGACATCCTCTGCCTCCTGGTCGCCCATGCCGGCAAGGTTCTGACACACAGCCAGATACTGAAACAGGTCTGGGGTATTGCCTACCTGGAACAGCCGCATGTGCTTCGGGTCAACGTCAGCAACCTGCGGCGCAAGCTGGAAACCGACCCCTCACGACCGCAGCATATCATCACCGAACCGGGGGTTGGCTATCGTCTGCGATAAAAGCAGATATACCAATCCTGTTTGATTATTATCTGATCGTGCGGCGGACTGGGTAACAGGTTTATATCGCACCGTGGAATTGAGCAGGTTATTGGTGATGTTATCGCTGGGGAAAGATGTCAGCATGGGGAGGATCAAGGAATGAGTGCCTGGTTGAGGCGTTGTAAGGCACTAGAGAGAGCATCGCCCGATGGGATGATTTGCGGCATCAACGTAACCTCGAATATGAAAACAGCAGAAGGCGGCCGCTTGGCCGCCTTCTGCATTAAGTAAACTGTCACCGTAATTCAAGGGCGCGATCATTCTCAATCCTGCAGATACTGCCGCGCCCAGCTGCACATCATTTCCAGAATCGGATTGATGCTTCTCCCTTTCTCGGTGAGGGAGTATTCCACCTTGGGCGGCACCTGGGGGTAGACCTCGCGATGTACCAGGCCGTCGGCCTCCAACTCGCGCAGCTGCTGGGTCAGCATCTTGCGGGTGGTGCCGGAAAACTGGCGCTGCAGGTCGGAAAAGCGCATGGTCTGCAGCGCCAGGTGCCAAAGGATCGAGGCCTTCCATTTCCCGCCGACAACTGCCAGGGTTACGTCGATGCCGCATTTGTACTCTTTGTCCCGATAGACCATGAGGTCTTCTACTGATTGCGGTTGCATGTTTCTTCTCCAAAGCACATAGGTTCCTGAATGGGTACTACGTACCGGATAAGTACGTAGTTGACTATATGAAGCCTATGAATGATGATAGCCCACACGATGCAAAAAATATAGTCCGGATGTAACGGGGAGGGAATTGATATGAAAGTAGTGGCATTCAACGGCAGTCCCAACAGGGAAGGCAATACCTGGCATGCGCTGAAGATGGTGACGGCTGAGCTGGAACAGGCGGGGATCGAAACCGAGATCGTGCATGTCGGCAACAAGACCATCCGCGGCTGTGCCGCCTGCGGTCAGTGCGTCAAGAACAAAAATGAAAAGTGTGTCCTGCCGGGTGACGAGGTCAACGAGTGGATCCAGAAGATGAGAACGGCGGACGGCATCATCCTCAGTTCACCGGTGCACTATGCCGCCATTGCGGGCACGATGAAGTCGTTCCTTGATCGCGCCTTCTACGTGACCGGCGTCAATGACGGCATGCTGCGTCACAAGGTGGGTGCCTCGGTGGTGGCGGTGCGGCGTTCCGGCGGTGTACCGACTTTCGAGCAGCTGAACAATTTCATCAACTACGCGGAGATGCTGATGCCCGCCTCCAACTACTGGAACGTGATCCACGGCAGAAGCCCGGGAGAGGTCACGCAGGACACGGAAGGGGTGCAGATCATGCGCGTGTTGGGGAAGAACATGGCCTGGCTGATGAAGCTGGTCGAGCATGGCAAAGGAACGGTTACCCCGCCGCCAAGAGAGGTCAAAACATATATGAACTTTATCCACTGAAATGATGGCATTCCGGGGAGATCATTCGTACGAGCAAAACCTGATCTGGACGAGCCAGAACTTCATAAATCTTTTTTTCACGCGACGACGCAACGTTTAAAAACATGAAATACTGAACTTGAACAATCAGGTGTCAGTAGAGAGGCTCGATATGAATGGCATGAAGAAAATTGCCGAGCAATTGCTGACCGGGGCTGCCATTGCAGGTACACTGGGCGACCTGGCAATGCTCCGTCTCGACATCTTCCCGGAGTATCCCTATCTGTATCAAGGGAGGATGGAAGATGAGCTCACCTACCTGAGCACTTATGCCGAGGCACCCGATGCCGGTGTCATTCTCGCCTATGATGGGTTAACGGTTATCGGCGCGGCGACTGGCATGCCTCTTATCCATGAAGACGCCCAGATGCTTGACGCCTTTGCCGGGACAGCATTTCCGATCACAGAGGTATATTACGTGGGGGAACTGCTACTTCGCCCGGCCTACCGCAATTGCGGATTGGGCCAGAAGCTGCTTGATCAACTGGAAAGTCACATCCGTTCTCTCGGCCGCTACCACACGCTCACCTGCGCCACGGTTGAACGCCCCGAGCATCACCCCTTGCGCCCGCGTGACTACACCCCCATTACACGGTTCCTCGCCCGTACCGGTTTTGTCCGGCTCCCTGGGGCAACAACCAGCTTCATGTGGCGTGAAACCGATGGCATCAAACGGGACCACCTCATGCAATTCTGGAGCAAGGACTTGACTTGATTGGTGTGCAAACTGCAGTACAGGGGCATCTCAAGCGCGAGTGTCCAGATTAATTATCTAGTCGTAGATTGCTGGTCGGCAAGCGAAAACCAACCACTACATGAGGAGAAAAGACACATGAACGTCATCGGAATCAACGGCAGTCCCCGGAAAACATGGAACACAGCGACACTCGTTGCTAAGGCACTGGAAGGAGCAGCAGAGCTAGGGGCTACAACCGAACTGTTTCATCTTTACGATCTGGACTTTAAGGGGTGCAAGAGCTGCTTTGCCTGCAAAACACGCGGAGGCAACAGTTATGGGAAATGCGTCCTACGCGACGACCTGGCACCGGTGCTGGAAAAGATAGCTGCTGCCGACGCCCTTGTCATCGGTTCGCCGATCTACTTCGGCACAGTTACCGGTGAAACCCGCAGCTTTCTCGAGCGCCTCCTGTTTCCGTACCTCACTTACACAGTACCTTACGGAACATTGTTCCCTAAAAAAATCAAGACCGGCTTCATCTACACCATGAATGTTCCGGAAGAGAGGAGCAAGGAATACGGATACGAGCAGATCTTCAATACCAATGAGCGCTACATGCAGCTGCTCCTCGGCTCTGCCGAATCGCTCTGTGCGTTTGACACCTGTCAGGTAGACGATTATTCGAAGGTGGTGATCGAAAGCTTCGACCCTGCCCACAAGGCTCTGCGCCGTACAGAGACATTGCCGCTGGAGTGCAACCGGGCCTTTGAGTTGGGACAACGGTTGGCAAGAGCAGAGGGCATCGCGGCATAGCATCGGAAAAAGGAGTATTCTCAGAAGGATTAAAAGGGGGCTGGCTTTTTGTCGAACAATCAACCTGCTCCTTTTTCCTGCTTCTATCATATGGCATCTGGCGCTGCAGACCATGCGCTTTTCCGGCGCGGCAAGATCTGAATAATTTAGAATGCTTGCGCCATGAGTATTATTCAAACAGCAAAGGCGGCCAATTGGCCGCCTTTTGAATTAAAGATTGTGTCCCCGAAACACCCTACGGAATACTCAGAGACATTGGAGTGCATACTTGACATAGACATTATTTGTATGTAAAAGTACAATGAAATGTATTATTTACTACAATTTATTGAGCAAATGAGTGCATATGGAATACAGACTGGACAAAGATCACCTTCTTGACGTTCTGGAAGAGTGGAACCGTTTCCTCAAGCGCAAAGTTCATCTGATCGCGTGTGGAGGGACGGCCATGACCTTGTCAGGGGTCAAGCCATCGACCAAGGATGTTGATTTCATGGTCCCGAATATTCAGGAGCACCAGTATCTGATAAAGCAACTCAGGGCGCTGGAGTATGAACCGGTCACCGGTTTTGGCTGGAAGCGCGCCGGGGAGATTTTCCAATTTGATATTTTTCGTGGAAATTTCATCCACACGACAGAGCTGCTGACGTCTCCACTGGAAAAAGATGGAAACAGTCCGCTCAAGGAATATTCTCATCTGTATCTCGGGATTTTGAACGACTACGATCTTATCTCCAGCAAGCTGATGCGCGGGACCAGAGTCGATTTTGATGACTGCCTGAGTCTGGCAGAGGCGCACAGGGCAGATCTAGACATTGCCAGGCTGGCGGGGCACTTCAGCGAACTGGTCAGCTTTGACGTCGCGGAAGCGCGGCTGCGACCGAACATGCAGCACTTCCTTGAGCTGCTGCAAAAGAGAGGTCTGTATGACTGACGCAAAACTTATGAAGAGCTTGAGCAGGCTCGGCTTGCCGATGTTCGAGCCGAGTGAAGAGCTGGATGTTAACGAAACGCTGGCAGAGGTGGTAAAGAGCAGGGACACCAGGCTTTGGGAGGGGTTTCCCGTACTGCTTGCAAATGCCGCTGACACCTACCAATTTGCGTATGATCTGGTTGAGAAACAGTTACCCGCCCAGGATGACAAGGTTCGTTTCCATCAGCTCTTATTGTTGTCGTTGTCCCTCTATTCTTTTTATCACCTGAGTTTTTCCTGGTCGAGCAGGTACAAGAAGCGGCTCTCCGGTGAAGATTCAGCCTTGGTAAAGCAATGGTGCAATGACCTTGCCCGCAACAGGACTCTCGCGTGGGGTGATATGGAACTCGACCCGGAACGGTTGAAGGGGTTATTTGAACTCTATTTTGAGCAGAATGCCGATAAAAGCAGGCAACGCAAGGAAAAGTACGAGGAGTATTCCCTAGCCTTTGCCCTGTCGCAGATGTTTTCGCCGAAACAGAAGGAGTTGTTTAAGAAGAGGCTGGAAGGGTTGCCCCTGACAAAAACGGAACAGGAGTATTATTCCCGTTCGGTAAAGAAAAAGGTGGTCGCGCTTGCAAACGCGGAACTGCATGGTCTTGCGAGGAAGTTGTTGGAGAAATAAGCGTTGTAGCTTGGTGGTAAACAGTTAAAGCGGCCAATTGGCCACTTTGATGTATTGTGTCCCAATACAAATTACCGCAAAGGAAAGGCAGCCATCGGCTGCCTTTATCATTACTTATTCCGTCGCCGCTGCTACTTAAGGCCAATGAAACTTTTTAATACTGATAGACGTTCTTTTATGGAACTTGCATCGTTTGTCCCTTGTTGTGACATTCTATCAAACTCCAATAGACCAAAATCTGCCTTTGTTATACTGTTCCATTGATGTTTCGTCGATCCAGCCTCCGGAATAATCCGTCAGATTCCGTTTTCTCCGGATAACTTCGAGTACGGCCATCCTTTCGGTCGGCAGTCCGATGGTCTGCGGCAGTGATTGAATTCGGCCCACTAATCAGGTCATATTCCAGACCAGCATCTCCAGAATGTCCTTCCAGCTCTTGCTGATTTCCTGAACAACTGATGGCTCAAAACCGCAATGCATCATACACTGGGCGCAACGGGGATCTTTACCCACGCCGTACTTCTCCCACTCCGTTTTTGCCATCATCTCGGCAAAAGTTGGATAATGGGCATCCGTAATCAGGTAGCAGGGAGCTTTCCAGCCTTGCGGATTACGGGTAGGATTGCCCCACGGGGTACATTCCAGCTTCTTTTGCCCCTTGAGAAAACGGAGGTACATCGGCGTGGAGTAGAAGCGATGTTTTTTGCTCATCTCATATACGTCGACAAACTTCCTCTCTATATCCCGACGTTCAAGGAACAGCTTTTCACCAACCGCTTCATAACCGAAGCCGGGGGCGACAAGTAAGCCGTCAACACCAATTTCCTCAAGACATCTAAAGAGCATCTCGATTTCGACCAGGTTGGTATCATTAAAGATCGTGGTATTCGTACAGACGCGAAAACCCTTCTCTTTAGCTTTCTTGATCGCCTCTATTGCGATCCTGAAGGCCCCTTTACGCTCCAGAATGCGGTCGTGGGTTTCTTCCAGGCCGTCAACATGGATGTTGAGGGTGAAATTGGGATGGGGTTCCATGAGATCAAGCGCTTTTTCAAGCAGAATGCCGTTGGTGCAGAGGTAGATATGCTTGCCTCTCTGCAGTATCGCGGCAATAAGCTCATGAATGTGCGGATAGAGGAACGGCTCTCCGCCGGTTATCGTGACGACCGGAGCCGGACATTCATCAACCGACTGCAGACACTCTTCGAGACTCATCATATCCTGAATAGTATCGGCATATTCGCGGATTCTGCCACAACCGGAACAGGTCAGGTTACAGAGGTGAGTCGGCTCCAGCATCAACACAAGCGGGTACTTCTCTATATTTTTGATCTTGTTGCGGATGATATATTTCGTCAGGTCGTAATTGAGCCGCATTGGAAAACGCATTAGTCAAATTCCTCTATTACCGAGCTCAGCGTAATGGGTGCTCATAAGATATGGAGCAGTGTGTGAAGCTGTTATCGCTCCCACATTTCCTTCTTGTCCTTGCCGAGATAGGCACGCTTGACTTCCGCGTTCTCCAGCAATTCGTCTGCCGGACCTTCCAGAATAACCTTGCCGGTTTCAAGGACATAGCCGCGGTCGGCCAGTTTGAGCGCCGCCTTGGCGTTCTGCTCCACGAGCAGGATAGTGGTGCCGTTCTCCTGGCGCAGACGTTCCAGTACGCGAAAGATCTCCTGTACAACCAGCGGTGCGAGCCCCATCGATGGCTCATCAAGGAGCAGCATCTTGGGATTGGCCATCAGTGCCCGACCGATGGCAAGCATCTGCTGCTCACCTCCTGACATGGTGCCTGCCAGCTGTTTGCGCCGTTCTTCAAGGCGCGGAAACAGCGTGAATACCTTTTCCATATCCTTGTTGATGGCGTGCTTCCCTTCCCTGCTACGATAACGAAGATATGCTCCCAGATGCAGATTATCTTCTACGGAGAGCGGTTTGAAGACCTGCCGCCCTTCAGGAACCTGAGAGATGCCGCGCTGTACAACCTTGTCCGGCGCCAGCGCGGTGATCAATTCCTTGCAAAACATGATTTCACCGGCAGAGGCGGGCGTAACACCGGAGATGGTATTGAGTATGGTTGTTTTACCGGCGCCGTTGGCACCGATCAGCGTCACTATCTCACCCTCCCCCAGATGGAGGGAGATGTTTTTGAGCGCATGGACTTTTCCATAGTAGGTGTTGATGTTTTTGAGGCGCAGCATCAGTCGTCATCCCCTAGATATGCAGAAATTACTTCAGGGCTTTCCTGTATTTCGCGAGGAGTTCCCTCCGCCAGTTTTTTGCCGAGATTAAGGACTACAATCCGGTCACAGATATCCATGACCAGTTCCATATCGTGCTCCACCAGCACGACGGTAATTCCCAGATCCCTGATCCGCTTGATCAACTGGGCGAGACCGAGGGTCTCCTGACTGTTAAGTCCGGCCGCAGGCTCATCCATGAGGACGATTCTCGGCTCGACGGCCAGTGCCCTGGCTATTTCCAGAAGACGACCTTTGCCGAACGGGAGACTGCCGGCGAGATGATCAGCCAGATCAAGGATACCGGCGAATTCAAGCCACTTCATGGCACCGGCACGGATGCGCCGTTCCTCGGAGATACTCCAGGGCATTTTGAGGGCGCAGGCCAACAGACCGCTGGAACTTCTCGTGTGCATGCCGACCATGACGTTTTCCAAGACCGTCATTCCGCCGAACAGTTCGATATTCTGAAATGTCCGCACCATGGCGAGACGGGCAAGGCGTTCAGGAGGAAAACCGCTGACATTTTTCCCTTTGAGCGTAACGGTGCCGGCGGTCTGACGGTAAATACCGGTGATAATATTGAAGAGAGTCGTTTTACCTGCACCGTTAGGGCCGATGACGCCGGTAATGTCGCCTTTGGCGATGGAAAAACTCACCGAATCCAGTGCAGTCACGCCGCCGAATATCTGGGTTATGCCGGAGACCTCAAGCATGATCGGCACCCCCCTTCCGCCCGGTAAGCTTTTTGAACAGAGCGGGAATACCGCGCACAAGCCCGCCGGGCATGTACATCACCATCACCATCAACAAGCCGCCGTAGATGATTATGTCGTAATCGTTGGCGCCACGCAGAATTTCCGGGAGCAGGGTCAAAAGTGCAGCACCGAGAAATGAGCCGTAAATACTGCCGAGTCCGCCGATAACCACCATTGTCAGCAGTTCGATAGAAAAATTGAAGCCGAATGATGTCGGAGAGATGAAGGTCATGGTGTGGGCATAGAGGCTGCCGGCAAGGGACGATATTATTGCGGAAAGGGCAAATATCTGTACCTTCAGGAGGCGGGCATTGACCCCCAGCACCTGTGCCGCGACCTCGGAATCATGCACCGCACGCAGTGCACGGCCGACCCGGGAGTTTGCCAGATTGAGCGCAAAGAGCATAACCGCCAGGGTACATCCCCAGATCAGGTAGTAGTTCTTGACATCAGAATCAAAACTTATGCCCCCCAGCTCCAGATACGGGATTCCGGACAGACCCGACGGGCCGCCGGTCCATTCATAGGTTTCGTTGAAAGTGATGTAAAAGATGATACCGAGGCCGAGCGTCGCCATGGCCAGGTAATGCCCTTTGAGCTTCAGAACCGGGAAACCGATCATAAAGGCGAGACAGCCGACCGCAATGGCGGCAAGCGGCATCGCCACCCACGGGTTCAAGCTGAAGGTGGTCGTCATGATTCCGGACAGGTAGGCACCGAGGCCAAAAAAGCCGGCATGGCCGAGCGATATCTGGCCGGCATAGCCGAGGAGCAGGTTGAGCGCAATCGCCAGCATGGTGTTGATACCGACAAACACCAGCACGTTCATCATGTAGCCACCCCTGAAATACTGTGGGGCCAGCATAACCAGCACGGAAAAACCGATAAACAGCAGAAAATTTCGTTTCATGGCGTCAGACCCGCTCCGAATCGGCTTTGCCAAAAAGCCCCTGCGGCCTGAAAAACAGGATCAACAGCAGAATGATGAAGGCGATGGCATCTTTGTAGCCGGAAGAGATGAGGCCGGCCCCGAGCGATTCAAGTATACCGAGAATCAAACCGCCGATAACCGTTGACATACCACTGCTCATGCCGCCGATAATCGCCGCGCAGAAACCTTTCAATCCCAGCATGACGCCGACATCATAGGCGGTCATGGTCAGCGGTGCGACGATGATACCGGCAACGGCCCCCATGGCAGAACTGATGATAAACGAGAACAGCACCATACGCTTGACATCGATCCCCACGAGACCGGCTGCCCGACGGTTGTAGGAGCAGGCCCGCATCGCCTTGCCGCTGATGGTGTGATAGAAATAGATCTTGTTGATGAATATTATTATCAGGGTAATTGCGAGGATCCAGAGGTGCTGCGGCAGAATAGTGGCCCCGCCGATGGCGATCGGAGTATCACCCGAAAATGGGGGAACTGAATGAGTATCCTTGCCCCATACCAGCATCGCAAGGCCGCGCAGCAGGATGCTCCCGCCGATGGTAATTATGACGAGGTTGAGAGGGGTTGGCTGCCGGAGCGGTCGAATGGCCAGGCGCTCAAAGAGAATACCGACAAGCGTAGAAACGGCGATGGCGCAGGGAATTGCCGCCCATAACGGCAGCTTCAGCAGATTCAGGCACGACAGTGTCAGAAGGCCGCCCAACATGACAAATTCACCCTGGGCGAAATTAATGATGCCGGTAGCATTATAAATGATCGAAAAACCTATGCCGATTAAAGCGTAAATTGCACCGGTTGATAAACCGGACAGCGTATATTGTAGGATCTGGTCGAACTGCATTTTACCTCATAAATGTAGGGGCGGACGTGCGCCCGCCCCTACGGAAGAATCTCTGACACGTAGATTACTTTACAATCATCCAGTCTTTATTTTTAACCTCTACCAGCACGAATGCATCTTTACCGAGGCCGGCATGATCCTGAGGTGAGTAATTGAAGTTACCACCGATACCGGCAAACCCCCTGGTTTTTTCGAGCCGGTCACGAATAGCTGCCGCTGTGACCGCACCATTATCAAGCGCATTCTTTACCAACATGACGGCATCCCAGGCATGGCCGCCGAAATGATCACCCTCGGCGTTGTAATGCTTTTTGTAGTTTCTGACGAACGCCATCAGTGATTTTTTCTGCCGGTCGGAGGCGGGCAGCAGATCAGCCACAACGACCTTGCCGGAAGGAAGCTTGACCCCTTCGGCAGCATCGCCGGCCAGTTCGATGAATTTCTTGGAGGATACTCCATGACTCATGAACAGAGGAGTCCTGATGCCGAGCTGACGGGCGTTTTTAGCAATAATAGCCGGACCCGGGTTGGTACCCCAGCAGATGATTGCCTGCGCGTGCCCCCCTCTGATCTTGGTCAGTTGCGCTGTCATGTCGGTGTCCTTGGGGCCATACGTATCATCAGAGACGATGGTTATTCCATATCTGGCCGCCTGACTCTTCAGCTGCTCGCGTCCTGACGCACCAAAACCGTCCGAGACCGTCAGGATTGAAACATTAGTCTGCTTTGTTTTCTGCAGATATTCATAAATTCTACCGACCGCCAGGGAATCATTCTGAGCCGTCTTGAAAATCCATTTTTTCACTGGATCGGTGATCTTGCTGCCGGCGGAGCAGGAAATAAGCGGAACATGTCCCCTTTCAGCTACCGGAATAACAGCCATCGTTTCACCGGTCGTGCTTGGTCCGATGATGGCGACAACTTTGTCGTCCTTGATCAGCTTGGTTGCAAGCTGAACCGCTTTCGTCGCATCACCTGATGTATCATATGCTATCAATTCTATTTTTTGCCCTCTGACACCACCCGCTCTATTAATCTCATCAACAACCATTTTGGCGCTGTTGCGCTCCGGCTCACCCAGAAATGCAGCAGGACCGGTCACGGCAAACAGACCGCCGATCCGGATCGGTGCGGCGGCAAATACATTGGCGGAGAACAGCAATGTAACCGCTGCAATCATTAAGGGCATGACTTTAAAATTCATATAACATCTCCCTGAAATATAATGAGAAGTTTACTTAAGCAGTGACCAGTCACCCTTGGCAACCTTAACCATTTCAAAAGCCGACAGATCAAGACCGTTATGGTCTTTCGGGGACATTGTGAATACTCCGGATACGCTTACCAGTTTGCTGGTCCGCTCGATTCCGCTACGAATCTGTGCAGGCGTAGAGCCGGCTCTTTTGATGGCGTTCGTTGCCAGCAGGAAAGCATCATACGCGTATCCGCCAAAAGTTGATGCTTCCGTTCCATAAACTTTTTTGTAGGTCTGATCGTAGCTCTTCAGCAGCTTGTACTGCGCATCACCCTTGGGCAGCGCGTCATAGATGGCAAGCTTGCCGGCAGGCAGCATCACGCCCTCTGCCGAATCAGCACCGGCCAGTTCGATATATTTTTTGGACGCAACACCGTGGCTCATGTAGAGCGGTGTATTGATGCCAAGCTGTTTGACGTTTTTGGTGACGACCGCCGGCCCGGGATTGGTACCCCAGCAGATAATCGCATCAGGCTTTATGCCGCGGATTTTGGTGAGCTGGGCGGTCATGTCGGTGTCTTTCGGACCGTACACCTCGTCAGCCACGATGTTAAAACCCTTCTGCTTGGCAAGGACTTTTATCTGTTCGCGGCCGGAAGCCCCAAAACCGTCAGTAACAGTCAACAGTGCGATGCTCTTCTGCTTTTTACTTGCCATATAGTTCAGGATTTTTTCGGCGGCGACATGGTCATTGGCCGGGGTTTTGAAAACCCACTGTTTGACCGGATCGGTGATCTTGATGCCGGCGGCACAGGAGATCATCGGGATTTTAAATTTCTCCACGACAGGGATAACGGCCATGCTCTCACCGGTCGTACTTGGGCCGATGATAACGCTGACCTTGTCGTCTCTGATCAGTTTTGTCGCCAGCTGCACCGCTTTGGTGGCATCGCCACCGGTATCATAAATAACTGCCTCCAGCTTCTGGCCGTTGATGCCACCTTTTTCATTGGCCTCTTTCACCAGCAGCTCAAGCGTTCTTTTTTCCGGTTCACCGAGGAATGAAGCGGGGCCGGTGACGGCAAAGAGTGCACCGATTTTGATAGTGCCAGCCGCAAACGACGCAGTTGCACAGACAAAACTCAAACAGATACTGCCTAACAGTAACGACATTTTTTTCATTGAGACCCCCGATGTTTTTATGTACTACATACTATACAGCTGACTTCCTTCCAGCATATTAAAGTTATGGGACTTCAGTGCGGCAATCGCCTTGTCGGTTTCATCAAAGCGGAAGATGATGACCGCGTTGCCGCCGCAACGTTCTACAAAGGCGTACATGTACTCCACATTGATCGCTTCAAGGTCAAGTGTCTGGAGAATGGCCGACAAACCGCCGGGACGGTCAGGCACCTCAACAGCGACAACTTCGGTCTTGCTGACGGTAAAGCCGTTTTCTTTCAGGACCAGGTTTGCCTTCGCACAGTCGTTGACTATCAAACGCAAAATGCCGAAATCGGTAGTATCGGCAAGAGAAAGGGCACGGATGTTGATTCCGGCTTCGCCAAGAATACGGGTGATTTCAGCCAGACGGCCGGATTTGTTCTCAATAAAAATTGATATCTGTTCTACTTTCATGACATACCTCCCCGATATGAAGCGCTTACGCCAACTTCCGGTTATCAATCACTCTTTTCGCTTTGCCTTCGCTCCGCTGAATAGTTTTCGGCTCGACCAGTTTCGCGGTACAGGTTACTCCCAGCATATCCTTAATCTCTTTTTCGACCCGGCGCGACAGTGCCTGCAGTACCTTGATCTCGTCGGAGAAAAGGTGCTGGCTAACCTCAACCTGAACCGTCAGCGTATCCAGTGTCCCGACACGATCGACAATCAGCATATAATGCGGCTCAATCCCCTCGATACCGACCAGGATCGCTTCGATCTGCGACGGGAACACATTTACCCCCCTGATTATCAGCATGTCGTCTGATCTGCCGCTCATGCGGGTGATGCGGGCATGAGTACGGCCGCAGATGCAAGGCTCATAGGTCAGGCTCGTAATATCACGGGTACGGTAGCGGATCAGCGGAATACCCTGTTTGGTAATGGTCGTAATAACCAGCTCGCCGCGTTCACCTTCCGGCAGGCGCTCACCGGTTTCCGGGTTGATGATCTCCGGGATGAAGTGATCCTCCCAGATATGGAGACCTTGTTTTGCTTCGATGCACTCAATGGCAACTCCCGGTCCCATGATCTCCGACAGCCCATAGATATCGATCGCCGACAGATTGAGTTTTGCCTCGATTTCGCCCCGCATCACTTCAGACCATGGCTCTGCGCCGAATATACCGACTCGCAACTTCAAATTTTTGAAATCAATCCCCTCTGCCTGCGCCTCCTCAGCCATGAACAGAGAATATGAGGGGGTGCAGGTAAGGACAGTTGAACCAAAATCCTGCATGATCATGATCTGGCGCTTGGTATTCCCGCCGGAGATCGGAATAACCGAAGCTCCCAGCCGTTCAGCGCCGTAATGGGCACCAAGACCGCCGGTGAACAGTCCATAGCCGTAGGCGTTATGAATAATATCCCCTTTGTGGGCTCCGGCGGCAACAAACGATCGCGCCATCAGGTCGCTCCAGGTGTTGATATCATTCTGAGTATAGCCGACGACAGTCGGTTTGCCGGTTGTTCCGCTGGAGGCATGAATACGCACAATCTCTTCCATCGGGGCGGCAAACAGCGCATAGGGATACGAATCGCGCATATCCTGTTTGGTGGTAAACGGGAGTTTCTGCAGATCGTCCAGGCTTTTCACAACTGAGGGTTTAATGCCGAGTGAATCGAACGATGCTTTGTAAAACGGCACGTTGGCATACACCCGGTCAAGCATTGATTGAAGCCGCTTCAGCTGCAGCGCTTCAAGCGCCGGACGGGGCAGGGTCTCGAATTCTTCATTGAAAAACATACGTCTACCTCTTCTCGTAGTAACACTCAATCAGCGGTACTGCAAAAACTACAACGCTCTGCCCATCTGAAAAGCACGCTTGTTGACATCAAGGGCCTTGGCCGGCACCATCTTTTCCAGAGCTTTCAGCCAGAACTCCTCGGCTATATCAAGGCGCTTTGAGACCGCCCCCAGCAAGACCGTGTTGGCAGCCCGGACGTTACCGGCATCAGCGGCCATTTTCTGGCCGTCAACAAGCAGGCAATCGGCAAACTGTTCCTTGATGCGCTCCGGCAAACCGGCCGGATACGTTTCCTGCCCCATCAACACCGACGGCGGGGAAATCTGCAGATCATTGGCAACGACCGTACCACCCGGCTTGAGAAGCGGCAGTGAGCGGACGGTCTCCATCAGTTCGAAGCCGAACAGGATATCCCCCTCCCCCTCCGGAACGATGGGAGAAAAGACTTCTAGGCCGTAACGGACATGCGACACAACGCTGCCGCCACGCTGGGACATACCGTGAATTTCACTCTTCTTAACGTCAAAGCCGGCCAGCATGGCGGCCTCCGACAGTATCTCCGACGCCAGCAGGATACCCTGCCCGCCGACACCTACCAGCAGTACGTTTGTTATCTGATTGCTCATTTATCACTCCCGATTGCGTCAAACTTGCACAGCTGGCGACAGACATCACAGCCGGTACAGAGCAGCTTGTCTATGTATGCCTTACCCTTCTTGCTCCCGTCAGCCGCCGGACGCCACTCGATCGCCGGACAGCCGATCTTCAGGCAGGCACGGCAACCGCTGCATGTATCGCTATCAACCGCGTACGCCGGGCCTTTTTGGAAAACATCCTCCCGTTTGATCAACACACACGGTTTATTGGTGATAATCACAGAAGGCTCGGAACGCTCCATCTCCTCCGCAATGACCCGCTTGGTTTCTTCCAGATCAAGTGGATTGATGATGCGAATATTCTTTACCCCGAGAGCCTTGCAGAGGAGCGGAATATTGACGGCGTTCGTCGGATCATCCATCAGTGTAAAGCCGGTGGCCGGATTATCCTGACGGCCGGTCATCGCGGTGATGCTGTTATCAAGAATGATCACCGTGGCTGGTGAATTGTTGTACACCATATCCATGAGGCCGTTCATCCCGGTATGGAGGAAGGTCGAGTCACCAATCACGGCCACAACCTTTTTCTTTTCCTCATCTGAAACAACCTTGGTCACGCCGGTTGCCATACCGATGGAAGCGCCCATGCAGACACAGGTGTCCATTGCGGAGAGCGGCGGCATGAAGCCTAATGTGTAGCAGCCGATATCGCCGGTTACGTACGCTTTTAGCTGGTTAAGAGCAAAGAATACGCCGCGATGCGGACAACCGGGGCACATATTTGGCGGACGGCCGGGCATGTTATCCGGCGCGATGACCGCCGGCTGCGGCAGACCAAAAGCACTGCGCAGGCGGCCGGGTGTCAGCTCGCCGCACAGGGAGATGATTTCCTTGCCGATCGCGGTGATGCCCATCGCCTTGACCTGATCTTCGATAAAAGGGTCCAGCTCTTCAATGACATACAGCACATCAACCGAGGCGGCAAATTCACGGATCAGATCGTGCGGGAGCGGATGTACCATGCCGAGCTTGAGGGTTGAGGCGTTCGGCAGGACTTCCCGGACATACTGATAGCAGATGCCGGCCGTTATGATGCCGATGGACGTGTCGCGCAACTCCATGCGGTTAAATGGCATCGTTGCTGCGGCTTTGGAAAGATTGACGAGGTTTTGCTCAACCAGCGGGTGGCGAACCCGGGCATTGCCCGGAAGCATGACCAGCTTGGCCGGATTTTTTTCCAGCTTGGGCAGCGGCAGATCAGTTACCCGCTCACCCAGTTCGACAACCGATTTCCCGTGGGAAATGCGGGTGCTGCTTCTGAGCATGAATGGCGTATCATACTGTTCCGACATCTCGAAGGCCAGCCGTGTGAACTCCTTGCACTCCTGCGAATCTGACGGTTCCAGCATCGGCACCTTGGCAAAACGGGCGTAGTTGCGGCTGTCCTGCTCATTCTGCGAAGAATGCATTTCCGGGTCATCAGCAGCAACCAGCACCAAGCCGCCGCGCACGCCGGTATACGAAAGGGTAAAGAGTGGATCAGCCGCCACATTGACGCCGACATGCTTCATCGTACAGAGCGCCCGACCGCCGCCAAAAGAAGCGCCGATAGCAACCTCCAACGCCACTTTCTCATTGGGTGCCCAGGAGGAGTTGATTTCCCTGTATTTTAACGCATTTTCAAGAATTTCGGTGGAGGGTGTACCGGGATAGGCACAAGCCACAAGGCAACCCGCTTCATACGCGCCGCGGGCGATGGCCTCATTGCCGGAGAGGATTTCTTTCATCAGTGCGTTCCTTGTATCTGTTTTAGTGAGGAGAATAATAGCGGTGGACTATACTAAAAATGGCCTGACAATGCAATTTGTTTGAGTGCCGGCGTAAAACAGAATGCTATTTCCTGCACGGTATAATTCAGATTTTAATATTACAGGCATCTGCAGTTAACAAGTTTTGTGTGTTAATGAAACGATTGTATTTTTGATACATACTCTATATTATTCAAAGCAATACATATCTTTTGACCTTCTGATAAACGATAAGACTAAACCCTCAGCGATGACGGGGCGGATAGCTTAGGGTCTCTCTGAGACAGCCGGGTGCCGAAATATCACGAATGGTCTCTGCCTGTCCGGTTTTTGTACGGATTGGCCGGGAGGCATTTCCGATGATCTTTTCCGTTGATCGCACCAGAAGTTTTCTGAAGATTGAAGAGTCAAATCTCCTTTCACTCCGTCGCTCAATCCATCCCATCGTTCCTTCCGCGGATTACTGCCAGGGACATCTCTGTGACGCATTTATCTGTGTCGTTCACGAATATAACCTCCATCGCGTGTATCTGGCATTGCATGACCAGCAGTTGAAATCCAACCTTGTATTTATTGCCGATCCGTTCAGGCCCGACAATAAAAAGCTGGAAACGTTTTTGCTGAAAGCCCATGGATTTCTTGAAAACATCGGTTTTGAAATGGAAGAGGTCAATATCAATTTCAGTTCGGCAACCCGGGAAGTGATCATAAAAGATATCAGGGTCATGAGGGAGCCTTCTCTCGCCTTGCAACTTGATGCCGCCAAAATAGCCGTAGAAGGCCTGATCGCCGAAAAAAAAGAGGTTGCCCGCAAGTCCTCTCACGAACATATGGAGCATAAAGCAGAGGTGGATGACCTCAAGAAACGTCTGCTTGCGGCAACAGCCGTCCAGCCCCCTTCCGTGGTTGAGCTGCCTGTCACTACCGAAAACGAATCCGCCGCTGCCCTGCAAACTGAGGCGGACACGTTGCACCAGAAGATACGTATCCTTGGCAAGGAGGGGGAAGGGCTTCGCCTTCGTCTTGTTGGTGCGGAAGAGCAGTTGCAGAAGATGCGGGAAGAACTCGGTAGCACCAAAAACATACTGAAGAACGCCAGGGATGAAGCCAAGCAGGCAAGAAAGGAGCTGAAAGCCTCTAAACACGAGGGCGAATTATTACGCGAAAAGCTAACATCCGCTCGGATAGAGCTTGAAAAGACCGGAAAACATCTCGAATACACTGGTGAAATTGAGGTCTTGCGGGCTGCCTTGGCTGAAGCAAATGTGTCTTTGTCTGCCGAGAAGGCAAAAAATGATTCTGCATTGCAAGAGATGGATGCCCTTGAGCGTAATGCCTCAGCCGAGCTAAAATTGTTGAAGAAAAAGGTCGATACCCTGAGCGCCGAGAAGCAGCTTTTGGAAAGAATTGCCGCGGATATTAAAAACAAGGCTCATGATGAAATCGAACGGCAACAGCAGGTTAACCAGTCGCAACGCAAGGCGGCCATAAAAAAACTGAACGCTTTGAAGGAAGAGATTCGCCAGCTGGCCGAGGCGCGTGCGGTCATCGCGTCGCCAACCGGGATACCGCTGGGACAAGCAGACAACAAAGAATTTTCTCTTCCAGCGGATGACCGGAACGGGATATCCAGCGACGATCAGCACGCAAGCTTCGCCTCCGATCCATTTGGATCATGTGAAGCTACAGAAAATATCAATTTTTTACCGGACAAACAATTGAAAGGCATCCCCTACTCCTTTTCAACCGATGTAGTCGAGATTTATCGTTCCTACAACATGATTCATGCGGCTCCGACCGGAAAACAGGCCCAGAAATGTAACGGTTTCGTATGCCTGGTGACTGAGGGGGGGCAGTCTATGGTGTACACAGCCTGGCTGATGAATTCCAGCGGGGAGGCGCTTATCTGCGTTCCAGAACGTATTGCTGAGGGGGATGAGCCGTGCCAACGGATGATGCGTGAAGGAATCAGCTATTTCGAAAGGATCGGTTTTCTCATCGACAGGCTTCCTCTTGAGAAAGACCCGGATAAACGCCAGGTTCAACTGGATAACCTAGCCATTTTTTGTCGTTCCGTAACTGAATGTGCCGCCTGATTTAAAATATTATCAGACAACAGATAGCCACTCGCCCTCTCCTCTTGACAAAACCGCCTCGCGGGACAATAATCCGCTTTTACTGTATACATAACCCTTGAAGGGAAGTTTACCATGCGCATTGAAAGCGATTTCCTCGTTATCGGCAGCGGCATTGCCGGTCTGTCCTACGCCCTCCAGGCAGCCGACCATGGCAGCGTCGCCATTGTTACCAAACGTGACATCTCCGAATCAGCGACCAAGTACGCTCAGGGCGGTATCGCCTCCGTATATTCCGATGAGGATTCATTCGATGCCCATGTTGAAGACACACTCGTAGCCGGAGCCGGAATCTGCCATGAAGATGTCGTCAGGATGGTGGTGGAGGAAGGGCCGCAGACCATTCGCAATCTGATCGAATGGGGGGTGAAATTTACCACCAGCGGCGAATCCTATGACCTGACCCGCGAGGGGGGCCACAGTGCGCGGCGTATCCTCCATGCCGAAGACATCACCGGCCGTGAGATCGAGCGGGCTCTCGTCGAGGCGGTCAGACAGCACCCGGCAATCACGATTTACGAAAACCACATCGCCATCGACCTGATCACCTCTGCCAAGATAGAACGGCGCAAGCTGGAGCAGAACCGCTGCCTGGGTGCGTATGTACTGGATATTCAGGACGATGCCGTCGTGACCTTCAGCTCAAAGATCACCCTCCTGGCCAGCGGCGGAGCCGGAAAGGTGTACCTGTACACCTGCAACCCCGATGTAGCATCAGGGGACGGTGTTGCCATGGCGTATCGCGCCGGTGCCACGATTGCCAACATGGAATTCATGCAGTTTCACCCGACAACCCTGTATCATCCCCAGGCGAAGTCTTTTCTTATCTCTGAAGCGGTGCGCGGTGAAGGAGCAATCCTGCGGCGCCGTGACGGTACGGCGTTCATGGAGAAATATCACAAGCTCAAAGACCTGGCGCCGCGTGACATCGTGGCCCGCGCCATTGACAACGAGATGAAGATCAGCGGCGATGACTGTGCCTTCCTTGACATCACCCACGAACCCGCCGATGTCGTCCGCAACCGCTTTCCGAACATTTACCAGACCTGCATGGAGTTCGGCCTCGACATGACCAAAGAGTGGCTGCCGGTCGTGCCCGCCGCCCACTATCTGTGCGGTGGCGTGGCGGTCAACTTTGATGCCGAAACCGACATCCCCGGCCTGTACGCCATCGGCGAGACGGCATTTACCGGCCTGCACGGCGCCAACCGCCTGGCCAGCAACTCCCTGCTCGAAGCCGCCGTATATGCAGGGCGTGCCTACCACCATTCCGCTGAAGCGATCAAATCGCTTGCGAGTGACCATCGCGAAATCCCGGCCTGGGATTCAGGCACCGCCACCAACAGTGATGAAATGGTGGTTGTCTCCCAGAACTGGGATGAGATACGGCGCACTATGTGGAACTATGTCGGGATTGTCCGCTCCGACAAGCGGTTGGCACGTGCCATGAGCCGCATCATGTTGATCCAGCGAGAGATCGAGGAATACTATTGGAACTTCAACGTAACCTCCGACCTGATCGAACTGCGCAACATCGCCACCGTGGCGGAACTGATAATCACCTGCGCCCAGAAACGCAAGGAGTCACGCGGGCTGCATTACAATCTTGACTACCCTTTCCTCGACGAGGTTGACGGGAAAAAAGACAGTTTCGTCAAGAAACAGTTTTAAAAAAATGGGGGGATAAAGCAGGGTTTTGAATGATAACGAAATACATATAAATAGTGTGTAAAAACAGATAAATACAACTTAACTTCCTACAATAAGCCCGCTAATCTTTAAGACAGATTAAGCGGGTTTTTCAATTATCTTCCTACCTACATCCTACCTTTTGCAACACACTGGAGCAAAAGGTAGGAAAAGAGTCGCAAACGCTTATACACGGGGCATCCATGCCGAAAGTTACTTTGACAAAGAAGAAGATAGACAGCCTGAAACTCACCGACAGTGGTCAAGTCATTTATTGGGACACCGAAACTAAGGGCTTGGGACTTGTCGTTGGAATGACGGTTAAGACATTCCGTTTGCAACTGGATATCAAAGACTCCACCAAACCGAAGGGATACCGAACCATAAAGAAAACCCTTGGCCGGTATGGTGAAGACATTACTCTCGAACAGGCAAAGGAAATGATCAGGGGGTATGTGGACAAAGAAACGGGTGAAGCCGTACTGGGAGAGCGGATCAAAATCAAGATGGGTGACACCGTAAGCGCTGGTGATGATGTCACTCTGGGTGAATTGATATCAGCCTACTTTCGTGAGACCACGCGGAGGGATGGAAAGCCACGCCGGGAAAGTTCAGCTATCACTTACAAAAGCAATATTGAACGACACTACGCCGGCTGGGTGCCAATGACACTAAAAGAAGTGAACAGCCTGACTCCGGATATTGTTCTGGACAAGTTCCAACAGATCAAGGGGGCAATGGCTGCCCGTAATAGCTCACTTATGCTTTCAGCTGTTCTCAATTACGGCTTGGCAAAATATCCAGGGACATTAAAATCAAACCCGTTGTCTATCCTTACGAACCGTCATGTCAATGTTGTTCAGAAGATCAAAGCCCGCCACGAATGCCTGATATACAATGCCGTTAAAAAACGCAACGACTTCAAGGTGTTTTATAACTCTATTCAAGTAATGGTAGAAGTAAGGCGAGATTTATTGTTATTCACCCTCTACACCGGGATGAGGAAGACCGAAGCATCGACTCTTAAATGGGAGCATATCGATGTTGAACACAAAGAGCTGCATATCAAAGACACAAAGAATAGATTTGACCTGCACATACCATTGGGCAGCCAAGCAATGGCGATTATTGAGCGGCGTAAGAGGCAGGCGCCAGAATATATTGAGTGGGTGTTCCCCGCTACTGTCATGAGTAAGACAGGTTACACTTCTGCACGTTCAGTAGAAATCAAACAAATTACCGGGCTTGACATGACAGTACATGGAACATGATTGGTAACGAGATCGAGCGCCGGATGCTTGCAGTAACGGCAAATGTTATCGATATAACCACAGGCAGAGAGATGCATAATCAAAAGTGAAGGTTATGAACCACTTAGCATAATCTATCAGTTCCCCAATAATTACATCCAGGTCATCTCCATCTGCCGGTCGAGCCTGTGGATCGGCTTGAACTTGAACCCATGTAGGCGTCGGAGACTAACCCGAGACAGCGCTTAACATTTTTATTCTTAACGGTAGTCTGAAATCAGGTGGGGCAATCAAGACACCAATTGTGGATCAATTTTTGAAGCATGCTCACAGGGGGAGTTTATGGTTGCCTGGCTAAGTATAACAAGATGTGAAATTTGAGAGAGTCCACTTACAGATAGTTTCAGATGGTTGGTGAGAAGATTTTATCTGAAGTTTGCTGAAGACCAGTTTACCAGATCGTTTTTTCAGTCGTAGCGTGCTCTGGTGGCTTCATCACACATTGTTGGCGCGATAAGTGTTTTCCACAGCGAGGGTTCCCATGTTCCAAGCTGTGCATGCATATCAAAATATTTTTTTGGAATCGGGTGCGTACCGACAACAACTTTTACCCCATAGCGCTTTTCGAGGAAATCTTTGAATGTAGTTATGGAACGGCAGGGTGGGTAGCCAACGACCATGCCGGTGGCTAAATGAATAACATCAGCACCATTTTTTATCATTTCTTCGCCAGCGTATTCTACATTGCCACCAGGGCATCCATTGCATGTGGTAAAACCGACCAATTCGACGGCAACCTCTGCGTATATGCTAAAGGCCCCTTCCTTGTCCCGCATCGCTCTCAGGCACTTCCCGCCGGCACAACAGCGGTAGCGATGGCAGATGATTATCCCGATCTTTGTCTTTGGGTTCATATAACCACCTCTGTTTGAAGTGCATTTATCGTCCGCTCGGGTTCGACGTCAGAGTAATATTTTGTCAACAAATAACGGTTTGTCAATACGTTCCCCGCCGGCAGTTGTGACAATGGTACACTCTATTTCAGCTCAAACTTTCGCTTGCACACAAATTTACTGGCGGCATTTCCCCGGCTACGGTCGAGCGGTATTGAAATACCGCTGCATGGAGCGCGGATGCAGCCATGTTTGAACAGTGCATCTTTTCTTCGGGAAGACCGTCGAGAGCTGCCGCTATCTTTTCGTCATTAAGCATAAGCGCTTCATCAAGACTTTTGCCCATGATCAATTCCGTGGCCATTGAAGAGGTTGCAATGGCCGCAGCGCATCCTTTGATGAGAAACTTGATGTCAAGAATGATCTCGTTCTCGACTTTGATGAAAAAGACGATTGCATCGCCGCAGCCTGGATCGCCCGCCTGTACGACAACATTGGCATCCTCAATGGATCCGATGTTGCGCGGATTATGAAAATGATCCAGCACCTTTGCCGAATAAAGCTCACTCATGGGAAAACACCTTTCGTTGAATCAGGCCTGGGAGGTTTGTTTGCCTGAAATGCTGTTTTCTTCAGCCCATGGCACCGAGCCGGAAATAGCCAGTACCTTCTGACCGACAAGAGCCTGAGCCACCTTGCAGCGGGCGTTAGTCAGAAGGCGCTGTACCGTGCCGCGAGATACACCCATGCATACACCTGCTTCCTCCTGGGTCTTGCCCTCGCCGTCACAAAGATGCAGCGTCTCCAACTCATCGTGGGCGAGTTGAACAACCTCAAGATCCTTGAGCGGGGTGCCAGCGGGCTTGAAGAGGGACGAATATCCTTCCCGGTGCGGGCAGAGGCATATTCTCGGTTTACGTGGACGGGGCATTATTAGTGGGAGCAGCCATTGCTATGACTATGGCCGCCGCATGTATGGCCGGGCATATATTCCGGCAGACTGTCGGCGCGGAAGAGTGCAATGTTCTCGGCTATCGTTCCTGCCGATGCCTGAAAGGCCCTGATCCCGGCGCCATTGAGTTTGTTCAGTGCACCGCCACCGATGCCACCGACTACGATTGCATCCACCTGATAACCGCCAAGCCCTGCGACCGGATTACAGGCTCCATGTTCATGGATCTTGTCACTGTTGTTGATCACTGTGATTTCGCTGGTTTCCGTATCAACCACGACAAACCCTGGTGCAGACCCGAAATGACCGTGTACCTGACTATCCATCCCCTGATTCTCTAAAACCGGAAAACAAACTTTCATTGTGTACCTCCTGTTTAATGTGTATATGCACAAAATATCACCCAAAAGGAGGTATGTCAACAGCATAGTGTGCATAAGCACATAAAGTATACGAGTACGGTATACTTAGAAATAAATGGCACTTAACTTTAAAAATATGGTTTCGACAATCCAATCATACAAAAGCTCTTTACCAACAAAACGGCCATACATGCCACTGTATGGACAGTATACTGCATATCTATTTTTTCACCCGACATCAAATTAAAGCATGATTATTTTCATAGCTGGTGTAGATTCTTTGGCGGAGGGATACATTTTCATTGTTGCAAACCAACGTCCAATAGGATACGAAGAGTAGCCCGCGATTGACCTCACCCACACCATAACGAGGCCCGCATGAAAAGACTTCCTTCCCTTACCCGCCTGTTCCTGAATCGTTTTATTCCGGCATCTTTGATCTATCTCTGCAGCATGCTCTTTCTCTTTCATGTCGATGAACATGCCCACAAAAGCTTTCTGTCACAGATCGGCGTGCATGCTGACGGCACACTTCTGAGCCAGTTGCACCAGCACATACTGGGATCCGTTGTTCCGGCAGGCATATTCCTTTTTATCGTCATGTTTGCTGTCTGCCTGCTCTCTTCTGTTACCCGCAGGCGTCTGCTTACCAGTGATGCCAGCCAGCAGCAGCATCTGTACAAGATCCAGCTGTTACTGGATTCAACCCAGGAGGGGATCTATGGCGCCGACTATGAAGGACGCTGTACCCTTGCCAACAAGGCGTGTGCCAAGTTGCTGGGATATGATTCGCCGGATGAACTGTTGGGACAGTCAATGCATGACCTGATGCACCATACAAGACCGGATGGCAGGCCGTACCCTGCAGAGGAATGCTCCGCCCATAAAATGAGTGAAACCGGGGTGGTCGGGGTTATTGAAAACGAACTGTTCTGGCGCAAGGATGGCAGCTCCTTTCCGGTCTCATACAGCGTCCTGCCGATGCGGGACGGTAATCACGCTATCGGTATGGTCTGCAGCTTCACAGATATCACCGAAAAGCTGCTGATTGAGGAGCAACTGCGGCAGGCACAGAAGATGGAAGCCGTGGGGCAGCTCTCGGGAGGGATTGCCCATGACTTTAACAATATTCTTCAGATTGTCTCCAATAACACCAGGTTTGTCATGGACAAGTACGATAAGGCTGACCCGCTGCACAGCGCCTTGGAAGAAATGCTGACCGCAGTGGAGCGTGGTTCGAACCTGACCCGCAGCATGCTGGCTTTCAGCCGTAAACAGTTCATGCGCATACGCCCGTTCGAGTTGAACCAGCTGCTGACAGATGCGCTGGTTTTGGGGCAGAAACTGATACATAAACCGCTCCATCTGGAATTTGCTTCCTGCCCGGAGCCGTTGAATGTTGCGGCCGACAGCACCTTGATGCAGCAGGTGCTCTTCAACCTGTTGACCAATGCCCGTGACGCCATGCCTGACGGTGGTACCATCACCATAGCCACTGACCTGGTTGATCCTGATCCGGAGCTGTTGGCGCTCCACCGCTGTTCTCATCAAGGGATGTTTGCACGCCTCACGGTCAGTGACAAGGGGTGCGGTATCGCGGAGGATATCCGCAAAAATATCTTTGAACCATTTTTTACGACCAAAGAGGTGGGAGAAGGGACCGGTCTCGGACTTTCCATGGTGTTTGGTACCGTACAACAGCATGGCGGCTTTGTTACGGTAGACTCCAAGCTTGGAGAAGGTACAGCCTTTGCCGTTTATCTTCCTATACGTGCTGACAATATGTGAGAAGCGGTCGCTTAGGGGAGCTTCTCTTTAGGGCGATTAATTACCTGCATGAATTCATGATACAGCGGGCAGCTGAGCACTATAATATATATATCCTGTCATAACAGCTTGTTACCCCCACTTTATTCGCTTAATCCCCCCATAGCTGCATAGTAATTCCATACAACGTCATTTACGCTTTATGCCTATTACAAAAAGGCTCGTGTAAAACTAACCGTATAATACCAGCGTGTTAGAGTTGTGCCAGTACGTTTTATGGCTCTTGGCATCATTCATGCTTTTGCTATACGCATGAACATAACGCTGCAGGAAGGGAGAAGGTCATGAAAATCAATATTATAAAAACTGCTATTGCACTTTTAGGCGCTTGCGCCGCATCGGCATTTGCCGCCACGACCGGTACCGCAGGAGATGGAAGTGGACCATTGGTGTGGTTCTTTATCGGCTTCGGAGTGTTGACGATTATGCTTCAGGCGGTGCCGGCCGTGATCCTGTTCGTTTCGATGTTGAGAGGTCTGTTCTCTGCTCCTGCAAAAGAAATTCACCTGCCAAAGGTATGAAGGAGAGCGTTATGAACGGTGTTCTCATTGCCGAAGAGAACCGCGAGTCCCGCAAGGTTATGACTGATCTCTGTATTGAGGCCGGTTACAACGTAACGGTCTCCACCTCGGCTGCCGGTGTGCTGAATGGAATTTTAAAGAAGACGGCTCGCGTCATTCTTCTGGGTAGCAGTTTCGATGAACTGGCAGCGGTTGAGCTTATACCGCTGTTAAAAAAATGCTGCCGGAATCTGACCATCATCCTCGTTTCAAATGAAGCATCTTTGCCGGTTATCCGCAGGCTGCGTAGCGAAGGTATCTACTACCACCTGCTGAAGCCGGTGCTGCCGGAAGACCGTGAAGAACTTAAACAGGTAGTTGCCTGTGCTTTTCAAAATCCGAAAAACTGTTACTGCTAAGCTCAATTTAAAGGAGAAATGCCATGAAACCGACCACCATAACTATCAATACCGTAACCGTACTGCTCGCAAGCCTTACTTCAGCAATCGCGTCAGCCGCCCCAGGCGCTGTTGACACCAGCCTGACCTTTAACAGCGGCATTCTGGTGCTGGCTTTTGCCGGATTTCTAGCCCTTGTGGTGGTCGTGCAAACCATTCCCGCTATCATAACATTGTACGCGATGATCAAAGCCGCCGCCGAGGGAAACAAAAGTAAGGTCGCCACTTCGACAACACACAGATAACTTGAATGCAGCATCTGCGGAGGATAAAACTATGTCAGACATACTTGGCTCCATCGGACAGATCAAATCGGTATACACGTTGGTCGATTTTTATCAGTACATAAAAACAGTTGAGTACCTGATCTGCGTTGCTTTTTTTGTTAGTTTCCCGGCTTTCTATATGTACTTGAATAAAGAACGGCGCGCAAAGCCAGCCAACTGAATATGCTCTGTTCGCCGAGTACAGGGGGGAGAGATCTCCCCCCTGCTTTTTTTGTGCCCGCCACTTGCACCGTTGCCGGAATGCGACTGCGCTATTGAAATAGTGTCTTGCAAACGCGACCCTGTCCGATACACACCTCTCTTTTTCCACATAAAAACAAAACTATATCGGAAAGTTGCCATATAAAGTGGCTTGGCATACTCCATGCTAACACTGTTGCCAGCTCATGCGTGCTATTGCAGGCAGCGAAAAATTTAACCGTATTCGGGTGATGGGGGGACTGCCGTGATAACAACCGAGACAACCGTGCTTGAATTAGTGGAGCTGTGTCCTGAGACTGAGCTGGTGTTCAAACATTACACTCGGGAGATCGGGATCTGTATCTGCTGTGAAGCGCTGTTCTGTACGTTACGTGAAGTTGCAGAACGTTATGAAATTGATATCGAAGAATTGATGAGACGATTGAACAGTGTCATGTAAAAACTTCCGGGGGGAAACAAGATGCGCCTGAAAGATGCCTCATTACTGAAACAACTCTGCTACATAAACGGCCAATGGACTGCAGCTGACAGTGGTGCCACGATCAACGTCACCAATCCTGCCACGGGAAAGGTGATTGGTTTCATCCCAAAAATGGGCCGGCATGAAACCGGCCGGGCCATTGAAGCCGCCAATGTCGCCTGGCCAGCATGGCGGGCTAAAACTGCCAAGGAACGAGCAGTCATTCTGCGGCGCTGGTTTGATCTGTTGATGGAGAATCTGGAAGATCTGGCAATGATCATGACCGCCGAGCAGGGAAAGCCCCTGGCTGAATCCCGTGGTGAGATCGCCTATGCCGCATCGTTTATCGAGTGGTTTGCCGAAGAGGGAAAGCGGATCTATGGTGATATCATCCCCCCCCATGGTCGTGACAAACGAATCGTTGTCATAAAAGAACCGATCGGCGTCTGCGCCGCCATCACCCCCTGGAATTTCCCCTCAGCCATGATCACCCGCAAGGTCGGACCGGCTCTGGCTGCAGGTTGTGTTATGGTCGTTAAGCCGGCCACCGCGACTCCCTACTCTGCCCTTGCCCTTGCCGAGCTTGGCGAACGGGCCGGGCTACCACCCGGGGTTTTCAGCGTTATCACCGGCTCATCCGCTGAAATTGGTACCGAGATGACATCAAACCCGATTATCCGTAAACTGACCTTCACCGGTTCCACTGAGGTCGGCAAGGAACTGACCGCCCGATGCGCCGGCACAATGAAGAAGGTCTCCATGGAACTTGGTGGCAATGCCCCGTTCATTGTCTTTGATGATGCCGATCTGGACGCAGCGGTAGAAGGGACTATCGCCTCAAAATACCGTAACGCCGGGCAAACATGCGTCTGCACCAACCGTCTGCTGGTACAGGCTGGCGTGTATGATCTTTTTACGGAAAAACTTGCAGTCGCCGTGGCCCGGATGCGTGTCGGCAACGGCCTGCACGATGATGTTCAGCAGGGACCGCTAATTGATGAGGCTTCGGTACAGAAAGTGGAAGAACATATCAATGACGCAATCAGCAAGGGAGCGAGGATTGTTCTGGGTGGCGGGCGTCACGAACTGGGCGGCACCTTCTTTCAGCCGACAATTCTTTGCGATGTCACCTCCCGGATGCTGGTCGCACGGGAAGAAACGTTTGGTCCGGTAGCCCCGATATTCAAATTTTATACCGATGAGGAAGCTGTCAAAATGGCCAACGACACTGAATTCGGCCTGGCCTCATATTTTTACACTCGCGACATCGGCCGCGTCTGGCGTGTGGCTGAAGCGCTTGAATACGGCATGGTTGGCATCAACACCGGCTTGATCTCCACCGAGGTTGCCCCCTTTGGTGGCGTCAAGGAATCCGGTATCGGCAGGGAAGGCTCCCGGTACGGTATCGAGGAGTTTGTTGAAGTGAAATATCTCTGCATGGGCGGAATCTGATTCTTGAATTTCGTTTACTGCAATGACAAGTGCCACAGGATATTATAAGTTCAGGAGGATACGATGACGCTGGTTGACGAGTTACGCTGCGCAGCACAGGAACAAAACCGGGAGGCGGAACTTCCGGATACTCTCCTGGCCGAGATACTTGAAATATCCGCTGACTCCTTGCTGCAGGAGCAAGACGCACTTGTACGGAGGTTGACAGGTCAGCTGCGCAATTTCGACCTTTATGCCGGAGCCGGTTGTTTCAGCGACTCCTGCGGCGTGAAAGAAATTAATGACACCCTGAAACTCCTCTCGGAATCCATAAGGAACAGTCGCCATGAATATTAATATCCCCGGTTGTGACACGCTCTGCCTGAATCATCTGGTGCTTGACTATAACGGCACAATTGCACGTGACGGCAAGTTGTTATCCAATATAGGCAAGACGCTTGAAGAGCTTGCCGTACATTTTTCGATTCATGTCCTGACTGCAGATACGTGCGGTACGGCAGCAGAGGAGCTGTCGGGAGTGCCCTGTACCCTCCAGATACTGGCAGGTGATCGGACCGCCGAGCAGAAAGAACAGTATATTACGCAACTGGGGGTCGAACAGGTCGTCTGTATCGGTAACGGCGCCAATGACCGACTGATGCTGAAGGCTGCCCGACTTGGCATTGCCGTGCTTGAGGGTGAGGGAAGTGCTGTCTGCGCCATCCAGCATGCCGACATTGTTGCACGAAGTATCTACGACGCGATGGGGCTGTTAATGATTCCGGAGCGGATTGTTGCTACACTGCGTAACTGAAGTCATCATCATAAGCCTGAAATGGTTCCTTGCGGTAAAAAAATAACAGATCAATCCGGTCTCAATACGACATCCCTCCCCTGACTCAGGGCGAGGGGTTTTTTTCGTAATCGCTCCCCGAATAATTCCACTATGCATATATAAAGTTTCATACACAGACAATCCACGTATATTTTATATATACATGACTATTTATACACGTAATAACAGCTGGTTAAATGCTGTGACCCGCCTTGTTTCAGCGCCTGCCATCCTTCCGGTGTACGTCTGCTGTATACAGTATGTATGCAGTACATTCATGTATAACTCATGGCTTTCAGATCATTAATATTAATAATATCAGCATGTTGTAGCGTTGTTGTCGCTGACGGTAATACTGGCACGATGCATGCTCTAAGTTGAATGTGTTTTTGAGCATTTGCACAGAACTGCCAGGGAGAACGCCATGAAAACAACAACCATAAAAATAGTGCTAGCGGTACTTGCCGGCAGCACGACGTCCGCTTTTGCCGCAGCACATAAACTGGGTCAGGATGACAGCGGTATGCTGGTCTGGTTTTTCATCGGATTCGGCGTCATGGTCCTGCTGTTTCAGGCTGTGCCGGCCATGGTCATGTTCTTTTCCATGCTGAAGGGGTTGTTTTCCACCAACGCTTCTGATCCATCCCTTTCTCTTCAGAAAGGCAGGGTCGGCAAATAGTTTGTCCAAAGCTTTACCGGAGTACAAACACGCTCCCTACCGCAATAAAGGGGACCAGATATGCAAGGTGTTTTGATAGCTGATGAAAACGTCGAATCACGGAAGGTCCTGGCCGACCTCTGTATCGAAGCCGGTTACAACGTAATGGTGACGACCTCGGCAGCCAATGTGCTGCACGGCATACTGAAAAAATCGGCCCAGGTCGTTCTGCTCAGCGGCGAATTTGATGAGCTGGCCGCAGCAGAACTGATACCGCTCCTGAAGAAATGTAGCCGTGACCTGACAATTATTCTCGTTTCGGATGAAACTTCATTGCCGATCATCCGCAAGATGCGCAAGGAGGGAATATTTTATCACTCATTGAAACCGATAGATCCGGCAGACCGTGAAGAGCTGCGCCAGGTTGTCGCCTGCGCGTTTGAAAATATGAAGAATTTATAAAACCATACAAGGGAGGATACAGCCATGCCGGAGTTTTTAAGCACAATCGTATACACAAAGTCAGTTCACACGTTGGTGGATTTTTACCAGTATATCAAAACAGTAGAGTACCTGATCTGCGTCGCATTCTTTGCCAGTTTTCCCGCGTTTTACATGTTTCTGAACAAACCCCGCCCCGAAGAGGGGAACGTTTCCCACTAGGATTGTAATGATTTTGCCATCACTGCCGGCGCCCTGGACAAGAGGAACCGGTGAACTTTCAACAAGGAGAGGGTTATGCGTGCAGTAAAACAACAGATGATTATGGCTATAGCGGGTGCCCTGCTGCTGGTGTCCAGCGCCTGTCTTGGCGCCGGTATCCCGGACAGAATTACCATCAATTCAATTCAGAAGTATTACTCCGGTGTGGATTTTAACCACGCTGCACACATCAACAACCTCAAAGATTGCGGACTCTGCCACCATCATACGACCGGCGCCCAAGTCAACGACCCCAATTGTGCCCGCTGCCACAAAAACAGCGGTGCTCAGGCGGTTGTCAGCTGCAAGGGGTGCCACTCAGCCGAGCCATTTACTCCGGAGGCGTTGAAACAGCAGAGAGACAAGCATCCGCCGCTTTACCACAAGGATCAGGCGGGGCTGAAAGGGGCCTACCACTTGAGCTGTGTCGGCTGTCACCAGAAGATGGGCGCCCCCACAGGTTGCCAGGATTGCCACACGCGGAATGACAAGGGTGACGGCATATTCCACTCCGGTAAATATGCTCCGGCAGCACCAGCCACACAAAAAAACTCGCACCATTGAACCGATACCCACGGGAAGGAGAACGTGTACCATGATAGATCGTAGAGACTTTTTGAAAGGATGCCTGGCCTGTAGTGTGACCGCTGCCTCTATCGGTGTTGTTGGCAAGAACGCCTTTGCAGCGGGATCATTCGAAGGGTACCCGGATGCAATGGGGGTTCTTGTTGATCTGACACGTTGCGTTGGTTGCCGCAGTTGTGAGGCCGCCTGCAATGATGAACAGAAGCTGCCTGCACCGGATCAGCCGTTTGATGACCAGTCCGTCTTCGCACATCCACGACGCACCACGGACAAAGCCTATACCGTTGTCAATAAATACGAGGTTGCCGACAAGGATACGCTGTTCCGCAAGATGCAGTGTAACCACTGTAATGAGCCGGCCTGCCTCACCTCCTGTTTTGTCAACGCCTACACCAAGACCAAGGAAGGGGCGGTCATATACAATTCAAAAGTCTGCGTCGGCTGCCGTAACTGCATGATCGCCTGCCCATTCAATATCCCGGCATATAGCTATTCAAGTCCGCTCAACCCGCTGATCAAGAAGTGTATCTTCTGCTACGACACCAGAGTCAAAAACGGCAGGCCACCAGCATGCGTGGAGATCTGTCCGCAGCAGGTGATGACCTTTGGCCGCCGCGCCGACCTGATAAAGATGGGGCATGAACGGATCAAAAACGACCCTGCCAAATACGTCGATAAAATTTATGGCGAGAAGGAAGTGGGCGGTACAAGCTGGATGTACCTCAGCAACGTCGACTTCGACAAGGTCGGTCTGGATAACCACATGCAGAACGAACCGATTATCTCCAACGTCAAAGATTTCCTCGGTACCGTACCGATGGTGCTGTCCATCTGGCCGGCCCTGTTCAGCGGTATTCACTTGCTGGCCACAAAAAACAAGGGTGGTCACGGCGACCATGACAACGAAGAGGGAGATCAGCAATGAAACAGTATCTGAAACGCAATCCCGACACGCAAATCGTTGACAGTTTGCGCATGGATAACGATAGAGGTCGCCGCTGGACTCTGATGGAGAAGCTGCTGCTCGGCCTGACGCCGCAGCGGTATCTGCTCCAGGCAGCAGGAAACCCCTTCAACTGGTTTCTGGCAATAGTCTTTCTGATCGGCTTTCCCCTCATCATCGGCCGCTTCATCTTTGGCCTCGAGTGGGCAACAGGGGGGCCATATGACAACGCCTGGGGATTGTTCCTCGCCTTTGGTCTGTTCGGCATGGTTCCGCTTTCATCGTCAGGTTTTCAGCTTGGTACGGCCGTGGAGGTCTTTGGGCGGCACGATATGGAGCCGATTGAACGTTTGGGCATTCTCAACGGCATTTTGGGATACTTCTTCGCCGTCATGTTCCTGATGGTGGACCTGGGTCAGCCATGGCGACTGCCGTATCCGATGGTGGTATCCTGGGGGCCCTCCTCGGTACTGTTCCTGGTGGCGTGGCATGTTGCAACCTACCTGTCGGTGCAGGCCGCCGAGGTATCCACCCCTTTCTTCGAGTGGATGGGGTGGCCTGCCGGGCGCACCTTTATCAAGAAGATGGCTTTAGGACTCGCCGTAGCCGGCATCATTCTCTCGACCCTTCACCAGGGAGCGCTCGGTGCCCTCTCCACCTACGCGCCGGGAAAGATTCACCCGCTCTGGTACTCGGCTTCATTCCAGTGGCTTTATTTCTTTGTCTCATCACTGCCGGGCGGACTTTGCATGGTGATCGTCGTCAGTACGATTGCGCTGAAAACAATGTCATGGCGCTGCGACAACAACTTTAAATTCAATCTGGAAAAGCTGCATATATCATTGGCCAAAGGCGCTTCGATGGGCCTGTTCACCTACCTGACCATCAGGATGATCGGTGTTGCCCATGACAACAAATGGGCCTACCTGGCAACCGGCTGGGGCGCCTGGTGGATGTTCGAGATCGGCTTCGGTGTTATCCTGTCAATGGTCCTGCTCGTTTCAGGGATCAGGAGAAACAATCTTACCCTGGTTCGTCTCGGCGCCTGGACCACCATTCTGGGGGTTATCCTGCACCGTCTGAATGTGTACATGATTACCTTCAACTGGAACGGTCATTTCCACGCACCACCATGGCGCGAAATCATGATCACCGTCACAATCTACTGCGTCTATATCGCGACATATCGCTTCATCCTTTATCGCTGGCCGATCCTGTTCCGCTGGAGAACGAAATACAGCGAATACACCGTACTGGAACCAAAGCCGGCCTCTATTGCAGCTGTCGTTGCTGAGCCTGAAGCCTGCCCAAGCGGCAAGTAACTGCCCCAACCCCAACTCCCCCTGCCCTGTGGGCAGGGGGAGTAACCCAGGAGAACGTAATGAACCGCACTCTATTATTCATAGCCGCTGGTTTGATCAGCCTGATCGCTACCCATGCCGGTGCGATAGAGCTGAAAGATATTTCCTACAGCACCAAAGATGCCGGTACGGTTGTTTTCAGTCATGGCAAGCATTTGGCAAAAAAATCCTCCAGAGGCAGCCAGGCTTTCAGTTGCGCCACGTGTCACAGCGGCAACAAAAGTAAAAAGCATTACACCATGGCCGAGATGTACCGGGGACAGTCGTGTGGGGCGTGCCATAACGGCAAGCAGGCATTTGACGCCCATGACTGCAGCAAATGCCACCAGGTAAAAGAGATTGTCTACCAGGTGAAAGAGACCGGTCCGACACATTTCAGTCACCAGAAGCATCTCGCAAAGGTCAAGGACTGTTCCGCCTGTCATACGAGGTTGTATAAAACGGGCAAAAACCCTCCCGTGACCATGGCTGAAATGGAAAAAGGGAAGTCATGTGGATCATGTCACAATGGCAAACAGGCCTTTGACGTCAATAAATGCAGCAAATGCCACAGCAGTCCCGAACTGACATACAGCACTCCACCGGTTACCAGGGCGACGTTCAGTCACACTTTTCATACTCAGGTGTACAGTTGTAAAGATTGCCACTCCGGAGTGCTCAGGCCTGACCGGAAGAAAAACAAACGGGCCACCATGGCTGAGATGGAAAAGGGACAATCCTGTGGTAGCTGTCATGACGGGAAGTCAGCCTTTTCGGTAAAAGGCGACTGCGCCAAATGTCACACCGGCTTAAAAATTCCGGCCAAGCTGACCTTTAAAAATAAGAACGGCACGGTCATCGGCCACTTCAGCCACGAATTCCATACTGCCGTCTACCAATGCAGTGATTGTCACACCACGTTGTACCCTTATGGCAAGGGTACGCGCACCAGCATGAAGCAAATGGAGAGCGGCGCATCATGCGGTGCCTGTCATGATGGCAAAACAGCTTTTTCCGCTAAGGGCGATTGTCTCAAGTGTCACAAAAAAAACTGATATTGTTATGGCCGGCCAGGGAAATTGCAGTTCCCTGGCCGGTTTGTTTTTAGCTGGTCCGCTTCAGGAGGTCTACCATGTTCCAGAGTATCGCCACCCGCTCAATAATCCCCGTTGGCCTCGCCGTAACCGGCTTCGTTGCAATCTGTTGCTTAAGCCTCTACTCAATTATGAAGCAGGATATGATTGACGATGCTGCCCAAAGCGGCCGCAACATTGCCAGCACCGTCGTCCTTTCCACCCGCTATGCGATGCTCAATAACGACCGCCAGCACCTGGGCAGCATCATCGCCAATATCGGGCAGCAGCAGGGTGTCGAACACCTGCGGGTCTTCAACCACGACGGGCTCATAACGTTCTCCCGTAATCAGTCCGAGATCGGGCAGCAGGCCGACAAAAACATGGAAGGGTGCAGCGGTTGTCATAGCGGCGTCAAGCCGGCAGCCCAACTCGCTGCAGAAAAACAGACAAGGCGCTTCAAAAATGAGCGCGGCGTTGAGGTGCTGGTGATGTCCCAGCCGATCTACAATGAACCTTCCTGTTCAACCTCGGCGTGTCATTATCATCCACAAAACCATAAGGTGCTGGGCATGCTGGACATCGGCATCGACCAGGAACCATTGCAAAACTCGCTTGCTTTAATGCGCTATCGTATGATAATTTTCACCCTCATGACGCTGGTTTTAACGGTGGGTGGCGTAGCAGCTCTTCTGAACCGCTCTTTTTTCATTCCCCTGAATAAATTGGTTGCAATAACAAGCGTTACAGATCTCTGTGATTCTGAAAAAAAGCTTGAGTCCGGTTACGGAGAGCTGTCGCTACTGGCCCGTAATTATTACAGCCTCATAGCCCGCTTGAATGATACACGCGAATCGCTGGCACGCTGTCGTAGCTGTAACAAGGAAAAAAACGATCCTGAGAGCACCTGAACGTTGAACCAGAGTCTCCATCCGGTTTCACATCAGATGGTAACCAGAGAAGGTGCTTATCTATATGACCAACCAGGAAATCAGCCGGGAATCGTCACAGGCAGATCAGCGGACAGCGTTAGTGGAATCTATCCGCCGCCTGCATGCACGTTCCTATCGTGGCATCTGGGCTATTGTGGCATTTGCCTGCGCCAGTGTACCGGTTATGCTCAGTGAGCAAATTCTTCCTCCCCTGACTCCGGAAATCAAAAAGCTGCTCGGCACTCCCCCCTCCAGTAACATGATCAGCGCTCTGCTGGTTGTCTATGCCTTTTCCGCCATTCTGCTGGTACTGGGCAGAATCACCAACGCCTCGCCCAAAATAGTTTCTTTCAGCCATATCGGCTATCTCGCCTGTTTTTATGCGTTCTACTATTTCTCCGGCGTGCTGTCTGAAAACTTCTGGGCGGTACTGGCCACCGGCATGACAATATTGAGCCTTGAAAGCTATCATATCTGGTCCCTCAACATCGCAAAGATCCGTGAAGAGGAAGAGGCGCTGGCGCTGCTTGAACGGCGGATGAAAAACTAATCTCGACAGGGCACTGACTTCTTGGTTAATGTCACAACAAAACGGGCGGGACGCCATATCAGGTGCCCCGCCCGTTTTGTTATACTATGCCCGACCTTTTTCTACCCGGCCTTATCAGCAGTAACGTGCAGCTGGCAATGAAGGCAGCGGCGCAGATACATGAGTGTCATGCCGTGCATGTGAAAGTAATGTCCACAGCGCGGACAGCGGGCAAGAGCTGAGTAAAACGCTGTCGCAAACAGAATTGCCACCCATATGCCAAAGGTGATGGCTACGCTACGGAAGGTGGGGGAAATCTTGTTGGCCAGCCACATGGCCGGCATATACCCGATAATCGTGGCAAAAAAATATTTACGCCGGCGGCGAACCAGGCGCATGGCCGGCATAAATGTTGCCGGATCAGATGGTTTCGGCTCTTCCATGGGTAACGTCTCGTTGTTTGTAAAGTTCCCCCTCCGTTGGCAGGAGGGGGGGACAGAGGGCGGCTGCATACCCGTACACCTGTTAGTGTCTGGATGTTACCTCTGCAGCAACCTGCTGTTTGCTCTCGTTTGCAGCTCCCTTGATCATACTGTACAGAGTTATCACGGCTGGAATAGTCTGCACAACCACAACCAAAGCGAGAAACCCTGCAAAGGCCAGCACCAGAATGCCGCTGTTATAGGTAAGGCTCGTATCCACCGCGCCAGGGGCGGCAGAGGCAATGGCGGAAGTAATACTGGCAGCGAAAATTGCGCTTGTAGCAATGGCAGCTTTTAATAATTTCATGGTATGGATCTCCTTGTTAGTTTCAAAGTAGTTTTGAGGATGAGGTGTTATTTGCAGGCACGTTCCACACTGGCAAGCGTTGCTGCTTTCGACGGGACGTACGGGCTAAAAAGGCCCTTGACCATGGAGTAGAGTAGTATGCCGGCCGGTATGGCCTGCACCATGACAACCAGTGCTGCAAAGCCGATGAAGAACCATAACAGCGGTCCACCACCATCCTGCATGGCGCCGTCTGCTGCAAACGCCGATGTAGCAGTACCACCGAGCAAGGGGATCAAAAAATTCGTGATTTTCGTTTTCATGGCATTCTCCTTAGGGACTCAGTTGATGTTCGAATCATGCTTTTATATAAGCACAGGGAATGCCAAACAGGATGTCCTTACGATATAAATTCTAACATGCTGATAATATGGATATATTTCAAACATATAAGCAGCTAAAGCCCGTAGTACGGTAATGCTGCTGTATAGAATAGTTATTCAGTCGATTGCCTTTTAAAACAAATAATATGGCTAAGTACCCGAAACTAAACTGAATAAATATTATGCCTGATACCTCCGACTGTATGAAGCATCCATGCACCAACAACCTCATACTTTTGAATAATTCGGCAACAGAGAAGTCCAGAGTAAAAAAGCAGGGCAATCGAGGTATTAATTCGAATGCCCTGCTTGGTTTGAAAGATAGCTGCTACTCCTGCATTGTCATTGTGTATCAGAATGCCATCTCCGGTTTCCACTCTTTCCAGACATTACCAGCCAGATCAGGACCTGGTTTGAGGGTCGGTTTACCTGGCACCCAACCGGCGGGTGTAACTTCGCCGGTGGCACGTACATGCTGGAACGCCCTGATCTGGCGGATCAGTTCGTTGACATTGCGACCAACTTCCGGGGTCATGACTTCCATTGCTCTGATGTTGAAATCTGGATCAATGAGGAACCGACCGCGGATATCGACGCCTGCGGCCGGTTCGAAGACTCCGTATGCCTGGCCGATAAGGCCGCTTGCATCGGCAATCATCGGAAACTGTACCCCGCCGGGTATCATCTTGGAGAGCTCTTCTGCCTGCCATATCTTGTGAACAAAACGGCTGTCGGTACTTGCTGCGAATACTTCTACACCCAGTTCCTTTAATTCTGCATGCTTGACGGCGACCGCCGTCAGTTCAGTCGGTCAAACAAAGGTGAAATCGCCCGGATAAAAGCAGAGGACGATCCACTTTCCTTTTGAATCAGAGAGCTTCATGGTCTCGAAGCCACCGTTAAAAAAAACATTGGCCTCAAAATCAGGGGCTGGATGCCCTACCCGTGCTACTGTCATGGTGTGTTCCTCCTTTGGTTGAGATGTTACTGTGGCGGCTGATAGCGGCATAGTGGCTGCCGCTAGTGGACCTGCTGCCACGTTAACGCAGCCCTGTCCTGTTTCCATACACATTCTCCTTCCTCTTGGATTTCGGAGGTGCTTTTCGTCGCCTCCGATGTAAAACCTAGCACTAATTGCTCAACCGGCAAGTCTAATGCAGTTGCCTTCCGGGCAACGAGGCACCCTGATGATAAAAGTTGTGCCGACTCCGAGGGTACTATCAGCGGTAATTGTCCCGCCGTGTGCCTGAATAATACCGTAGGATACTGACAATCCAAGGCCGGTGCCACCGGTCCCTTTGGTCGTAAAGAACGGATCAAAGAGCTTGCAGAGCTGTTCTTCCGGTACGCCGCCGCCTGAATCCGATATCCTGACAACGACACCGCCACCGACAGCCTCCTCCGCTGTGGTGATAATCTCCAACTCCGCCTGCTTCAACTCCTGCATGGCCTGCCCGGCGTTGATAAAAATATTGATAAAGACCTGTTTGAGCTGGTTCTGGTCAGCCATAATCTCCGGCAAGTGACTGCCCAGTTGCCTGACAATGGTCACATTCTGGAAAACAGATTGACACTCGACGAGTCGCAGTGAATCAATCAATACCTGGTTGATGTCGCAGGCTATCATTTCCGGTTGATAATCCTTGGCAAATTCCAGCAATCCCTTGACAATACCGGCACAGCGCTGCGCCTCACCACTGATGGTTTCAATATCCCCTTTAAGCGCCGGATCAAGCCGTTTATCTTTGGCCACCAGCGAGCTGAAAATCAGAATGCCTGAAAGCGGGTTATTGATCTCGTGGGCAATTCCGGCGACCAGTTCCCCCAGTGACGCCAGCTTTTCGGTGTGTACCAGCTGCATCTGCATGCGCTGCAGCTCTTCACTCCGTTCCTCAACTTTTTCTTCAAGCGTACGTCCCCACTCCTCCAGGTCGTTACGCGCCTCGCGCAGGTTGTTTGTCATCCGCTGAAATGCGCGCATTAACTCACCCAACTCATCGCTGGAGGTTGGCGTCAGCTCACAATCCAGTTGGCCGTTCGCAAGCCGTGCGGTGTGACGAAGCAGCTCGTTGACCGGGCGATTGACCAGATGCAGGGTGAAAAAAGTTAGCGATGCTCCCAGGAGGATAATCAGCAAAACGGTCAGCAAAATGATCCGGTTACGATACGACGCGAGATCCGCTTTGAGGACATCCAGAGAAACTATGATATCCACCACCCCCAGAACCTTGGTAGCTTCGGAGTGGACGTGGCATGCCGCAGTGGAACAGCTGCTGTCGTTTTGTACCGACTTGGCAAGTCCCATCACCTGTTTGCCGTCCGGCAGAGTAAAAAAACGGCTCCGATCAAGGAGTGGCGGCCTGATGAGTGGTTTGCCAACCTTATGGCAGAGGTTACAGTGAGCACCCTGCTGGTCCAGCTTCTGGCCTATTTCTTCAGGTGCGGTGGAATGAACTATTATTCCTTCGCGGTTGATCATTCTGATCCGCTCAATGCCGGGACGGCTGGCCACCTCGTTGATCATCTGATACACCGTTGCGCGGTCATTCACCAGCATCTGATGGTGGGTCATCCGAATGATGGTGGTGGCGAGGTTGTCAAGATCACGGACGGTGTTGTTCACCAGCAGCTTTTGCAGGTTATCGATATTGACCCAGGCGAACAGCGTCATAAACAGCACGACGACGGTGCCGGTAAGGATCGTCAGTTTCTGTATCAGCGAAAAACGTCGCGGGAGCAGCGAACGGAGCAGGTGTTCAGGACTCAACATATTCCCTGGCCGATATTCCCAGCTTCTTCATCATCGCCTGAAAGTTGGGGCGCAGCATGCCGGTCTCTTCCGAAGCGCGGGTAACATTACCACCGCTGCGCCGTAACGCATTGACTACGAATGCTTTTTCCACATCTTCTACCGCATGCTCCCGCAGGTGCCGCTTGGTTTCCTTCAGCTCCTCGACACTTAACGGCACCGCGGCATAATCGAGAGTAATAACTTCGCTTGAGCCGTGGCTTAACTCCAGGTCCTCATGGGTAATCAGGTTGTCCTCTGCCAGCACGACGGCTCTTTCGATGATGTTTTCCAGCTCCCGCACATTGCCCGGAAAACTGTAGCTCTGCAGTACCTGCATCGCTCCGGCGGTAACCCCCTTTATGTCCTTGCCGAGTTCTTCAGACATTGTCCGCACCGCGTGCCCGACAAGAAGCGGTATATCGCCGCTCCGCTCCCGCAGCGGCGGCAACTCCATCGGAATTATGTTCATGCGGAAGAAAAGGTCCTCCCGGAAGGTTCCTTCGGTGACCATGTCGCGCAGGCTCCGGTTGGTCGCAACCACCAGGCGGATGTTGATTGGAATCGGTTTGGTGCCGCCGATCGGTGTCACTTCGCGTTCCTGCAGCACTCGTAGCAGCTTGGCCTGGGTTGTAAGACTCAGGTTTGATACCTCATCAAGAAACAGGGTACCACCCTCAGCAACCTTGAACAGGCCGGTCTTGGTCTGAATCGCCCCGGTAAAAGAGCCCTTGACGTGGCCGAACAGTTCAGACTCAAGCAGGCTTTCGGCCAGCGAGGTGCAATCCACCGCTACAAACGAATTTTCACGCCGCGCACTATGCTTGTGGAGTGCTCTGGCCACCAGTTCCTTGCCGGTACCGCTTTCTCCGGTAATCAACACCGTACTGTCGGTTGGTGCGACCTGCATGATGCGGCGATAGACCTTGATCATCTCCTGGCTCTTGCCCACAAACTGATCAAACCCCTCGGTGTCCAGCAACTCCTTGCGGAGGTAAAGATCCTCGAGAGCCACCACCCGCTGTTCCAGTGCAAGTTTAACGGTACTCAGCATCTCTTCGGGAGTGAACGGCTTGGCGATGTAATCGACCGCCCCCAGCTTCATTACCTCCACGGCACTGTCTACCGACGAGTAGCCGGTAATGAAGATTACCGGCAGATCCGGCTGAATCTCCTTGATCGCCTTTAAAACCTCCATACCGCTGATGCCCGGCATTTTCAGGTCCGTGATCACCAGATCGAATGCTTCCTGTTTAATCCGCTCAAGGGCTGCGTGACCACTGGCAAAGGTTTCTACATGAAAGGATTCGGACTCAAGAATCCTCCGCACCCCTTCGCGGATAACCGGCTCATCGTCTATTACCAGCAGCTTTTTTTCGACATTCATGGCAGGCCCCTGTATGGTGTCATCTTCGTTAATCCTCAGCAGTCTGTCTGTACCCGCACTTCTGCTAAAGCTTCAAAATAGGCTTGATCAACGCCTGAATGATGGTAGCGGTCTGCGAATCGGCATACCGTTGCAAAAACGCGACTCCGCTGTCACCAGCCTCGGCGATCTGCGGGTCTATGGGAACCGAGCCAAGAAACGGCACCCCCATATCATCGGCCATAAGCCTGCCGCCACCTGACTGGAAGACCGCTGTCAATTCACCACATTTCGGGCAGACAAAGCCGTTCATGTTTTCTATAACCCCCAAAACCGGGAGGTTCATTTGACGGCAGAATGAGATCGATTTGCGTACATCCACCGCCGCAATCTTTTGCGGAGTGGTCACGATCACCGCACCATCGGCGCCTTCCAGAGTCTGGCAGACGGAAAGCGGCTCGTCACCGGTACCGGGGGGCGAATCCACAATCAGGTAATCAAGGTCACCCCAGGCAACATCACGGATAAACTGGGTGATAACACCGGTTTTCATCGGCCCGCGCCAGATGACCGCTTCATCCTGATCCTTGAGAAAGAAGCCGAGTGAGATGACTTTCATGCCGTCCAGATCAACCGGCTGTAGTTCGCCCTCTCCTTCCATAACTTGTCGTCCTTCAAGCCCCAGCATAGTGGGGATACTGGGGCCGTGGATATCCACATCAAGCAGCCCGACCTTTTTCCCGGCCAGGTGCAGAGCCATAGCCAGGTTGACCGCGATGGTACTCTTGCCGACACCACCCTTTCCGGAGAGGACGACGATTTTATGCTTGATCCGGCAGAGCCTTGATGTCAGGAGGCGGCGCTCCTCGAATTGCTGTTGGGTTTCGCCCTGTTGCTGATCCGTTGCCGAACAGCTGCTTGATGAACATGATTCACATGCCGTCGGGGCACAGCTCTGCTCCTGCTGATTGGTATCGTGTTGCTTTGCTTCCATTGTGTGGTGCCTCCTGAAAAATTGAAGTGATTGCTTGTTTTACAGCATCTGGGAAACCTGCTGCCAGACCTTCCTGATGTCATCTGCAGCAGATGTATCCAGCTCAACAACCGCTTTTTGTTGAAGCTGAGCCTGGGTCACTGCGCGGTCATAGCGGATACGGCCTGTTATCGCCGCGCCGGCGGAACGTGCTGCAGCCTCAATCCGTTCAGCCTGCTGAGGATTGATATTCCATTTATTCACGCAGACAGCCGTCGGCACTGAAAAGTGGCGGGCAAGAGCCAGTACCCGCTGCAGGTCATGTAGTCCGGACACAGAGGGCTCTGTCACCACCAGTGCAAGAGAAACACCGCTGAGAGAAGCGATCACCGGACAACCGATGCCGGGCGGCCCGTCCGAAATAATCAGCGGAAACTGCCTGTCAACAGCCATTTTCAAGGCCTGTTCACGCACCGTAGAAACGAGCTTGCCGGAATTTTCAGCGGCACCCCCCAGATGCGCATGGACCATCGGCCCGTAGCGGGTGGCGGAAATCATCCATTCACCACACTGCCGTTCCGGAAAGGCAATCGCCTTGGCAGCACAAAAACGGACACAGACAGCGCATCCTTCACAGCCAACAGGATCTACCCAGTATGTCGTACCATCAGTGCGGATCGCATCAAATCGGCAGACGTCGAGGCAGAGCCCGCACGCGGTACACTCCATCTGGTCGATGATCGCCTCGTTGCCGCTGAAAAAGACATGCCGCTGCTCAACGTCCGGCGTAAGCAGCAGATGGAGATCGGCGGCATCGACATCACAATCGGCCAGCACCGCTCTCTCTGCCAGAACGGCAAATGACGCCGTGATACTGGTTTTGCCGGTGCCACCCTTGCCTGACAGCACCACCAGTTCGCGGATAGTATCCCTTTTCATAGCCGCCCCCCTGCTGCCAGTAATTCCCGTTTCAGTTTTGCGGCCAGTTCAGCAAACATCAGGCCGTATTCAGGAAGCGCATGAGCAACCAGATCACCGCGTGAGGTGACTTCGGCAATCTGACGATCATCAGGGAGAGACAGCAACACCGGCAATTTTTCTGTTTGACAGTAATGATACAGCCCAACCAGGTCCTCGCCGGCACGGTTCACGATGACAGCACAGGGCAGATTCAGCTGACGTGTCGTTGCCACTGCAAGCTTAAGATCATGGAGACCAAACGGAGTCGGATCAGTTACCAGCAGCACGTAATCGGATTCCCGTAGTGTTGCCACAACCGGGCAGGAGGTGCCGGGAGGTGCATCCAGAATAGCCGGCATGTCATCCAGCAGCTGTTCCCGTACGGCACGAATTACCGGCGGCACCAGCGAAACACCGACTTCAAGGCGCCCTTCCACGAGTCTGATGTTGCCTTTCTGCCCCACGATCACCTGCCCAATCAGATGGGGGCGCTCGGAAATGGCTCCGGTCGGACAGACCCGCATGCATCCGCCACAGCCATGGCATAGCTCGGGAAAGACCAGAGTTCTGGTTCCGAGTGAAGTAATCCCGTGAAACTGGCAGAACTCGCCACAAACACCACAGCCGGTACAGCGTGAAGCGTCCACGTCAGGAATCTGCATGGTCACCTCTGATTTTTCAAGCTGCGAACAACGGAGGAATAAATTGACGTTTGGCTCTTCCACGTCACAATCGGCCAGTTGCACCGCTTGGCCAAACATAGCTGCCAGATTGAGCGACACCGTTGTCTTGCCGGTTCCCCCCTTGCCGGAAGCAACCGCAATACGAACAGCCTTCTTGATTCCCCTGACTGCCATTATTCAGTGCCCCTCGACATCGGCGGCGGAAGCCGCTTGCAGTGAACCCGCCAGCAGCCCAGCCAAGGCAACTTCAACCGTAGCAGCGCTGCAGTTGTATACCGCCACACCAGCTGCATCGAGCACCTTGAACGCCTTTGGGCCGCAATGACCGGTTACCAGCGTATCAACTCCGGCTCGTACGACGGTTTCTGCTGCCTGAATTCCGGCACCCTGTGAAGCATTGCGTCCTTGCTGGTTATCTATCAATTGGATGCTGTTGTGTCCCATGTCATAAATCAAAAAATTGGCGGCACGACCGAACCGCGGGTCCATCTGCGCAGCAAAATCTTTTCCTGAAGTTGTAAAAGCGATCTTGTTCATTCAGTAGCTCCTTTTTAAGTAAACGCCGATGCCTGACACTCTTGTTTCGGCACCGGCGTCCCCCCTCTGCTCGGCCTTCATCTTGATAGGCCTGCAGTCTCAGGCCGTTTTTTGCTTGTTGCCGCAGCCGCCACCATTGCGTCGACCATTCCCGGTTTTCATGCCGGTGGTACCATTCTGCGGCCAGCTACAACCTTCCGTATTCTGCTGCTCCGCAGATCCGGCCTGTACCGTTTCACGGTTCATAGCCATCGGTATACCGCTGCCGTTACAAAAACCTCGTCCACGACCGGTTCTTGAGCCGCCATTCATCGGGCCTTGTCCATTTCCGTTTGGCATTGTTCGCTCCTCTTTTGGTGTTTTTTTGTAAGTTGTTTGCAGGGGTACTCCCGCGCACCACGCCGTTTGCCCCTGCGGCAACCGGGCATGGCCAGATGTCCATCTGTAAGGCTGTCAGACAACCACGCTTGAATAACCTGTTCCAATCCACCGGCAACAAAGGAAATAACCTTGATGCCGCGCTCTGACAGGGCATCATATGAAGTGCGGGTGATCGCGCCGCAGATCAATTGGTCCACCTGAAGTGTCGTCAGTCGAAGTGCCCGTTCCTGGGTGTCATCAGTAGCAAAGCGCCTCTCGGATTGAGACACTACAGCACCTTCAACGGTCTCGATGATCCAGAGATGCCGCGCGACGTCAAACACCGGTGCTATGCGCATATTCCAGAGTGAAATTGCTATTCGTGTCACATTGTTGCTCCAGCCGGAGATACTCAAAACATCTGAGCATGGCTGAGCATAGAGCGTGCCAAGCGGCTGTAGCTTGTATATGGCTTATATTGTTGTTGGTTTTTGTGGAGTGCGAGGTGTGATGTTGATGCAGGGGCGCGTTAATGCGACTGTCAGTCGGCGCTACAGTCGCATACTAAGGACGTTATGATGTTGCTTTTGAGCGGCCATCTTTTTCAGGAGGGGTGATACCAAGCTGCTTGATCTTGCGAAAGAGGGTGCTTTTATGCATTCCCAATTCGCGGGCAGCAGCCAGGCGACTGAAGCCGTTTCGCTCAAGAGCGGTTCTGATAGCCTCTGATTCCAGCTGTAATCGGGCATCTTGCAGCCCGTTTGGCAGCGTATGGCGGCTGCCGATCAAGCTGATTTCGTCAGGCAAGTGGGTCATCTCGATCCTGCCATCGGGACAGAGTACAAAAGCCCTCTCAATGATGTTTTCGATTTCCCGTACATTACCCGGCCATTCGTATGCCATCAGCAGCGACAACGCCTCCGTGGATATTCCTCGTACCGTGGCGTGATGAAGGCGGTTATATTTGGCTATAAACTGCTCGACCAGAAGCGGGATATCCTCTTTGCGACGCCTGAGCGGTGGCAGTTCAATCCGCACCACATTGACCCGGTAGTAAAGATCTTCGCGGAACGTACCGTTTTTAGTCAATTCCGTCAGGTCGCGGTTGGTTGCCACGATAATTCGCACATCGGTCTGCACTGTTTCGATGCCGCCCAACGGCTCAAAACTGCGTTCCTGAAGTACCCGTAACAGCCGAACCTGCAAGGCCGGGCTGACATCACCTATTTCGTCCAGAAACAGCGTCCCCCCCTTTGCCAGGGCAAAGCGTCCCGGTTTGTCCTTGGTGGCTCCGGTAAAGGCACCGGCCTTGTAGCCGAACAGTTCTGATTCCAGCAACGTATCCGGCAGAGCGCCACAGTTCAGAGCAACGAACGGTCCCTTGCTTCTGCGGCTCAATGCATGGATCGTACGCGCCATCAGCTCCTTGCCGGTGCCGGTTTCTCCCGTAATAAGCACCGTGCTGGGACTGACGGCAATGGCCGGTATCACTTCGAAGAGTCGTTGCATAAGAGGACTGCGACTGACAATTTCCCCGACATGTGAACGCCCTTCAAGCTCATGGCGCAGGGTTTCTATCTCGCTCAGATCTCTAAAAGTTTCAGCGCCACCGACAACCTGACCTTCAGCATTCTTCAATACTGCCGTGGAAAGGCTGATCGGGATTCTCCCCCCCGCCTCATCAATAATATAGCCAGACCGGCCGATGATAGGTTTGCCGTTTTTGAGGGTTTTCCGCAGGGCGCAGTCGGTCTCGCACATGTTGGAACGGAATACTTCCGAGCAAAACCGTCCGATGGCATCTCTGCGGGATATACCGGTAATTTCCTCTGCTGCCCGGTTGAAGGAATTAATCCGCCAGTCAAGATCAACCGTAAAGACTCCATCCGAAATGCTTTCGAGAATAGCATCAGTGGTTGTGGTCTCCACTACCGGAGTATTTTTTTTATGTCTGGTCATCAGGACTCTCAAAACTCTTTATCTGAAATTTCCTGTGATAGTAGTTTTATTTAACACATCCACACCGAAAAAAGGCTATGGTTTGACGTTTACTTTTCCATACTTATATCATGTAATTCTCCTCTGGTGTGATACAACCTTTTTCTATCCGCTACAAAACTGAGTTAGGCTGAGAAAAGTGAACACCTCAATGAGCCGCAAGTGGAATTGTATTGGTTCAGCGTGAATAGGACTTTTGGTTCGTTTGTGATAAACCATCACGAACGGAGGAAAGTCCATGCGAAAGAGACTTCACAAAAATCGGCGGCTATCACGACAAATGATGTCCGGGAGCCTATAGCTGGACCCCGGATTTTGTTTATGATGTTGACCAAATGGCCACTGGAATGATAACTTGCCAGCGAATTTGGAGGAAGAATCAAGATTAGGAAATTATTCCAATTCTTACCTATATCCTACCTATTCAAAAACTTGGTGCAAATATTTCATTTAATAACAGATAGTTGCATCACGGCATCAAGAAACAGTTTTAAAAGGAGCCGCAACAGTGGATATCAACGGAATTCGTAAGCGGATTGATCTCCTGGATGATGTACTGCTGCGTATCTTTAACGAGCGCGCCAGACTGGCTCTTGAAATCGGTCACGCCAAGAAAGGCCTGAATCTGCCGGTATTTGATCCGGCCCGTGAAAAGCGGATTTTTAACCGCATGAAAGAGGACAATCCCGGACCGTTGGACGATGAAGCGATCGTCAGGATGTTTGAGCGCGTTGTTGATGAATCAAGACGACTGGAACGCATCATGTCCCATGCCGATGAACTTTAAGGGAGCACAAGATAATGCTGATTATAATGAAAAAACATGCTGAAGAAATTGCTCTGGATACTATCAAGGAGTATCTGATAACCCGTGATTTTGACATCCATCAGTCAACCGGAGCAAATCGCACCATCATTGGCGTGATTGGTGACACCGAGACCCTTAACGACCACGAGATTGAAACCATGCCCGGTGTCAGCCAGGTCGTGCGCATCAGAAAAGACGACTAAACACCATTCATGCAAATACAATTTGCTTGACACATATCTAGTGGTGATGCTAAATAACTAGCTTCAATTACGTTACTTACTCAAGAAAAAATTTCGGAGGTGCAGTTTGGCTCATCATAAGTCAGCAATCAAGAGGATCAAGCAGAGTATAAAGAAAACCGCACGTAATCGTCATGTATCATCGACGCTGAAGACATATATCAAGCGTGTTCGTGAGGCGGTAGCAGCGAAAGACAAGGATGCTGCCGTTGCCGCACTTAAGGCTGCTATCCCGGTTATTGATGCGACTTCCTCCAAGGGCGTTATCCACAGCTCAACAGCATCCCGCAACGTTTCACGCCTTACCAAACTGGTCAACACACTCGGCTAGAGCGTAATCATAAAGTAAAAAAGGGGGCTGCGATTTCGCATGCCCCCTTTTTGCGCTGTATTCATGCTTCATAATCGCTCTATTAGTAAAAGCGATGAATCAGGCTGCTTTCTTTAATCTCTCAGCCACCCAAACCTTGATTATTGACTGACGCGGCACCCCCAGGCGCTTTGATTCCTTGTCCAACTGGTGAATCATCCACAACGGGAAATCCACATTCACTCTTTTTTGCTCCTGCTCAGGCCGATGGGCCTTGGATACATCAAGATACATGGAAATATCCTCGTCACCATCATCGAACATCTTATCAAACTCTTTAACCCTCATATATGTTGACCTCCTCTTTTCTTGATCTTCGTACTGAGATTATTCTGACGCTTTCGCCACGATTCGTCGTGAAAGATTTCCGCTTCGTCATCAAACTCAACCCTACCGGAATACCCTTTGTACTGCATCATGGTCGTATACCTCCTTCTTCCAGAAAACGTCGCGTGACCTTCCTCCCATATACCCGCCGCATTTACAGCCACACCCTCTGGATGGTTGTAGGGCTTTGAAGTTACGTGCCTTCTCGCCCGAATGTGACTGCCTCATATGCGATTTCTGTTCGTCGGGCCGGGATTTTGCCTGCGGCTTCCTTCAGATTCCGCCTCGCGACGGACACCCTTGCCGTCCGGCTAATGGTTCCCACCATCAGGGTCCATAGAGGACTTGCACCCCCAAGTCAACGACCAACCACCACAGTTGATCATATGTCGCTTGCGCGACACGCGCCATGCTGGGCGCACACGTGGTGGGAGAACAGCGGCAGTTTAAGGCCGGTGCTTCTTCCTGGTTGGAAATTTAGCTCTTATTGCTCTTTTGGAATTGACCTATATAAACAAATTGTTTATATTTTGGCTATGATCACATCGTTCGGGAACAAAGAAACAGAAAAACTCTTTGCAACTGGGAAGTCAAAAAAACTCCCTACAGAAATCATCACCCGTTCGATCATGCGTTTGACGCAATTAGACAGTGCATGCGAAGTTACGGATTTGATGACACCTCCGTCCAACCGTCTTGAAACTCTTTCCGGTGATAGGGCGGGGCAGTGGAGTATCAGGATTAATGACCAGTGGCGAATATGCTTTCGGTTTGTCAATGGTGAAGCAACTGACGTCGAAATAACCGATTACCACTAGGAGGAACTTTATGGCTATCAAAAACGGGCTTCCACCCATTCATCCAGGAATATTCCTGAAGGAAATACTTGATGAACTTGGCTTGTCACAGAACGCTTGTGCTCATGCAATTGGCGTTTCACCAATGCGAATATCTCATGTTATCAAAGGCTCACGGCCTGTTACAGCAGAACTGGCTGTTCTTTTCGGCAAAGTATTCGGCCAGACACCTACCTACTGGATGAACTTGCAAACCAGCTATGATCTTAAGACCGCTCAAAAAGCGATGGTACAGAGAGTGCAACAAGTACAGCCCTTTTTGATGGCTGCGTAGGACTGTTTACCAAGAAAGCTTCTTATTTTCGAGGTCAATTACTAATCTGGCTGATTTATCGATTGTTCCATCTGGTTTCATTTGTTTTTCACAAATGCATGCTGCGGGGTTGAACCTGTATTTAGGAATGAAATTCCCTTCAAGATATCCCTGCCTTTTTGCTTCTCTATCGCATTTCCATTGATTAATTTGTACATCCAGAAACATTAATAAAGCACCACCAGCAAATAGTGGCAAAAAAATCCATTTGAGATCTGTCAGGGTAGAGTAGAGAGCAGGTTTCACCCTGCCCTCCCTCATCAAACCGTGGGTCATCTGTCAGGGGTCAAACCTATACTTTTGACAAAGTAAAATGTGTAGGTTTGACCCGAATGGCGCTTTCTTCGTATATTCTCCACAGAACTCCTGTCCTTAAAGTATTAAATACTCCAACTGTGAAGGATCAAAACATTAATTTCTCGCTTCCTTGTAATAGTCCTTTCTAATCAGTTGAATGCCATTTTCTACACGTTTCCATTGTATCTTTGAGTTTTTGGTTACAACGTCTCGGGGAGTGCGCCGACTCATAAACCATATGATCCGGGTATAGAGAATGTCACCTGCGTTTCCTCCAACACTATTTGAAGCAGATTTTGCGAAATACTCCCATTCCCCGTCATCTCCAAACCACCAAGGGAGGAGATAAAAGGCAGCCCGGTAATAGAAAACATTATAGGTCGGTTCATACGATATAGCTGAATTCAGAAAATCAAAATACTGGGATTTGTTCCATTGGAGACCTACGGCTAGTCGCTGATACGCAGCCCACCAACCTGGACATTTCTTTTGCAGGTTTTGGGCCTGATCAAGTACGGCCTTCGATTCTTCCAGTCGTTCCTGGAAGCGTCGCCATTGATCCTCTTGAACTTCATTTGCGTAAGCCGCGCCTCTCCCGTGAAATGCATAGCCATCTAGGCATTCTGCCAGAGCCACCCGTGCAGTTATTGAATCAGGTTTTGCAGCAGCCCACTCTTTTAGCTTGTTTATCCTGCTCACCCAATTTTCTTCCGGTGTTTTACGGAGATAATATGCCATCTCATCATAGAAGACGCTCAGTTTCCATTCTCCGTCCTCAAAAGCGGCCTTGGTAGTTCGGTAGTCATCTGCTATTTTATCAAGTTGATTGAAATCAGAAGCTGCTAGCAACGACTCGTTTTTAGATATAATGTCATCACGTTCGTCTTGCTCTGAAGATGTAATTATTTTTAATGTAGCCCAATTATCTGCTTCCAATTTAGCGGTAAGTTTTGTATAGCCGACGACTATTCCGTATATCAAGACCATCACTGCCAAAGTTACACCAACTATTACGCCGACCGGCTTTAGTCTGTCTGACATTTTCTTTTTCAACTGTTTTTGAGAGAGTTCACGATTCATTTGCGGAGGATGGAGCTTAGGTGGTGGCAAAGGCGCCGATGATGAGCTAGCAAGAGCAGAACCGGGAACCACGTTATTAGTGGGTACGTTTGTGGTCTCTGACTGTTTATAGATAAAGCTCCCCTGACACTTGGGGCATGTTATTTTTGTCCCATTAGGTGGGGCGGAACTTTGGTTTAGGTCCTTTGAAAAACCACAATTAGTACAGCTTACTGTCACGAGCGGCATAAATCACTCCTCAATATCTGTTATCCCCATTCAAAAATCAAAAACAACCCACTGTTCAGAACGAATTTCTCCGCCAACGGCTCGGCAGAACAGCGGCGGTTTTTGGCCGCTGCTTCTGACTGGTTAGGCATTCTCTTTAATCTTTCTCCACACCAACTCAACAAATTCCCTGACAGTCTGAGAATTTCCCGCCTCTTCGTCCGAAATTTTTATTTTGAATTCTTGTTCCAAAGCACAGACAACCTCAACGTCAGCCATCGAGTCGAAGTCCCAGAAAAAACTGAGATTCTTTGAAAAATCATCCGAATCTACCATGCGGGAAAGATCTGCATCCAATTGCTTTTCCAGAACTTTTCTTACACCCACAACGACCTCTTCTGGCACTCCAGCAGACTTGAAAAAGGCAGAATAGAAGTCTGTAGGTGATTGCTGCGGTCGGTCTGCAAAAGCTTCTTCAATCTTCTTTCTCTTTTCAGCGGCCTCGTTTCGAGGTAGGCGAAAAACTGCAATGGCAGCTATAATTCCAGCTAATAATGTGAGTATTATTTTCATGTTGTTGCCTAACGTGGGTGGCGGGTCGAAATCCGCTGGAACCGCTGATTATTTCCAAATTGTAGCTAACTTGATGAGCAATAAAGTTCCGATAGCAATAAGAGAGTATCCAAATACGTAAAGTCGAGCATTTCCTTTTGTCATTGATTTTGTGCCCCATGAACTCCAAATTCCTTGGCGATACAATGAGAACTTCGAAATAACAAGACACATCAGTCCAGAAGTGGTGATGATGGTGGCAACTAGTGCAAGTGTGGAAAGTGGGTTATGTATGATTTTCGGACCAGCAAAGGAGAGAAGAATGGTTATCAGCATTATGACTGCTAAAGGGTCTACATCGATTGCCCAGATATGATTTTTTCCGTCACTTCCCTTTTGCTGAATCCACCATGACATAATGACTCCTCATTTTGTTCTGCCTAACGGGGTCGGCCTTGACCCGCCCGCCCAGACTTTTCGGGCGGTCGGCGTCCAAGGACGTGGTTATGTGATGATTTCTGCTTTAATCAGTTCCTGAAGCCACTCTTCACCTGCAAATTCTGCAGCGCGCTCCCCGAACAGGTATGAATGAATAAACTCTTTCACTGATGATGCGACTTTTTTGACGTTTCCTCCGTCTGTATCCTCAGATATGACTTCTCCTGTGGCATTAACGTAGAAGATGAAACCGCTGGGGTCATCAGCGAATTTTAGTCCTTTCTTGGTGTTAATAATTCTTCCGATTGCATAAAATCTTATAATATCGAGATTTGCGCCATCGTATGCTCGGAGCAATTCCTTGAGTCCTTCATCAATTTTAACTCCAACTCGATTTTCAGCCTCGTCAAGTTCTTTGTCTGTCGCGCCCGATAGAGAAAGCTCCGTTAATTCATTAAGGAGGATTCCCGAGGCGATAACTTTTTCAATGAGTTCTTTCGTATTCATTCTTGCTCCACATAACGGGCATGAAGTTGACCGGACGGTTTTCGGCCCGGTCTAACTTTTTGGTGTACGCCCGTCATGGGCGTGAACTTATGGGGTGTAAGTCCCCTGTACGAGAATCCAGTCACTGTCGTGAGACAGGGTAAAGCAAGTACTAGCCGAAGGCAAGGGCGTCTCCGCGAGGAGGGGTCTGGAGGAAGCCGGAGCGCAAAGCTATGAGCCGACGAACAGAAACAGCATACAAGGCCATCATCCGGACAAGTCAGCACAACATGACGAAGTCCACGGATTCAGGAGAAATGGTAAATGCTGCGGTTGTGTAGCGACAGTTCACGTTCTTATCCGGGGAGATCTGTCCGAATTGCCGTCTCGTTTTCTTGAGACTGCGCTCTGCATGGCAACATGCCGGGTATCGGGCAGAAGTCAGCAAAAGCCATAGTAGGCGTCGGACGCCGTCCCCTTGCGAATGGACGGCTGGAAACAAGCCCGGTTAGCCGGGAAGCCTTACCCCGCCGAAGGGCCGAACGAAGAATGGGGAGGAGCCCCAATGAGCTTTCATGACATAGAGAACCCGACCGGGGGAATGCCCATGGAGCGCGTCATTGACCAGCCAACCCCGGAGCAACACCTGCTGGAGCGGATACTATCCAGTGCGAACATGGAGCAAGCGTGGAAACGGGTACGTGCCAACAAAGGCGCACCCGGCGTCGATGGTATCACTATCGAACAATTCCCCGACCATACCCGTTCTCACTGGAAAACCATCCGCGAATCGCTAACGACAGGCAGTTACAAACCCTTGCCGGTTAAAAGGGTGGAGATACCCAAAGCAACGGGCGGAACCCGTCCACTGGGGATACCCACCGTCCTCGACCGGCTGATCCAACAGTCCATTGCCCAAGTGTTGACGCCGATCTTTGATCCTGACTTCTCGGAATCAAGCTTCGGTTTCCGTCCCCGCCGGTCAGCAAAAGACGCTGTCCGTCAGGTGCGGGAGTACATCCGGCAGGGCTACCGCATTGCCGTGGATATCGACCTTGCCAAATTCTTCGACACGGTCAATCACGATCTGCTCATGCATCTGGTGAGCAGAAAAGTCCACGATAAGCGGGTGTTAGCTCTGATCGGTAAGTACCTGCGAGCCGGGGTGAAGGTGAACGGGCGTCTAGAAAAGACCCGTCTGGGTGTTCCCCAAGGTGGGCCGCTCTCGCCGCTCCTCGCCAACATCCTGCTCGACACACTGGACCAAGAGCTTGAGACACGCGGTCACAAATTCGTCCGCTACGCTGACGACTTCGTCATACTGGTCAAAAGTCAGCGTGCCGGTGATCGCGTGATGGAAGGCATGAAAACCTTCCTGACACACAAACTCAAGCTCACGGTCAATGAAACCAAAAGCTCGGTAGCACGAACATCCCGCATCGACTTTCTCGGTTTCATCTTCAGCGGCACCCGCATCATCTGGTCTGACAAGGCATACCGGGAATTCCGACGCCGCGTCAAGCAGTACACCGGAAGAAGCTGGCGTGTCTCCATGAAGTACCGGTTGTTCAAGCTGGCCCAATATCTCCGTGGCTGGATGGGGTACTTCGGTATCTCGGAGTATTACCATGACATCCCGGACATAGACGGCTGGATACGGCGCAGAATACGGTTGTGCTACTGGAAACAGTGGCGCTGGTGCCGTACCAAGATTCGGAATCTTCTAAAGCTTGGTACGCAACTTGGCACCGCCATCCGTGCGGGCCTGAATAGAAGCGGCCCGTGGGCGATGTCCCGTAGACTTGCGGCCCAGACCGGTTTGACCAACAAATGTCTGAAGGAACAAGGGTTACTATCTGTCAAAGAACTGTGGGTGAAGATCCATTACCCGGCTACGGCCCGGTAATTCTATCGAACCGCCCGGTGCGGACCCGCATGCCGGGTGGTGTGGGGGCTGGGGGAGAACCCCCCCCGGCTACCCGATTCAATGTAAAGCACTGTCGCAATTCACTGAATCCGTCAGAGGTTGGCACATGGCAGGGTTTAAAGGCTGGAATGAACATATTGCTGCGAAGCGACGTGTCCGTCTGCTCGAACGCGTAAACGCGTTGAGCTGCGGCTCGTCGCTTCGTATCATGAATTTTGTTTTTATTCAAGCCTTTTAATCTTTGTGTGCAACCTCCGACAAATTGGATTCAGTGCATTTTGTTTTTATTTCGCTTTTATCTGTCTGTTTTTATTGTGTTTTTACGTTGAACGGTTCGCGCAGTTGACCCGTTCGGGCAGCCTTTCCGCCCGACCGGTGTCGAACTGCCTGGTTGGGACTTCGCTTTTTAGCTTTCTGCCTTTTTACTTTTGTCTCGTGTTCCTCCGGGGTCTTCCCATCTTCCTGTTACACGTCATGCCCTTGGCAATATTCTTTGAAATTCATGCATTAGGTTTGTGTACGATCCTTCGGGTATATCTGAAAACATATCCGAGGCGAGTACAACCATAGACGCTTCAATTTTTACCTCGTCGTCCATGGATAAGCATTCATGGATGTAAGCAAACGGTAAAATCATTAAAGCACGGTCTTTTGTCGCAATTCCAATTGAAGTCCAATTGTCGTATTCATGGAATGTAAGCTTTACCCACTCCCAACCGAATTCCATAATGACGGTGTTCGCCCAAACAGCACCAATGACCGGAATTAAATCGTCCTTGTGAACAAAGTCCTTCGGAGGCATTCCAGATTGTTGCCATTCATAAAGATATTCGTCGAGCCATAGAGTGCAGGACTTTCCGTCAGCAGCCGCAAGTGGCTCGACAAGCTTTACTGAGTCAACTACTAGCTCCGCAATTTCATTAGCAGCCCCTGGGCTTTCGCTTATATTCACCATCGCCTCCTGTTGGTCCAACGTGGTTGGGGCTGACCGGCGGCGCGTAGCGTCCGTCCGTGTCCAGCCCCTTAGTTCAAACGTACAACACTGTCGCAATTCACTGAATCCGTCGGAGGTTGGCACATGGCAGGGTTTAAAGGCTGGAATGAACATATTGCTGCGAAGCGACGTGTCCGTCTGCTCGAACGCGTAAACGCGTTGAGCTGCGGCTCGTCGCTTCGTATCATGAATTTTGTTTTTATTCAAGCCTTTTAATCTTTGTGTGCAACCTCCGACAAATTGGATTCAGTGCATTTTGTTTTTATTTCGCTTTTATCTGTTTGTTTTTATTGTGTTTTTACGTTGAACTCGTAAATCACCGGTTAGTACCGGCATCTAATATTATATGCTGGCATCTAATGTTGTATGTCGGTATCCAATATTAGATGCCAATGATGTATATAATAATAGATGCTTTAACTCGTTTTGTTCTTCATCGAGGCATCAAATATTATATGCTTTTCCAGGTCTGTACCTTTGATCTTTTCGTACTGGATGTACCATAGTCTTACTTCAGGATCCCATCAGCCACCCATTTTTATCTACAAACGCATCAGCTCCCTTGATTGAAGAATCTGGCAGTTCGAATCATTATGCGTCCCCTTGACGCTGCGCATAATGCCAATACTCTTGCCCGAATGAGCTTTGCCGTTTATCTCCCACAAGACCATCTTCGACGCCTGCCTGATTTCCTCAACGCTCAACTTCTCGAAAACAAAAAAGCCGCTTCATCAGTGTAACGCTGACAAAAGCGACTTTTCACCAAAAATGGCTTCACTCGTCTGAAACCATTTTTTAAACTCCAGTGACTTAAACAGGTCAATTAATGGACACTTGTATACGCCTGAAATTCAATATTGTCAATGAGCCAGCTCTTACTGTTCGTTTTTAATAATAACAAAACAGTTTGCACGCTGAAAACGGGGAAGAACCGCATAACATTGATGTGAAGGATTCTTGAAAAGGAGAAGAGGAGCAGAAAAAGGAGTTGGAGTAAGAGGATCGTGTGGTGGCGCCAACGGGGGCTACCAACCGCCGGTGCAGATCCCCATGGTCATGCCGTGCAGAAGGTTATACGACTGGCCGCCACCGGTTTTCGATGCAACGTCACAGCGATAGAACTCTTCGAAAATACGCTTTAACTCCCTTCGCGGAAAATTACGCGCCTGCGTCACAATATCACCCAGAAAGAAGGCATTGATATTGAGTTCCCTGCCGATATCGGCCTGTGGCATTTTCTTGTCGAGCAGCTCTCTGACGCGCCACAATTTGCGGAAATGACTGGTCAGAGCACCTATTATCATCGGCGCATCCTCGCCATGCAGGAACAGCGCATCAAGACTTCTGATCGAATTGGACAGATCACGCAGACCAAGAAATTTTGCCAGTTCAAAGGCGGTAAAGGCCTTGCTGCTGCTGGCCATGGTACGGACATCATCTACCGTTATGCGTTGTTTTGTCCCGGCATAGACAACCAGCTTTTCAATCTGCGAACTCAATTCCTGCAGGTTGTTGCCAATCAGTTCGGCCAGAAGCTCCGCTGCGGCTGTTTCAATCGGTTTTCCTTGAGCAACCGCTTCAGTTTGAATGAATCCGGACAGCTTGTTGTCATAGAACCGTTTGTATTCGACCAGAACTCCAAGCTTCTTGAATTCCAGAAAGAATTTCTTGCGCTGGTCGATCTTGGTGCCGGTCAGTAGCAGACAGGTACCGGGAGACGGATTCTTGATGTACGGCAACATGGCTTCAAGGGCTTCGGCTTTGAGCTGCTCGGCACGCTTGACCAGCACCGCGCGCCGCTCCGCGAACATCGGCAGGGTCTGGGCGGCATCGATGATATCGACCCCCTTGGATTCGTTGCCGAAAAAAACATTCAGGTTGAAGTCTTTAAGAGACGGAACGATGGCCTTTTCAAGCAGCGCATGAACCGCCCGTTCGACCAGAAACTGCTCTTCACCATACAGAAAACAGACGGTTGGAACGGTGCCCTTCTTGAGGGATGTCTCAAACTCCTGGGGCGTCATGACTAGTAGGACTCTTCCAAAGCGGAAATGAATTTATGGGCAATAATGCGGGCAGCGGAATCAAGAGCCTGTTCCTCGGCATTACGCTGCAGGGCGAGATTTGTGGATGCCGGATACTGTTTTTCTCCACTGAGTTGCCCTTTCCAGAGCGGCACAGCCCCCCCTTTTTTGGCTATTTCAAGCTCAACCGTCAGAGACAGGGAGTATTGCTTGGCCTGATCTATAGCACTATAAGAGACCGCCCTGCTGGAATAGGAAACAAGCCGTGCCTTCATGACGAGGTCCGCGCCCCCCTCGCTGCTTGCCGGGGTGAGCCCGCGCAGAGCGTGCAACTCTTCATAGAACGCCCTGCGCAGAACCGTTTGTGCCGTCGGACTGATACTCTCGTTCGTGAAGAAAGGTACCCATATTTTCTGGGAGCCTCCAAGGTGCTGTGACGATGAGCTCGTCAGGTGATAGCCGCACCCGGTCACTGAATTAAGCACCAGCACCAGCACCAACAGCCGCCACTTTAGCAAAGCTGACATCCCCTACCCCACCACGATATTAACGAGTTTACCCGGCACACAGATGACCTTGCGGACGGTCAGCCCCTCGATGAACGGCACAACTTTCTCATCTGCGAGCGCAAGCGCTTTAAGTTCATCCTCACCGGTACCGGCGGCAACGGTTACCTTGGAACGCAATTTGCCGTTGACCTGCACAACGACCAGAAGCTCTTCATCAACCACCGCGCTTGGGTCATATTCCGGCCAGGACGTCTGCGTCAACTGGGACGTGTTGCCGAGACGCTGCCACAACTCTTCGGTAATATGAGGGACAATAGGAGACATCAGCATAACGACGCTCTGGAGAGCCTCTTTCATGACCGCCGGGAACTGAGCTGTTTTGAGATCCGCCGGCTGCAGGATGTTAAGCAGCTCCATTACGGAAGCTATTGCCGTGTTGAAATGGAAACGTTCCTCCAGATCCTCAGTTACTTTGCGGATTGTTTTATGTACCGCCCGGCGCAGGTTGCGCTCTTCGGCCGTCAACGAGGCGGTATCAACCGGGGCGGCGTTCCGTACCATATCGAGACGGTCATGGACGAGCTTCCAGATGCGGCTTAAGAAACGGAACGAACCGTCTACACCCTGGTCATTCCAGTCAAGATCCTTTTCAGGAGGCGCTGCAAAAAGCGAGAACAGACGGGCGGTATCGGCGCCGTATCGTGATATCAAGGCGTCAGGATCGACAACATTCCCCTTCGACTTGCTCATCTTCGAACCATCTTTAATCACCATCCCCTGGGTGAGGAGATTGACAAACGGTTCATCGGCAGAAACGTGCCCCAGATCGCGCATTACCTTGGTAAAAAAGCGGGCATAGAGGAGGTGCAAAACGGCATGTTCGATGCCGCCAATGTACTGGTCAACCGACATCCAGTGGTCGACAGCTTCGCGATCGAGAATGCCGTCCTTGAAGTCGGGACAGCAGTAACGGAGGAAATACCATGACGACTGCACGAAGGTATCCATCGTATCGGTTTCACGGCGGGCGGCTTTCCCGCATACCGGACAGGAACAGTTTACGAAGGACTCCATCTGGGCCAGCGGACTCCCCCCCTCGCCGCTGAACTCGACATCTTTGGGAAGCACAACCGGCAGATCTTTCGCCGGTACCGGCACCACGCCGCAGCTGTCACAGTAAATCACCGGAATCGGATTACCCCAGTAGCGCTGACGGGAAATGCCCCAGTCCCTGAGGCGGTAATTGACCGTCTTGGTGCCGTATCCCTCCTCTTTCAGGAAGTCGGCTATTCCCTCTTTTGCGTCACTGCTCTGCTGGCCGTCGAAGCGGCCTGAATTCGTCATGACTCCGGCTTCGGTAAACGCTTCAGCCATGGCTGCCGGATCGAGTGTTGTTCCCGCCGGCTGGATAACAACCTTAAGCGGCAGGTCGTACTTTTTGGCAAACTCGAAATCGCGCTGATCGTGGGTCGGTACCGCCATAACGGCACCTGTGCCGTAGTCCATGAGGACAAAATTGGCCAGGAAGATCGGCATCCGCTCCCCGGTCAACGGATTGATGCAGTATGAACCGGTAAAAACACCCTCTTTTTCAAAGTCATCAGCGGTGCGCATGATGCGGTCGGTCTTTCTGATCTTGTCGATAAAGGCGATGACCGCCTCTCGCCGCTCAGGGGTGGCCAGCTCAAGGGCACGGGGATGTTCCGGTGCCAGCGACATAAACGTTGCACCGAAAACGGTGTCCTGGCGGGTGGTGAAAACACGGATAGACTCGGTGCTGTTTTCAAGCATGAAGTCGATCTCGCAACCGTAACTCTTGCCGATCCAGTTGCGCTGCATGACCAGTACACGCTCCGGCCAGCCCGGCAGTTTATACGTGTTTTCCAGCAGCTCTTCCGCATAATCGGTGATGCGGAAAAACCACTGGTCGAGCTCTTTCTGATTGACATCACTGTCGCAGCGCCAACAGGCACCGTCTTCCACCTGCTCATTGGCCAATACGGTTTCACACTTCGGACACCAGTTAACGAACGAGGTCTTCTTGTAGGCCAGACCTTTGGCGAACATTTCGAGAAACAGTTTCTGCTCCCAGCGGTAATAGTCGAGGTCGCAGGTAGCCAGTTCACGATCCCAGTCGTAGGAGAAGCCCATTTTCTTAATCTGGTTGCGCATATACGCTATATTCTCGTGTGTCCAGATCGCCGGATGACTCTTGTTCTGGATTGCGGCGTTCTCTGCCGGCATACCAAAAGCATCCCATCCCATCGGGTGCATGACATTGAAGCCGCGCATTCTTTTGAACCTGCCGATAACATCGCCAATGGAATAATTACGGACGTGCCCCATGTGGATACGGCCGGATGGATATGGAAACATCTCCAGCAGGTAGTATTTCTGTTTGTCCCCGGCTGGAGTTGCCTTGAAGGTCTTTTCGTTTTCCCATATGGACTGCCATTTCTGCTCTACGTCTTTTGGTGAGTACTTCTGTTCCACGGTAATTTCCTTTCGCATCTTGAATGTTTCTATATTGTCTATTTCTGCAGCGACTACGGTCGCCTGTATGAATTAAATCAGGAAAATCCACCCTGTGCAATTATTTCCCCGGCCACTTTATCCAGCGGCACACAACGATCAACCACACCGGTGGCCACCGCTTCCCGCGGCATGCCGTACACGATGGCGGTCTCCTCCGATTCCGCGATGACGCAACCACCATGCTCCTTTATTATCCGTACTCCCGCGCTGCCGTCGTTGCCCATGCCGGTAAGAATGACTGCCGCCACCCGTTTACGGTAAATGCCGGCACACGACTGGAGCATGACATCAACTGAGGGGACATAGCGATCTGACTCCGAAGGCGCAACTATGCGCGCCGTCACCTGCCCACCACATACTTCGAAGGTCATGTTCATGCCGCCGGGGGCGATTAATATCCTGCCGGGAAGGACAAGGTCACCATCCTCAGCCTCTTTTACGTCGAAAAGGGAGGAACGGTTGAGCCTGTCCGCAAAGGCTTTGGTAAAACCTGGCGGCATATGCTGCGAGACAACTATCGCAAAAGGATATTTTTGCTTAAAAGCAGAGAATATCTGTTGCAGAGCCGGCGGCCCTCCGGTCGAGGAACCAATTGCCACAAGATCGATGGCGTGGTTTATCCCCACCCCAGCTCTTCCGGCAGGCGGTTGACGGGTGTCGAACGTCTCCTTGGGGATGACCTCGGTGACCGGACGGATATGACCGGCTGGATTAAGGGAAAGAACCTGCAGTACTTTTTTCTGAAGATCCTCTTTTATGGAGAGGAGATCAACGGACGCACCGCTTGTAGGTTTTGCCACAAAATCAAGCGCCCCGAGTTCAAGTGCCTTAAAGACCTTGTCCGCTCCGCTGAGAGCACTGATCACGATTACCGGCAGCGAGAAGCGGGTCGTCAGGATACGGAGCAGCGTAAACCCGTCCATCTTTGGCATTTCAAGATCCAGGGTCACCAGATCCGGCTTAAGAGCAATAACTTTTTGAATACCGTCTTCACCGTTGATCGCGTACCCCACCACTTCGACAGAATCCAGCCCTTCCAGCATACGGGTTATGCTGCGACGGCTGAAAGCTGAATCATCAACAACAACAATCCTGATCTTTTTCACAGCACACCCCCGGCTGATATACGATCAGGCTTTTGATAAATCATATCGTTTTTGAAGTGCCGCAGGGTAAACTGTGTCGAGATATTCATGAGCGACTCAGAGTGCCCCAGCAGGAGAAAACCGCCGTCATACAGTGCGGAGTGAAACGATTCAATCACCCGCTTTTTGGCTGCCTGGTCAAAATAGATGATTACGTTGCGACAAAAAACAAGGTCCACCTTGCCAAGCAAGGCAAGACGGTGTGAATCAAAAAGATTGAGATGACTGATGGTTACGAGCGCCCTGATAGAATCATTCACTTTATAGCCATCATCTTGCGGGATAAAAAAACGGTGCAGATCACTTTCATTGGTCGCCCGGAATGACGATTTACCATATACGCCACGGCGCGCCTGCGTAAGTACTTTGTTGCTGATGTCGGTACCGATGATTTCTATTTTCCATCCGCTGAGTTCGGGTATGGTACTCAGCAGCATCGCGATTGTGTACGGTTCCTCACCGGTAGAACAGCCGGCGCTCCATATCCTGAGGGTCCGGTTTCCGCGCGCGGTTTTTCTTTTGATAAGCTCGGGAACAACCTCATCGGTAAAAGCTTTCAACTGGACAGATTCGCGAAAGAAGTACGTTTCGTTTGTGGTAAGAACATCCATTATATCAATTAGTTCATGCTCTTTATTACGATTGTACTTTAAGAAATGATAGTAGTCATAAAACGTAGAGAGATTCAGGTCTGTCAAACGGGGGTACAGGCGTTTTTCAAGAATGTATTTTGATTCATCATCAAAATAAATCCCGCAATGGGCGTAGATACAATCCCGCAACAGGTGGAATTCATCGTCAGACATACTGTGATTGTGAGCAAAAGAGAAGGTCATGTACTACCTAGTTTGAGTTGGCGATCAGTCGCTCAAGAGACTTGTCAGCCTGCCGGACAATATCCTTGTCACTGCTTTGCAGGGAATAGCGGATGATTTCTTCAGCTTCAGGCCCACCGACATCCTCGAGAATCCGTAAACTTGTAATCATCAACAGACCTCCAGCGACGGTATGTAAGTTTTTTATAATTGCCAGCGCCGCGACGGGCGCTATTCTGGAAATCGCCTTCAAAACAGCAGATTGCACCCATATATCCTCGTCAGTCAGTGCATGCTCAAGGGCATCAAGCGTCTTTGTATCATGCAGATTCCCAAGCGCGTCGGCTACGGCGATGCGCACATCAGGATCACCATCACCCAGTGCCGCCATGAGCAGCGGAGCAAATGACTCAAGACAGCAGGCTCCAATCGCCGTAACAGCCGCTTTACGAACCTGCGCGTCCCCATCTTGTATCAATTGTTGCAAACGATCCCGTTCATCCAGTGACGCCAGCAAAAAAGCGGCAGCTTCCCGGTGATGCGGCAGTTTTGACGAGCATAGCTTGCCCGCCTCTGCCAGAACAGCCGCACGACACGTTGCAGCAAGTGACTGCAGAGCAGCAATAGCGGCTCTATACACCTGTTTTTCACTATCATCAATCAAAGAGACAAGGTCAGCAACACATGTGCCCAGACCAAGCTTACCGGCGGACATGACAGCGGCTTTACGGACCTGCGCCGACTGGTCATGCAGCGCTTCCAGGATAATATCGGTAAAGCCGGAATAACCGCACTCGGATATCAGGAGGCAGATGCCGCTCCGGCCGTTCTCATCCAGATGTGAATACCGCGAAACAATTTCTCGTAACGCTTCGTGACCAAAACATTTAATAGCTGCAAGAGCCGCATCGGCGGTCCGTTCGTCAGCAAACGCTTCGACAAGCAGAGGAATGAAACGGGCATCCCTGATCACGACACTTGTCCAGAGAAGTGCTTCCGTCAGAACAATATCCCGCGTGTCAATCAGCTCCAACAGGCCTGGTATGACATCACTATCCTTGAGCGACTGAAGTGTTTCATGAATCATTTTCTGTGACGCAGCTGAAGAGCGGCGGTAGATTTTATGCAAAGCCTTAACCGCAGCGGCACGGCTGTTCTTCTGGCGGCACGAGAAACCGTCCAGCAGCAGCTTGAAAGAGCTCTCATCAGAGACAGCTCCAAGGCATTCAAAAACGGCCTTTCTGAATATGCCCTGGTCTGCCAGCTTCACCAACTCTTCCGGCACCTGAACCGGTGCTGCCAAAAGACCCAATGCCCCCAGCGCACTGAAGCGAAACAACACGTCATCACGCCGCAAAACCGCCTGCATCAGCGGTTCTGCAGCATCCGTATCGCCCACGGCACCAAGCTGTTCTGCAGCAGCTGATGCCACATTCACCTCTGGATCATCCAGGGCATGCAACAGCGAGGGAACAAAGACAGGATCGCCGATAGCACCCATGGCATCAATGACAAATTTACGCACATCGGCATCCTGGTCGTTTACCAGCTTTATCAGCAGCGAAGCTGGTGCGGAACCAAGGCGGACAACAGCTTCTGCAGCCGAATTTCTTAAACCGGCATTGTCTTCATTGCGAAGAAGGTTTAACAACTGCTCAACTGAAGCGAGGTCTGGCCTGGAGTTAATATAACAATCCACCGCCTCTTTTCTTACCCGCCAGCTTTCATCACCCATTGCGGCGAACAACATTACCTGTGCATCGGTCGTTGGAATATCCTTCAACGAATACAGGGCTGATCTACGGATTTCTTCATCAGCTGATTGAAGGGCACAGCGTATGTTTTGAAGATCAATCACCACCTACTCCTGTTTTATGTACTAACATCAGCAGACAATCGTTACACAGACACAGACACAGAGGCTTGAATACTGCGACTGCTGCAAAGAAGTGAATCAATATCCAGAATCATGAAGACACGGTCACCTGACAGACAGATGCCCAACAGAAATTCCGCCCCCACCCCTGATTCCATCTGAATCGGTGGTTTTATATCAGCAACCGGTATCGAGATAACCTCCATGACGTCATCCACAGCCAAAGCAAGTAGTTGCGAGGCCAGAGTAACTATCAGCAGTTTGCCGGCTGCGGCGCCGCCCGCGACCGGCAGTCCGAACCGCTTGCGCATATTCATTACCGGAATAACCGCGCCACGAAGATTAACAACACCCTCAAGAACATCGGAGTCACACGGCAGCGGTGATAGTTTCTGGGGAACAAGAATCTCACGAATTCTCATGATATCGACGGCAAACAACCTGTCTCCGAGACTGAAACAGGCTAGCTGGATATGAGTTATTGAACCTTCCATACTAGTTACCGGTCCTTAGCACAGGTTGATGTCAGCAATTGTTGCCAGGTTCAGAATTATGATCAACCGTCCGTCAGCACGACCAAGACCACTGATAAAATCACGGTCAATGCCGTCAAGAACAGCGGGAGCTGCTTCGATTGCGTCCTGCTGGACCTTCACAACCTGAATCACTTCATCAACCAGCAGGCCGCTAAGTGAATTGTCAGTTCGTATGACAACTATCCGCTCTTTGCCTGTAAGCGCTTCATGAGCCAGTCCCAGCCGGACACGCATATCAATAATCGGTATTATTGTGCCGCGTAATGACAAAACTCCTGAAACAAAGGCGGGAGCGCGGGGAACTTCCGTAACCTCTCTCGGCTTTATGAGCTCCTTTATATCCATGATGTTTATTCCATAGATCTCGTCAGAAACCCGAAAACAGAGGAACTCAAGACACGCTTCGGCGACAGTTTCACTGGTTTCTTCATCAGCAAGAATTGACTCATCGTCACACCCTGCCGCAGTTCTACCGGCCAGGATTGCTTCCAGCGGCGTTAATGAATAAGCGGCATATTCCGGGAGCGGGGTAGCGATCAATGGTGAAACGGCTGCTACGAAAGCATCAGGGATACAGCACGACTCTTCCTGAGAGCAGTCCCCATCGCCAGAGGCCGGGGCAGCCGGATCGCTTTGAAGCGCAGCCTCTGCCGGCTCAGATGAAGTGGAAGGGACTGGAGCAGCGCAACGCTCGACAGCGGACTCTTTGGGAGTCTGTAAATATTTTTTTCTTATTTTTGCGAGATCCATAGCTGTACCGCCTACATCATCAATTCATCTTTAATTTCGTTGATTATGCCAGAATCAATCAAAGCAGCGTCGCAGCCGTATGCGACGAGCAGTGCATTAGTCGCCATGGAATTTATCTTACGCGGCACACCACCGCTCAGCTCATGGATGCGCTGCACCGCGTCCGGTGTGAATAAACCGGGAGACCCGCCAGCCGCCTCGAGACGGAAATCAAGATATTCCATTATCTCATCCAGCGATAACGGCTTCAGGTGATAATGAAGCGAAATCCGTTGCCGCAGCGGCTCAAAACGACTGGACGCCATTATCGGGCGCAGTTCCGGCTGTCCCATAATGACAACGCCGAGCAGATTTCGGTCGTCCAGCTGAAAGTTTGTCAGCAGCCTGATCTCATCAAAGACCTCGGCATCGGTAATCATCTGGGCTTCGTCGATCACCAGAACCGGACAGATATCGCGTTGATTCAACGAATAAACGGCAGTATGAATCTGGTTTATCAGGGTATCCTTGGCATCGGCCGGCTGCTCTACCTCAAGAATTCTGGCTATAGTACGCAGAAATTCAAGCGCATTCAGACGCGGATTAATAATATAGCAAAAACGGTAACCGGGGCCGAGGCGATCCATCAGGGCACGTGACAGCGTGGTTTTCCCGCAGCCAATGTCTCCGGTCAAGACCGCAAGTTCACGCTCTTCAACAATAAACTCAAGCCTGGCAAGAGCCTCTTCATGGCCTCGGCTCAGAAACAAAAACCTGGGGTCAGGGGTTTTGCTGAACGGTTTTTCCCTAAAACCGAAATAGCTTTTGTACATGTATGTCAGCCCCCGGAACGCATCGTTTCATTGATTATCCCGCCGACGTCCAACACAAGAATTGTGCGCTGGTCCCCAAGGTCTGCAGCACCGGAAATACCGCGAAAGCGCTTGAATGAATCTCCAAGCGGTTTTATGACGATGTCCTGCTGGCAGATCAGATTGTCAACCGCTATGCCGAGTCGCTTCTCTGCAACGCCGACGACGACGACATAAAATTCTTTCGGCGCTTCGTCACTGCGCTGCAGATCAAAGAAATGCTCAAGCCTCAGCAGAGGTAAGGTCGATTCGCGAAGCTGTACAACCTCTTTACGCTCAACCGTCATGATATCCTTGTCAGTCATCAACAGCGATTCAAGGACCGATGTAATCGGCAGTGCATAGGTTCTGCCGCTGCAGTTTATGATCAGCGCCTTGATGATTGCCAGGGTGATCGGCAGGGTTATTATGAAGCGGCTCCCCTCTCCCTTCCGTGTCTCGATGTCCACCATTCCGGAAATTGCCGAGATATTGTTGCGGACAACATCCATGCCGACGCCACGGCCGGAGACTTCACTGACGGTTTCATTGGTTGAAAAACCGGGCAGAAAAATAAAGTCGATTGCGTCACGATCGGAAACGGTGCTGATGTCACTCACCAACCCTTTTTGCAACGCCTTGTTTTTCACCTTTTCAACATCAATGCCGCCACCATCATCTTCAATTTCGATAACGACGTGATTCCCTTTTTGAAACGATGAAATCTTGATGGTGCCCTTTTCACTCTTCCCCTGTGCCGTACGTACGTCACCGGATTCGATGCCATGATCGATGGCGTTGCGGATAATATGCATCATCGGGTCGGAAATATCTTCTACGATCAGCTTATCCAGCTCCGTATCAGCCCCGTAAAACTTGAGATCAACACGTTTTCCCTGGTCACGGGATATTTTACGGACAATGCGCGACATCTTCTCGTACAGCTGGCCAATCGGGATCATACGGATTTCCATGACCCCTTTCTGAAGATCGGAAAGTTTGCGCTCAAGACCCTTTGCAGCCTTACCCAATTCGATAGCCATGCGCGAAAAACCTTCATTGCGCATTCTGGTGGTGACTCCGGCAATGGTTGAATTGGCCAGAATGAGTTCACCGACAATATTCATCAACTCATCAAGCTTGCCAATATCAACTCTGACCGTCCTGCTCATGCTTTTGGCTGTCAGAGACGCATCATCCGACAGCACTGGCAATGCGACAGCGGCTTGCATCTTGTCGGCGGCGACAACACCCTGCTGTCCATTGTCGTATCCGGCGGTGGTTGTTTCAGTTAAAGGGGGTGCCGGTGCCGTAGCCACCGGCGGCTCGACCGGCGGCAAAGCAGAACCAAGTTGTGTCACAGAAATGCTGTCACGTTCTACAGTCGCTTTTAATTCGTCCAGGGAACTTTTAGAACCGAAAAGAATTTCAAAATCGATATTGGTTTCGAGATTTACGCCGACACTCGGCAGTGTACTGATAACTTCTCCACACCCCTTCAAGATATCCGTAACTGATGATAATTCGGTATCGAATGTGGACAGGTCAAAGGATGTATGGATATTGAAGATTGTGCGCCCTTTGGCCAGATTGTCTTTCAGGCGGTGTTCTTCATATTCGGTCAAGGCGCCACATATATGTGGTGGCAGCCCGAGGGCTTCCAGCGGCGATACAGCGCTCTGCACGTCCTGTGGAGCGAGACAGGCATTTATTTTGGAGACACACGCCGCGATTTCCGGCGCCATACTGTTCTCTTCACCTGAGGCAAGGGTGCGGATGAGGGAACTGAGAAGTTCATGGGCATCAAACAGGACGGCCATAAGCTGCGGTGTAAAATCGAGCTTTCCGAGCCGCAGCCAGTCGAGCAGGTTTTCCATGTTGTGCGCAAGCTCAGCGACACCACTGAAGTTGAACATCCCGGCCAACCCTTTCAGTGAATGAGCACCACGAAAAATGGAGTTCAGAACATCCGGATTCAGTTCACCGCTCTCCCCCATATCGGAGAGATCAGCCAGTTCCGAGCCGAGCTGCTCGACAATCTCCTCCGCTTCGGCAAGAAAGTCCTGAATGGCCTTCGTATGTGTGGAGTTCTGCTCACTCATTATCTAATGCCCCTTAACCCTGACTAACAGGATAAGCACGTTAACGAAGTTAAAAACACCGTAACCAGCGGCCACATAAACTGGTAACCGGAGTCAGGAAGTTTTGTTCAAATACTGATTGATCAATTGCTGAAGGATTACCGGAGAAAAGGGCTTAACGATATATTCATCGGCACCAAGCTGCTTACCCTTTTCAATATCCTTTGCACTCCCCTCTGTAGAAATGATAAATACGGGAATATCCTTGTAGTTCGGATTGTTACGAAGATAGCTGATCAACTCAAGCCCATTGATATCAGGCATATTGATATCGGTTAAAATCAGGTCAACATGCCCCCGGGGCAAAAGCCGCAACGCATCAAAACCGCTGGAGGCTTCTACTGTCTGATAATCACCCAGTGACTCAACGATGGCAACCAACATGGCACGCATGGTCGCCGAATCATCGGCGATCATAATAGTCTTGCTACTCACAGATTGCCCCTCTCATTCAGCTGGCGTTCTAATAATGACTTTTCCATTGCAACCCCCGCCTGCGCCAGGAATATAGCCAGCGGTTCAACATCACCAATCTGTTTTTTATCCGGAAGGTTGTCGCCGTAGAGAAAACCGATGACGCGGGACTTGCTGATCAACGGGCCGATAAAGACTTCAGCAGGGATACCGCCACCCAATTGGTCAAAGAGACGTGAATTGACCGGCGTAGTAGCAGGTGAGAAGGTATGCGGCTGGCCGGTGCGGAGAGGTTCGTCGAAGAGTGAACCGGATTCCTGGGGAAAATGCAGCGAACGGACTTTTTCATCACCGCTGATTGTACCGCCGGTGATGCCGAATTGACCAAAACCGGAAATTATCTGGTCACTGATGGTAAAAACAATGGCCCTGTTGACAAATTCGGAAGCAAAGCGCAGCACCAGCAAAAGGACACCACCCTCAAGGTCTGGATTATTCAGCTCCTCAAGCATGCCGCGCAACAATGAAAATCCGCCATTAGACCCCTGGGATTCAACGGCCCGCGGCATATCATCATCTTCACCCATTTCAATGCGCAGCTCATCACCAAGATTAAAGCGGTCCTGCCACCCGGAAGCGGTCGAGGCTGATGAATCCCGGATGGCATGAGTAACCTGGGTAAGAAAACCACTCATAATGGCAGGGGTACTGATTTCGACCCGCCGTGGTTTAATGATAAAATGATACCCAAGATCACGGATCTTTTTTTCAGCTTCTGCATGGTGATAGTCGGTCATAATGATCAACTGCAGATCTTTAAAGTTGTTATGCAGCAGCTCCAGCAGCTCAATGCCACCCAGCACCCCGGATCCGTCCATTCTCGGCATGATCAGATCCATCAGCACCGTAGGACTGTCGCCGCCTCTATGGAGGGAATCCACCTTGATAAGGGTATCCTCGCTACGCGTCATGGCGTGAACGACAAATCCATTTTCCGTGAGCCCGTCAGCAATAGCGCGTAGTGTCGGTCCATCATCGTCGACGATAACAACCGGTCGCTGAACCAGATGCCTGAACGATGGCGATGAAGAGGAGTCACCTGACAGATCAAAGGCAAAATTCTGTGCACCCTCTGAAGAATCATCCCCGGAAAAGTCAATTTCAGCCGCATGACGTTGCTCATCGAGGATCCGGGTGCCTTCCATGGCAAGGAACTGCGGATTCAGTCCCTGATCCAGCATGAATTGCAGCGGGTCCATTTTTGAACCGTCACCCGCTTCAACCGGACTTTTGGTTTCAAACTTGAATGATCCTTCCGACCAGGCAAACAGAGAAAATACAACATTTTCAATCTGTTCCCTGACAACCTCCTCAATGATCTCCTGTGAAACACCAAAGTTTTTTACCAGTATTGAACCGAGACGTTCGAGAAAACGTTTCTCCTGCTGCAGCGCAAGAGCCTTGCGCAGTACAGCCAGATCAATAACCCCTTTTTGAATCAGCACCTCGCCAAGACTCTGCTGATAGGTGCTTGATGTTGCTCGTATAACCTGTCCATGACGAAAAAAAACCGAGCCATCCCGTCCCCCGCTGGTAAGGGAGAGGACACCGGTTTTTCTGCTGAGACTGACAATCTGTAAAATCTCGCCAAGTCCGAGCTCTTCGAGGTTACCTACAAGGCTCATTGTTCACAACCCATCTACGTAAAGGGGGATAAAAACTGGGAAAATATATCGCAACAGTGGCCTCAAGTAAAGCCTTTATAGGCTATCTGGTACGATCGATTCCCGGCTTGCGGGAAGTGTCGGTTTTATCCCTTCCGCGGAACATCAGTCGCAACGGAACGCCGTCGAAACCGAACGCTTCGCGGAATTTGTTGATCAGGTAGCGCTCGTAGGAATAATGGATATTATCGGGCTGATTAGTAAAAATAACAAAGGATGGCGGCCTGGTAGCAACCTGGGTGGCGAAATAGAATTTCACCCGGCGGCCGTGAGACAGGGGGGCATGGTGAGATTCAATCGCATCAGTAAACACATGTACCAATTCTGATGTTGTGACACGGCGACAGAACTGAACCATTACTTCGTCAACAGTTTCAATAATCTTTCCGGTTCGCTGACCGGTTTTAGCAGAGACAAAGACTATCGGCGCGTACGCCAGATATCTGAATCCATCCCTGATCTTTTCTGTATAGGTTTTGAACGTGGCATTGTCCTTATCGAGAAGATCCCACTTGTTTACGACAAAGACGCATCCCTTGCCGGCTTCATGTATATACCCGGAAATACGCTCATCCTGTTCAGTGACCCCTTCATCGGCATCGATCACCATCAGCACAATATCGGCTCGTTCTATACTGCGCAGTGCGTCACAGACGCTGTATTTTTCAAGCTTTTCAGTAGTTTTCCCCTTGCGCCTGATACCGGCGGTATCGATCAGCACATACGGTTTTTTGTTGCAGGTAAAAGGGGTGTCAACCGAATCGCGGGTCGTGCCGGCGGTCGGATTTGCGACCACCCTCTCAAAGCCAAGCAGGCGGTTGACCAGTGATGATTTTCCGACGTTGGGACGTCCCACCACGGCGATACGGGTGACGTTCTCTTCGGGATCGGCAACATCGGCCGGAGGAAAGACCTCCATGATGTTTTCCACGAGATCGATGACGCCGCGATTGTGTTCAGCCGAAATAGTGTACAGCTCGCCGATTCCGAGAGAATAGAATTCGGCCGAGTCATTTTCCAGTTTTTCGCCATCAACCTTGTTAACGACGAAGAACACCGGTTTCTTGACGCGCCGGAGCATCTCGGCCACCTCAGTGTCCGCAGGAGTCAGGCCGCTTCTGGCATCCATCATGAAAATGATGACATCCGCTTCTTCAATGGCAAGCTTTGACTGCTCACGCATCTGCTGCAGCAGGCGGTTTTCCGTTACCGGTTCAAAGCCGCCGGTATCGACAAGAATGAAAGGCTTTTCGAAGCGGGTAATATTGGCGTAGTTGCGGTCACGGGTAACACCCGGGGTGTCGTCGACAATAGCGCGACGATGACCAAGCAAACGGTTGAACAGGGTTGATTTGCCCACATTGGGACGGCCGACAATGGCTACTAAAGGTTTCATTCGTATCCCAGTTCTCTTAATTTAGACGGGCGTTCGCTCCAGTTTTCAACAACCTTTACGAACAGCTCCAGATATACCTTGGTGTCAAGCAGGCGTTCGATATCCTGACGTGCCTGAGTACCTATTTTCTTCAGCATCTCACCCCTGGAGCCGATGATGATCCCCTTCTGGGTGTCGCGTTCCAGCATGATGGCCGCCGCGATGGCGATGACGCCGTTCTCCCGCTCGATAAAGCTTTCCACGACAACCGCGGTCGAATACGGCACCTCGTCCCGGGTCAGGCGAAAAACCTTTTCGCGAATCATCTCCGCGACGATAAATTTTTCCGGCATATCGGTCAGAATGTCATCCGGAAACATCGCCGGCCCTTCGGGAAGATAGCCGCCGACGACCGAAACCAGATGCTCAACCCCGTCATTACGACCGGCTGACACTGGAACAATCTCCTTGAACGGATGCAGAGCAGCCCAGTCGGAGATCTTCTTCAGCACCTGATTCTTGTCGGCGAGCAGATCGATCTTGTTGATAACCAGCACGACCGGAATCTTCACCTTGCCAAGGACATCCTGGATAAAGGCCGGATCGGCGGCGGTCGTCGCTTCAACGACCAGCATCAGGAGATCGACCCCGCTGATGGCAGAACGCGCCACATCCACCATGCTTTTGTTCAGACGTGAACGACCGGCGTGGATACCGGGGGTGTCGATAAAAACGATCTGACCGCCCGGGATGTTGTGAATCCCCTGAATCCGGTTGCGAGTCGTCTGGGGCTTGTCCGAGGTAATGACAATCTTCTCGCCGATAATGCTGTTCAGCAGCGTCGATTTCCCGACATTCGGACGACCGATAATCGAGACAAAACCTGATGTAAACTTTTTATTATTCATGTGGTTATATACCATTCCTTCGTATTTTACTTCTTTATCCAGGCATCGCGCAATGTGACAATGCGGTTGAAAACAAGCTTGCCGGGGAGAGAATCTTTCGGGTCCTGGCGGAAATAGCCCATGCGCTCAAACTGATAGCGGGTTTCAAGCCCGGCTCCGTCCAGACCAGCCTCAAGTCTGCACTCTGACAGCGTTTCAACTGAACCGGGATTAAGAAACTGTTTATAGTCAGCCCCCCCCCGGTCCGGATTGGCCGAACTGAAGAGCCGGTCAAACAAGCGTACCTCTGCGGTGACGGCGTATTCTGCGGAAACCCAGTGAATGACGCCCTTGACCTTGCGGCCGTCGGCGGTATGAATCCCCTCCCGCGACGCCGGGTCGTACTCACCGTGAAGCTCGATAACAGTCCCCTGTTCGTCCTTGACAACACTCGTACATTTTACGATATAGCCGGCGCGCAGCTTAACCTCGCCACCGACAGTCAGACGATGGAACCCTTTGCTCGGAGTCTCCATAAAATCATCGGCATCGATCCAGATTTCGCGGGTAAAGTAAATGCTACGGCTCCCCATCTCCGGTTTTTGCGGATGATTGGCGGCCTGCAACTCTTCACTCTGCCCGGCAGGATAGTTGTCTATGACCAGCTTGACAGGCCGGAGAACCGCCATAGTACGCGGCGCAGAGTCATTCAGGTCGGTGCGGACACACTCTTCCAGAATAGAGACATCAATCCATGAATCGCTGCGGCCGACACCGATCTGCTCGCAAAAAGCCCGTACCGCTGCGGCGGTATAACCGCGCCGCTTGATCCCCGCCAGGGTAGGCATGCGCGGGTCGTCCCAACCACTGACAATGCCGAGCTGCACAAGCTCCTGCAGCTTTCGCTTGCTCATCACCGTGTAGGTCAGATTCAGCCGGGCAAATTCATACTGTCGCGGCCGCGCCGGTACCGGCAGATTATCCAGGAACCATTCGTAAAGCGGCTTGTGGGATTCAAACTCCAGCGTGCAGATAGAGTGCGTGATTCCCTCGATGGCATCGCTCTGTCCATGGGCAAAATCATACATCGGGTAAATCTTCCAGGCGTCGCCAACGTGCGGATGCGGTGCGTGGATAATCCGGTACAGGACAGGATCGCGGAGACTGATGTTGGGCGACGCCATATCAATTTTGGCGCGCAGCACGCGGGTGCCATCCGGGAATTCTCCGCTGCGCATACGGCTGAACAGATCCAGGTTTTCCTCGACAGTGCGGGTGCGGTACGGGCTGTCGGTACCCGGCTCGGTCAGGGTTCCACGGTGTGCCCGGATCTCGTCGGCATTCAGGTCCTCAACGTACGCTTTCCCCTCCTTAATCAGGAAAACCGCCCACTGGTACAGCTGTTCGAAGTTGTCTGAGGCATAATAGAGGTGCTCCCCCCAATCAAAACCGAGCCAGTGAACACTCTCCTTGATGGCTTCGATATACTCCAGCTCTTCCTTGGCCGGGTTGGTGTCATCAAAGCGGAGATGACAGCGCCCGCCAAAATCACGCGCGAGGCCGAAGTTGATACAGATCGATTTGGCATGGCCGATATGAAGGTAGCCGTTCGGTTCGGGTGGAAAACGGGTCACGATGCTGCTGTGCTTGCCACTTGCGAGATCTTCGTCAATGATGGTGCGCAGGAAATTATTGGCTATTGGCGCGGCTTGTTCAGTGGTGGTCATGATACCCTCGTAAACACGTGTTTCATAGCTCGCCCAGAAACGAGTTCGGGTAGGCTTTGATGATTGTGACATTGACAAAGCTGCCGATCAGGGAGCTGTCACCGATAAAATTAACGATACGGCCGATTTCGCCCTTGCCAGAAACCTGCCCGGGAAACTTCCCCTCCCCTTCGACCAGCACAGACATCGTGCTCCCGGGATAAACCTGGCTGATCTCGCCCGTATGGCGGCGCTGCAGCGCCATCAAACGATCAAGTCGTGCCATTTTTACCGCACGCGGCAGATCGTCGCTCAGTTCTGCCGCTTTGGTGCCCGGCCGCGGTGAATAGACGAAGGAGAACAGGTCGATGTAGCGTACCTCTTCCATCAGGGAGAGAGTCTGTTCGAAATCCTCTTCGGTTTCGCCGGGGAAACCGACGATGATATCGCCGGTAATAACGATATCGGGGCGGGCCGCCTTCAGTTTATGTACCTTATCCAGATAAGAGCCACGCGTATAGCCGCGCCCCATAAGCTTGAGAACGGCATCGCTGCCCGATTGAGCCGGCAAGTGAATCTGTCCGCTCAACTTCGCTACATCACCAAAACAGGCGATCAGCTCGTCAGACATATCTTTTGGATGCGAGGTGGTAAAACGGATACGATAGATGCCGTCTATTTCGGCAACCTGCCGGATCAACTCGGCAAATGTCGGCTCGCTATCGGTTTTAAGACCATAAGAGTTGACATTCTGGCCGAGGAGAATAACCTCCCTGACCCCATCGTCAGCAAGCTGCCTGACTTCGTTCAGAATATCTTCCGAGCGACGGCTGATCTCGCGACCGCGGACATACGGCACGATGCAGTAGGAACAGAAGTTGTCACACCCCTGCATGACGGTCACAAAACGTGACAGGCGCGATTCCCCCTTTATTGACGGGAACAGGTCAAGGCGCTCATCGTTATCGATAAAAGTCGTTTCAGATCGCCGCTCGCCACGTTCGGCACCCCGCACCATTTCCGGCAGCAGGTGCAGGTTGTGGGTACCGATCACCAGGTCAAGATAGGGAAGCTTGCGCAGAAGCTCCTCACCTTCCTGTTGGGCAACGCAGCCACCGACAGCAATGATCTGTTTTTTGCCGTCCCGCTTGTAGATGCGCAGATTAGCGAGGCGCCTGTACACCTTTTCCTCTGCCCCGCCGCGAACACTGCAGGTATTGAGCAGAATCATGTCCGAGGCGGCGGGATCATTAGTCGGTGCATAACCGAGATCAGCCAGCATCGTGACGATCCGTTCGGAATCATTCACGTTCATCTGGCAGCCAAAGGTTTCCATGTAGAGTAGTTTTTCGAGCATAGTGGATCGTACTTTATACGCGACAAGTGTTCTTAAAGTCAAATGAATTGGATTTTTAAGGTGGGGTAAGACAATTTCGGCACCTTGACATTCCTCACCCTCTGATCGTATTGTCCTGCTAACATAAATCAACTCACCAAGAGGGGCAATAATCACCCATGATTATCGACTGGGGCAATATCGATACGGTACTTCTGGACATGGATGGCACCATCCTTGATCGCCATTTTGACGACCACTTCTGGCTCGAGCATGCGCCAAAACGCTGGGCGGAGCGCAATCACACAACGCTTGAATACGCCAAGGAACATCTGTACGACCTGTTCCGCAGCCAGGAGAACACCCTCAACTGGACTGACCTCGATTACTGGTCGGATCGGCTCAAACTCGACATCCCTGTTCTCAAACAGGAAATTGAGCACCTCATCGCCGTGCATCCTTATGTGATAGAATTTCTGCTATTCCTGAAACATAACGGCAAAAAAATCTGGCTGGTCACCAATGCCCATTCAAAAACGCTCGACCTAAAGATGAAACGCACCCGCATAGGCCCCTATTTTGACGGCATTATTTCTGCCCACCAGGTCGGACTGCCAAAAGAAGATGAACGCTTCTGGGGAAAACTGCAGGATTTTATCAGCTATGATCCGGAACGGACCATGCTGGGAGAAGACAGCGAGACCAACCTGGCAACCGCTAAAAGTTTTTCGATTCGTTATCTTATCTATATCAGCCGCTACAGCTCAAAGATTGAACCGTGCCGCTCGGAACACTTTACGACGATAGATTACTTCAACAGACTTATCCCGGAAGCAGGGAGCAGCTGCATAATACTCCCATAACAGCAACCATGAAAAAAGAACCGGCCACTACAGACAGAGCTGTAACAGCCGGTTTTTAAGATTATTCCAAACAGAACTTACATCCTTCTCAGCATTGTCCTCAATTTTTCAAGCTTTGATGCGCCTTCCTCGATCAACCGGATCAGATCTTTACGGGCGCCGCCCGCAACATCCTTACCCTTTTCGAGGAGATCATCGGTTTTTTCACTGATAGCTTCAACCAGGGTGGAGACATTGGCGGCAAGATCATCCACCACCTCATCGGCACGGTTACCAACTTTTTTCGAGTAGCGAAGGATGTCCTTTCTTGTCCTGCTCCCCGATTGGGGGGCAAACAGCAGAGCCAGGCCGGTCCCGATGACCCCACCGGCAACAATCAGCAAAGCAGCAGCCGCAATTTTTTTATCCCTGTCTTCCATAGTAGCCTCCTTTATAAATATAGATTACTCTATACTACCGCATCCCGGGCATATAACAAGCCCCATACTACTTTATCTTTTAGCAGTATAATGGTATAAATTTTAAGTATTTATTCTCGCTAAAAAACGTGAGGACCTCCATATGAAAAATATTACCTATGATGTTCTGATAATCGGCGGAGGGCCGGCTGGTCTTTCCACCGCGTATCTGTGCCATAAACATGGCCTTTCCTACCTGGTGTTGGAATCGGGAAAAGCTATTTTCCAGGGAATTGCAAACACCTATCCTGAAGGAAAGCTGGTGTATGCATCAAAACCAAAAGATGCCCCGGAACCATTCATGGTGGATGAATTGCGTCCACCTGACAAGCCGGTGACGGTGGAAAGTTATCTGCAGTATGTGCAGCACTTTGTTCAGCATGAAAACCTTCATATTCAAACGGACGTGGATTTTGAGGACATCAAGGACGAGCGGGACGGGCTTACCGTCATGACATCCAAAGGTGCTTTTAAAGGCAAGAAGGTGGTGCTCTCCTTCGGCAGCAATATTCCGCGTGAGCTCTCCGTGTATGGTGATGCCAAGATGGTTGCCAAAAGTCTCGATGATGCCGGCAAATACGTCGGCATAAAGACACTGGTGATCGGTGGTGGCAATACGGCGGCTGATGTGATCATCAACATTCTCAAGGCCAAGCGTGAGGCCCGCGACACCCATCCGGTATACTGGGCTCACAAAGCGGAAACCTTCGATGTCAACAAAGAGACGGCCCAGCGCCTCGGCGAAGAAATCCTGCTGGGGGGGAATATCCGCCTGCTGCATGGAGCGATGCCGCGTATCGGTGAAGTTGATGATGAGGGGGTCGACCGTCTGGTTATCCGTATCAACGAATTCAAGCAACCAGATGGCATTGACCTGTACCACGCCTTGAGCTTTCCGATGCAGAATGTTATCGCCTGCATCGGCTCACAGGGGCCGGTTCCGATCTTCGACAAACTGAATATCCAGAGCATCGCCTGCACCTCCGGTGTCTGCAAGATCGCCAAAGAGGGAGAACGCCTCGTGCTGCTCTCGTCTGAGTTTGAATCGACACGAAAAGGCGTATATGTTATCGGCGGGGCGATATCACCCTCCTACATGAAGATCAGCGAAGGATCGATTGCAGAGGAAAAACACCCCAACCTCATCTACACCGCCATCAACGACGCATATTATGTAGTCGAGGCTATCCGGGCAAAACTTGGCACGTAACATTGCCTGGATAGAGGCTGTTTACCGCCGCGTCTGACAACATGAGATGCAGAGATTTGCCTGACCGGCCGGTCTCTGCTTTTTTATTCAGGTTGCCTTGATTTTAGTGTACCCTGCAACTACATTCACGGTTGATGTGAACGTTTATATTCAAATTAAGGGGAGTTTTTAAAAATGAAGAAGCACGCTCTAAAGGTTTTTACATTGCTGGCTGCCGTTTTATTCCTTTCCGTCACTGTTCTGGAGTTTGAAGCCAATGCCAGAATCGGCGGTGGAAGGCGCTCCATAGGCAGTAGCGGCACACGCAGCTACTCACGCCCGGTCAGCCCGTCACCGACGCGCCCTCAGCAGGCAGCACCATCTCCCGGTTTCCAACAACCGGCATCCGGCGGCTTCATGCGAAGTATGGCCGGTGGCATAGCAGGCGGCTTGCTTGGCGGCATGCTGTTCAGGAGCCTCGGATTCAGCGGTATGGGTGGCGGCATGGGGGGCGGCATCGGTCTGTTTGAAATCATACTGCTCGGCGGTATCGCGTACCTTATCTACCGCTATATCAAGAAAAAAAGAGAAGGAAGTGCAGCGAACTATTCTGACCAGGTGCCATACCGTGCGGACAATGTAACCCCGCTTTCCGGTGGGTATCAGCAACCGTCTCTGGAAACTGGGGACGTTGAAACCGGCCTTGCCCATATCCGCCAGTTTGACCAGTCATTTGACGAAAACCGCTATACCGATCTCGTTATGGATAACTTTTTCAAGATCCAGGGAGCCTGGATGAATCGTGATCTGACACCGGTACAAGGTCTGCTGACTGACGAGATGCGCCGTATTTTCCAGGGAGACCTCGACAAGCTCATCAGTGACAAGCAGATCAACCGGCTCGAAAATATAGCCGTCAGGAACGTTGAAATTGTTGAGGCGTGGCAGGAATCCGGCCAGGATTATATCAACACCCTCGTGTATGCGAACCTGCTCGACTATACAACGGATGAAAACGGCTCCGTATTGTCCGGCAGCAAGAGCGATCCGGTCAAGTTCGAAGAGTACTGGACCTTTACCCGCCCGGTCGGCAACAACTCCTGGAAGCTGTCGGCGATTGACCAGAAATAAACCTGTGTAAAAGACGGCAGGAATAACACGGAGCAACGGAGCAACAGAGATCAATCACGACTGAGACAATACGTAATTATTACGATGTGTTTCAGAAATGGTTTTTACATCAGGAAACGATTCTCAGTTTTAACTCCGTTGCTCTGTTGCTCCGTGTTTCAATTGCTTGAGACACATAATCCCCCTTCTTCCCAGACCTTGTTACCATGAAAACATCATGAAGCCTCTCAATCTCGAATCAATCGACATCTCCGGTCTCAATCTGATCGAAGCGAGCGCCGGTACAGGCAAGACCTGGACCATAGCGGCACTTTATATCCTGTTGATTCTCGAAAAAGAGCTCCGCCCCGAACAGATTCTTGTCGTGACATACACGAAGGCTGCGACTGCCGAACTCCGTGAACGCATCAGGCGCCGTATCGCAACCACCCTTGACCTGTACACGAGCGGGCGGGATGCCGCCGATGACAACCTTGAACAGCTCCTGATGACGACCCGCCCCCAGGAGGGCATCCGGGCCAGGCTGCTTCTGACACGGGCACTCTATTCGTTTGATGATGCCGCGATCTTCACCATTCACGGTTTCTGCCAACGGGCGCTGCTGGAGAATACGTTCGAAAGCGGCTCCCTTTTCGGCAGTGACATGATCAGCGACCAGAGTACGATCGTCAAACAGGTCTGTGACGACTTCTGGCGGACACGGATACTGCCACAACAGGATGGGTTTATTGAGCGCCTTGCCTCAGGTGGATATACCCCGGAAAAACTCGCCAGGCCGCTTAATGGCCACTATCAGAATCCAGACATGAAGATCATCCCTCAGGTCGATGAGATACCGCTTGAACCGCTGATCATTGAACGTGATCGGCTGTACCCATCAATCTGCTCACTCTGGAACAGCGACCGCAGCACCATCATCACGCAGATCGAGCAGGCGAGCCTGAACCGGCAGAGCTATAAGCCGGCACAGATTGAGGCTGCCGCAACCGCTATGAATATCTGGACAGCGGGTAAAAATGCCGCCCACCAAAACAGCAAACTTGATTTTTTTTCGCAGCACAAGATCACGTCAAAAATCACCAAAACATCTCCGTACACTCCTGATCACCATTTTTTCACACTCTGTCAGCAGCTCTGCGCTGTGCAGGAAGCAATCGAGCACGCTTTCAAGAACAGCGTAATTGCCTGCCAGCACGATTTAAAAAGATGGTTTGAACAGGAACTGTCAAAGCGCAAAAAGCTCCTAAACCAACGAGCATTCGATGACTTACTGCTTGACCTTCATCTTGCGCTTGAAGCCGGATCAGGTACTGCTCTTGCGGAAAAGCTGAGGCAGCGCTACCGGGCTGCCATGATCGATGAATTCCAGGACACCGATCCTCTTCAGTGGAACATCTTCAAACGTATCGGTGCTGAGCAGGATTACCCGCTGTTCCTGATTGGTGACCCGAAACAGGCTATTTACAGTTTCCGCGGCGCCGATGTCTTCGCCTATCTGAATGCAGGCAGGAACGTTACCGCTGATAAGACGCATACGCTTGGAACCAATTTCCGATCGGATGCCGCATTGGTGAAAGCAGTTTCCGCCCTGTTTATGGCCGCTTCCGATCCATTTATGTGTCAGGATATCCCGTTTCATGCGGTCAGCTCCGGCCGCTCCGTAAACGATCGGCTGTTATGTGACGGGGTTCAGGACGAACAGCCGCTCAAGCTCTGGATATATCCCCGCAGTGATGAATCTAAAACCGAGGTAAAACCGGTGGCCACCCGCAATATCGTGCAGGCCGTTGCGGGAGAGATTGCCCGCCTGCTGGAGGCGGGGCGAATGACTATCACAACAGCCGGACAGTCGCGCCCGCTGAAACCGGGTGATATAGCCGTGCTGGTAAAAGCACATACACAGGGGCAGCTGATGCAGAGCGCGCTTGCAGTGCTCGGTATCCCCTCCGTCCAGCAGGGAAGCGCCACAATTTACGAGACATCAGAAGCGCTCGACCTTCTGCGGATTTTGCGCGCAGCGGCCGCACCGCATCGTGAAGCTCTGGTTCGTGAAGCCCTGCTGACTGCAACCATGGGGGTAAGTGCCAACCAGGTGTCCCGATTTGTGGAAAGCTCCGGTGAACACCCGGAGTGGGAAACATGGCTGCTCCGTTTCCTGGACCTGCACGCTGCCGCCGCTACCGGCGGTGTGGTCGCTCTCGTCGCACGCCTGCTCGGTGGGTGTGGTGTACGGCAGCAGCTGTTATTACGCCCTGGCGGTGAGCGTTGTCTGACCAATATCATTCACTGCGGCGAATTGCTGCACCAGGCAGAACTGGAACAGGGTAAAAACCTGAGCGGATTGATCGTCTGGCTGGAACGGAAAATAAGCGGCAACAGCAAGGATGATGCGGCACTGCTGCGGCTTGAGACAGATGAAAACGCGGTGATGATTTCAACCATACACGCCAGCAAGGGGCTGCAGTACCCGGTTGTGTTCGTTCCGTTTGCCTGGGACGCGCCATCCGCCAAACCGGACAGGGCGCTCTTCCACGATGAAGAAGGAGATCTGGTGCTGGATCTTGCAGGAGAGGATGAAAACCTGCAGCGTGCCGCGGCGGAGCGCGAGGCTGAGGCGGCCAGACTGCTGTATGTCGCCCTGACCCGGGCAGAGTTCCGCTGTTATGCCGTCTGGGGAGCGATTAACGGTGCGGTAGACTCACCACTTTTCAGGCTGCTGCATGGCGGCTCAGCGGCGGTGGATGCTAAAAGCTTTTCGGCTCTGGGGGACCAGGGGATTCTTGCCGACGTGCAGCAGCTGGCAGGCGGCGGCGAGAGCGGCATCTCTGCCGGGATGATGCCGGTACAGGAGTCCGTTCCAGCGTACCTGAGTCCTGTCCCCGCGGACAGACCCTACAGCTGCCGTACGCTCCACCACCCTCCGCGCGATGACTGGCACGTGGCCAGCTTCAGCAGCATGACATCCGGGACCGGACATGCCTTTGAAGCGCATGATCACGACTCGACAGACGCTGCCATAAAAACCCCGGCAACGGAGCCAGAGCAGCCTTCGGGCGGGCTGTCAATCTTTGACTTTCCGCGGGGCGCAAAAGCCGGCGTCTGTCTTCATGATATTTTCGAGCGCCTTGATTATACAGCGCTTGATAGCGACACCATCACCACCACTGTTCTCTCGTCACTGGCCGGCAACGGTTTCCACGAGCAGTGGCTGCCGGCCGTCAGCAGCATGGTAACAGAGGTAACGTCCGCCCGGATTATTCCGGCGCAGCAGGAGTTCGCCCTGTCACAATTGCAACGGGGCGACTGGCAGGCAGAGATGGAGTTTTATCTTCCCATCAGACAGCTCGCACCGGACACACTGCGGTCACTTTTTGATGGAGTGCTTGACGGGGAGCGCTTCGGAGATTATTACGAGGTACTGAACCGGCTCTCATTCCGGCAGAGTCGCGGCATGCTGCAGGGTTTCATTGACCTGGTTTTCATGCATGAGGACCGTTACTACATTCTCGACTGGAAATCAAACCATCTGGGGATGAAAGCGACCGAATACAATCAGGGTAGTATGCACGAATCGATGTGCCGAAGTGCCTACATCCTGCAATACCATCTTTACACTCTCGCCTTGAACCGACTCTTGAAATCAAGGCTGCCTGGTTACAGCTATGAAAAGCATTTCGGCGGGACGATATACCTGTACCTGCGGGGCATCTCAGGCGGAGCTTCGCTGAACGGAATCTACTTTGCCCGGCCGTTGACGGAATTTTTACAACGTGCCGAAGAGCTGCTGCTGAACTGATTTCTAATTCGGCTTCTGCTGTTCACGGTACTTCCTGATACTATCCTCAAACGTGCGCTGAATTTCCCCCTTTGGATGGTCATGAACATAGTTCCGGAAATAGCCGATCACCAGCGCGCTTAAAACAACAAAAATAATAATCGCCGCTACCAGCGAAACCGGTCTCTTAAAACCAAACAATCGCATTACGTCTGAAGGATATTCACCTTCCAGCATTCCCCGGTACAGATATCTCTCACGCAGCTGCCGGATTCTTTTGAGCTGAATGTTGGAGATGTAACTGACAATCGCATCCCGGTCACATTCTTCTATGTACACAAACTGCACACCGGTATTGAAATATTCACGATCGCTCCCTGCTGAAAAATTACGATTGGCAAAGACAACCCGGCCGATAGCATCGACAATCCGCCTGGGTGACGGCACCATGATCTCAAGCAGCGCATATTCACCGTATTCAAACCCCTGATGCGTAATGATACGCAGGCCGCCGCCGCTGATATTGGCAGCCAGAGGGATTATCGTATCCCAGGGGTCCTGCTCCACCTCCTCTTTTGTCTCCGCCTCAGGAGCAACTTCAGTAACGTCCGCTTCTGATGATTCTTCACGTGGTTCAAGCCGCAATTTGACACTCGGAGGAAGTACCCCGCCGCTCCAGCGACGATCGGCCTGGTCAATTTCAAGCCGTTGACGCCGCTTCCGCCGCTCTTCCCACTGCTTGCGGAGCTTGTCGACATTCTGTTCCTGACTGACAACATACTTGATAGGAAGAAAGGCATCAATCCGGTAAAACTCGCGCAGTTCATCCGACACGACCTCACCGATGAGCCGTAACAACAATTCCCTGGCATCACCCTCTGTTACGATAATTGCCCTGCAGCTGTAGGCGCTCTCTTCACTACCGCCACGCAACTCCAGAATCTGCCCATAATGCAGCGATACACTTTCAGGCAGTGTGTCACGGGACAGCTGGAGTGAGACAAGGTCCTCATCTATTTCATGAATGATTGCCCAGTCCCTGAAAACATCCGCATTGGGGAGCGGAATACCAACCCCGACCTTTTTTCCAACCGGGAAATAGCGTGAATAGAGTTCCATATCACTCATGGGGCGTTACTCCTTGACTGTAGCGGAAAACGTCATTTTTTCAGCACGGCGTTCAGGGAAGCCAGTAACTGGACAATATCTATTTTGTGGACGCCGGCACCATGACCCAACGTTTCGAGGTCGGCAATCTGACACTCGTAGCAGTCGAGGTTGTACTGCTTGAATACAGGCAGAGTTTCGGGATGCTGTGTGATGATGTCGGCTATTATCATTTCCTGAGTAATCATTGATGCACCTCGTGGTTAAAAAAATGGGGCGCCTTGCAGCGCCCCGTCGTGGATGTTGTGACTAAGATAAACCGTATTTCAGACGCAGTGCCGTCTTTACTTCCGGCGGAACAAACTTGTCAATATTGCCGTTAAGTGAACAGACCTCCTTGACAATGGAGGAGGAGAGATAGCCGTACTGCAGTGATGTCATCATGAACAGCGTCTCGATTTCCTTACCGATACTGCTGTTCATCTGGGCTATCTGAAATTCATATTCAAAGTCCGATATGGCACGGAGTCCACGAATGATGACGTGGGCCTTGCGAGAGGAAACGTAATCTATTAAAAGTCCGCTGAATGTGTCAACGGTGACCCTCCCCTCCTCTTTTACGACATCCTGAATCAACTCGACCCGTTCATCCGTTGTGAACAGCGCATTTTTCTGAGAGTTACTGGCAACAGCAACTATTATTTCATCAAAAATTGTCAGACCGCGCTTGATTATATCGAGGTGGCCATACGTGATTGGATCAAATGAACCCGGATAAACAGCAATTTTCTTCATTTTTCCTCCACTGTAAAAAATTCGAGAGCTGTATCTCCGTATATGCGCCGGTCAAAGCGCTTAAGACGCCCATACGATTCCGCTAACGGGTTCCTCACGGAACATTCAACCAGCAGAATTGAGTCCGATGCCAACAAAGAGGATGAAGCGAGCAGCTCGGGGACACTTTTATATAATTCTGAATCGTAAGGTGGGTCAAAGAACACAAGATCATAACATTTACCACGCCCCGCAAGGCTGTTTAAAGCCCTGAGCGCATCCATATTCATAATTTCAGATTGATCCAGGCTGCCGGTCGCCAGTATGTTTTTTTCAAGCACCACTTTAACAGACTGATTGCTTTCGATAAAACTGCATGAAGCAGCCCCGCGGCTCAGAGCTTCGATACCGAGGCTGCCGGTGCCGGCACAGATATCCAGCACCCGGACATCATCGAAGTCGATACGGCTTGACAGGATGCTGAAAAGAGCTTCTTTCACGCGATCCGAGGTCGGCCTGGTTGTCATACCGGGTGGTACAGACAAGTTTTTACCGCGATTGGTTCCCGCAATTACCCGCATACACACTAAACCTCACGCTCGGATTTCATGGGAAGCTAGCGCAAATAACCTGATAGGTCAAGTGCGAAGAGTTTGCGGCAGAGTTGAAGCGCTGAACCGTATTATGTCCGTAAAATCCGGAGCATGGAACTATCAGTACGAACATGTTTTGGACTCAACAACTTGACTTAACGACAGCCAGTGCTTAACTCATAGGTATGCAAAGCATATAAACGCAACAGAAGAGGCACAATCATGGACTTCAACAAACTTACACAAAAATCCCAGGAAGCATTTACCGAAGCACAAAACAAAGCCGTTTCGTTCGGGCACGTCGAGGTTGACTGTGAACACCTGCTCTGGGCGCTGCTTGACCAGCATGACGGCCTGGTGCAGCGCCTGCTGCAACGGATGGATATCCGCCCGGAGATGGTCAAAAACGAGGTGGTCGCGGAACTCGATCGGATACCAAGGGTTTCCGGTCCGGGCGCAGAGACGGGAAAAATATACGTTTCCCAGCGGCTGTCGCGCATCCTGGTGGCGGCTGAGAACGAGGCCAAGCGGCTCAAAGACGAGTATGTCTCGGTTGAGCATCTGTTTATGGCGCTGCTGGCCGAAGGTGAGAAGGTACCGTCCGGGCGGATTTTGAAGCTGGCCGGCATCAACCGTGAACGGTTCCTGAAGACACTGACCGATGTGCGCGGCAGCCAGCGGGTGCAGAGCGCCAACCCCGAGGCCACCTATGAAGCCCTGGAGAAATACGGCCGTGACCTGGTGAAAATGGCCCGCAGTGACAAGCTGGATCCGGTCATCGGACGGGATGAAGAGGTGCGGCGGGTCATCAGGGTATTATCCCGCAAGACGAAGAACAACCCGGTGCTGATCGGCGAGCCGGGAGTCGGCAAAACCGCCATCGTCGAAGGCCTGGCCCAGCGCATCGTGCGCGGAGACGTACCGGAGGGGTTGAAGGACAAGAGTGTTTTTGCCCTGGATATGGGGGCGCTGATAGCCGGAGCCAAATATCGCGGTGAATTCGAAGAGCGCCTGAAAGCGGTGCTGAACGAGGTCAAGGAGGCCGAAGGGAGGATCATCCTCTTTATCGACGAGCTGCACACAATCGTCGGCGCCGGCAAGGCTGAAGGATCGATGGACGCGGGCAACATGCTGAAACCGATGCTTGCCCGCGGGGAGTTGCACTGTATCGGTGCCACGACTCTCGATGAATATCGGCAGAATATCGAGAAAGACGCCGCCCTGGAGCGCCGCTTCCAGCCGGTACTGGTCGAACAGCCGACCGTGGAGGACACTGTATCGATCCTGCGCGGCTTGAGAGAACGCTTCGAGGTTCATCACGGCGTCAGAATTCAGGACAATGCTCTGGTGGCCGCTGCGACCCTCTCCAACCGCTATATCACCGAGCGCTTTCTGCCTGACAAAGCCATCGATCTGGTGGACGAGGCCTGCGCTATGATCAGGACTGAAATTGATTCTCTTCCTTCAGAGCTCGACACGATTTCCCGCAAGGTTATGCAGTTGGAAATTGAGGAGGTTGCGCTTAAAAAAGAAAAGGACAAAGCGAGCGTAGAGCGTCTGGAAGCGCTGCGCAAGGATTTGGCGGATGATCGCGAAAAAGCCAACAGCATGAGGGCGCGCTATGATTCCGAAAAGATAGCTATCCAGCGGGTCCAGGGTTTGCGCGAACAGCTGGAAAAAACCCGTCGTGAAATTGAGCAGGCCGAGCGTGCCAACGACTACGAACTGGCCTCTAAACTGAAATATTCAGAGCTTCCCGGCCTTGAGACCGCGCTGAAAAACGAAGAGACGACACTGAGCCAGAAACAGGGGGGTGAAAAGCTGCTGAGGGAGGAGGTCACCGAGGACGAGATCGCCGAGATTGTCGCCCACTGGACCGGCATACCGGTTCTGCGGCTGGTGGAAGGTGAACGGGAAAAACTGCTGCGCTTAGAGGACATCCTGCATCAGCGGGTCATCGGACAGGACGAGGCGGTGCAGCTGGTCTCGGATGCCGTGCTCCGCGCCCGCTCCGGCATCAAGGACCCGCGCCGCCCGATCGGCTCATTCATCTTCCTCGGGCCGACCGGCGTCGGCAAGACCGAACTGGCACGGACCCTGGCGGAGGCGTTGTTCGATTCCGAAGAGAACATGGTGCGCATCGACATGTCCGAGTACATGGAGAAGTTTGCCGTATCACGCCTGATCGGCGCCCCCCCCGGCTATGTCGGCTACGAGGAGGGGGGACAGCTGAGCGAAGCGGTGCGGCGCAGGCCATACAGCGTCCTGCTGTTCGACGAAATAGAAAAGGCTCACCCTGACGTGTTCAACATACTGCTGCAGATATTGGATGACGGGCGGGTCACCGACAGCCACGGCCGGACGGTCAGCTTCAAGAATACCGTCATCATCATGACCTCCAACATCGGCTCCGCCTTTCTGCTGGAGGGGATCACAGCAAACGGCGACATCAGGGAAGACGCACGCAAGAGCGTCATGAATGAGCTAAAAGCCGGCTTCCGCCCCGAGTTTTTGAACCGTGTCGATGACATCGTGCTTTTCAAGCCGCTGCATATCGATGAGGTGATGAAAATTGCCGATCTGCTGGCAGAACAGCTTAAGCAACGCTTGAAAGACCAGCGCATAACACTCGAGATCAGCAAGGAAGCTCTCTGTTTTATCGCCAAGGCGGGCTATGATCCGGTCTACGGCGCCAGGCCGCTCAAACGCTATCTGCAACGTGAACTGGAAACCCGCGTTGCCCGGGCAATTATCGGCGGTGACGTGACTGAAGGGGGAACACTGAAGGTGGAACTGGAGAACGGAGCGCTCTCCATCAAGAGTGGGACCTGAAAGATTTTCTCCAAAAGAGACACGCAGAAAAGGTAATCAGTAAACACAAAAGGGCCCGCAGTTGCGGGCCCTTTTGTGTTTGTAAATTCAGGGTAAAGCTCAGGCCAGGTCCTGAACTCCCTGGAAGATAATGTCGAACAGTTCCTGGATATTTTCCTCGGCGATGCAGGAGAAGGCGATGCGCAGGTCGGTCTTGGTGATGGAGATGGCACCGACGCCGTACTTGTCCAGCAGATGGAGGCGCAGTTTTTCGGCTTCCACTGTTTTCAGCTTCAGACACATGAAGTAGCCGGAGTTGAACGGGTAGTAATCCCAGGCTTTCTCGTATTTGCTGTTGTTGAGGACTTCCTTGGTTTTCAGGGCGCGACCCTTCATAACCTGGAACTTCTCTTCCTTCTGGACCAGGAACTGTGGCGAACGAAGCGCCTCGATAACAAAGGTCTGGGAAGGGTGCGGACAGTTGGAGATGCGCGCACGGATGATGCCCATCGCCTTCTTTTCAAGAGCTGTCATAACCGGTGCGTTTTCGTAGTCGTTGCCGTCGGCGAAGGTGATGAAGCCGGTACGGAAGCCCCAAACGAACTCTTCTTTGGTGGCGCCGTCAAGTTTGATCGCCAGAATGCGCGGGTGGAGGTTGGCGAGCTTGCCGAACAGTGATTCCTTGAGGCTGTCCTCGTAAAAGAGACCGAAATAGGCGTCATCGGCCACGGCAACGATGTTGCAGCCGGCTTCAGCAACTTCCTTGATGGCCGCCACAATGGCATCACCCTCAGCCACGGTCGGAGTGTAGCCGCTCGGGTTATTAGGGAAGTTGAGCAGGACAACGGCCTTGCCTTTCTCTTCGGCGGTGTTCTTCAGGGTGGCCTTAAAAGCATCGACGTCATAGCCGCCGGTCACGGTGAAAGTCGGGTGTTTCTTGACGATCGCGCCGCTGCAGGTGCCGAAGGTCAGGTTATAGTTGCCCCAGAGCATGTCGGGAAGGATCAGGTGATCGCCCTTGTCGATGAACAGGTCGGAGACAATGGAGAGGCCATGGGTCAGCGCATTGGTGACGATGGGGTTGCTGAAATGCTTGCCGTTCTGGCTGGGGTTTTCCCGCAACATCTTTTCACGCCACAGTGAGCGCAGTTCCGGCTTGCCGGCAGGCGGGGCATAGGGATAGATATCCTTGGGATCAAATGCGGAGAGCTTGTCCTGGATACATTGCAGGAACATTGGGCCGCCGTTCTCGGTGGCAATACCGATAGTGGCATTGTATTTATGAGCTTTATCTTTGGCTTCGGCCGACTGGGTCAGGATGCCCTTGGGAAAGAACATGTTCTTTCCAAGGTCGGACAGCATTTCCAAAACATGCGGGCTGTGTTGGGTAAGCAGATCGTTCAGTTCTTGTGCCAATGGGTTCATTGTTTTCCTCCTGGAGTTTTTTAAACTATGTCGTACGAATACCAGCTAAAGGCAAGGTTACAAAAAAGGCAATAGAACAGCACCCGCCCGTTTTTGTCAATAGAGAATTGACAGCCTGGAGCAGATTCCCCCACTCTACCGATTTCCTCATATACATTGGCCCGTTCACAGCCAGTTGCCACTGTGACAACGACTGCATTTGTCCGGTAATTTTTCAGTCATGAAACCTTCTCAGTCCGCTTCGCCGCCTGGGCGGATCTATTTGTCGTAAAAATAGTAATAATTTCTGAACATGTTATATGTTCCAAGTGAGAGAAAACGTGGACGCCGGTTTTATTAAGATGAGATATATATTTAGTAAAATCTTCATGAGTATGCATTCTCCTTTACAAGAATCCATAGCCGGTTATATTGTGCATCCATATTTATTACAGAATACAGCTTATCCAATATTGCCAGTGATTACACTTGGAGTGGACATAAGACTGTTGACCTTAATTCCGGCCAACAGTCCACTGGAATATTATTCTATGCAATAAATGTATATTTATTATGCAGTTAAACAGATACTGTTTTATGATTTATTTTGAAATTCAATCAATGGACGGTGGATGAGCGTATTCCGGTCAAATACGAGTTGGACGCATTAAAAGGACGAGTCGATTTATGGCAAATAATTGGAATATTCCGGATTGGCTAGAAAATGAAGTCAGAAAAAGAGATAGGGCTTGTGTCTATTGCGGCATTGAATTCACACCTGCAAAAATCTCTAAAAAGTCAGCGGCCAGTTGGGAGCACATAATTAACGATGCAAAAATTATCACCAGAGAAAATATAGTTCTTTGTTGCTGTGGCTGTAATGCCAGCAAGGGGCAAAAGCAGCTTTCTACATGGCTCCAATCAAATTACTGTAAAGATCGCGGCATTACTGCTGATTCTGTAGCACCGATAATCAAGCAGGCAATTGCAAGTGAGCAATAAAAGGGCTAAAAGGAGTGAATCAAGCGTGCGTCATTGGATGCTCTTTTAAATATGAGCGCAGTGCTTCATTCATACGGGTCTGCCAACCCTTTCCCGTGGCCTTGAAAGCAGCGAGAACGTCACGATCAAAGCGCACGGTTTGTGACTCCTTAACACCGCTGCCTAGCTTGCGACCTGGTTTTTTGGCAAGCATCTCGTCGGCTACTTCTTTGCTGAACAATTGCGGAAGAACCTCGGAAGCTGGTCGGAAATGTTTGAAATCTTCTTTCGTCAGTTCCCGTACTTCTCCATCTTTGTCAGTCAATGGTAAGCGGTTTGCCATATTTATCACCTTCCCTTTTGTTTGCTTTGCGAAAACTGATTACTCGGACAGCATCAGCAACCGGAGTAAAACAAAGAATATGAAGACGGTGGTCAAGATATCCTACAGCAACATACCTGATTTCAGGATAATCATTACGGATATCGACAGTGATTTCAGCAGTCCCCCATCCGAAATCAGAGGCTCGATCAAACGGCAAGTCACGCTCGGCTAAGTTCTTGTCTGACTTGATCTGATCGAATTCAATCTTCATAACTATATTTGTAACAACAAATTTATTGGAAGTCAACTAATAACGTTACAACAAATATTAAACAGGCCAACACCGAGGAGTGCCTTTTATCTGATCATTTGACCTTGAAAAGTGAGATTCCAACCATCGTCAAGACCCGCCGAGGGCGGGTCAGCTTCAGCCCCGTTGAACGACAAAAGGACAGCGAATAAAATCTATGAAAACAAAACTGACAAAACTCTTTGTGGATTTTCTTGAAAGTGAGCAGGCATCAGGAATCGTCCTGATTCTCTGCACAGTCACTTCGATTGTAATTGCCAATTCTTATTTCGGAAAAGATTACACGGATATTTTGCATACTAAAATTGGATTTGAGGCAGGTGGTATCACTTTAAAGAGCAGCATCGAACATTGGATTAATGATGGCTTAATGGCAATCTTTTTCCTGATGATCGGACTTGAAATTGAAAGAGAACTTTACATTGGCGAACTGTCTGACCTGAAAAACGCTACACTTCCTATTTTTGCAGCCATTGGTGGCATGGTAACACCTGCGCTGCTTCACTTTATTCTCAATCGAGGAAGTGAAACACAAGCAGGAATCGGTATTCCAATGGCAACTGATATTGCGTTTGCGCTCGGAGTATTAGCGCTTTTGGGCAATAAGGTTCCAACATCGTTAAAAATATTTCTTGCGGCGCTAGCCATCATTGATGACTTAGGCGCAATCGTTATTATCGCGCTGTTTTATGTTGGCAATTTCTCGCTTCTATATCTCTGTTTGGCTTCAGGGATATTTGTAGGATTGATACTATTAAATCGCCTCGGTGTTCATCGGCTTCCCTTTTACCTCATCCCTGGATTTGTCATGTGGTATTTTATGCTCAAATCAGGTATCCACGCAACCATAGCAGGCGTGCTTCTTGCCTTTGCTATTCCGTTTGCTAGTGGTGGTGAAAAATCGCCATCTTATAAGTTGCAGCATTTTTTGCATAAACCTGTAGCCTTTATCATCATGCCGCTTTTTGCGCTGGCAAATGCCGGCATTGAACTAAATGGAAATTGGATTGCAGGATTGGCAACATCCAACAGTTTTGGAATTTTAGCAGGTTTACTTTTGGGCAAACCATTCGGCATTGTCTTGTTCAGTGCTGTAGCAGTAAAGGTGGGATTGTCTCAATTGCCAAGTGACGTGAATTGGAAGCATATCGTCGGGGCGGGCTTTCTTGGCGGTATCGGGTTTACTATGTCTATCTTCATCACATTGTTGGCTTTCGACAAACCTGAAATTGTTCAAAGTTCAAAGATTAGTATTCTGCTGGGGTCATTTGCGGCAGGGATTGTCGGTTTCATGATTTTATCCAGAGGGGACAAAACAAGCAGTTTATCAAGTTAATCGAGCACCAAGACTGTTACTCTGTTAAAATTCATCATTTTCCCCACACTACCCGGAATAGAAACATATCCAACTTGCGTTGGTCCCACAAACACAAATATCAAGCGAGGACAGTATGTACCCTGAGTCGGATGATTTAAGCGAATATCTGGTTTCCGATGCAATTGTTGACTGGCAGACCCCGGCTGTCCAACAGAAAGCTCTGGAACTTACCCAGTCATTATCTGATGAAGTCGCCAAAGCCCGTTGTTTGTACGAATGGGTGAGAGACAGCATTCCTCACTCTGATGATGCCGGTCTCGACATTGTGACCTGCACGGCAAGTGAAGTGCTTCATCACGGCACCGGAATCTGTTTTGCAAAAAGCCACCTCCTGGCAGCCTTGCTCCGTGCGGTCAATATCCCGGCCGGTTTCTGCTACCAGGTGTTACGCCTGTATCCCCCTGTCGATAACGAACCGGTTTTGCACGGGTTTAATGCCATATACCTCGCAACCCTGGATAAATGGATTCGGGTCGATGCGCGGGGCAATACCAACGGGATCAATGCTCAATTCAATATAAAGAAAGAGCAGCTCGCCTTTGCCATGGACCCTTTGGCTGATGAATTCATCTACGAAACGATCTTTGCGGCACCGGTGAGCAGTGTGGTTAACAGGCTGAAGATGTACGATAGCAGAAGTGAATTGTGGCTTGATTTACCGCAGTCCCTGTAACAGGATTGTTGCCCCCGAGACTGAGCAGCTGCCGTCGGTGACATATTAGGTATTGGCAGAAGTGGCACAGCTGTTCGGCAGGCAGTCTAGGGGTATTACCCGTTCCATCAGGTAACCTGCCAAAAGGATGCACGGTATAGTGAACAGCAGCCGCAACAGGGCGAAGCGCAGGCCGATGAAGCTGCTTTCCATCATAATCATCGGTATCTTGATGGTGGCCCAGGTGCCAAGAAAAATGACGATGTTCGCCAGCCGTGCCCCTTTTTTCTGCAACGAAACGGCTACCGGAAAAGCAGCATAAAGCGGACCGGCAGCAGCGGTCCCCAGCAGGATGGCGACACCGGCGCCGATCACCCCTGCCTCCGGTCCCAAATGTGACTCAACCAGCCTGCGTGGCACCCAGACATCCAACAAGCCCATCAGCACCATCACCGGCGGTACGATCGACAGCACCTCCAGCAAAAAGCTCACGGAGTTGACTGTCGAATGTCGCGCCAGCGACGGATGCCAGATCGCCAGCAGCAGATTAACAGCTAAAATAATGAAAAACAGACGATAGGTTGCGAGGTGGGCTTTCATTACAGGAATACCCCCATTAGCAGACCGATGATAATGGCTGTGACAAAACTGAGTGTCTGACGGATCAGGGTAAAGCGCGTGCCAAAGTAGGAGATTTCCATCGGTGCGGTTATGATGCCGACCATGGTCAAGGTGGTAACAAAGGCGGCCAGGGTGGCCGGGGCAGCGCCAAGCTTGAAGAGGGAACCGACCAGCGGAAAGGCGATCGGCGCCGGCATAGTGATAATCGATCCGATGGCAGAGACGAGCATAAAGCCGCCGATACCGTGAAGACGGAACAGTTTGGTCAGCATATCCGGCGGTACCAGGGCCAGCACAAGCCCGACCAGAACCACCATCCCCAATATTCTTGGAACCAGGTCGATGAGAGATTTGGTACTGATCTTTAGCGCCCTCCGGGTCTTCTCCCGATCAACCTGCCATGACACTACGAGCGCTACTGCGGTAAAACCATATAACACTGCCGACATCATACGCATCTCCAACCGGTCACTTGAAGCGACCGGATTCTATTTCCGCACAAAGATCTCTTTAGCCAGATTGGTATCGATAGCAAATTCAGAATAGCCAACCCTGAATATATAGGACGGATACGCCTGAACCAGAACAATCTTGTTGCCCGGCAGAACGCCCATCGCCATCAACTTCTGCATCTTTTTATTGTCTTCGGTCTGGATATAGGCAATTTCCCCCTCCTGCCCCGATTTGAATTCGGTCAGCGGCACGACTCCCAGATCTCCGTCGGCCCTCGCCTGGTGGCAGCATTCACCTGGCGGGATCGGCTTGCCGTGGGGGCAGGTCGTCGGGTGGTTAAGCATGGTACAAACCTTGACGTCGGCCCCTTCGTTGAGCAGATGTTCAAACTGACACGCCTTGAATTCACCATCATCACCGCGGATATTCAGCACATCCATCATCAGGCGCTCCGCCAGACGATGGCGGCGAATAGTCATCTTCCCCTCATTGAGCCCTTCGGGGCGGAAGTAGATCATCCCCTGGCGAATCTCGATCATGGCATAGCCGGTAAGCTCCTTATAGGCAGGGTCATCTACCGGAAACCCCATCTTCTCCGGGTCGAGAAAAGCCGCCCCACCCTCTTCAACCGCAACCCACAACGCCTCAAGTATCTCTTCTGCTTTTTCCGAAAGTTTCATTGTGTATCTCCATTACCTGTATTTTTATTTCCGAAGATTGTTTTCAGTTTTTTGACCACACCAGACTCCAGCGGGTTTTTATAATTGCAGCGTGGGCAGTGGACATTGTGACAGCCGCCGGGACAGCCACCGCATCCCTTTTTGCCGTTTTCTTCATCAAATTCAAAGCCGCAGAAACCGCAAATCATGACAATAGCCCCGTCACCAGCAACGCCTTGTTCAACACATAGCCGCTGCCGAAGGCAAACAGACTGACGAAGACGCCAATGGCACCGGCCACCTTCCACCCCCGCTCTTTCTTCATGATCAGAAACTGGGCGACACAGGGGATAAAGAGCGTCAAGGTCACGGCAGCCACCGTCAGCTGACGGGCATCCATCAACCCCTTATTCTGCAATTCGTATAGTCCGGCAGCGCCGTAGTCACGGCGGAAGAAGCCGAATATAAAGGCCACTGCCGTCTCTTTCGGCAAACCGATGGAGGCCATCACCGGAGTCATGGCATTGATCATCTTCTCGAAGAAGCCGGTAATCTTGCCCAGCCAGAGCAGAACTGAAGCCAACACGAAGAGCGGCAGAATCTCCATGAAATACCACTGCATACGGGTATAGGTCTTGGTGACGACGTTGCCGAACTGTGGAAGACGCATGGGTGGAAGTTCCATATAGAACATGGGCGCCTCGCCCGGCAGAATTTTGGCCGAGAGCATCCCGACGACAACGAACAGCAGCAACAGACAGCCGCCCCACACCGCTAATGCGCCGGGAAATTTGGATAGCAATGACATGATCACCCCGAGCTGTGCCGAACAGGGGATCGCAAGAGAGAGGAGGATGGTGGCAATTATCCGTTCACGGGTCGTTTCCAGAGTACGGGTAACCATGGTAGCCATGGTATCGCAGCCGAACCCAAGCACCATCGGGATCACCGCCCGGCCGCTCATGCCGAAATGCTTGAAAAGTCGGTCAACCAGCAGCGCCAGGCGCGGGAAGTAACCGGTATCCTCCAGAAAGGAAAAGAATATGAAGAAGGTGGCCACAATCGGCAGAATGATGCCGACTGCATAACGGATGCCGAGGGTGATAATGCCGTATTCACCGACGAACAGCTCCTGAATGATTCCCCACGGAATCAGGTTTTTGACTACGCCGGTTATCCAGGGATTGAACAGTTCCTCAAAAAGTTTTCCTTCCAAAAAATCGACAACGGTACCGGCCCCGAAGACGCCAACGAACTGATAGAGCCCGAAGTAGAGCACGATCAGCAGCATCGGTATGCCGGTCAACGGCTTCACCGCCAGGCGCGATAATCGCTCGGCAACAGTTACTACCCGTTTTTCCGGAGCGGTGAAGACGCCGTTCACGATCCGGCGCCCCATCTCGTTACGCTCCAGCGACAGGTCAAGATGGAACGATTCGCGACGGTCAAAAGCGATCTCACGCACCTTCTCTGCCAGTGGCCCATATCCGTCCCCCTCGCGATGGCGAACCATTTCGGATATCTCTTCATCCTGCTGCAGCAGCAACAGGGCCAGGGCACGACGGGAGAGGATGTATTCCCCCTGCATCATACAAGCGACCTCGCTGATGTCCCGCTCCAACAGGCGACTGTATTCAAAACGCTGCTGATCGCAGGCACAGCGGTACGCATGTATTGCCGCACGGATTTCGTCGATGCCACGCTTGCGGGCGGTGGCGGCGCCGATCACCGGGATGCCCAGTTTCTGCTGCAGCAGTTTCAGGTCGATGGAGAGCCCCATCCGCTCGGCTTCATCCATGATGTTGACCACCAGGATCACCGGCAGTCCGGCTTCGATCAGCTGGATCGTCATCGCCAGCATCCGCTCCAGGTTGCGGGCGTCCAGCACGTGGATTACCACGTCAGGACTCTCGTGCAGAAGGATCTCGCGGGCCACCCGCTCCTCTTCGGTGATGGTATGGATCGAATACATGCCGGGGGTGTCGATGACCTCCCACTGATTGCTGTTGATGGTCGCGCTGCCGCGGGAGACCTCGACCGAGGTGCCGGGATAATTGGAAACCGTCACGTATGCGCCGGTCAGGGCGTTGAACAGGACACTCTTGCCGACATTAGGATTGCCCACCAGGGCAACTTTCCGGGTATTACCACTTACAGGTGCTTCCGTCTGCTTATTGCAGCATGTAGCCATAGCTTGCTTCCCCATCATGCTTTTGATATTCATTTTCATTAGATCTGCAAAATAATACCCTCACGGAGTGCGGAGGGTGGATGAAATTAGCGGCGACAGTTGGCGCAGAGGCCATATATCTCCATTTTGTGGCTATTGATCTGGAAACCGTGCCGTGCCGCTATCTCATTCTGCAGCTTTTCAATGGTTTCGTCCTCGAATTCGATGATTGAGTTACAACCGGTACAGACCAGATGATCATGGTGTTCGCCCGCCACAACATGTTCATAGCGTGTCTGGCCGTCATGCAGCAGTATCTCCCGAGCAAGGCCGGCCTCCGCGAACAGCTTGAGCGTGCGGTAGACAGTCGCGTGCCCGATGCCGGGACTGCTTGATTTCACCTTCAGATAGAGCTCTTCTACGCTGATATGTTGATGAGTGGAGAGAAATATATCGAGGATAATATCGCGTTGACGGGTGGAGCGGAGTCCTTTGGAAGCAGCAAAATCGTTAAATGTCTTCTTTTTTTCGAGAATCATCCGCCCTCCTTATTGAACTTGAAATTCAATATAAGGAGGACGGATAAAAAATGCCAGTAAAAAATTACGGGAAGGATATATTTATATATTTTTGGCAGCCAGGAGATAACGCCCCACCCAGTTTTTGGCAAACTGGTAGGCGGTACGACCGCAACGCTTGCTCTTGTCGTGCGACCACTGGATTGCGTCATGTTCGATATCGCTGCTCCAGGGGATATTGACGTTGTGCATGGTGCTTTCCTTTTCGACGTTCAGGCGTACCGCATCGAGGTAGCGGTCCTGAGAAAAGGCATAGAAAGCGACCCAGATACCGAAGCGGTCGGAGAGAGACACCTTTTCCTCCATCGCTTCGCTCTGCTGCAGCTCACCTTTGACGAACTTGCCGCCAAGATGATCGGATTCATATTCCGGCAGGAGGTGACGGCGGTTGGAGGTTACATAAATCAGGACGTTTTCCGGCGCTGAGTAGACCGACCCATCCAGGGCGCTCTTCAGCATCTTGTAACTGAGCTCCCCGACTTCAAACGTCAGGTCATCGCAGAGCAGGATAAAGCGGAACGGCTGGTTCTCTACGGCGGTAAAGATTTCGGACAGATAGATCAGATCTTCCTTTTCCACCTGAATGAAGCGGAGACCCTGCGGGGCGAATTCGTTCAGCAGCGCCTTGACAATAGACGACTTCCCGGAACCGCGTGACCCCCAGAGCAGGGCGTTGTTTGCCGGCAGTCCGGCCAGAAACTGGCGGGTGTTGCTGACCATGATCTCTTTTTGTTCTTCGACGCCAAGCAGTTCCGTCAACGTGGTTGTATCGGTTACCCGAACCGGCTCAAGATAGCCGGAGAAGGAGTGACGCCGCCAGTTCGCCGCGCGGCAATGTTCCCAGTCAATCGCAGCCACCGCTTTGGGAAGCAGCATCTCTACAGAACCGAGCACACGCTCGAGTTGGGCAACTACTTCAGGTTTCAAGTTAAACATGGTTACACTTCTCTCTTTGTATATTTTATAGTTGGTACGCAGTGTATGTCACCGGCCGCTAAGTAGCTGTGAAAAGACACTAAAATACGGTTTCACTGTATACGTTATCCGGCCGCATACTGTCAAATCAAAAAAATGTGACGAATCTTCTATTGCTATTTGTTTTCTATTTTATATAAAAAGGTGCTGACAGGTTTTATCTGCCCATAATTTCAGTGGAGAACTATGAAGATCATTGATTCGATCAGCAAGAATAAGCAATTCGTGTCTCTGGAATTTTTCCCGCCCAAAAAACGTGAAGACTGGCCGGCTTTTTTTCAAACCGTAGAGCGGCTTGCCAAGCTGAACCCTCTCTTCGCCTCAGTGACATATGGTGCCGGAGGCAGTGCCCATGCAGAATCACTTGAGATAGTCACCCGCCTGCAACAGGAGTATGGCCTTGAAACGATGGCGCATCTGACCTGTATCGGCTCGGAACCGGAAGAGATCAGACAGTTTTTGAGCGATCTTGCTGCGGCAGGGGTAGGCAACGTACTGGCCTTGCGCGGTGACCTTCCGACTGAGGGGACGACCGTAACGTCCACATCATCTCCGCTGCAGTACGCCTCTGATCTGGTCAGCCTGATCCGGGATTCGTTCCCGGCGATGGGGATCGGAGTTGCCGGATACCCCGAAGCACACCCCGAGGCTGCAAGCCCGCAGACGGACCTCTCCTTTTTGAAACTGAAACTCGACAACGGGGCGGACTTTGCGATAACCCAGCTGTTCTTCGACAACAGCCTGTATCACTCCTTTGTGAAGCGTGCCCGTGAAGCGGGAGTCCTCAAACCGATCATTCCCGGCATCCTGCCGGTTGTCAGCCTGAAGGTCATCAAAAGAATCGTATCCTTGTGCGGAGCATCTATTCCGGCAGAGTTTCTGGCCGAACTGGAACAGGCTGATCGGGAAGGTGGAGCTGCAGGTGTTCAAAAAATTGGAATCGCCCATGCCCGGCGCCAGGCACAGGAACTTCTGGACAGCGGCGTCCCGGGAGTACACATTTACACCCTTAACCGCGCAGAAGTTGTACTGGATCTCGTTGAGGGGTTGGTTATGAAGTAACTAATTGTATCCTGAACAGGGTAAATCAAAGCAAAATCAGTCTCACGCGGAGACGCGGAGTACACGGAGAAAGTCAAAAACAAGGGACTTGATTTAACCCAAGGACTTTATTTTCAATCCTGGTTTGCTCCGCGTTCTCCGCGTCTCCGCGTGAGAGCGATTATCTCTTTCTGCTTTTTCCGGACGCTTTGTCCGGTTGGGCAACCGTGCGATGATACCCGCAGTCACGCGGGAGCCATCGCAAGGTTTCTACCAGTTCCGGAGTCAACTTGACACAGCTTGGGTTGATCTCGAAGCGGCGCTCGAAAATCTTGCAGCGGCGGCTGACAACATCAAGAAAACGACACGCGGTCCGGGTGTAGAATATGTTGCCGCGCTCATCCTCAATTTTTTCAAAACAGCATTCACCGCACTGCTTGCAGCGACTGTCCCAATCAGCATCCTCGGCACACACATCAGCCGTCACTTATTTCTTACCCTTCTGGACCTTGGGTTTGAACATATCCGCCAGCGTCCCCATCCCTTTCGGTCCGTCGTCCGCCTGACGACGGAATTCAGTCATTGTGGCCTGTTCCTCATCAGCAGCACGGGCCGGGCCGGCCAAAGCGAGAGAAATACGCCTGTTATCACGGTCAATGCTCTCGATCTTGACTTCGAGCTGTTCACCCTCTTTCACGACATCACGGGGATGGTTAATTCGCTTGCCGGCCCCCAGCTTCGATATGTGAAGCAGGCCGTCAACTCCGTCACTCAGGGTGACAAAGGCGCCAAATGTGTCAAGGCGTGCAACCGTACCGCTATGAAACGAACCTTCCGGAAAGTTGGCAGGTACCTGCTCCCACGGATCAGACAGTGTGTCCTTGAGGCTGAGGGAGATTCTATCCTTTTCCCGGTCGATCGATTTAACGACAACATTCAGCTGCTGGCCGACACTCAGCACGTCGCGGACATCCTTTACCCGGCTCCAGCCGATCTCGGAGATCGGCAGCAGCCCTTCAATGCCCCCTATATCGACAAAGGCGCCGTAGTCCTGCAGGGAGATAACCGTGCCAGACACCGTCATCCCCTCACTGATCCCGGCCTGAGCGTCCTCTTTACGCTGCCGCAGTTCTTCTTCAAGCAGGGCACGCCGGGAAACGACGATGTTGCGACCATTTTCTGCATATTCGCTGATGCGGAACGCCAGGCGTGTACCGATCAGCGCCTCAGGGTTCTCGACACGCCTGAGTGCAATCTGGGAATAGGGACAGAACGCACGAGACGTGCCCAATTTTACTTCATAGCCACCCTTGATCTCTTTTTCCACCACACCTTCAACCGGCACTCCCGCCTGCCACGCCTGCTCCAGCTGGGTACTGCCGGAGGCACTCCCGCCCAGTTTCGTCGTAAAGCGCATCTCACCGTGACTGGAAGAGAGGGAAGTAAGCAGTTATCGAATCACCTTCCGCGACGGTGACATTGCCGTCACTATCCAGAAACTCTTTCCGCTCGATGACCCCCTCACCTTTCTGGCCGGTATCCATGAAGATCCATTCGTTACCGATCTTCAGCACCTTTCCGGTCAGCTTCTGCCCCGGCTCCAGCCATCTCTTGTCCTGTTTGCCGTCCTGTTCAAACAGTTCGGCAAAGCTGCCGTCATCGGTCTCTTCAGCTTCTTCCATCATGTCGTCGTCATCAATATCATGCTTGCTTTTCATATGCGTAGGGCTCCTCTGAATAAAAGTGTATTTTTTGAAATAAATTAGACCTTATATGACTGTTTTCGGGACTATAGCATAACTGTCCTTATAATCAATTGCAGTATGTTGTCTGACGACGTTTTAATATATTTGACCGCCTGTCTTGATGCTTTAGTAGTAATATTTTACACCCCTCCCCCTTGAAAACACGATTCATTATGATTATGTTGATCACATCTGATTCCATCATTACCTAAGGAGACGCACCACTTATGTCCAAAACGACCAAGCAGTTCCAGACCGAAGTCCAGCAGTTGCTCGATCTGGTGATCCATTCACTCTATTCCAACAAAGACATCTTCCTCCGCGAACTGATTTCCAACGCTTCCGACGCGATTGACAAAATACGCTTTGAATCACATTCCGACGAATCGTTGCTTGAAAGCAACAGCGACTGGAAAATCAAGCTGATTCCGAACAAGGATGCCGGCACGCTGGTCATCCGCGACAACGGTATCGGCATGAATATGGCCGAGGTTGAAGAAAACATCGGCACCATCGCCCGCTCCGGCACCAAGGCGTTCATGCAATCGCTGAAGGAAAAGGCCGCCAGCGACAATCCGGAGCTGATCGGTCAGTTCGGCGTCGGCTTCTATGCCTCGTTCATGGTTGCAGACCGCGTCACCATGGAAACCCGCAAGGGTGGAGCCGTTACTGACGGCTGCCGCTGGGAATCGACCGGAGACGGCAGTTATACCGTCGAAGAGTGCAGCAAAGAAGAGCGCGGCACTGAGATCACGCTGCACCTCAAGGAAGAGTTCAAACAGTACCTTGATGAATGGAAGATCCGTTCAATCGTCAAGAAGTACTCCGACTACATCCAGTATCCGGTCGTCATGGATGTCACCCGCTCCGAGACGGTGAAAGATGCCGAAGGTAAGGAGATCGAGGGTGCCGGCACCATCGAGAAGACCGAAGAGCAGATCCTTAACTCGATGAAAGCAATCTGGGCCCGCCCCAAGAGTGACGTCACCGAGGAAGAATACACCGAGTTCTACAAGCACATTTCCCACGATTACGATGCACCGTTCCGCACAATTCACTTTTCCGCCGAAGGTGCCAGCGAATTCAAGGCCCTGCTCTACCTGCCGGGCAAAAAACCGTTCGACATGTTCATGAATGACCGTAAAAAAGGTTTGCAGCTGTACGTCCGCCGTGTGTTCATCAGCGACAAGTGCGAAGAGCTGATCCCCGACTATCTCCGCTTCGTCACCGGCGTCGTCGATTCGTCCGACCTACCGCTGAATGTGTCCCGTGAAATCCTCCAGGAGGACGTCCAGATCAAGCGTATCCAGAAGAGCATTGTCGGAAAAATTCTTTCGACACTGTCAGAAGTTAAGGAACAGAACTTCGATCAATACATGACTTTCTGGAAGGAATTCGGACAGGTCATCAAGGAGGGGATGCACTTTGACTACGCCAACAAGGAAAAACTGCAGGAACTGATCCTGTTTGAAAGCACCTCCACCAAAGCCGGCGCTTTTGTGTCGCTGAAGGAATATGCCGGCAGAATGCCGGAAGGCCAGAAAGACATCTATTACATCACCGGCGCCAGCCGCGAAACACTGGAGCAATCCCCGCATCTGGAGGCGTTCCGTGCCAAGGGGTATGAAGTACTCTTCCTGACCGATCCGGTCGATGAGTGGGTCGTTCAGTCGCTGACCGAATATGATGAAAAACATCTCAAAGCGGTGGACCGCGGCGACATCAGCCTCGACAGCGAAGAAGAGAAACAGGAGAAGGAAAAGAAGCGTGAAGAGGCACAGAAGGAGTTCAGCGACCTGATCTCCCTCATGAACGATCGCCTGAAAGACAAGGTCAAGGAGGTCCGCTTCTCAAACCGCCTGACCGACAGCGCCTGCTGTCTGGTTGCCGATGAATACGGCATGAACGCCAACATGGAGCGCATCATGAAGTCGATGAACCAGGCCGTTCCGGAATCAAAGCGCATCCTGGAACTGAACCCCGATCATGCGATTCTGAAGGCGATGGCCTCAATCCACCAGAAAGATGCCTCGGCAGCGGCGCTGGCCGACTACGCAGACCTGCTCTACGATCAGGCTCTCCTGACCGAAGGCTCCACAATCAAAGACCCGCTCCGCTTTACGAAACTTGTAAGCGATCTGATGGTAAAAGCTGCCCAATAATAGTTACTCCAGCTTTAAACGCAGAAACGGCCTCCGGAATATATAATTCCGGAGGCCGTTTCTGTTTTGATCATATAAGTACAATGTGGGTATCTATGGAGTTTGCCCCTTCAGTCCTGTTGCTACAGACAAGACGCAGTATCAGTTGAAGTGGAACTGCATGACGACTCCGAGACCGCTGTTCCTTGAAGCAACTGCAGCCCTTTGTATCTGCGGCACCTTATAGTCGATCATGATAGTTGGTTTTATACCGAATAGTTTTTCGAATCCCAAACTGAGAACGCCAATAGGATCAGTTGCAACGAGTGCCGCATGGTCGTACCAGCGCAACTCCTGCTTGCGCTTGATGGACTCACGCCACGGTTCAAAGATGTAGGCACCTAGAAGGGAACCGGCCACAGGTGTGACAATCAGATCCTGAATGGATGGCTTCTCGTAAAAACACTCGGAACCGAACTCGTACAAAGCCGACATCAGCGTCGAGTAAACAAACGAAGAGCTTTTATCAAAACCACGCTCTCTTGCACGGGTATAATAGGTAGCTCCCCAATATGGATGGAGGATATAGTTGATATAGAATTTATCTTTATCAAGGACAGGATGCACAAAATTGTTACCATACTTCTTGAAACTGTTCCTTTTTTCCTCGGCACTCCAACCGGAAACGCTCTCCGGCGCTAATAAAGTTATACCGGCAGCCACAGCCTGAGCGCCAAAGAGAACACCGGAATCTCTCCAGATACCATCCCAGTCCGGGGCCCGATTTTCCAGCACCGATTTGTAAGCCTGCGTTTCATGGGTATCAGTTTCAGCAGCGGGAGCCGCTGTCGCCTTGGTACGGGCGGATGTATTGTTCGCAAAGATCCCTTTTCTGATCTCTGCGTCCTGGCTGGTGGCAACTCCGCTTGCAGAGCCGCTCAAGCTGGCAACGGCGTAGGGAGACAGAAGGGGTTCACGGCCGGACAGAGAGAGTGAACTCGCGGATGTCTCTGTATGGAGTGTCAGCAGCAATAACAGCACGGCACAAGAAAAACGGACAATCAGCCCGGATAGCTTGGGGATTAAAGTAACGACAGGATTAGTATACACGTGGGCCTCGTAACGATTAGTCATGTAATGGGGATGTACCGGTAGTTCGAAGAGGGACGTACATGAGAACGTTACTTAATACTTCAACACACAATCGTAAGTCAACATATATGTCATATTTTGGCACATAACAGGCGGCACATCGATTACCAAACGTAACACCTCACAAAACCCGCCGACACCCCGGCCCGCTGAGGCTGCTGCGCCCGGCGCTGCCGGACTCTACCTGGATCTGGGTGCCGATGCGCTCTTTTAGTGCCGGTACATGGGAGATGATACCGATCAGCTTACCATCCTGCTGCAGCCCGGAAAGGGTTTCCAGAGCGGTTTCCAGAGCATCCTCGTCAAGTGTGCCGAAACCTTCATCAAGAAACAGGGAATCAACGCGCACGTTGCGGCTCGCCATGCTGGAGAGACCCAGCGACAGGGCGAGGCTGGCGATGAAGCTCTCGCCGCCGGAAAGGTTCTTGGTAGAGCGGATCTCCCCCGCCTGATAGTTGTCAATAACGTTCAATTCCAGCGGTTCGCTGCTGTCACGGGTCAGGATGTAGCGGTCACTCATTTTCTGCAACTGGCGGTTGGCATGGGCAACCATCAGCTCGAAGGTCAACCCCTGAGCAAAATTGCGAAATTTCTTGCCGTCACCGGAACCGATGAGGCTGTGCAGTCGTTCCCAGCGGTCGCACTCCCCCTTCCGGTTCTCAATAGCCTGAAGCCGGCTTTGGTGGCGCTGCTGCTGTTCGGCATGCTGCTGCACTCTTTGTTCAAGCCCCCCCGCCCCCTTCTGCAGTTCGTGCAACTGCCCCGTTAAGGCTGTGTACTCCTCCCGGATCATCTCAAGCGGTTTATCAGTCAGATTCCTGCCCAACTCCCCCCCCAAAGAGGCGCCGCGATCCTCACGGCGCGCCTGCAGCGCGGTCTCCTCCGTTCGCAGGATGTCAGCTTTTTTGGCAAGTTCGTCGAAACGCTCCTGTGGCAGACACGCCTGCAGATAAGCAGCTTCATCGCCAAAACCGGACTCGGCGAGGCGCAGCGTGAAAGCCGTTTTCAGACCGGACCGCTGTTCATCACTCCGCTCAAGCGACTGCGTCAAGCGTTCAAGCTGCTGTTTTAAACCATCACGTTCACCCTGAAGACGGTTCTGCTTCTGGAGTGCCGCTTCACGAACATCACCCGCCTTTGTCAGCGCAGCGGCCAGCCTTTTTTCCTCGTTATCCGGATTGCGTTCGCCAAACAGCTCCAGCCGCTGCTCCACCACTCCCTCCAGCTCTATTCTTGTGTCCCGCAGCTGCTGGTCCTGATCAATGATGGTTTTTTCCGACTCTGCCAGCAGAGCGAGCTGCTTACCCCGCTCGGCGACAACTTCCGTGCGCCTGCTTTGCAGAAACTCGCGGGCCTGCAGTTGTTGGACATAACTGCTGTTGCGCGCGGTCAGAACCGCCAGCAGTTCATCCGACCTCTCCGGAACGACATTGCTGCAGCCATACAACGCAACCGCGCTCCCGACCTCCTCCAGTACCCGGGCAAGATCGGCCTGCAGAGAGACAGTTTCACCATCCAGACTCGTACGCTCCCTCAGGGCATTTTCCAGTCCCAGCTGTGCGGCCAAGCGCGTTTTATCATACCCTGCCAGATCGTCCTTGGCCCCGGCAAGAACCGACTGAGCGCTCCGTTCTTCCTGTTCCTGCAGTTCGGCACTCTGGATAATGGCGCGCCGGCCGGCAAGAGCCTCGCCGTTTGCATCCGACTCATGCCTGATGGCGTCCGACACCTCATGCACTTCGGCACTGGTGCACACTTTGAAGGCGATTCCCAGTTCGGCCGATACCTCGGCGCAAAATGTACCATCACGCTCCAGTCGATGCTGAAGTTCGCCTTGCTCCTGCCCTGCCTGTTGCACGTCCTTGCCGATAGCGACCAGCTCCTGTCTGATATTGCCAAGCTGCACACCCGTCAGCTTGGCAGATTCCAGAGCCAGTTTCAGCTCTTTCTGCGCCTCGTCAAGCGGGGGAATGTTCCCGGCGGCATACGGATGTTCAGCGGCACCACAGAGCGGGCACGGACCGCCATCAACAAGCTGCCGGCGGTCATCCTCCAGACTGCGGACACGATTGAGCAATACGACATTATCCTGCAAACGGCGGGCTATCTGCTCACGCAGCTCGCATTCCCCGACCAACGCCGCTTCCTGCTTCACCAGACCCTGGTGCTTCTGTGCGAGTCCTTCCTGGCGTAACGTCAGCTCCGCCAGCTTCGCGGTATCATCGCCAATCCTGGCCACGGTTTCCTGCAGCGCTCCGAAGCGGCTCTGCCGGGTAGCGAGATTTTCTGCCTCGCCTCGCCACGCAGAGAGATCACGCCCCTGCAGCAGCGCTTCACGTTCGGCATGTAGCTCCGCCACCCTCTGTTCAGCCGCGGTGGCAGCCTGCTGTGCCACCAGCCACACGCTGTCGGCGCGGCCCTGCTCACGCTTGGCATTCTCGACCAGAGAGGAATGCCGGACGAGCCGTTCCTGCATGGCACCGCACCGGGTATTAAGGGTTTTAAGCGCCTTCAGCTGCTGTTCAATGCCGGTCAACGCTCCGGCCAACCCCGCATCAGCATGATGCTGGTCAAGAAACGCCGTCACCACCTGCAGCTCCATGCCGAGATCGTCCATACGCTGGGCGCACCCTGCAATTTCCCGGCGGTAGCCGTCCGTTTGCCGCGCAGTTTTTTCGCTATCAGCCGCTATACCCTGTAGCCGGTTCTGCACTTCACCGATCCTGACATCAAGTTCACGCGTCATCCGGATCAGCTCTGCCTCCTGCACCTGCACGCCCCGGGCTGTTGCCAGATCCGCCTCGGCCTGTTCCAGCGCCTCAAAAGCCGCCTGCCAATCAAGCTGCAGCTGCGGGAGCCGCTCCATGGAGGCGTTATATTCACCCTGTTCTCTCTCGTGCATGGTTCGCAGCGACAAGATATGAGCATGATCGCCACTCAGCTTAAGGGCACGACCGGCCATCTCCAGCCGCTCCAGCTGCGGCACTGCCGCTGCTTTTCTCTCCTCTAAAGCAAGCCGCTCCTGCTCCAGCTGCAGCAGCTCACCCTCAAGAGCCGCAATACGCTCCCGCCAGGACTGGGCTTCGCGGAGAGTAGCAACATCAGTGGTCAGACAGACCTCCTTCCGCTGCAGTTCGGACAGTTCGAGAAACAGCACGTCCGCCTCTGCAGGAGACAGCAGTATGATGCCGCCAAGCTCGGCACGCAACTCAGCCAGGCGCTTGCGCTCTTCGGTCGTGCGCTCGTGAACCTTGACCGAAATCCGGCTGTAGATCGCGGTGCCGGTGATCTGTTCCAGGATAGGGGCACGCTCGTCGGGGCGGGCCTGCAGGAAAGCGGCGAAGCCCCCCTGCGCCAGCAGCATCGAACGGGTGAAGCGATCGAAATCCATGCCGGTGACATCCTCTACCTTTTCGGCCACCGCTCTCAATTTTGATTCGAGGATAATCCCGGTTTCCGCCACTGCGATCTCATGACGCGGTGACTGCAATTGCCCGTCTGCCTGTTTGCGCGAGCGGTGCTGGCTCCAGTGGCAGCGAAAGCGCCCTTTGGCTGTTTCAAATTCAACTTCGGCAAAGCATTCACCGGTCTGCCGAGACATAATTTCGTTTTCGCTCTGGGTGATTCTGCTCAGGCGAGGGGTCTGACCGTACAGGCCCAGGCAGATAGCGTCGAGGATCGTTGACTTCCCGGCACCGGTCGGCCCGGTGATGGCAAAGATGCCGCTGGAAACGTAGTCCGGGTGCTTGAAATCAATTTCCCAGACACCGGCAAGGGAATTAAGATTTTTGAAGGAGAGACGGAGGACTTTCATAGTTCTCCCACGGTATCATCTTCATGCAGTGCGGCAACCGCCTCGTGAAAAGCCGCGACCAGTTCCCCCTGCTGTTCCTGTGGGACTTCATGGGCGGCAAGACAGCGGGCGAACACATCGTCAACGGTGAGGTCGTCAAGAGTTTCTTCCGTCGCCATCCGGCTCATAACCCGCTCAACCAGACGCATGTTTTTGGCGCGGAGTATTTCCAGCGTTGTTCCGTCAACAAGTTCACGCAACCGCTCCTGCAGATCACCGATGACATCGGCACCTTCGTACACAACCTCAAGCCATACCGAAGAACGGCTGTTTTTCAAGGCGGAGATACGAGCGCTGATATGCTTCCAGTCGCCGCGCACAGTTTCTAGCTGCTGAAAACTCGGGATCGGAATTTCCTCCACAGAAACGCAGTCGGTAGAGACATTCACCGCCATAACGATCTTGCCTCTCCCGGCCTCGCCGAAACTCATCGGGATCGGCGCCCCCGAATAACGGCGAACATCCGAGCCGCCCACGCGTTGCGCCCCGTGAAGATGCCCGAGGGCCAGATACGCGAAGCAGTCGGGGAAGATATCGGCACGGACCTGACCAAGAGTGCCTACGTACAGCTCCCTCACTCCGTCACCCTCGACGGTTTGACCGCCGCTCGTAAAAAGGTGCCCCATGGCAATAATTGGCAGATCGCCACCAAGCTCGCGACGTCTGTTCACAGCCGCCGCGCCGACCTCGCGGTAATGGTCGCTGATTCCCTCCACCAGCTTGCGTCCCTTGTCTTCAAATGTTTCGCCGGCCTCGGCGCGACGGATATCCCGGTCGCGCAGATACGGGACGGCACAGACAATCAGCGCGGGACGGCCGGCGGCGTCATCCAGCACAACCAGCTCGTCTTCAGCAGCCTCAGTCATGGAGCCGACCACGTGGACATTAAGAAAACGCAGCACCTCCCTCGGAGCATTAAGCAGCGACGGAGAATCGTGGTTGCCCGCCGTGACGACAACGTGGCGGCACCCCGTAGCGGCGCAACGGCAGAGAAAACGGTAGTAAAGCTCCAACGCCAGGTTACTCGGCGTACCGTTGTCAAAGACATCACCGGCAACCAGCAGCACCTCAACCCCTTCGGTCTCAATGCAGCCGATCAGCCAGTCAAGAAACTGTTCAAATTCCTTGTAGCGTCTGCGCCCATACAGCGCGCGGCCGATGTGCCAATCAGATGTATGCAGAATTTTCATATAACGTCCGGTCCTTTGCTGCGCCCGCTCTGTTTACTTGGCTGAAAGTAAAAACCCGCTTTGAGCGGGCTGTTACCGTAAGATACTGAATATTGTTCAAGAAATGCCGCTCTCTGCTAGCGTTTACTGCCGAACAGGCTGCCCAGCACGCCACGGATGATGGAACGGCCGACCTGGCTGCCGATAGCCCTGGCAGCGGATTTAGTCAGCGCTTCAACAGCACTTTCGCGACGACCGCCCCGACCACCGCCGCCACCCAGTATATCCCCCAGCAGACCTCCTAATTCGCCACTACTATCGCCAGAAGACGCCGCATTTTCGGCCTGTTCGTTCTGAGCCTGGGGTGCGGCGGCTTCGGCTGCCTGATTGGCGCGTGCCTTGAGGATTTCATGGGCCGATTCGCGATCGACTGTTTTGTCGTAAGCGCCGGCAACAAGCGAGTTTTGCATTAACTGCCGGCGCTGGGCATCGCTGACCGGTCCGATCTGCCCCTGCGGCGGCACGATAAAGGCGCGTTCAACCACACCGGGGCGCCCCTTCTCGTCGAGAAAGGAAACCAGCGCCTCCCCCACCCCCAGTTCGGTAATGGTTGCGGCTTCGTCCAGGTCCGGGTTGTCGCGCATGGTTTCAGCAGCCGCTTTGACACCTTTCTGGTCGCGCACGGAGAATGCCCTCAGTGCATGCTGCACCCGGTTGCCGAGCTGCGATAGAATCTTGTCCGGCACGTCGGCCGGATTCTGGGTAACGAAGTACACACCCACGCCTTTCGAGCGGATCAGGCGCACAACCTGCTCTATTTTTTCCACCAGTGCAGCCGGCGCATCGGCAAACAGCAGGTGGGCTTCATCGAAAAAGAACACCAGTTTCGGTTTGTCCAGGTCCCCCACTTCGGGCAGGTTTTCGAACAGCTCGGCCAGCAGCCAGAGCAGCAACGTGGCGTAAAGCTTCGGCGACTGCATCAGCCTTTCTGCCGAGAGGATGTTGATGACCCCGAGGCCGCGGTCGGTCTGGATCAGGTCGGCAATATTGAGCATCGGCTCGCCAAAGATCTGTTCGCCACCTTGCGTTTCCAGCGTCAACAGGCCGCGCTGGATCGCGCCGATGGAGGCGGTTGACACGTTGCCGTAATCGGTGGTGAACTGTTTGGCATTTTCGCCGACAAAAGCGAGCATGGCGCGGAGATCTTTCAGATCCAGCAGCAACAGGCCGTTGTCATCAGCAACCTTGAACACCAGGTTCAGGACACCGTTCTGGGTTTCGTTGAGGTCCAGCATACGTCCAAGCAACAACGGCCCCATGTCGGAGATGGTGGCTCGCACCGGATGCCCACTCGTGCCGAACGGGTCCCACAACGTAACCGGGTACTCCTGATGAACAAAACCCTCAAGCCTGAGCGCCTCCACCCGCTCAGCCACCTTGGCGTTGCCGCCGCCCGGCTGCGACACGCCCGCCAGATCACCCTTCACATCCGACATGAAACAGGGAACGCCGAGGGAGGAAAAATGCTCGGCAAGCATTTGCAGGGTGACCGTTTTGCCGGTGCCGGTAGCGCCGGTGATGAGGCCATGACGGTTGGCCATCTGAGGCAGCAGGAAAATATCCGTGGTGGCGTTCTTGGCGATCAGCATGGGTGCGATCATAGCATCTCCTTAAATGCGAAATACTGGATTTTAGCGTATTCAAACACATTAGGCGAGGCAAAGGGGCAAAACAAAGCCTTGCAGTTTCAACAGGCCGGAAAAGATAGCCACCATAACTGCTTGATATATTAGTAGTGCCATCATTAATTTGCAACGCATTTAGGTACACGAGCGGAGCACGCTATTACCACCATCACGGAACCGATGGGACCACAGACGCAAAGAGCCGGATCAATGATCCGGCTCTGATTTGTTTTTGGTGGGCGTTGCAGGGTTCGAACCTGCGACCCCTGCCGTGTGAAGGCAGTGCTCTCCCGCTGAGCTAAACGCCCTGATGCCTATGTGATTACCAGAGCACGCTGCCACTTGTCAAGGGAATGGTGCTATATGCATCCCCGCCAGCATTTAGCGCGGGTATCAGTATACAATTGGGTCTGGTGAGTCGATCATCGGGTTGAGCCTGACAGCCAGGGAGAATAGATACGGGTAGTCACACTTTAAATGCTGCATGTACATAACCCATTCACGGGAAAGGTGCCCGAATACGCGTTTGATATCGCCGTTTATATGATCAACATCACTCTGCGGCATATTTTCTAAACTGTCCCGAGCCTCAAGCTCCTCTACAAGGTGAAAAACTGCCCAGAGCAGATCGGTAAACTCCTCATGCTCAAGCAGGTTCTGATTTTCCAGCAGACTAACCAGAAAACTACGTTTTTCGACAAGAAACATCTTTAATCCACGCTTTTCACAATGGCCAGACTCAATTTTGGTTTCGTTTTTTTTCAGGTATTCCAGTGTCGTGGAAAACTCCTGTTCCTTCCATGTACCGTTTATCAGTAAATGCCGCTTCAGATCATCACAGGCAACAACATAGACAGACAATTCTTTAAGCAGCCGGTTACCAACTTCACTGAAAAAGACTCCAATAACCATATTCAGTTTGCGCATGATTGATTGGCGCTCTCTCTCCTTAAGCACACTTTCAATCAGCAGGGTGACAATTATGACATACACAGGTAAAAATGCGAGGTTACCCAAAAACCAGACAGTTAACTCTTTTGCGCTTCCCAGGAGGACATAGTCCATCCCGTAGAGTACAACCGAAATTGAAACCAGCACAATCAACATCATTTTTTTGTTCAAAACAAGATTACGGAACATCCGTACCGCCTCCTAAAATAGTATAGGTCAATGTCATTGCACGACATCACCTACTGTTTAACTACGCCATAATCAATAGATTAGATACTTCGTACTGGTAGAGTGATGACAAACCTGCAACCGCCGTCAGGTGGTGTTTCAACATATATAGACCCGCCATGAGCTTCAATAATACGATAGCTTATTGCCAGCCCAAGTCCCGTTCCGGCTGACTTGGTCGTCCAGAATGGTTCAAAAAGGTGCTGCATGGCATCTTCCGCTATTCCCGGCCCGGTATCAGTAATGCTGATACTGACCGTGTCAGAGGTCATCCCGTGTGCAACCCTGATCTCACCACCATCCGGCATTGCATCGGCGGCATTTTGCAGCAGATTAATGAAGACTTGGTGAAGCTGGTTCGGATCAGCAGTAACTTCTGCTGTTTTTGGTACAATATTCTGCAGTGTTATGGCCGCTAACCGCTGGTCCTGAGCCAGAAAAAAAAACTCTTCCTCAATATACGCATGCAGCGGTATCTTTTGAAGTTGCGGCTGCGAGGGTCTCGCATACATCAAAAACTCCGATATCAACGTATCAAGACGCGCTGCTTCCCTGGTAACAATTGCCAGAAGCCTGGCATCGTGTTCCTTTATATCTGTGGCACTCGACAGCAGTTGAACCGACCCGCACAATGCCGCGAGCGGATTGCGTATTTCGTGTGCCATGCGGGCTGAAAGCTCGCCAAGAGCCGCGAGCCGATCCGCTTTTTTGAGGGCCGCTTCCATACGCCGGATATGAGTAATATCCCTGAAGTTGACAATATAACCCGCCAGTTTGCCATTACTGTCATTAAAACTGGCAACACGGTACCCCAAGGCCATAACGTTACCGTCACAGGCTTTATACTCAAACTCACGTTTTTTAGAGTTACTTTTCTGATCAAGCAGAGCAGGCAAATCCGACAAATGCGAAAATATCGATACAATCGGCTTATCATAGGCATCAGACTGACTGATTCCAACAAGAGCTTCAGCATAGGGGTTAAAAACACGGATCCGCCCTGAAACTGTTGTCGTCAGAAGCCCACTCTCACTATGGGCAACAATGGCTGAATTCAATTGATCCAGTTCGGAATAATCAATTGAAGAGCGCTGGAGGGCCTCCTCACTCAACCGGGCACGCTCTGCCAACAGTCCGGTAATAAATGCGGTTAATCCAAAGGCGATAAGGTTAAATGATATTGTGTATAACAGCCGTAAGGCGCCAACCTGATTTGCATCTTCCTGGCTTAAACCGATGAAAGAAAGGTAGCCGAAGTACTGAAAATCAACGAGCGCGCCGTACAGAATACCACACAGCGATGCGGTATAAAGAGCCTGCCGGCGGCCAAGCAGCATGCCGGCAATCATTATTGACAGGAGATACAGAAACGAATACGGGCTTAAAATTCCGCCGGTAAACAGGAGAAGCACTGTTACAAATAACAGATCCCAGATGACCTGTAAGTAGGTAAGGAAAGGAGTAAACCTTTGCCTTTTAAGTGCAAGGAGAGAGGATAGAGAGAAAAAAAAAGAAAACGCCATCAACCTGATGATACCTGGTTGATAGCGTTCAGTTTCTAAAAAAGGTGTCTGAACTTTTAAAAGCAGAGTTGACGCGAGAAACAGAAAATAGACTATAATCCTGGCATAGATGAAGAGCCTGAGCCTTCGTTCCGAACCAATGCTATCAGCCACCAACAGCCCCGGCCAATTTGAAGATTGGGAGGTACATGGCAACAACCAGGCCGCCGACAGTCGTCCCCAGGAACACCATCAGTAACGGTTCCATCATGGCGGTCATCGCCCCTACGGCATCATCAACCTCGTCATCATAAAAATCCGCGATCTTGTTCAGCATGGCGTCCATGGCACCGGTCGCTTCACCGACAGAAATCATCTGGACCACCATCGGCGGGAAAACCCCGCACGCAGCCAGCGGTTCCGCCATGGTTTTACCCTCTGAGATCGCCTGTCGAACAGAATAAATAGCTTCCTCGACTATTTTATTGCCGGCAGTTTTAGCGACGATCTCAAGGCCATCCATGATAGGCACACCGGAACTGACCATGGTGCCCAGTGTTCTGGTGAATTTTGCCACAGAAACCTTTCTGATCAGCGGGCCGACAATCGGCGCTTTAAGTGCCATCCGGTCAATGTTCTTCTGCCCGAGCGGCGTAGAATAATATTTTTTTATTGCCCAGACAATCGCATAGAAACCGGCAATGAGAACCACAATGTATTTAACAAGAAAATTACTGAGACCGATGACGAATCTGGTTGGTGCCGGCAGCTCGCCGCCGAATTCGGTAAACATCTTGGCAAAAGTCGGAATAACAAAAACAAGAATGACGCCGACGACCACAACAGCAATGGACATAATCGTAATGGGGTAGACCATGGCCCCCTTAATCTGTTTTTTCAATTTCATCGACTTTTCAATATAGGCGGCCAGACGCGTCAGGATCGTATCCAGGATACCGCCTATTTCACCGGCAGCCACAAGGTTCACGAACAGCTGGTCAAATGCTTTCGGGTGTTTGCCCAGCGCGTCGGCAAAAGTGGAACCGCTCTCAACGCTTTCCTTGACCTTGTACAGTATTTCCTGAAAGGCCTTGTTTTCCTGCTGACTTGCCAAAATTTCCAAACATTGGACAAGCGGCAGTCCGGAGTCAATCATGGTTGAAAACTGCCGTGTAAAAATGACAAGGTCTTTTTCGTCTATTTTTTTACCACCGCCAAAACTCGGCAGCTTGAAACTGAGGGCTTTGGCCTCAGCCTTTATTTTTATATTGCTGAAACCATATTTTTTAAGCTGTGCTTCAACGATATCAACAGTGGCCGCCTCGATGACGCCTTTTTGTGCGCCACCGGTTCTTGTACGAGCTTCCCAGTTAAATTTAGGCATTACGGTTCTCCTTCATCAATTCAGTGCATCTGAGGACGGCGTTGCATACCTGACGCAGGATTGCTGATCATCTGTTTGAGTTCTTCCGGGTCCTGCGAACGTCCGAGCGCCTCTTCAAGCGAAATCATGCGTTTCTGAAAGAGATGGAACAGAGATTGATTCATGGTCTGCATCCCGAATTTATCCTGTCCTATCTGCATCTGGGAATAGATCTGGTGAACCTTGTCTTCGCGTATCAGATTCCGGATGGCGGCATTCGGCACCATAATTTCGAGGGCCAGGGCGCGCCCCTTTGACCCCATCCTGGGTATCAATGTTTGTGACAATACACCTTCAAGCACGAAAGAAAGCTGCGCCCTGATCTGCGTCTGCTGATAGGGTGGAAAAACGTCAACTATCCTGTTGATCGTCTGGGCGCATGAATTGGTATGCAATGTAGCAAGACAGAGGTGACCGGTTTCAGCAAGCGTAAGTGCCGCCTCGATTGTCTCCAGGTCACGCAACTCACCGACCAGAACAACGTCCGGGTCCTGCCGCAATACATATCTTAAGGCGTTTTTGAATCCTTTGGTATCGGCACCAACTTCACGCTGGTTTACCAGGCACCCTTTGTGGGGGTGGAGGTATTCTATCGGGTCCTCAATGGTTACTATATGCTCACGCCGGTTGATGTTGATGTAATCAACGATTGACGCCAGCGTCGTCGACTTGCCGCTTCCTGTGGGTCCGGTGACCAGGATAAGACCACGTGGCCTGGCAGCCAGTTCCGGCACTATCGGCGGCAAAGCCAACTCTTCGAAGGTCATGATTTTGTACGGAATGACCCTGAAGACACCGGCAACGGCACCCCGTTGAATAAACATGTTTCCCCTGAAGCGTGAAAGCCCCTTCACACCGAACGAAAGATCCAGTTCGTTTTCTTCTTCAAACTTGTGCTTTTGAGCGTCGGTCAGCACACTGTAGCAAAGCTGTTTTGTTTCCACCTGGTTCATGGGGGGGAAATCCATCGGCAACAGGTGTCCATCAACGCGCATTTGCGGGGGTGAATTGGTCGTTATATGGAGATCGGAACCATTTGATTCAACAAGAATCTTCAATAGCTGATGAAGGTTGAGCATTACGAGCCCCCCGGTTTAGTCGTCAGAAACAGTTATTCTCAACACTTCTTCGAAGGAGGTTACCCCCTCCTTAAGCTTTGTCAAGCCTGACTGACGCATTGTTTTGATGCCGATTCGCATTGATTCACGTTTAATTTCAGCTGTATTGGCGCCGTTCAAGATCAATTCCTTGATTTCCTCACGCATCGGCATTACCTGGTAAAAGCCGACACGCCCCTTGTACCCGGTGTTGTTGCAGGTGGGACATCCGGTCCCGCGCATACAGACGTATGACGACGCTTCATCAGGAGATACACCGGCATCTATTAATGCTTGCACCGGGATATCCTCCGGTTGTTTACACTCGCTGCAGACACGCCGCGCCAAACGCTGGGCGGTGATCAGATTAACAGCCGAAGCGACCAGAAACGGTTCAATCCCCATGTTAAGCAGACGGTTTATGGTAGCCGGTGCGTCATTGGTATGCAGTGTAGACAGAACCATATGGCCGGTTAAAGCCGCCTTGATGGCAATTTCAGCTGTTTCAAAATCGCGTATCTCACCGATCATGATTATGTCAGGATCCTGGCGGAGAAATGAGCGCAACGCAGCAGAGAAATTGAGGCCGATGTCTTCGTGCATCTGGACCTGATTAATCCCGGCAAAGTTGAATTCGACCGGATCCTCTGCCGTGGATATGTTTTCCGATACTTTGTTCAGTTCGGCTATAGCCGAATAGAGGGAAACAGTCTTGCCACTACCGGTTGGTCCGGTAACCAGCACCATCCCGAAAGGCTTGTGTATTTCCCTCATGAAATGAGCCAGGGCATCCGGTTCGTATCCCAGCTTGGTCAGGTCCGTTTGCAGGTTACCCTTGTCAAGAAGACGCATGACAATCTTTTCACCAAACAGGGTGGGGAGACATGAGACACGGAAGTCCATGTCCTTCCCCCCGCCCAGCTTGATCTTGATACGACCGTCCTGCGGGAGTCGCCGTTCAGCGATATCAAGTTCCGCCATGATCTTGATACGAGAAGTGATCGCGTTCTTAAGCTTCAAAGGCGGCTTCATGACTTCATAGAGAATGCCGTCGATCCGGTAGCGTACCCTGAAAAGCTTTTCGTACGGTTCCACATGAATATCACTGGCTTTTTTCCTGATGGCGTCCTGCAAAATGGCATTGACCATCTTGACAACCGGAGCATCCTCTGTCGCACGTTCCAGAGAACCGACGTCAACCTGCTCTTCATCGCCAATAATTTCAAGATCTTCGACATCCAGATCACTCATGACATCAGCAAGCGAAGCAGATTGATCGTAATACTTGTCTATAGAGGCTTTAATGTCGCGTTCTGATGCCACAACCATTTCAATGTTGTAGCCGGTCATGAACTTTATATCTTCAATTGCAAAGAGGTTGGAAGGATCGCTTACCGCGATGATAAGAGTCGCCCCAGCCCTGTTAACCGGCAGCAGCTGGTACTTTTGAACAACTTCCGGCGGAATGATTTTTATGACGGCTGGTTCTATTTCATAGTCGGCAAGATTAACACTCGGTACACCATACTGCTTGGACAGAAAAGAGGTAAGCTCTTCCTCCGTAAGAAGTTTCTGGCTAATAAGAATTGAACCGAGACGAAGCTGGTTGCCGGAGAGTTTTTGCTCTTCCAGCGCCTTACTCAACTGATCGCGGTTAAGCAGATTATTTTTTACAAGGATTTCTCCAAGCCGATTCGACTGCATGATTACTCCATGTACATATCTTAAATCGCCATAGTATGGAGAATGCCGGTTATTGTCAAGCTGTAGTTAAGGGGGTCAAATCAGATCCAAAGCGTGGCGCATAATGCCCACCGGCGGCCTCTGCCCGGTCCATATTTCAAAGGCGCGCTCTCCCTGAGCCACAAGCATGCCTAAACCATTGGCAGCCCGCAAACCGATTGCAGCAGCCTCTTTAACAAGCGCTGTACCGGCGCGTGAATACACCATGTCATAAACCCTGGCACCAGCCGGCAGCTCGGAAAGGTCAATGCCTTCAATCCGTTCACCGTTCATGCCAAGTGAGGTAGTATTAAGGAGTAAGCAGGTCGCACCAAGAGTTTCACGATTTACCTGTCCCTGCCGAACAATTTCAACACGAGTTTCTGGATAGCAGATATTCATCTCGTGCATTACGGCTAACGCGTTCTCAATGGAGCGATTATATATCAGTATCCTTTTTGCCCCGGCACGGCACAACGCCGCTATCGCACCACGAGCAGCGCCCCCTGCTCCCGCGACAAGAATCTGTTTCTCCCCTGGGGAAAAATCAAGGTCGGTCAGCAGAGAATCCACCAGACCGTCTCCATCCGTATTATAACCGACCAGTGAGTTACCGGACAGCTGCACGGTATTGACGGCTCCAGCAGCTTCAGCACTTTCATCAAGCCGGTCAAGAAAAGGGATTATGGTCGCTTTGTGTGGAATCGTCACATTAAAGCCACATACTCCAAGAGCCTTCAGCCCGACTACCGCACTCCCCAGGTTCTCAGGGGTAACGGCAAAAGGGATGTAGACATAGTCGAGATGTGCGGCAGCAAATGCGGCGTTCTGCATTACCGGCGAAAGCGAGTGGCGGATCGGATCACCAATAATACAAATCACGCGGGTTCTTCCCTGCACAGCAGGTATCAACTTAGCGTCCCAAACCATAACGCGTCCGGACCTGATCGGCAAAACTACGCATATCGGGTGAAATCTGTTCAGCCTTTCCCAACATCATGACAGCCTCCTCGTTCCTGTTAATTCCGGCAAGATATTCACCAATTTCCATGTAGCTGTTAGCATAAATCAGGATAGCTTTCCCGGTGTCCAGATCAAGAAAAGAGCGCTTTTCCATGAGACCCCGGTTGTTATAATTGTCCCACACCGAAACATCCGGTACTCCGGACGGCTCACTTTTTTTCCGCATCCGGTAAACAATGCCCTGCTGAACCGGACGATACTCCTCGTATTCGGTTGAATATCGGGTAGAAAAATCGATATATACCGGTCTGACACCGATGTTTTCAGCTACGGCGATACGTAGTGCGGTTTCAGGACCAAAAGTGGTCGTGTCAAATTTCCTAAGGTTGCTCTCTTTGAAGACGCGCGGCAGTGAGTCAAGATACCAGTCAAAGACGAGATGCGGGGTATGGGGCAGATCAACATCTTCGCGCATCCGTTCCACCCCTTGCAGATACCAGAGTGGAAAAGCTCCGCTGTCGCCCCAGGTAAACAGGATTGAATTCTGCGGCAATGAGCGCAGTGAATTTGAAGCGTAATCAAAGGCGATATAGTTTTTGTGCTGGTCGTTCTCAAAGTAATTGACGGCACAGAGTGCGGAAGGGAGCGTAAAGAAAAGCAGCGCCACAACCCCGTAAACCGGGGCTCCAATATGTTCAGGAAGACGTGCCGTGCGAACAGCATACGCGAGCAGCCGAAAGAGGCCGACCCCGACAACGACAGCGGTCAGCAGATAAAGTGGCGTAAAGAATTCTTCTGTAAGAAAGACCATTTCCATCCGCGTATTAAAATAGCCGGCAATCACGAGCAGGAAGGTAGCAACCGAGACAAAATAGGCAATGAAAACGGTTCGGTTCCTGTTCCAGAGATGCACGAGGCCGAGCAGCGCCAGCGCTGCCCCAAGCCAGGTAAACTCGCGCGGTATGTTAAATGCGCTGACCTGAGCCCAGAGGAGGGCAACGTCGCGAATGGGTGGTTCGGAAGGATACCCCTTGCGCAGAAAATGCCACATAAACTGATCCACGGTTGTTACATCGCCCCAGTTAAGCAGGGGCTTGCTGAGTGCCCGAAGCGGCAGATAGAGGTGAACAGAGAAACCAAGGAGGGCAAAAGCGGTCGCCAGAAGAAGCTCCTTCGCCCTTGTCACCATGCGCCAATCGGTCAGTGTGATCATCAGAAACCAGGCCGGCAGCAAAAGCACGACCGTTTGATGTACCGCCATTGCCAAACCGGCCAGAAACGTACACACATAGACATACGAGGGGCGCTCGACCCCTTCACGGTACTGTTCCTGCCACTTTAGCAGCATAAAAAAGATAATCGCGGCAATAAACGCCAGCAGCGGATAAGGCTTATCATGATTTGACTGCAGCCACAGTCGTGGTGTAACGCCGAATAAAACCGCTGCAGCCAGAGCGGCTAACTTCACCGTAACCTGATTGAAGCGCTGATTTTCAATCAGGACCTCCTTTTTCAGCAGAAAGGAGGTCAGAACATAGACGGTCAGACAGGCTAGCGAAGAAGAGACCGCAGTCGCAACATTAATGCGAAAAGCGATATTACCAAGCGGCAGCCAGGTAAATGGTTTGACATACATGAGAAACAGGGGGTAACCGGGAGAGTGCGCTGAGCCGAGCGAGGCGGCCGCAGTCATAAATTCACCACTGTCAAAAAAAGTAACCGACGGTGCCAGCGTTGCCATGTACAGCGCAAACGGCAACACGAATGACAAAATCAGAAAAATATCCATCCTGATGTTCTTGAATCCGGGGACACTCATCTGGACTCTTCCGCCCCTTGAAGTTGGTTGAGAGACAACTTGTTTTTCCAGAGATAATAGAGGCCGGCGATGATGACCGGAAAAAAACCGGTGCCGTGCATAACCAGTGCGACACTTACGGAGGTGGCCTCCGGGATGTTGAAAACTGCGAGCCCTTTGTAACAGGCATAATGGTACGTGCCGATAAAACCGGGAGAAGCGGGCAGCATAACCGCAAAAACAAGCAAGATTAAAATGAATATCGAAGCTGACAGCGGCAGATTAATATGAAACGACCGTAACGTCATATGTACCGACATAAGGCAAAACAGCCAGGTTACGGCTGACGTAGTAACCAGTGCAACAGAATGCCTCGTCTTTGATGACAACCTGATGCCGCCAATGAATGAGCCGAGCAGCGGAATAATGGCACCACTAATGCGCTTTGGAAATGGTTTCAGAGCATATCCGACGGCTGAAAGCATTCGCACGGTCTGCCGTTTCAGCAGAGAGAGAAACAGTACGACGCCGCAATAGATGATAAACATGACCGCCCCGCCAGCCCTTAGCGCAATTCCGGCATCAGCCATTCCCGCCGGGAGCTGAATCGTAAACAGTGCCACCAAAAGCAGAAATAGCACCGAAAATCCGTCAAATAGGCGATCTATCACCAATGAAGCAAAAACCGCGGGAGTTTCAAGCTGCTCCTGCCGGGCAAGAGTGTATGCCCGAACAAACTCTCCCAGGCGGGCCGGCAGCAGATTATTGGCCATATACCCTATAATAGTAGCCGGATAGAGTGAGGAAAGCGGAATTGACTTCTCTGGAATAAGCAGATAATGCCAGCGCACCGCACGCATAAAATAATTTGCAAACGTAAAAAAAATGGCCAGAAAAATATAGCGGTAATCAGCAGAGCGGAGAGCCGCGCCAAGCATTATAAAATCTATTTTATCGAGCAGCAGAACCATGAAAAACAGGCTGACACCGATTCCGAGCCAAAATTTAAGATCAATTTTATTACGCACAGGGTTCCGATCTGCCGCCAAGTCGTAGATAATGAGCGTCCACCTTTTCCAGTATGATGCGGGCATTTTTAACATCCCGGCTTATGGCACACTTCAGTGCGGCAACATCAGGAAATCTCTGCACAGATCGTAATCTCTGCACAAAAAGAACTTCAATCCGGTGGTCATAAATCTGACCGGAGTAATCGAGCAGAAACACCTCGATCGTGCGCGTTTCGGCTCCAAATGTCAGATTAAAGCCGATATTGCACGCGCCCTTGACAAGTTGACCATCAACCTGGGCCATCACCGCATACACGCCATCCGGGGGGAGCAGTTCGTTTGCTGTAGATATGTTAGCTGTCGGGAATCCGAGGGTTTGCCCGATCTCACGCCCATGCACGACGGTCCCGGAAATCCGGTAATAGCGTCCAAGAATTCTGGCTGCGGCATCTACATCACCATCGGTTACGGCCGATCTGACCAGACTGCTGCTGAAGATGACACCCTCATCTCCGATCGGAGGCAGATCTTCAAGGGTAAAGCCGTTCAGCCCCCCAAGAGTCTCCAATGTCTTAAAACTCCCTTCGCGCCCCCTGCCAAAAGCGTAATCATGTCCGATAATGATATGCTTCATGCCGAGCGGCGTGCAGAGAATTTTAAGCACAAAATCACGTGCCGACAGTCGGGAGAATTCTTTGGAAAAAGGCACAACGACCAGATAGTCAATACCGTATTCCTCGATCAGCGCGGCTTTTTGTTCAAAAGTTGTTATCAGCAAGGGGGCCGATTCAGGTGCAAGAACCTTTAGTGGGTGCGGCTCAAAGGTGACGACAACGGAGGGAAGGCCACGGTCACAACTTTTCCGCCTCAGGTGAGCAAAAATCTCCGCATGGCCGCGATGGACACCATCAAAATTGCCGATGGTGACAACCGATGCATCGAGAATTTTATCATATATGTTCATGCCGGTTACAATCTGCATGTCTGTCCCTATCCTATTGTCGCGAGTTCCAGCCGTTTACCCCAGCGACGCAGCAGCTCATCGTGCAATGGAGCATGGAGCGGATGATTCAACCTCTGGTCACTCTCCAGCAGATCAAAAGCCGCCTGGCGGGCTTTTTCCAGCAAACTGCCGTCTCTCAGTATGTTGGCAACGCGAAAATCCGGCATGCCTGCCTGGCGGGTGCCGAGAAAATCGCCCGGTCCCCTTATTTCCAGATCGGCTTCCGCAATCCGGAAACCGTCGCATGTTGACTCCATCACGCGCAGGCGTTTCTCACCATCTTCGGACAGCTTTCCGGGCGTCATCAAAATACAGTATGACTTGTCTTTGCCGCGCCCTACCCTGCCCCGCAACTGATGCAGCTGCGACAACCCGAAACGTTCGGCATGCTCTATCACCATCACCGAAGCATTTGGAACATCAATACCGACCTCGATAACCGTGGTCGAGACGAGAATATCGAACTCGCGGTTTGTAAAGGAGGCCATGACCGCTTCCTTTTCCACCGGACTCAACCTGCCATGAAGCAGGCCGACCCGTAATTCCGGGAAGATATCGGCCTGAAGATGTTCCGCCATCTGACTGGCAGCCTTCAGATCAGACTTTTCCGTCTCTTCGACGAGCGGGTAGATAACGTACGCCTGCCGTCCCAAGCGGACCTGATCGCGGATCATATCATAGAGTTGCATGCGACGTGACTCAAAAAAGATTCTGGTCTCAATCGGAATCCTCCCCGGCGGCATTTCATCGATCACTGACAGGTCAAGGTCTCCGAACAGCGTCATCGCGAGAGTGCGCGGAATCGGCGTAGCAGTCATGACCAGGATGTCGGGATTGGCCCCCTTCTTCTTCAGGATGCCGCGCTGCAGAACGCCGAAACGGTGCTGTTCGTCAATCACCCCCAGGCCAAGATTCGCAAACTCCACTTTTTCCTGAATAACCGCGTGGGTGCCGATAACGATCTGGGCGGTGCCGCCTGCTACCCGTGCCAGCGCCTCTTTTTTGGCCTTCCCTTTAAGCCCGGCCGTTATCTGAGTCACCTCAATCCCCATTTGAGAGCACCAGCGGTGAATCGTGTGCCAGTGCTGTTCCGCCAGGATTTCGGTCGGAGCCATAATAGCCACCTGATAACCGTTCTCGACGGCAATCAGCGCCGCCATCAACGCCACAAGGGTCTTGCCGCTTCCCACGTCCCCCTGAACCAGACGGTGCATCGGATGTGGGGCCATCATATCGGCCTTTATTTCCGCCAATACCCGCCGTTGAGCGGCTGTCAGTTCAAAGGGAAGCAAACGAACCAGCTCTTTGGTGTAGCGGTGGGTCACCTTAAAGGCGACCCCTTCTTCCTTCAATACTCCCTGTTTCTTGAGGGCGAGTCCCAGCTCCCAGAAGAAGAACTCGTCAAACGCCAAGGCGTGGTGGGCCGGCGTAGCTCCATGGTTCAAAGCGGCAAGGTCCGCTTCAGGAGGTGGTAAATGTACCTGCCCCAGTGCCTGACGGAGTGGAGGAAATTCAGCGAGCCAGAGTGCTGCAGGCACAACCCCCTCTATGTTAGACAGAAAAACATCCACGACTTCGCGCATAACCCGGCGCATCGTTTTCTGATGTATCCCCTCCGTCAGCGGATAGACCGGCACGATTCTCCCGAAATTGGCCGGGTCAGAGGCCAGCAGCGAATTTATATCGCCACCTTCAGGAAGCCACTCCACATCGGGATGATGCACTTCACGCTGGTAACCGAACTGACTCACCTCGCCGCTAAAAACGCCGACTCGCCCGACCTTCCAGGTTCGTTTCATCCAGAGTGCATTGGCATGAAACCACTTGCAGGTGATCGTGCCGCTGTCATCACGCAGCACCGCTTCGAATACGCTACGACCACCTTTGGTTTTGGTTTCATTGACAGATGAAACCGCCCCGGAAAAAACAGCGTTACCTCCGGGGCAGAGTGACGAAATTGGAACCAGTTGGCGACGATCCTCATAGCGGAGCGGCAACAGATAGAGCAAGTCCTCAACCGTACGGATCTCCCGCTTTTCAAGGAGCGCAGCCAACTTCGGGCCGATCCCTTTAATATACTGGATGCCGGTTTCCAGATTTTTACGTGAGATCGCCTCTTTGACGCATTTACCGGGAGCCGGAGCCGCATTTACGGACGCTGCAACAACGGGGCGGACAGGGCGGACAACGAGCTCTCCGTTTGCCTCTTCTAAAACAAGGGCATCACCTGGAACAAGGCCAAGTTTTTTCAGGATTTCAGGGGGAATTGTAACCGAGCTATTTTCGCTAAGTATAACTGTGGACATGCACATTCCTGCAGCGCGACAAAGTATTGGTCAAGCACCAAACATAATATCCTTTATCATCCGTTGTCCACATAATTTCGGCCTGTTCCATTGACAAGAATCCTCTCAGCAGGCATATCTGACAGGAAAACAAACCTGAAAGCGTTTCATACCGACATAAACGAAGTAACGTAAGACTATCCGGGAACAATATTTACAGGAGGGAATCATCATGAACCAGACATACACATTCGAACAGCTCATACATATAATGCGAAAGCTGCGCGCCCCCGGCGGTTGCCCATGGGATGCGGAACAGACCCATGAAAGCCTCACCCGCTACCTGCTGGAGGAGGCCTACGAAGTTATCGAAGCTATCGATGAGAAATCGCCGCAGCACCTGAAAGAAGAACTGGGCGACCTGCTGCTGCAACCGGTTTTTCATGCCGCCATTGCAGAGGAGTCGGGCGACTTCACCATGGACGATATTATCAGCACGCTCTGCGCTAAATTGATCCGGCGGCATCCGCATGTGTTTGGCGATCTCGAAATCAAGGACAGCGAGGCGCAGATTGAAAACTGGGAGAAGATCAAGAAACTGGAGAAGGGGGACGAGCGCCCCTCGGCCCTTTCAGGTGTACCGGATCACCTTCCGGCACTGATGAAGGCCCATAAGATAAGTGAAAAAGCTTCGCGGGTCGGCTTCGACTGGGAACATTCCGACCAGGTATTCGCAAAAGTCATGGAGGAACTGCACGAATTTGAAGAAGCATGGGATGGTGGGGACCCGACACGGATGGAAGACGAGTTGGGTGACTTGCTCTTTGCTATTGCAAATCTGGGACGGTTTTTAAATCTCAATCCGGAAGAGGCCCTGCGTAAGACCATAAGCCGCTTTCAGAAGCGTTTCAGTTACGTTGAAGCGGAGTTGCTTCGTCAGGGAGTGCCGATGCAGCAAGCTACCCTCGAAGATATGGACAAACTGTGGGAAATGGCAAAATCCGCTGAACGCGACAACAAAATCAAGTAATTTTGTATATCTCTCTGTTTTTGCAGGGTTGTTATTCTTATCAACAAAATTTGTGGACAACCTGTGGATAACAATGTTGACGATCTGCAAAAGTAATATTTTTGCAACTGTTTTATCCGAAATGCCACTTTTTTATACAACTCTGTTTATCTGTATTTACAGTCACTTATAGCTGTTCACAGTAAAAATAGAGGGTTACGCTGTCAAGCGTTTTTAACGGCAAAATATTTTTTTATTCTCTTGGCCTCCTGTGCATAACCATCCATTTTTCATCCACCAACAACCCTTTGAATTCAACACCTTCCATTTTCAGCAACGCCATCTTCGTGTTTTCACCCCCGGGAGCAGAGAAACCGGTCAGGCGACCAGCGGATGCAACAACACGGTGACAGGGAATGACAATCGGCACCGGATTGGAAGCCAGCGCCCCACCAACCGCACGGGCCGCATGCGGCGAAGCACACTCACACGCTATCTGTCCATAGGTGCTTATTTCACCATATTTAAGGAGTCTGGTAGCATTGAGAACGTTCTGACGAAACGGCGTCATAACGTCCAAAAACACCGGAGTGTCGGTAAAATCAACACACTCACCCTGGAAGTACCTCAGCAGCATTTGTGCAGTGAGAGCGGTCAGACGGGAGGGGCCAAACTCCGGCGATATCTTGTCATCCGGCACGTGGTACCGGCTCAGATCCGGAATTTCAACTTTTACCACCCCCAGATCGGTGGCATACACACTTCCGGATCCATACCTCGTCATAAAATACGAGCAGTACATATATTACCTAACCTTTCTTCAGCTTCCTGCCCACCAGTGCTAAAGCATCAAGGGCTTCTTCAGAGCGTAACAGCTTCACTGCCAGCATGTATATGGCGCCTCCGCAGAGTATGGAACCACCAAGAACAGATCCCTTCAATATTTTATGCCCGGCCTGGGACCAGTCGATGAATGAGCAGAGGTACCAGACCACCGCCGCCATCGGCATTGATGCTGCAGTTGATTTAAATGCGGTCAACATGATGCCACTCCCTCCAAAAGAGCCGATCTTGCGTCTCAATAACCAGAGCAGCATCAGCATGTTGCAGAAAGCTGAAAGCGTCGTTGCCAGAGCCAGGCCGCCATGCTTGAGCGGCCCCATCAACACGAGGCTCAAGCCCAGATTGATGACAAAGGTAATAAGAGCCGTTATCACAGGGGTACGCGTATCTTTGAGAGCATAGAAGACCGGTGCCAGCACTCGGGTCAAGGCGACGAAAGAGAGACCTACGGAGTAGTAGAGGAGCGCGGAGGCGGAGTTGACAGCGGTTTGATAATCGAAAGCGCCCCCCATGAATATCAGGCTGAAAATCGGTGTAGAGCAGACCATCAGGCCGGCCATGGCTGGAATGGTAATAAAGAGCGTCAAGCGCACTCCGAATGAGATTGTTTCCTTCAATGCGGCAACATCACCAGCGGCGGCCTGCCTGCTCATTGACGGCAGTACCGCCTGCGCCACTGACACCGTAAAAATCCCCTGAGGAAACTCGAACAGCCGTTGCGCATAATACAGATATGAAACGCTCCCCTGAGGCAGTAGCGACGCCAGGATGGCGCTGACCATTATATTGAGGTAGTACACCCCTACCCCGAAAACTGACGGCAGCATCAACAGGGCGATGGAGCGTACTTCCGGAGAGCTGAAATTAAAATTCGGCTTGAGCGGAAACCCTTTTTTCCAGAGGACCGGCAGCTGCAAGGCCAGCTGTATGCACCCGCCGATCAGCACACCGACCGCCAGGGCGGTAATGGGTGCCTCAAAAAAACCGCGCAGACAGAGGGCAGCGACAATCATGGAAATATTCAGGAATACGGTCGAAATGGCGGGTGTAAAAAAGTGTCGCAACGTATTAAGAATGCCCATACAGAGAGCGACCAAGCTGATAAAGAATATGTAAGGAAACATCAGACGATTTAACAGGACGGCTAATTCGAATTTCCCCGGCTCGGCTTTGAAACCGGGGAACATAAGGCTGACAATGAGGGGAGAGAGGATGATTCCGGCCAGAGTAACAAGGGCCATGATAATCGTAAGCAGGGTAAAACAAGTATTGGCAAGCTCACGAGCCTTGTCATCTCCCCGTTTGGTGAGCGTCGCTGAAAAGGTCGGAACAAAAGCGGAAGTCAGAGCCCCCTCGGCAAAAAAACGACGCAGCATATTGGGAATCTGAAAAGCTGCAAAAAACGCATCGGTGGCCAGACCAGCACCGAAAAGACGCGACACCACCATATCCCGGACCATACCCATTATACGGGACAGCATCGTGGCGCTGCCAAGGATTCCGGCGGCCCGGGCTATATTCCGTTTTTCTGACATGGGGGGCTATCTACCCTACGTGAGCGACGAAGAATTCACGGACTTTGGCTATATCGGCATCCACGATCTCGCATCTGGTTGGTTTCCCGTAGAGCTCCTTGACTGAGTCGGGTACAGGAACCTGGAATCCAAGTGACTTTTCGACCGTTTCACTGAATTTTGCCGGGTGAGCAGTGGCGAGACAAATTCTGGCAGAATCAGGCGGCAACAGCTCCAGAGCAGCCTTGACGCCGACTGCCGTATGGGGATCAAGCAGGTAACCGGTCTCTGCATAGAAATCCCGTATCTCCTGAAGAGTGGCTTCTTGGTCAACTGAGGCGGAGCAGAAATCATTTCGAACCTGAGCCATTTCGCCGGGAGAGCACGAAACGCGACCATGCTCTTTCAACTCTGCGAACGCTTCTTTAACACGGACGGGATTTTCGGCAAACAGATGGAACAGATAACGCTCGAAATTGGAAGCGATCTGGATATCCATCGAAGGTGAAACGGTCGAAACGACTCCACTGAGAGAATAATCAGACTTGTTGATGAAGCGGGTCAGAATATTGTTCTCATTAGTCGCCAACAGCAGTTTATCGACCGGGAGCCCCATCTTTTTTGCGACATAACCGGCAAAGATGTCGCCAAAGTTTCCGGTGGGTACTGAAAAATTAACCGGGGCAGCGGTTTCGTCAGTGACCCGCAACCAGGCGTAGAAATAATATACCACCTGCGCCAGCACGCGTGCCCAGTTGATCGAATTGACAGCGCCGAGCGAATATTTCTCCTTGAATTCCAGATCCCCGAAGAGCTCCTTCACCATATCCTGACAATCATCAAAGGTGCCACGCACTGCAATATTATGAACATTGGCATCGGTGACGGAGGTCATCTGCAGCGCCTGAACCGCAGACGTCTTGCCATGGGGGTGCAGAATAAAAATAGAAATACCCTTTTTGCCGCGGACGCCATGAATTGCAGCACTACCGGTGTCACCGGAGGTGGCGCCGATGATGTTCAATGTCTGGTTGCGTTCCGCGAGGATATATTCGAACAGATTGCCCAAAAACTGCAGGGCAACATCCTTGAAGGCAAGAGTTACACCGTGAAACAGTTCAAGAATATAGACGCCGTCCTGTTTGACAACAGGCGTTACCTCCGGGTGGGAAAAGGTGGCGTAAGAGCGCGATATCAGGTCTTTAAGATCGACGGCAGGAATATCATCGACAAAACGTGCTATAACCTCAAAAGCCAGCTCAGGATAACTGAGCCCACGCCAGGACTCAAGCTGCTCTCTGGTAACAACGGGATAGGATTGCGGCAGCAGCAGCCCGCCGTCAGAGGCAAGCCCCATCATAACTGCATCTTTAAACGGAATCGGATTGATGCCGCCGCGGGTACTGATATAGCGCATGGTAAAAAACCTTTCGTTTGTAAAATTAGTTGTAAACTATAGCAGATAGCAATTAAATATGAAAGGGGTGTCAACCGCCGGAAACGGCCGGTAGCACACTTTGTCGTAGTTCATCGGGGGCGAGCATAAAAAAGGCCCTGAACATGCAGTATTTATAAAACTCACGAAACAGCAGTTGAAAACTGCCCCCATGGTTCCACCAGGACTCTTTCAGATTTACCGAGTCAACAGGATACGGAATAATGGTTATATTCCTTGGCAGAGAATTGCGAAACAGGATGGAAGCACGCTTGAGATGATAGCGAGAGGTGATCAGAAGCACTGAGTGAACCCCACTGCGCACAATCAGATCTCGCCCGAAAATTGAATTTTCAAGGGTATTTCTGGAGGCTTTTTCAAGAATAACGTTATCGGCCGAAGGATCACCATGTTTTGGGCGATACAGATCGCTCTTTATGACAGACGGGTCAACTCCGACAAAAAAAAGATACTTAGCACGGTACTCACGAAAAAGACGTACCCCCTCCTCTACGCGCCCCTTTCCACCAGCCAAAACAACTATTGCATCCACCTTCTGCGTATTTTGACGATAGGAGAAGGTTTTGTAGGTAAAATCAATGAACAGGGCCGTTATTACGACGACTCCAATGATGCATAATGTGAGTATTGCTTTGATAATATTCATGCCTTATCCTATATTTTCCTTGCAACAAGCATAGACAGTCTGCTATAAGATTTTTTTCAGCAATCAACGGAGGACAACAATATGTCAAGAAAATGTGAAATTTGCGGAAAAGGCCCAAGCTTCGGAAACAATGTCAGCCATGCGAATAACAAAACCCGTACTGTCTGGTATCCGAATCTTCAGAAAATCAAAGCGGTAAAAAGCAACGGCAGTATCTCTACCGTAAAAGTCTGCACCCGTTGCATTCGTTCAGGATTCGTTACCAAATCCCTTTAAACAGCACCAGATCAGCTTGATATTGCAGCCGCACCCCCCCAGGGGATGCGGCTTTTTTTCGTTGCTACAACCTACAGAGCGGCGACAACCTCTATCTCAAGCATTGCAGCGCGTGGAAGTGATTTTACCGCAACAGTCGAGCGAGCCGGCTTATGCGCAGCGAAACGACGGCCGTACACGTCATTCACCGCAGCAAAGTCGGCCATATCAACCAGATAAATGGTTGTCTTGACGACATCATCAAAACCAACGCCTGCCGCAGAGAGTACCGCAGCAATATTGTTCATCACCTGCTCGGCCTGCGTGGTTATGTCACCAGCGACCAACTCGCCGGAGAGCGGGTCGAGCGGGATCTGACCGGAACAAAACAGCATATTCCCGCATTTTACCGCCTGTGAATAGGGTCCTATCGCTGCCGGAGCTGTATCAGTTGACAGAATTTCCAATTTCAATGTTTGATCCTTTCCACTTTAATGACACCCTTAATTTTCATAAGTGAATTCATAACCTTCTGAAGATGGGCCAGATCGGTAACATTGACCTCGAAGATATTTTCACCGCGCTGGTCAATCGTGCTCTGAATCTGGGCACTGGCAATATTTGCCTCACAATTTGTAATTGCCAGAGTTATTGTTGCAAGAATCCCTTTCACATCATGGCACAGCACCCTGATTTTAACCGGCAGTACAGATGTCTTGCCCCTGCTCCACGCCACATCAACACGCCGCTCAGGATCGCTTTCCTGGGCGAACTGGCAGTCAGAAGTATGCACCGTAACCCCCTTGCCACGCGTGATAAAACCGATGATTTCGTCCCCTGGCACCGGGTTACAACATTTGCCAAAGCGCACCAACACGTCATCCAGACCGCCTATTTCAACTGCGCTGCTTGATTTACCCTTCAGCTTGTTGATAACAGACTCAAGCCTTGATTCCTTGTGCTCGGCACGCTCTTTCAATTTTTCTTCGGGAAGAAGCTTGGCCACAATCTGGTTGCTGGATATTTTCCCGTACCCAACGGCCGCCAGCAGATCCTCGTCTGCAGCATAGCCGAATTCGGCTGCAATCTTCTTGAACTCACCGCTTTTTTGTATTTTCTGCAGATTAAGTGAATAGCGGCGAAAGTCTTTTTCACAGATTTCGCGCCCGAGCACGATGCTACGCTTACGCTCTTCAATTTTGATCCAGGCCCTGATTTTGTTGCGTGCCCTTGAGCTCTTGACGATCTTGAGCCAATCTTTGCTGGGGGTATGGTGCGGCGAGGTTATAACCTCGACAATATCGCCATTCTTCAGTTCGTACTTGAGAGGGACAAGTTTGCCGTTGACCTTTGCGCCAACACAGCGATGCCCGATATCGGTATGAACACTGTAGGCAAAATCTATCGGCGTAGAACCTTTAGGATACCCCTTTACATCGCCCTTGGGAGTAAAAACATAGACCTCTTCGGTGAACAGCTCAACCTTGACCGAGTCCATGAACTCTTTGGAATCCTGCAGATCCTGCTGCCATTCGAGTAACTGGCGCAGCCAGGCAAAGCGCTTGACATCCTTCTCGTCATACCCCTTACCCTCCTTGTACTTCCAATGTGCCGCAATGCCGGCATCGGCAACACTGTGCATCTCGTGCGTCCGGATCTGAACCTCGAGACGGTCACCGTGCGGCCCTATCACGGTAGTATGAAGGGACTGGTACATGTTCCCCTTCGGCATCGCTATATAATCTTTAAATCGCCCCGGGATCGGCTTCCATGCGGAATGGATCACCCCCAGCACTTCATAACATTCACGAATGCTGTCAACGAGAATTCTGACGGCAATCAGGTCATAGATCTCTTCAAACTCGACGTTGCGTTTCTCCATCTTGCGATAGATTGAATAGAGGTGTTTGCTTCGGCCGGAAATTTCACCGTGAATACCGTAGAAAGCGAGCTTTTCAAATATGATAGACTTCGCTTCTTCAACAAAAGCTTCACGCTCCTGCTTTTTTTGCGATATTTTTTTCACAAGGTCAAAGTATATTTCCGGATGTAGGTAGCGGAACGAAAGATCTTCCAACTCCACTTTCACCCACGAAATCCCGAGGCGATTCGCAATTGGAGCATAAATATCCATCGTTTCACGGGCGATTCGCCGCTGTTTCACCTCGTCCTGAAACTCAAGGGTGCGCATGTTATGAAGACGGTCAGCCAGTTTGACCAGAATAACGCGGATATCGATGGCCATTGCCAGCAACATTTTGCGAAAGTTCTCAGCCTGGCTCTCTTCCTTGGTCTTGAAGTTGATCTTGCTTATTTTGGTGACGCCCTCAACCAGCGCTGCCACTTCACTACCGAACATCTTCGTCAGATCTTCCGCTGTCGCCAGAGTGTCTTCGATCGTATCGTGCAGGAATCCGGTAATGATACTCGGAACATCCAGCTTCAGGTCGGCCAGAAGACCGGCCACCTCCATCGGATGGATGATGTAGGGTTCGCCAGACAACCTCGTCTGACCTTGATGCACCTTGGCGCAGTATACATACGCTTTGCGGATCATATTATGATCAGCAGTCGGATTATACGCTGAAACCTTATCGAGAATGTCGTTGAGCCGGATCATACGCTATTCGTCGCCTGTTATTAGGAAAGTGGGGATATTGGTAGATTAGATAAAAAAAGGGTGAAGCCGGATATTATCCAGCTTCACCCGGGGTGGCAGGTTAAGCGCGCTGTTTTTTTGAAACTTCGAAGCCGATCTTGCCGGCAGCAATTTCACGAAGAGCGGTGACAACCTTACGGTTGTTTTTTGACTCAATCAGCGGTTGTGCCCCTTTATAGAGCTGCTTTACACGCTTTGAAGCCAGTATTACGAGCTGGAATCTGTTCTCAACTTTTTCCAGACAATCTTCAACGGTTACACGAGCCATAAAATTTACTCCTTCCTGCAACTTTAGATGAACTAAAGTTGTACCCTAGTTTTTTTCAGATATCAAACAATTTTCCGACTTTTTCCATCATTCTGAAGGTTTTGCGCCGATGGGCGATAACGATTGCCGACAACTCCTGGCAGGCAACGGCAAAATTATCGTTAAAGATTATGTAATCATACCAGCGTGCCTCACGGATCTCGTCAGCGGCCCTGTCAATACGGCGTTCAATGACATCTTGGGCATCAGACGAGCGATGTTCGAGACGACGACGGAGTTCTTCCATACTGGGTGGCATGATAAACACATATACCCCCCCATCAAACTGCTCCTTCAGCCTCAGAGCCCCCTGACAATCAATATCCAGAACCAGGTCGATCCCGTTTTTGCGCGCCTCTTCAAGTGTACGCAACGCAGTGCCGTACTTGTTGCCATGAACCTCAGCCCACTCGGCAAAGGCGTCCTCCTCCACCATACGCTCAAAGAGTTCATTCGTGACAAAATGGTACGCCTCTCCCTCAACCTCACCTGCTCTCGGCGCCCGGGTAGTGTAGCTGACAGACTCCTTCATATCGGGGAATGTTTTAAATAATTCCCGACAGAGAGACGTTTTGCCGGCACCGGATGGTGCCGAAAGAATAAGAATCAAGCCTTCACGTTTCATCAGATATGCCTCTCAAAATTGCTTTACCATGAAATTTGGATCTGCGCGCTGTGCCGCACAGACTACTCTACATTCTGGACCTGTTCACGCATTTTTTCCATCTCCGCCTTGATCTGAATAACCAGATTGGTAATACCGGCATCATTCGATTTCGAGCCGATCGTATTGACCTCCCGGTTCATCTCCTGCATCAGAAAGTCAAGCTTGCGCCCCACCGGTTCGGAACAGCGCAGCGCCTCATCAAACTGATTAAAATGGCTTGAAAGTCGAACCAGTTCTTCTGTTATGTCACAGCGATCAGCCAACAATGCAATTTCCTGCGCCAACCTATTTTCATCCATCTCAGTCCCTTCAAGCAGCTGATCCAGCCGTGCTTTCAGTTTTTGACGGTATTCCAATACCATTTGCGGCGTCCGCTCACTTATCAGGGTCGACCACTCGGCAATCTGCCTGCGCCTGGCCAGCAAGTCGTTAGCAAGGGCATCGCCCTCCCGAAGCCGCATGCCTTCCAGCGCAATAACAGCATTCTCCACAGCGGCCAGAAGCTGCGGCTGCAACTCTGTTTCATCCACAGCAGCAGAAACCTCTTTCATCACGCCCTTTTGTGACATTATGTATGAAATCGGTGCATCCTGCGGCACATTAAACTCTTTTACCAAGCGGGTATACGCGTCATAATAGCCGCGCGCCACAGCAAGATCGAGTTGCGGTGCGTTATTGGCGACAGCGGCTTCATCCCACTGTACAGAAATGTCAATCTTGCCCCGTTTCAGGACTGAAGCGGCCAGCCGTTTCACTTCGTTTTCAAATGCGTAAAACGAACGCGGCAGCCGCACTGATATTTCCCCATAGCGATGATTAACGGCACGAATTTCGACGAGAAAATTACCGTTCGGAGCCGTTGCCTCACCTTTTCCATATCCTGTCATGCTTTTGAGCACTTGAATTCTCCTTCGTTAATTTTACGTTCACATACCGTAATTCCTGCTTGTTTGTCCAGCCAATTCCGGTATAGTTCCGCGTATGCCGACACTTAGACTCATTACCAGCTGCTCTCAAAGACGCCTGCTTGATGCGCTCGCTGACAGCATCTCCTCCTCGCCACTGCCTCCGCTTGAAAAAGAGTGTGTTGTCATACTCAGCCCCGGCATGGCCCGCTGGATATCTATGGAGCTTGCCACCACCCTCGGAGTTTCTGCCGGCCTTGAGTTCAGCTTTCCCAATGATCTGCTTGACCGAAGCTTCCGGTCGGTTCTTCCTGAAATGCAGTCATCGTTGCCGTTCACTCGCTCCTCGCTTACCTGGCGCATCGCTTCACAACTGCCAATCCTCTCACATCTGGATGGCTTTGACCAGATCACCTCCTATCTGGGTGACGGCCGTGACGACCGCCGCCTGCTGCAGATCTCCCGATCGGTGGCCGACTGTTTCGACCAATACACTATATTTCGCCCGGAAACGGTTCTTGCCTGGGACCATGGTGATGGCAACGATTGGCAGGCCCAATTATGGCGTGCGATCAACTGCGACTGCCCGGGAAGTCACCGGGCGACACTGCTGAAAAGGCTGCGCCGCCACGTATCCAGCGGCACTCCGCCGGGCGGCTCATTGAAATTGCCCCGCCGTGTCAGCCTGTTTGGAATATCGTACCTCCCCCCGTTTCACCTCGAAGCGTTGCGCCTGCTTTCGAGCTATTGTGACGTGACCTGCTATCTGCTTAATCCCTGCGGGCAGTACTGGGGAACGATCATTTCCGAAAAGAGACGGTCGCAGATAACAGTGCAGTCTGCACACGCCGCAGAAGCGGAAGAATACTACGAAACCGGTAATCCGCTCCTTTCGTCACTCGGCACATTGGGGCAGGAGTTCTTCGAAACCCTTCTGGACTTTGGTTTCGAAGTCGAGGAACTGGACGACGCGCCGGGAAGTACACTCCCGAACGGAGAACAAAAACCTTCCTCAATTCTGTCTGCCATCCAGAATGACATTCTCACCCTGTTTGACCGGTCGGCCAGTGACGAAAAGCTGAGGACTCCGACAGATGACCGCTCACTACAGATCCACTCATGCCACGGTGCGCTGCGCGAGATGGAGATTCTATATGACAATCTCTTGGCAGCATTTGACGAACTCCCGAACCTGGAGCCGCGTCACATTGTCGTGATGATCCCGGACATCGAAACCTATGCACCCTATATAAGCTCCGTCTTCGGTAACAGGTCATCAGGACGGCCACAGATTCCCTACACAATTGCCGATCGCAGCATTCGCCGGGAAAGTCCTTTTGTCGATGCCTTCCTCAAGGTACTTAATACTGTGCCAAGCCGTTTCGCTCTCCATGAAATACTGGACCTATTGGAAACAGCTGCCGTCATGAGCCGCTTTAGTCTCGATGAAGATGAGCTTATCGACATCAGAGCCTGGCTTGCCGACTGCAGTGTGCGCTGGGGGCTTGATGCCGACCACCGTGCCGATCTCGGCTTCCCTCATTATACGGATTTCAGCTGGCAAGCGGGTCTTGACCGGCTGTTCCTCGGCTACGCCATGGCGCCGGACGAAAATTCAACATTCAACGACATACTCCCCTACCCGGCCTGTTCGGGCCGCCGGGCAGATACACTGGGTAAACTGACAGAGTTCATCACCGTGGCCAGTGAAAACAGCCTCCGCTTGAGCGCATCCCATACCCTGCCGGAGTGGGCTGATATTTTTACCGATACCTGTGCCCGCATGCTGCTGGCTGATGCAAACGATTCAGGGGGACCACTCGTTGTCGACAAAGCTCTCAATGCACTCCGGGAGGCGGCATCGTTATATGGCTTCACGCAGCATATTTCTCTTGAGGCCGTACGTGATCACCTCGCAGAAGCCGTGGCCGGGAGCGGGAGCGGCTACGGATTCATGGGAGGGGCGATTACGTTCTGCGCTATACTGCCGATGCGAAGCATCCCGATGCGGGTGGTCTGGCTGGCCGGCATGAGTGACGGGCAGTTTCCACGCACAGAGAGACCGCCAGGATTCAGCCTGATGAACGGTGCCAGAAAGCGCGGAGACCGCTCTTTGCGCGATGAAGACCGCTACCTGTTTCTCGAAGCGCTTATGGCGGCAGAGGACCGTTTCTGCATCAGTTACAAAGGCCAGAGTGATCGCGACAACAGCCCCCTGCCGCCATCCGTTCTGGTTGCCGAACTGCTTGACTATACCGCAAAAGGATTTGTGGGACCCGACGGCATATCGGCTGCATCGGTTATTACCAGGCACCGCCTGCAGGCTTTCAGTCCACTCTATTTTGATGATCACGATCCGGCACACCTTTTCAGCTACGACCGTGAAAACTGTCAGGCTATCGAAGCACGGCGGCTGTCAGGCCGCTCGAACCGCCTGTTTATTGATGAACCACTGGCCGTTGATGCAGATCATATTTTGCAGATAGATCTTCGGCAATTAGCACGCTTCCTGGCAAACCCGGCTGCTGCCTTTCTCGAACAGCGCCTTCGTGTTATCCCGTTCAACCCTGCCGAGGAAGCGGACGACTCCGAACCGTTTTCGCTGGATGCCCTTTCGCGCTATACGCTTTCGCAGGATCTTGTCAGCCAGATACTGAAGGGAGAACCGTACGACGCATCTCTTTCTGCAGCACGCTCACGCGGGGTTCTGCCACCACTGTCAGCCGGCAAGGCTGCCTTTGACACAACCTGGGAGAAAAGCCGCCAGTTTGCCGCGGCGCTCGAACCGCAGCTCGGCTCACATCTGGACCCACTTGCAATCACCTTTGCCGCTAACGGAGTACAGCTGCATGCGCTTCTCGAAAATTGCCGGGAGAGTATCCACCTGCGCTGGCGCTGCGCGGGCATGAAGGGTAAGGATCGACTGGCACTCTGGCTTGATCATCTCCTTCTTAACGTAGCCAGAGCCGACGGCTACCCGCTTCACAGCAAGATGGTTGCAAATGATGCAGCTCTGGAGCTGCCACCGCTTGAACATGCGGCGGCAATCCTCTCTGATCTGCTTGAACTGTACTGTGAAGGTATGAAGTCTCCGCTCCGTTTTTTTCCGGAGACCTCCTGGCATCTTCTGCACAGTGGGCAACAAAAAGCGGAAACCAGCTGGCGGGGCGATGAGCGGCTTGGTCTCCCCGGCGAAGGCAACAATCAGGCGGTGGCACTCTGTTTTGGCGGCGAAGAGCCGTGGGGGGAAGAGCTTAGCACGCTGGCAGAGCGGATATATGGGCCGCTTGTTGCAGCAATTGAATCAACATGAGCACACACAAAAGCCCCGCTTGCACTGGCAAGCGGGGCTTTTGTGTGGAGAAATTATTTTTATCTACAAACCGAGCTGTTTGAAGAAGTCGGTTCCTTTGTCATCAACCAGAATAAAGGCCGGGAAGTTCTCTACCTCAATCTTCCAGACCGCTTCCATCCCGAGTTCCGGGAAGTCAATACATTCAACCTTCTTGATGTTCTCTTCGGCCAATACTGCGGCCGGACCACCGATTGAACCCAGATAGAAACCGCCGTATTTCTTGCAGGCGTCGGTAACCTGCTGGCTCCGGTTACCCTTGGCGATCATGATCAACGAGCCGCCGTTGGACTGGAGTTCATCAACGTATGAATCCATGCGGCCGGCGGTCGTAGGACCAAAGGAGCCTGATGCCTTGCCTGCCGGGGTCTTGGCCGGTCCGGCGTAGTAGATCGGATGATTGAGCAGGTATTCGGGAAGCGGCTTGCCGCTGTCCATGATCTCCTTGAACTTGGCGTGGGCAATGTCACGTCCGACCACGATGGTGCCCGAAAGGAGCAGCGGGGTCGATACCGGATGCTTGGTCAGTTCGGCCAAAATCTCTTTCATCGGCTTGTTCAGATCGATCTTGACGCCATGCTCATGCTTGCCGCGGTACTGCGCAGGGATCAGGCGACCCGGATTACGGTCCATCTCCTCTACAAACAGACCATCCTTGGTAATTTTGGCCTTGATGTTACGGTCTGCCGAGCAGGAAACTGCCATACCGACCGGACAGGAGGCGCCATGACGCGGCAGGCGAATGACCCGCACGTCGTGAGCGAAATATTTGCCGCCGAACTGGGCGCCGATACCGAGCTTCTGCGCTGCTTCCAGCAGTCTGTTCTCCAGCTCGACATCACGGAAGGCCTGACCATGGGCATTGCCAGCAGTCGGCAGCCCGTCCAGTTCCTTGGCGGTCGCCAGCTTGACTGTCTTCATGCAGGAATCGGCAGAGGTGCCGCCGATAACGAAGGCGATGTGATAGGGAGGACAGGCGGCAGTGCCGAGATATTTCATCTTCTCGACGAGGAACTTGAACAGTTTTTCCGGTGTCAAAAGCGCCTTCGTTTCCTGATACAGCATAGTCTTGTTGGCTGAACCGCCACCTTTGGCCATGAAAACGAACTTGTAGTAATCACCATCGGTGGCCAGAATATCGATCTGGGCCGGGAGGTTGGTACCGGTATTGATCTCTTCGTACATATCGAGTGCTACGGTCTGTGAATAACGGAGGTTTTCTTCGGTATATGTTTTGTAGATACCCTTGGAAAGCCACTCCTCATCCTTGACGCCGGTCCAGACCTGCTGCCCTTTCTTGGCGGCAACAGTTGCGGTGCCGGTGTCCTGGCAGAGAGGCAGATCAAGATTGGCGGCGATCTCGGCGTTACGCAGGAAAGCCAGGGCAACACCCTTGTCGTTCATCGATGCTTCAGGATCACTCAGAATCTTTGCCACCTGCTCATTGTGGGCAGGACGGAGCAGAAAGGAGACATCCTTCATGGCCTCATTGGCAAGTACGGTAAGCGCCTCAGGGTTTACTTTGACTACATCTGTGTCGGCAAACTTCTCGACCGTTACATATTTTTCCGAACCTTCGATTTTACGGTATTTTGTTTCATCTTTCGCAAGCGGGAACGGATCCTGGTAAACAAACGGTTTGACAGACATCGGTACTCTCCTTTCAGATGGTGGATGGACAAATTAGTGGCTCAGACAATAGTGTATACAGTTACGAATGTAGTTTAGTAATGCAAACAGGATGATAAATCAAGGCATAATTTGGATAACTGTTACAGACAGCGCAGCAGTTTGATCCCGTCTTTGAAGAGAACTTGCATCTTATTCGGGACAATGACCGTTTTCACAAGCCCAATACCGAACGCAGGGTGAAGTATCAGACGCTTGACATTGAACCTGCCATTCATGTCGTACGGCAGCGCTTTGTCATGATCGAATGTCGGCTGGAGTGATGCCCACTCTTCGCGCTCGACTTCAACGGGATCTCTCCTTGATGCGCGCGGAACGGCAGAGGTTGAACGGGGTTTGGCTGTGGAAGCTTTTTTGGGTGCTTTGGCCTCTTTTGCCGTTGGCGGAGCATGATAATTGTGCACGCCATTACAGGTGTTGCATTCGACCCGTACGACTTTTTCCTCAACCATTGCAACTATTCTGTGATTCAGCACTTCACGACACTTGGTACAACGGGCTTCAATGATGTCGCCTGCCGATAGTTTTCTTGTGGTCATTGGTTCCCTGTCTTTTCAGCTGGTTATTTCGTCAAGTATAAACGATTGGTTGAAACGTATTTCTAAACATTCAGAAAAAAAAACGCTCTACAGCATAACAGCTGGTGAGCGGTTTTACACTTATTAAACGGAGCAACGACCGGGATCAGACCTGTCGTTTATCTATTACTCTCTGAGCCTTCCCCTCGTGACGCGGCAAACTGTTCGGTTCTACAAGCTTTATGGTCACACCAACACCGAGGACAGAGTCAATTTTTTTCCCGACCATATCGAGAAAGGCGCGCTGTTTTTTCATCTCGTCAAAGAAGATATTCTCCCTTACCTCGATACATACCTCCAGCACGTCCAAAGCACCCTTACGGTCAACAACCAACTGGTAATGGGGTTCACACCCTTCTATCGCTACAAGCACCTCCTCAATCTGAGAAGGAAAGACGTTAACCCCCTTGATAATCAGCATGTCATCCGAGCGCCCCATGGTTTTTTTCATTCTGACCATGGTTCGCCCACATTCGCAGACGGAATAATCAAGACTGGTGATGTCCCGTGTACGATAGCGGATCATCGGCAGAGCTTCCTTGCTGATCGTTGTCAGCACCAGCTCACCGACACTGCCGTGGGGGAGCACCTGACAGGTTTCCGGATCAATAATCTCGGCAATGAAGGCGTCCTCGGCGATATGCATGCCGTTTTTGCACAGACATTCTCCGGCGACGCCAGGACCGATGATTTCGGAAAGGCCGTAATTATCGGTAGCGCTGATCATGAGGCGCGCCTCAATTTCGCCACGCATCGCTTCAGACCACGGCTCACCGCCAAAGAGACCAACCCTGAGCGAGAGCGCCTGTGGGTCTACCCCCTGTTTTCCCATCAGATCCGCAAGCGTGAGCGCGTAACTCGGGGTGCAGACAAGTGCGGTGGACTTGTAATCCTGCATGATCATGATCTGCTTGTCACTGTTCCCGCCACTCATTGGGATAACAGCGGCTCCGATGGTCTCCGATCCGTAGTGGAGACCGAAGGCACCGGTAAACATACCATAACCGAACGCTATCTGCACGACATCATCGTGGGTAACTCCGGCCGCAGTCATGAAACGCGCCACCAGGTTGGACCACATCTTAAGATCATTCTTCGTATACCCGACAACGGTCGGCTTGCCAGTCGTACCTGACGAGGAGTGAATCCGCACGACTTCCCGCAACGGCACCGCAAACATTCCGTATGGGTAATTGAGGCGCAAATCCTCCTTAGTCGTAAAGGGAAGCTTCGACAGATCGGACAATGACGCGACATCCTCAGGAACGATGCCGAGTTCATTGAACTTGGTCCGATAACAGGGAACATTTTTGTAGGCGCGATTCAACGTTGCCTGAAGACGCTCCAACTGGAGCTGTTCAAGCTCTTCACGAGGCATACATTCGTGCTCGGCATCCCATATATTGCTTGACTGCATTTAAAAAACCTCGTGCTGATGTTGATGGTTACCCTGCGTGTACCAATGCTGCATCAATCAACTGTTTAACGGTCGCGGCCACTTCATCAAGCGAAAGTGACAGCACTTCACCGGTCGAGCGGACCTTCACCTCAACCTTCCCTTCAGCCAGTCCTTTGCTGCCGACAACGATCCGGAGCGGTATCCCGATCAGGTCGTTATCCTTGAACTTGACGCCGGGGCGTTCATCGCGATCGTCGAACAACACCTCTACCCCGAGCTTTTCGAGACAGAAATAAATCTCTTCGGCGGCGGCCATGACCCCTGCATCCTTGGTGTTAACGGCGACAACGGAACAGTGGAACGGAGCGATAGGAATCGGAAAAATGATGCCGTTTTCGTCATGGTTCTGCTCAATGGCCGCCGCAACGGTGCGACCGATGCCGATGCCGTAGCACCCCATAAAAATAATCTGTTCTCTGCCGTTGGCATCCAGATAAGTGGCGTTCAGCGCCTTGGAATATTTTGTCCCGAGCTTGAATACATGCCCGACTTCAATGCCACGCCACATCTCAAGCTTTCCGGATTCACAGCGAGGACAGGCATCACCGGCCTCAACGGTACGGATATCGACAAACCCTGAAACCTCGAAATCCCGGCCGCGATTGGCGTTGATATAGTGAAGGTCAACTTCATTGGCGCCCATGACGACATTGGTCATTCCCTGCACGACCCTGTCGGCAATGACCGGAATCTCCTGTTTAAGCCCGATCGGCCCGAGGAAACCGACAGGAGAACCGGTGCAGGCGAGAATCTGTTCTTCGCTCGCCATCAGAATTTCGTCCCACCCCAGATAGTTTTTCAATTTGAGTTCGTTGAGTTCATGATCGCCACGCAACAGCGCCATCGCCAGCTCACCGTTATCGGAGGCATAGACAAGCGTTTTTATAGTTTTATCAGCGGTAACTTTCAGGAACGCGGCAACATCGGCAATAGTTTTCATTTCCGGCGTAGACACTTTTTGTAACACTTCAGTTGTTGCATCTGAAACAACTGAATATAGAGGAGATTCTGCCTTTTCTATATTAGCGGCGTAGCGGCATGCGTCGCACGAAACAATGGCATCCTCACCGGAATCGGCCAGCACCATGAATTCATGTGAAGAGGAACCGCCGATGCTGCCGGTATCCGCTTCTACCGCCCTGAAATTGAGGCCGCAGCGCTCGAAAATACGCATATAGGCGTTGTACATCTTTTCATAGGAGAGATCAGCAGCAGCGCTGTCCACATCGAATGAATAGGCATCCTTCATGATGAACTCACGGCCGCGCATCAGGCCGAAACGGGGGCGGATCTCGTCGCGAAACTTGGTCTGGACCTGATAAAAATTAAGCGGCATCTGCCGATAGCTTTTAATCTCGCGGCGCACCATGTCGGTAATAACCTCTTCATGGGTCGGCCCCATGCAGAATTCAGCTTCTTTACGGTCTTTGAAGCGTAACAGCTCTTTGCCGTAGAAAGCCCATCGGCCAGACTCCTGCCACAGTTCGGCAGGCTGGACGCTCGGCATCAGCATCTCTATGGCGTCAGCCTTGTTCATCTCTTCGCGGACAATGTTCTCGAACTTGCGGATCGAGCGGAGACCGAGCGGCAGGTAGTTATAGATCCCTGAAGCAAGCTTGCGGATCATTCCTGCTCTCAGCATCAGCTGGTGTGAGATAACCTCGGCGTCAGACGGGGTTTCCTTGATAGTCGGTATAAAATAGCGTGAATACAGCATTAAACATCCCCAGACTGGTACTTCCATACCATAATTAATTTACCAACACAGACTTCACCACATATGTTTCAAAAGGCCGGTCAAAACCCGTCCAATTTGGCTATTTCTTCCATCAGCGCGTCAGCCAGCATATTCTCCGGTACTTTGCGAATTATTTCACCATGGCGGAACACGAGTCCCTCCCCTTTTCCTCCGGCAATACCGACATCAGCTTCACGCGCCTCACCCGGACCATTGACCGCGCACCCCATAACTGCAACGGTAATCTGCCTGTCAACCCCCTGCAGACGCTTCTCGACATCTTCCGCCACACGGATCAGGTCAATCTGACAGCGCCCGCAGGTGGGACAGGATACAAAGTTGACCCCACGCTGGCGTAAACCGACCGCCTTAAGAATGTCGTAACCGACCCGCACCTCATCTTTCGGCGCACCGGTAAGCGACACACGCAACGTATCACCGATCCCGTCCGCGAGGAGAATACCGAGCCCCACTGACGACTTGATGGTCCCCGAAAAAAGCGTACCGGCTTCAGTAACACCAATATGCAGGGGATAGTCGGACTGATCGGAAAAAAGTCGGTACGCTGCCACCGTCTTCATGACATCAGATGCTTTAAGAGAGACTTTTATCTCCCGGTAGTTCAAATCCTCCAGAATGCGAATATGCCCCAAGGCCGATTCAACCATCGCCTCTGGTGACGGATGTCCATACCGTTGCAGCAGCTCTTTTTCAAGCGAACCGGCATTAACACCGATCCGGATCGGAACCTTGCGCTCGGCCGCGGACGCAACAATCTCGGCGACCTTCCATTTTTCGCCAATATTGCCCGGATTGAGACGGAGACCGTCGATGCCGCCCTCAAGAACCTGCAGCGCCAGCTTGTAGTCAAAATGGATATCGGCAACAACCGGGATCGGGCTCATCTGCTTGATCTGTGACAAGGCATGGGCAGCATCCGGATCCGGCACCGCACACCGGATTATTTCGCAACCGACTTCGGCGAGCTCATGTATCTGGGCGATTGTAGCGGATATATCACGAGTATCGGTACTGCACATCGACTGCACAGAGCAGAGGGCGCCACCGCCGATTGCTATCGGACCGATATGTATTTGCCTGGTTGGTTTTTTCATGGCTAGGCATAGTGCCAAAGGCGGGCGGGAAAGTCAAGAACGGCACTAGCTAATCAGGTGGTACAGCGACCCGAAATATGAATATTCTACAGCTGCCGTGGCGATGTTTCTATTTTGCCGTACGCATACCAATACGCACCAGCGACGAAAATGACACCACCGACAATATTACCAAGGGTCACCGGAATTAGATTGGTGACAAAAAAATTGTACCAGTTCAGCGCAGGATCAGGTGACGAGGTTGCGGAAGAGATGAACAGGCCGGCAGGGATGTAATACATATTTGCAATCGAGTGTTCAAACCCGCTCGACACAAAGGTCATGATCGGCACATAGCATGCGAGGAGTTTGCCCGGGATGTCACGGGCGGCGGTAGCCATAAACACGGCAAGACAGACCAGCCAGTTACAGAGAATTCCCCGTACAAAAGCGGCCGAAAAGGAAAGATTGCATTTGGCAGCGGCTATGCGAATAGCATTTCCTGCCACATCCCCCTGCTCCCAGAGACGTGTTTCAAAGAGCAGCCAGGCCAGAAACAACGCCCCGACAAAATTGCCGACCAGCACAACCACCCAGTTTTTCGCAAGAGTGCGCCACGAGATCTCCCCGTGGAGCGCCGCCCCCGCCAGCAGACTGTTTCCGGTAAACAGCTCGGCGCCGCAGACAACAACCAGCATCAAGCCAACAGAAAACAGGCTTCCACCAAGAAACCGGGCAAGCCCGAAACCGACAAACCGGGCGGCATCCTGCGTGACAACCGTTGCCAGCTGAGCACCAAATGCAATGTAAAATCCGGCTAAGAGACTGAGGACAATAGTGCGCCCGATGTTTTGGTCCAGGACACGACGTCCGTTTTTGGCGATCGCATGGGCCGCCTCTTGAGGTGTCAAAAACATTTTGTGATCAGAGCTCATATCAAAACTCACCGGAAACTACCGTTTATAGACATTGATAACAAAAAAGGGACCAGCTTAACGCTAATCCCTTGAATTTGTTTGGTGGAGGTTAACGGGATCGAACCGATGACCTCGTCGCTGCCAGCGACGCGCTCTCCCAGCTGAGCTAAACCCCCACAAAGTGAACTGGATATTTACCAAACTATTTATGACGTGTCAATATTTTTTTGACAATATTTTTTGCAGCCTGTCTGCCTGCCTCGCCTTGACGCCACTTTACATACGGTGTAAGGTTTGAAAAAATATTTACAGTCATACGAACTGCCTGGAGACCTATAAATGCCGAACACCGAACTTACCTGGAACACCACCCTGCTCTATCCTGCCCCTGACTCGCCGGAACTGGAAGCCGATCTCGGCTCATTTGAACAACGTGCCGCAGATTTTCGCGATAAGTATTTTGAAAAGGTGGGCGCACTGGATAACAGAGCTCTCATTGCTTCCATCAGGGAATACGAGTCAATGCAGACCCGTATGACAAAACCGTTTTGCTATGCTCACCTGCTGTTCGCCGATGACTCGGGAAACGAGACTTACCGGGCACTTTCCCAGCGTTGTTCCGAGCTTGGGAGCAGACTTTCCCAACAGCTGCTCTTTTTTGAACTGGAGCTGATGGAGTTGAGCGACGCGTGTTGTGACTCTTTACGCTCACTTCCCGATGCAGCCGGCTACATCCATTTTCTCGAAGGAATCCGCAAGTTCCGCCCCCACACCCTCAAAGAGAATGAGGAGCGTTTGCTGACCCGCAAGGATTTGACCGGAGTGCGTGCCTTTACCAAGCTGTTTGACGAACTTTCAGCATCATTCAGTTATCAGATGGAACTGGATGGTGAACAACGGGAGTTTACCGGCGAGGAGCTGCTCTCGCTGCTGCACCATACCTCTGCCGATGTCCGTTTCCGGGCGATGACGACCTTCCTGGAGCGGCACGGCGAGCACGGCATCGTCTACAACTCGGTCTTCAACAACATGGCCCTCGACCATGGTCAGGAAATGGAACTACGTCAGTACAGCACACCAATCCAGCCGACCAACATAGGTAACGAGATCCCGGACGAAGCGGTAGAGCACCTGATGTGCGTAACCGAAGCCAACTACGGCCTGGCTCAGGAGTATTTCCGCATCAAGGCCGGAATGCTCAAGATGGAAAGGCTGCGCAATTGCGATGTCTACGCCCCGGTTGCCGAAACAGAACGGAGCTATGCCTTTGAAGAGGCAAAAAATCTGGTGGTAGATTCATACCGAGACTACGACCAGGAATTCGGCAACATTGTTGACGCCTTCTTTACCGAGAGGCGCGTTGACGTACTGCCACGCACCGGAAAATCAGGAGGTGCCTTTGCCATGGGGATCTCGCCTGAGGTCCCCCCGTTCCTGCTGCTGAACTTCACCGGCACACTGCGCGACCTGGCCACTATTGCCCATGAAGCCGGCCACGGTCTACATTTTGTAATCTCACAGAAGCAGAGCATGTTGAATTATCACGCCCCGCTCCCACTGGCCGAGACCGCATCGGTTTTCGGCGAAATGCTGCTGACCCGCAGGCTGCTCGATAACGAAAAAGATCCGATCGTTCGCAGGTCGCTGCTCTGCGCAAAAATTGAGGATATCATCGCCACCACCTTCCGCCAGACCGTATTGACCCGCTTCGAGCTGCGCCTGCACAATGAACGTACCAGTGGATTGCTCTCAAATGACCGCATTGCTAAGATCTGGCTGGAAGAAAACGGTAAACTGTATGGCGATTCGGTCGAGATGATTCCCGCCTATCGCTGGGGATGGAGCTATATCAGCCATTTCATCCATAGCCGCTTTTACTGTTATTCATACACCTTTGCCGAACTGCTGGTACTGGCACTCTTCCAGAAATATCGCGAAGAGGGAGACGCATTCAAACCGGGCTACCGCACCCTGCTGGAATCTGGCGGAGCGCTGTCACCGGCTGATACCGCCCGACTGGCCGGCATAGACATCACCGATAGCGGTTTTTGGCAAAAAGGGTATGATGTTCTGGCAGGTTTGATTGAAGAGTTGAAGCTGATCGCCTGATTTAGGTCAAAACGGTAATTCGAGGATACAACAATGGCCGGATACGAAAAAGAGTTGCTGGAAGCACTCGGGAGTTCACAAATTCTTACCTCGATGATCACTCCGGCAGTGCTGATATCGGCGTGTGGGACGCTGATTTTTTCTACATCAGCCCGCTTGGGACGTATCTTTGACCGGGTAAATGTCATGAAAGGCGAAGTGGAGGCGATAATAACGGGGAATATTTCGCATCCGGAAGAACGGCTGGAACATCTTCACGGGCAGATCGAGCTGCAGAGACGGCGAGCAATGCTGGTTCATAAGGCGATGGTTTCTCTCTATACTGCAACGCTACTCTTTGTCGCTTCAAGCCTGGCCATAGCCGTTACTGTTGCGTACGGCAACGCTGACCAAGCTTGGATTCCGACGTTGTTAGCCCTCTGCGGCGGGCTGTTTCTCTTTGTCGCATCTGCGGCGTTGCTGTACGAAAGTCGCTTTAATCTTCGCTTTGTCCACCGCTCCATCGATTTTATCGAGCTCCTGCAGAAAAAGGCAGCGGATCAAAGAAAATAAAAAGTCGTTACCGCAGAGGAACGCAGAGTAAAAACAAGTTTTTTTATTTTATGCATTTCAGCATTCATGGCTGACAAAATATGTTAACCACTGATTGTACCTCTGCGAGACTCTGCGTCCTCTGCGGTAAAAAGGCTTTCACAAAATGAAAGTACCCTGTTAATCACCCCTTCAACCCAACCTCTTTCGCAAGCGCCCGCCAAGCCGGAAGGCTCCGCTCAATCATCCCGATATCAAAGCAGTAGGCGATCCGGAAGAAACCGGGTGCACCGAAACCGGCCCCCGGAACAAGCAGTATATGATGTTTCTGGGCCAGTTTGACGAACTCGACATCATCAGCCAGCGGCGATTTTGGAAAGATGTAAAAGGCGCCATCCGGCTTGACCATGCAGAAACCCATTCCCGACAACTCATTCACGAGCAAATCTCGTTTTGCCTGATACGCTGCAACATCTACCGATTCATCCTGCAGCTTAGCAACAAGTCGCTGCATCAGCGCCGGAGCATTAACAAAACCGAGCACCCGGTTACTGAAGATTGCACCCTCAATGAACTGCCCGGCGGTCGCCATGCGGGGATTGGCCGCCAGATAACCGATGCGCTCACCCGGCAGAGCCAGGTCTTTACTGTGTGACGTAACGATTACCGAACTTTCTACCAGCGGGAAGATATTCGGTACATGCTGGCCGTCAAAAGCGATACGCGCGTACGGCTCGTCGGAGATGACATAGATCAGGTGCCCGGTTCGATCGTGGATCTCTTTCAAAACATCCCCAAGCTGTTTCAGGCTTTCCGCCGGATAGATGACGCCGGTCGGGTTGTTGGGAGAGCAGATGATTATGGCGCGGGTTTTGGTGTTGATAGCATTTTTAATGGCATCTATATCAAGCTGAAACGTATCACGGTTCGTCCATACTTCGACCGGCACACCGCCATGATTATCTATATAGAACTTGTACTCAACAAAGTAAGGCGCCAGGATGATGACTTCCTCCCCCGGGTTGAGAACCGTCTTGAGCACAACGTTCAGTGCCCCACCGGCGCCGCAGGTCATGATTATATTGTTTGCCGGAACGGTAAGTCCGGCATCTTTTGATATTTTTTCCGCAACTGCGGCCCGTGTTTCGGCATAACCGGCGTTATTCATATAGCGATGCATTCCCGGCAGCGGGTTCTTCGCCAGTTCCAGCAGTTCGCGACTAAATGATTCGGGCGGTTCTACATCCGGGTTTCCCAGTGTAAAATCATAGATTTTATCAGCGCCAAACTCCTGGCGCAAACGTTCTCCCTCTTCAAACATCTTGCGAATCCAGGAAGATTTGGATATTTGACTGGCGATCTTCATAGCAATAGCCATTACAATTTCCCTCCATAATTGGTTTTCTGATAGGATAACAAAAGCGGAATACTACAATCAATTCACGGAGAACTCAAATGGAAATCCCTCCGTATCCCGAGTCACGACAACTTACAATGACTGACAAGCCGCTGTTGGACCGGCTGTGTGCCGATGTCCAGCCGCGCATTTCTGAGCTGACCTTCGCCGCTCTCTATCTGTTCCGGGCGGCGCACGGCTACAGGCTTGCGACAGCAGCAGGTTCAATCATCGTGTTGGGGAGAGGATATGACGGTTCGGCATATTTCCTGCCGCCACTCGGAGGAGATGTCGCTGCAGCTCTAAAGATCATGTTTTCACATGGGCAGACGCTGTATGGCGCTGATGAGCTGTTTGTCGCCAGGTATCTTACTGAAAGCGCTCTCCAGACCACCGAACAGCGCGACTCACACGACTACCTGTATCTTCGCGAAGAGTTGGCAACATTGCCGGGAAGCCGTTTCCACAAGAAGAAAAACCGTATAAACTATTTTTCCAAGCGTCATAACTACACTGTCAGCCACTTATCCAGGAAGCATCTTGGCGGCTGCCTGAACGTTTTGAACAAATGGAAAGACGGCTCCATGAGCGAAGAGAGAAATTCCCTTTTAATGGAGGTAGAAGTAGCTGCCGAGGCTCTGCAGTCCAGCGACGCTCTTGGTCTTGAGGGTGTCGTAGTTATGGTGAACAACACCGTTGCCGCCTTCGCTCTTGGTGAACGCCTCAACCGGAAGACCGCCGTGTGCCATTTCGAGAAGGCTGACGCGTTTATGGAAGGATTAAACCAGCTGATAAACCGTGAGTTTGCACGGCTGCTGTTTCAGGATTGCCAATACGTGAACCGTGAGCAGGATCTGGGCAATATGGGGCTGCGCAACGCCAAAATGTCGTATCATCCGGTGGATATGGTAAGGAAATATCTATGCCACATGCCGCAACCATAAAGATTTTGTTGCACTTTACTGAAATACGTAGTACAAGATCCGTTCTTTTAAAGACGGCATATTTGCCGAAATCTCCTTGTTCCGGCTAGGACCGGGGCTCGAATCCGTGAGGAGGATTACCAACATGAGGAAGTACGAAACAATTTTCATCCTCCAGCCTGAACTGAGTGAAGACGACATTAAGTCTGTCACTACAAAGGCACAGGACGTCATCACGACGTACAAGGGCGACTGCCTAAGAATGGATGACTGGGGTATCAGGAAACTGGCCTATCCCATCAAGAAGTCTGCAAGAGGCCGTTATTACTATCTCCGTTTTGATGGGGACAGTGCTCTAATCGCAGAACTCGAGCGTCGTCTGAGACTTGACGACAAGGTACTGCGTTACCAGAGCGTGAACATCACCGACCTGCCAGAGCGCATTGTACCTGAGAAGAAAGTCGATGTTCCGGAAGCAGTAACTGAAGAGACTGTGGAAGAAACGCCAGCCGCTGAAGAAGCAGCCGAATAATTTCCTGGAGGAGATATACTCATGAGTGACGAAAGACCAGCTACAACTTCAACTTATCAGCGTCCAGCCAGTGCCGGCCAGCGTCCTGCAGGTGGACCGGGCCAGCGTCCAACAGGCGGCCCAGGCGGACAGGGCGGACCACGCAAGAGACGTCCTTTCCAGCGCCGTAAAGTGTGCCGTTTTTGCGCTGAGAAAAACCTGACCATTGACTACAAAGAGCCACGTACACTCCGCTTCTTTATTACGGAGCGCGGCAAGATTGTTCCACGCAGAATCTCCGGAAACTGTGCGGCTCATCAGCGCCACATCACTGAAGCGATCAAGCGGGCAAGAAACATTGCTCTTCTGCCGATTGCAGCCAATCACGCAGTCAGCTGATATTAGCTGAATGAATTTGAGATCACCAGCCGACCACAACCTGCCAATACGTATAAAATCGTCTTTGCTTGGTGTGGTCGGTTCATTTGTTTTATTTGCGGCTTATCTGGCAATACCGCCTCTTGGAATTTTTTCCGGGATACTGGCACCATTTCCAGCCGCGTATAACCGCTTGATTCATGGCCGGATACCGGCACTTATTGTCACGCTCGGTACAGCGACCGCGATAACAGCACTGTTCGGGATTTTCGCCGGAGGCCTGTATCTCGGCATGTGTGGAATGATCGGCTTGTTGATGCCGGAGCTTCTGCTGCGCGGTGTCAGTGGCAGCAGGGCAATTTTCTGGACGACTGCAGCGAATCTGCTGATTTTTTCAGTTGTATTCATCGCTTACGGTGCTGTTTCAGGAGTCAATCTGCAGCAGTTAATTTCTGTGGAGATTTCAGGCAGCCTGAAACAGGCGGCCTCCATGTATGAAAAAAGCGGGGTAACGGGAGAAGAGCTAGCGATCATCAAAAGTTCGATGAACACCGCTGCTGATATGCTCCAGCGTCTGTACCCGGCCATTGCAACGTCAATGCTGGCCGTTATTGCAGCCTGTAATCTTGTCCTGTTAAAAAAGACTACTGCCAAAACGGCGGTGAATGTTGCTATTGGCTGTTTCAGTAGCTTCAGGAATCCAGACCTGCTCGTATGGGTTTTGATTGTTGACGGATTTTTGCTGTTGCTGCCGGTCTCGGCGACAACAACTCCGGCACTTAATATTTTACTGCTTATCATCATGCTCTATTTTTTTCAGGGTATGGCAGTCATAACGGCGTTGATTACAAAACATTCTATTCCTGTTTTTGTGCGGGTGATTTTGTACGCAATACTGATCATCCAGCCGTACCTGCTGGCACTTGTCGCCAGCATTGGATTATTTGATCTCTGGGTTAATTTTAGAACCCCAAAAACACAGGAAAACCTGTAAATACTTGACAGGCTCGAAAGGAGAGAAAGATGAAAGTTATTCTGAATGAAAACATTGAAACATTGGGGCACATTGGTGACATTGTAAAGGTAGCACCAGGCTATGCTCGTAACTACCTGCTCCCTAAAAAGCTGGCTGTTCTTGCCACAGAAGGCAACGCCAAGGCGCTTGAACATACAAAACGTCAAATGGCTTACAAGAAGAACAAAGCTCTTGATACCGCAAAAAGCCTTGTAACAAAACTTGAGGCATTGTCGATTGTTCTCTCACACAAAGCTGGCGAAGAGGGTAAACTGTTCGGTGCAGTCACCAACATGGAAATAGCTGCCTTCCTGAAAGCCAATGGCTTTGATATTGACCGCAAGAGCATCGTTCTTGCCGACGCCATCAAGCACATCGGTGAGTTTTCAGTGGCCGTTAAGATTCATCCTGAAGTAACTGCTACACTAAAGGTTACTGTCGCTGCTGCATAATCGGTAAGTAATCACCCAAAAGAGCCTGCATTTAACTTATGCGGGCTCTTTTTTTATCTTTCCCCTCCGTTTGTGTACCGCTTCAATACATCGAAATTTTAAAAACCACCCCGTAACTGATAGGCGGCAGAAAACAGTCTTGTGTACTACCATTATACTGTTTACCACGCTTGCCAACTTGTGGTTATGCCCAGTTATGGTATGCTACAGGCATGCTTGCATCTGCCATAACTCCGCATATCCTGGAATCGCTCAGAAATCCGTCGGCATACCCGGTTCAGACCCGGACGGTCGAACTGATTCAAACGCATGTTTCCTGGCTCTTCCTGACGGAGTCCCATGTTTTTAAACTTAAAAAACCGGTAAACTTCGGTTTTCTTGATTTTTCAACACAGGATCTCCGCCGCTTCTACTGCCACGAGGAGATTCGTCTTAATAAGCGTCTCTGCCCGGATATTTATGAGCAGGTTATTGAGCTTCATGAAACCGATTCCGGCGCATCTTTTGTCGGGAACGGTAATGTGCTTGATTATGCTGTCATGATGAAGCGCCTCCCAGCCGACAGAATGCTGGACAAACTTGTTGACAGCGGAATGATTTCGCAGGAGGAAATACTGGTTGTTGTTCACGCTATATGTGTTTTCCACGCTAACGCCGCAACGTCACCATATATTTCAGAGTTCGGCTCGCTGATGCAGATACGAGACAACTGGCGAGAGAATTTTGAGCAGTCGCGGCCATTTCAGGCATCAACTCTGCCGCCGACCGTCTGCGAAACCATCACTAACTATGTTGATGACTTTATAGACTCCCAGAGCACTCTTTTTACTGAACGTATTAAGAATGGCTATATCCGTGAGTGCGACGGCGACATACACCTCGGAAACATCTGCCTGTTTAACAATACCGCATATATCTTCGACTGTATTGAGTTCAATGAACGCTTTCGCTACTCCGACACAGCGGCAGATATCGCATTTTTTCTCATGGACCTCGATTTCCACCGTCGCCCTGATCTGGCTGATGCGGCGCTTTCAACCTATATGACGGCATCAGGCGATGCCGGTCTTGCACAGCTGGTCACCTTCTACAAGGTGTATCGTGCCTTCGTGCGCGGCAAGGTTGAATCACTGCAACTCCAGAACGCCGGTATTGATCCGGAGGAGCGGGCTGTCGCCGAAACGCGCGCCATCAGCTATTTCCGTCTGGCGCAAGGATACTGTTTGAGAGGCCGTCTCCCCCCTACCCTGTTTATCACCTGTGGAACGATGGGATGCGGCAAGAGCACCCTGGCCAATCAGCTTGCATTTGAACTCGGATTTTCGACGTACAACTCTGATGTTGTACGCAAACAGCTGGCAGGTTTGCAGACGGATGTTGCGGTTCAGGCTTCATTTGGAATTTTTGGAATTGGGCTTTACTCGAAAGAAATGAGTCACAGGACCTACCGCGAACTGGGACATCTGGCTGACATTGAACTTGCGAAGGGACATTCGGTGTTAGTTGACGCGTGCTTTGCCACGACAGTCGGTCGAGCTGAGTTCTCGCAACTGGCAGCCTCCCGTCACGCGCAATTTGTCATTTTATTCGTACAGTGTGACTCAGGAGAACAACGGCGCAGATTAGTGGCACGTGCCCACTTGGGAACCTCTGTTTCTGATGGAAGAGTTGAACTGCTGGACAAGCAAGAGAGTGTTTTTGAGCCCCCCGATGAAACTGAAGGGAATATTATCCCCATTTCAACACGCGTGTCACCAGAAGAGGCGGTAAACTCTATTTACAAAAGGCTGTTCCGATCATGAGGCGACTTTTCAAACTGATTGCCCATCGCATGCAATTACGGGAATCATGGTTAATTTTCTTTATTCTCGGCATCATAATGATGACGTTTCCGTTTTTGCATATTTTTAACAAGCCGGTACTGCTATTCGGGCTGCCGTTGCTGTTTTTATATTTTACCGGAGGGTGGATAATTTCTATTATTGTCATCTACCTTTTCATGTTTGCCAACCGCTATGATAGTCACTCTAGCGATGAAAAGAACAAAATATGAACAGTGTTGTCTCTTCAGTGGCTGCCATATCCGTTATCTATATCGTACTGATATTTCTGCTCGCATGGTACGCACACCATCGCAAAGAAACCGGACGGAGCATCATCAGCAACCCGATCATCTATTCCCTTTCACTGGGCGTGTACTGCACGTCATGGACATACTTCGGCAGCGTTGGGAAAGCGGCCACGACCGGGATTGATTTCCTGCTGATTTACCTTGGCCCGTCGTTAACCGCATTCTCCTGGCTTTTTCTCCTGCGGCGCATCGTCAAGATAAGCAAAGAGCACAACATAACTTCGATCGCTGATTTCCTCAGTCAACGCTACGGCAAGTCACCATGGCTTGGTGCACTGGTCACGGCCATAGCTTTCCTCGGCATCATGCCCTATATTGCACTGCAGTTAAAAGCGGTATCAACCAGTTTCTTTTTGCTCAGCGGTGTCCCAAACGACCCCATTGCTTTGGGTTCTACAACAACCATTCCGATCGCTCTGCTTCTGGCTCTGATTCTGGCTCTTTTCAGTATTATTTTCGGAGCACGAAGACTTGTATCATCAGAGCGGCATGAAGGTCTGATCGCAGCTGTCGCTTTTGAATCAATGGTAAAACTGGTCGCCCTTCTGGTGGTCGGATTATTTGTCACCTACGGCCTCTTTGATGGCTTTACTGATATATTCGATCGTTTCATGGCAACCAACCCCGAAAAGTTTTCGCAACTGTTCACCTTCAACATTTCAAAGAGTGATCCCAATTACATATCAACATTTACGCTTCTGTTCCTGTCAATGGGCGCAATCATGCTCCTGCCGCGACAGTTCCACGTCATGGTCATTGAAAATTCCGACGAGCGCCACATATCTACCGCGATGTGGCTCTTCCCTGCCTATCTGTTCCTGATCAATCTTTTCGTCATGCCGATCGCCATCGGCGGCATCCTCACAACAGGGAGCAGCAGCGGTGCCGACTACTTTGTCCTTTCCCTCCCTCAACATGCCGGATATCGCAGCATTGCTCTACTCGCTTTCCTGGGCGGTTTTTCAGCAGCAGCCGGCATGGTTATGGTTGAGTCAATCGCCATATCGACAATGCTGCTGAATCATATTTTCATGCCGATTATTGTTCGCTGCACACCCAGAACATGGTTCCCCATTTTGCTGATTAACCTCAAGCGGTTCGGAATAGTTCTTGTGGTAATGCTGGGATATTTTTATTACCAGGTAATTGGAGACTCTTATACTCTTGTAAACATGGGTCTTATCTCCTTTTCAGCCGCGGCACAGTTCATGCCGGCCATGCTGGGTGGACTTTACTGGAAACGAGGCAACAAGCCTGGCGCAATCAGCGGCATCCTGCTTGGCTTTCTGATCTGGCTCTACACCCTGCTGCTTCCCTCTTTCAGCAAATCGGGGTGGGTTCCGGAGACACTGCTTTCACATGGTCCCTTTGGCATTACACTGTTTAAACCGACCGAACTATTCGGACTTACGGGTATGGATCTCTGGAGTCATTCCCTTTTCTGGAGCATGCTTTTCAACATCAGCTCCTACATAATCTGCTCGATACTCTTGAACCAGAATGAACAGGAGCGTGACCAGGTACATAAATTCATAGGAGTTTTCGGGAGTGATGAGTCACAGCGCCGCACCGAGCGGAAACGGCTTTCAAAACCTGTGACAACAGAGCAGTTTGTCATCCTGATGAGCAAGTTTATCGGTGAAACGGAGGCCAGGCAGTCGCTTGCCATCTATTCAAAAGACCGGGAAGTTTCAGGAGATGGATCCGTTTCCGAATTTGAGCTCCCGGATCTCAAACGTTTTACAGAAAAGACTCTGGCTGGTTCAGTCGGTGGTGCTGCAGCCAGAGCCATTGTAAATCACTTTCTCTCTGATATCGGCTCCAGCATGGAGCCGGTTTACGATATTTTCAGCAGTGTCCGCACCAATCTTGACCAAAACCGCGAATCGTTGTTTGTACGCCTGAGAGCCTCCGAGATCATAACCCGTACGTTAGATCTGCATACAATTATGGATGACCTGCTCAGGTTACTGGTGAAGGAGTTTCGATTTGACATTGCACTGATCATCGCGAAGAACGATACCGGAACTTTTTCAATCAGCAGTATTCAGGGAGAGGCTCTTCAGGCGACCAACATGCCTCACTGGTATCTTGAAAATGTGCCGTTTCTCCATCTGGTTTACCGCGATAAAAAAGCACATTTCATAAACGATCTCCGTCTTGAGCATGCTGTCCCGACTCTCGATCGTACCGTGGCTGAAGGTTTTATTTCCTGTGCTCACATTCCGATCTATCGGGAAGGAGAACCGGTCATAGCCGTACTTTCCCTGTTTTCAAAATCGATAGTCGGCCTCTTTACCAAAGAATTCATAGAACTGTTGTCAAGTCTTGCCGGTCAACTTGCTCAGGCGATCACCATTGTACATGAAGTTGAAGCCAAACAACTCGAGCGGAGCCAGAAAGAAGCGGCTCTTCTGCAAACAGCCAGAATAACTCGTGATATGGAAATAGCCCAGCAGATCCAGAAATCCTTTCTGCCTGATTCGGCACCAATAATAACCGGCATTGATGTTGCCGGGCGCTGCATTTCAGCCGCTCATGTCGGAGGTGATTACTATGATTTTTTACTGAGGAGCGACCGGATAGTCGATATTGTTATAGCCGATGTTTCCGGCCATAGTGTCGGTGCGGCGTTGATTATGTCGGAAGTCCGCACACTGCTAAGGTCTGAAGCCAATTCAGACCGCAATCCGGGCAGCATCCTTGAGATCCTCAACGATCAACTGCATGACGACTTAACCAGGGCTGAACTGTTTATCACCATGTTCTATGCAAAATACAATTCTGAAAGCGGGATACTCAGTTATTCGAATGCCGGGCACAATCACCCGATTCTGCAGCGAAAAGACGCGTCACTCTCTCTGGAGCTGGATACGGAAGGATTAATACTGGGAGTTAAAAAATGTGTCCTTTTTGAAGAGCGCAGTGTTAAACTTGCAAGTGGTGATATCCTTCTTTTTTATACAGACGGTCTGACAGAAGCGTGCAACAGTGATGGTGCCATGTTTGACACCTCAGGAGTGTACGCCCATCTCAGAACGTGCACGCATCTTCCTGCTGATGAAATTATAGATTCGTTCTATGCAAAAGTTCACCAGTTTACCGGCTCCCAGAATCTGCAGGATGATATTTCGCTTGTTGTAGTAAAAATACTCTGACCAAATGGAGATTTTATGGATATTAAAATAGAACAATCTGAAGGGATTACCGTGCTGTTTATCAAGGAGGACCGCCTTGACGCAAACAACTCTGAGGAACTTAAGGCGAAATTGCGGCACCTCTTTGATAGTGGCACAAAAGACCTGATCATAGATCTTAAGGAGATTCTTTTTATTGACAGCTCGGGCCTGGGGGTACTGGTATCAGGATATAAGAACGCTTCGACCTCTCATGGCACCCTCAAGTTATCAAATTTGCAGTCGCAGGTGAAATCCATGTTTGAACTGACCAGGCTTCACAGGGTGTTTGATATCTTCACATCTGTTGATGACGCATTGCAAAGTTACCGCTGACTTCTGGATTGATAATCGGGAAACGAGCTCAATGACGGGAAATATATGAAAAATGATATCGATATTGACATCACAGTACCAAGTCATACCCGCTATTTACGCATGGTCGGCACGATTGGCGAGAAGGTGGCCGAGGAACTGGACTGCCCGAAAGAGCTCCGCGAGTCATTATCATGCCAGCTTGCCGTTGTGCTGACCGAGGGGCTTGTCAACGCCATTAAGCATGCCAACCGCGCCGATCCGGACAAAGAGATCCATATCAGGATCAATGTCTCCGATAAGGATCTTCTGGTTCGCATCTACGACAACGGTGTTGGCTTTGATCTGGATTCCGTCCCACCTCCCAGTTTTAATTCACAGGTATTGGAAGAGAAGGGGCGTGGCATCTTCATTCTCAGATCACTGATGGACACGGTAAAATACAAACGATCGAATGGCGGGAATGTACTGGAGATGAGAAAGAAGCTGGCCTAGAACGGTACTGCTGCTATTCCCCAGGCGGCTAATTCTGACAGGACACCGGAGACCAGGATATCAAGCTGGGCCTGCACTTCGGCCGTAAGACCGATTTCCATTTCTATCGATCCGGGCTGTACACCGATCAGCACCATCTCTTTCGGTGTATGCCCCATCAGCTCTGATACAGCCAACAGGTCCTTAAGCCCCATCTGATGCGGTGAAATTTTGGTCTGCAGAGCAATAGGCAGTTCATCCCCGCACAACCTGACATATGTCCCCGCCTTTTCACCGGTTTCTACAGCATCAATCATGATAAGATGCGTAATATTTTCAAGTTTGGGGAGCAAGTCCAACCCCAGCGTGCCTCCATCCATGATCTCGACGTTGTCCGCAAACCGGTATTCACGCTGAAGCCTCTGTGCAACCAGAACACCAACTGCATCGTCCCCCATCACAAGATTACCGATGCCCAGAACCAGAACTGATACATGTGGCAGAACGACTGTCATGAGCACTCCTTTACATGCAAACCGGGTCTGGCGGCAATCGATTAAAGTTTATGTACCAAGGGCGCATTACTGCGCCCTTGGTAACCGTCTGCTGCACAGGAGAGTAAAGCTACTCCCGAACGAATGTATCAATATCAGATTCGTGAACCATCCCCATCAAACGGGCGTATTCCGATTCTATTAATTGATAATGGTGTTGGGTTTCCTTGGCGTTCAACAGATAGATTTCTTTTATCTCCGGAGCATCGATCTTTGAAGCGGTTTCCAACAAAACCTCTTCAAGATTTTTTTCACGCTCCATAGCGAGCTCAAGCGCCTTCTGCTCAGAGAAGTCGGCCGATATCAAACGGGCAATTGTGGAAACCCAGCTTGATTCATTATCCGGGGGAGAATCCAGAAAAGTTTCCAGTGAAGGGATATCGGTACCCTGGTAAATCTTGTAGAACTGAGAAGCATGCTCCCGCTCCTCTTTTGCAAGCAGCTCAAAGGTGCGGCGTGCATCAGGATTATTCATCTTCTGTGCGCCAAGTTGATAAAAGTTCATCGCGTTTTTTTCTGTCTGGATGGAGCGCTTGACCGCCTCCTGGATGTTAATACTCATGATATTGCCTCCTATTTTGATAGTATTTGTTGAAAATAACACACCAGTCCTGCCTGTCAAGAGAATGCACATCTATACGTATCTTACCCAAAGCGATTGACATCAGCAGCAGGCGGCGTGTAAAAGAAAATACATTTTTATGAACCACGCGGGGGAAACTATGGCCATTGAACCAAACAAGATTATCTATTCAATGATGCGGGTCAGCAAATTCTACGACAAGAAACCGGTCATCAAGGATATATCGCTATCTTATTTTTACGGTGCCAAGATCGGCGTACTGGGTCTGAACGGCTCCGGCAAGTCATCTCTGTTGCGCATTATGGCCGGAGTTGACAAGGATTTTAATGGCCAGGCTGTTCTGTCACAGGGATATAGCGTCGGCTACCTGGAGCAGGAGCCACGGCTTGACGAAACCAAGACTGTCCGCCAGATTGTCGAAGAGGGGGTTCAGGAAACGGTTGATCTGTTGGCTGAATTCAACGCCATAACCGACAGATTTTCCGAACCTGATGCCGATTTTGAGAAGCTGTGCGACCGCCAGGCGGTCCTCCAGGAGAAACTTGATCATCTGGACGCATGGGACCTTGACTCACGCCTGGAAATGGCGATGGACGCCCTGCGCTGCCCGGATGGCGATGCGTCCATTAAGGTTCTGTCCGGTGGCGAAAAACGCCGGGTCGCACTCTGCCGCCTGTTGCTTAAAAAACCTGACATTCTTCTTCTGGACGAGCCAACCAACCACCTGGATGCAGAGACAGTAGCATGGCTGGAGCATCATCTGCACGGCTACCCCGGGACTGTTATCGCCGTTACCCATGACCGCTACTTTCTGGACAATGTCGCCGGCTGGATATTGGAGCTTGACCGCGGTGAAGGCATCCCCTGGAAAGGGAACTATTCATCATGGCTTGAGCAGAAGCAGAACCGTCTGGCGAATGAAGAAAAACAGGAATCTGACCGCCAGAAAACACTACAGCGCGAGCTTGAATGGATCAGGATGTCGCCGAAAGGCCGACATGCCAAATCTCAGGCGCGTATCAGCGCCTATGAGGATATGGTTGCGCAGGAAAGCGAGAAACATGCCAGGGAACTGGAAATTTACCTGCCACCGGGTCCCCGTCTGGGAGACATAGTCATTGAAGCTGATAAAGTTGCGAAAGCCTACGGTGACCGACTCCTGGTGGAAGACATGACTTTCCGCCTGCCGCGCGGCGGCATCGTCGGAATTATCGGACCAAACGGCGCCGGCAAGACGACCCTGTTCCGCATGATAACCGGCCAGGAAAAAGCTGACTCCGGCTCTTTCAGAATTGGTGACACTGTCCAGCTGGCGTATGTAGATCAGAGCCGCGATGCGCTCAATCCTGACAAAACCATCTGGGAAGAAATTTCAGAAGGTCAGGAGATGATACAGCTCGGCAAGGTTGCGGTCAATTCGAGGGCCTACGTTTCCAGATTCAATTTTTCCGGCAGTGACCAACAGAAGAAAGTCGGGATGCTCTCAGGCGGAGAACGCAATCGTGTTCACCTGGCAAGAATGCTTAAAAGCGGTGCCAATGTTATTCTTCTGGATGAGCCAACCAACGATCTGGACGTCAATACAATGCGCGCTCTTGAGGAGGCGCTGGAGAACTTTGCCGGCTGTGCCGTGGTCATTTCCCATGACCGCTGGTTCCTTGACCGTATAGCCACACACATCCTGGCGTTCGAGGGTGATTCAAAAGTTGTCTGGTTTGAAGGAAATTATTCGGAGTATGAAGAGGATCGCAAGAAGAGGCTGGGATCTGCCGCCGACATTCCTCACCGTATCAAATACCGCCAGTTGACACGCTCCTGACCTCCATAACCGGGGTCAACCGGACTGCTCCATGCTGGCCTTCATCAGTTCAATGAAGGCCAGTCGGGTTTCCGGATCTTCGATGGCAGCTGATTGCGCTTCAATCAATGACAACTGGTGCGATGTAAGAGGAAGGACGGTAATAATTTCATCCGGTACTTCAGCCGGAGGCTTCTCAACCCTCCCCGCTTTAAGGACTATTTCGCGTACCACCTCGGCACCGAGACAGCTATTGAGTTTTTCTTTCATCATGGCAGTCATGAAGCGTAATTCCTGCATCCAGGGTGCGCTTGAGACAGCTACTGTCAACGTACCATTGATTATCCGCACCGGGTAAGCCCGGGAGGCGAGGGCCTCCCCGACAATATCCGGCCATATACGCCAGATTTCAGCCTCTCGTAACCGTTCAGCCAAACCGAGACCGGCAAGACTTTCCTGCATTACTCCTGACAACGGACGCGGAAAAGACATCCTAGGGCGTTTTGACATTTTGCTTTCTCCGGCGGCTTAAGGCTCCACCAACAATCTGCCCGGCGACTGAGCCACCCAGCGTCAAAGGGATAACATGCCAGCTAAGCCCCGCTTCTATGCGCAGCAACACAATAAACGGGATCGGCAGATGAATCAGAAGAAACCACATAAATGAATATTTTTTATAGTTTTGACGTATATAACCACAGGGGACACTGATTATTAGAGCCATAACAACCAGACCGATGACGAGAATTGTGCCTCCCATGTACCAGCTCCTTTTTTAGTATGTAAATTATTTCTGCGTGTTCTGAACCAAAGATGGTTTGTTAAGTCCACTGTCCCGGTTCATCAGAACCTGTGCATAGTAGAAACTCATACGATTTTTGTCAATTAGCTTTACGCTCATTAAGTCCGAATTACAGGAGATCTGTACCGTGATACAAAATGGCCAGTTACTCGCAGTATTCAACTCAGCACATCGTGTCATGAAAGCTGAGAACATTCTCAAAAGGTGCGGACTGACTATTCTGCTCATACCAGCACCACGAGCCATTTCAACGGACTGTGGCCTGGCGATTCGTTATGACAGCGATCTTTATGACCGCGTACTGCAAGCCCTCACCGCAGAAGATGTTTTGCCGGACAGCATCTACCGGAAAAACAGCGACTCTCATTACGACCAGATATGGGAGATAGAAGCCAACGAGAACCAGGGCTAATAGCATCTTGTAAATCAGCGTGGCACGCCATATAGATGTTCACCGATTGTTGCCGCAACAGCAGAGAAGCCCCCATATGTACAGCCGTAATACAGCTTTAAAAACAAATAGTTCTTGACATCAACGGCTGCACACCTTTATAGTGACCCCCTTTTGGAACAACTCTGTATTCGAGGCAGTATACTCAACGATGTTTGACAGCCTATCCGACAAACTGGAATCAGTCTTTAAAAAACTTCGCGGTCAGGGAGTGATGACTGAGGATAATATCAAGGAGGCTTTGCGCGAGGTTCGCCTGGCTCTTCTTGAGGCCGACGTCAACTTCAAGGTCGTCAAGGATTTCGTTGAAAATGTCCGTGTTAAGGCGGTAGGCACCGAGGTACTCACCAGCGTGTCCCCCGGGCAGCAGGTTATCAGGATCGTCCATGACGAACTGGTTGCCATCATGGGTGGCGGTGAGGACAACTCCCTCGATCTTTCGGCAAAACCTCCCGTCGCTATTATGATGGTCGGACTGCAGGGTGCCGGCAAGACTACGACGTGCGGCAAACTTGGCAACCTGCTCAAAAAACAGAAACGCCGACCGCTCCTGGTACCGGCAGACGTGTACCGGCCAGCCGCAATAGAACAGCTGAAAACAGTTGGCCGCCAGCTCGGCCTTGAAGTCTTTGCGTCAACCGCTGACCAGAAACCGCTTGATATCTGCCTCAGTGCCATGAAGTTCGCAGAATTGAACGGCTATGACACCGTTATTCTTGATACCGCAGGTCGTCACCAGATAGATGATTTTCTGATGAATGAGCTTGGCGAGATCAACGCGGCGGTACGGCCACGCGAAATCCTGTTTGTAGCAGACGCCATGACCGGTCAGGAAGCGGTCACCATTGCATCCGGCTTTAATGATCGCCTTGAGATCAGTGGTGTTGTCCTCTCCAAGCTGGACGGTGATGCAAAAGGTGGAGCAGCACTTTCCATCAAAGCGGTTACCGGCAAACCGATAAAATTTGTCGGCCTTGGCGAAAAGCTGGATGCGTTGGAAGTTTTTCATGCAGACCGGCTTGTCTCGCGTATTCTCGGCATGGGTGATGTTCTTACCCTCGTAGAGAAGGCACAAACACTTTTTGACGATAAAGAGACAACCCTTCTTCAGCAAAAACTGAAGAAGAACCAGTTTGATCTCGAAGACTTTCTCACGCAGATGCAGCAGATCAAAAAACTGGGCTCAATTGAATCCATCATGGGAATGATTCCCGGCATGGGCAAGATGATGAAGCAGATGAAGGGTGCCCAGCCAAGTGAAGATGAAATCAAACGCATTGAAGCGATTATCCGTTCAATGACCCCTGGTGAGCGCGCAAACCATGGCATAATAAACGGCAGTCGCCGTCTGCGGATATCCAAAGGAAGCGGCACAACGGTACAGGAAGTCAACCTGCTCCTTAAACGCTTTACTGAAGCACAGAAAATGATGAAGATGATGCAGAAGCTCGGCCCGAAGGGCATGCTCAAAGGAATGGGTGGACTTGGCGGGATCGGCAAAGGAATGATGCCGTTCCGTTAATCCATACGTGACACATAATCACCATAATACAATCCAAGAAGTACAAAATCAGGAGGAAACACCAATGGCTACAAAAATCAGGCTTGCTCGTGCAGGCGCTAAAAAAAGACCTTTCTACCAGATCGTTGTTGCTGACGAGCGCAGCCGCAGAGATGGCAGCTTCATCGAAAATGTCGGCACATACGACCCGACTAAAAACCCGGCTGTTGTGAAGCTGAAAACCGAAAAAGCCGCCGAATGGCTCAGCAAAGGTGCACAGCCTACCGATACTGTCCGTCAGCTTCTGAAGAATGCCGGACTTCTTGGCAAGGCGACTGAAAAGGCAGCTTAACAGTATCCAGCTCCTCCGGTCCGCCGGTCACTCTATATGACAGCAGAGGATACCTTCATGAAAACTCTTGTTGAAAGCATTGCAAAGGCACTGGTTGATGACCCGACTCAAGTAAATGCAACCGAGGAGACAGAAGAGGATACTCTGGTCATTAGTTTGACCGTCGCCAAGGAGGACATGGGGCGCATCATTGGCAAGGAAGGGCGAACCGCAAAAGCGATTCGCACCATTCTTAATGCTGTGTCTACCAAAGATAACATGAAGGCAATCCTCAAGATTGTAGAATAAATGACAGCTCAGGATGAATTGATTACAGTTGGCAAAATCACCGGTACCCACGGGATCAAGGGCCTTTTAAAGGTCTACTCCTATTCCGGAAACGTAGAGAGCTTACAATCTGCTGGAACAGTTTTCCTGAAGGGGAAGGATGGTTTACTCAGTGAATATTCAGTAAAAAGTGTTGCTGTCCACGGTGGCGGCTTCATTTTAGGTCTGAATGATTTTTCTGACATAAATCAGGTCCTGTACTTGAACGGCTCCGAACTTTGCCTTAAGCGTAGCCAGCTACCGGTTCCTGATGAAGACGAGTATTACTGGCGTGACCTCATCGGTCTGTCGGTTCATACTGATCAAGGTATCGAACTGGGTACACTGGTTGATATTTTCGAGACCGGCAGCAGCGATATCTATGTTGTACGAGGCAGCTCCAAAGAGTATCTGATTCCGGCCATAGCAGACGTAATTGCAAGCATTGACATGGCAGGTAAAAAAATGATTGTCACCCCTCTTGAGGGTTTGCTTGATCTATGATATTTGACATCCTGACCCTGTTTCCGGGGATGTTTTCCGGCCCATTTGATGAAAGTATCATCAAGCGCGCCAAAGAAAAACAGCTCATTGACATTTCGCTACATAACATTCGCGACTGGGCGGTTGATCGTCACCAGACTGCTGATGATGCCCCTTACGGCGGCGGCGCTGGAATGGTCATGAAACCGGAACCCCTAGCGGCGTGCATTGAGTCCGTGAAGTCTCTACACCCCGAATCAACCGTTGTACTGACATCACCACAGGGACGGCGACTCACCCATAAAGTTGCGACTGAACTTACTGAAAAGCCCGGGTTGATACTCGTTTGCGGTCGTTATGAGGGGATCGACGAGAGAATCCGTTCAATCTACGCCGAAGATGATATATCGCTTGGCGATTTTGTCCTCTCAGGTGGTGAGATCGCTGCTATGGCAATCGTAGATTCCGTAACAAGATTGATTCCAGGAGCACTCGGCAGTAGTGATTCCGCTGAATCAGATTCTTTCGGTGACGGCCTGCTTGAGTACCCGCATTATACTCGTCCGCCGGAATTTAAAGGTCTGGCCGTACCGCCGTCCCTACTTTCGGGAAATCATGAATTTATCAGGAAATGGCGGCGTAAGGAGTCACTGCGCAAGACCAGGACGTTGCGACCGGATTTGCTCTCAAAAGTCACGCTGACACGGGAAGACCGAAAGCTGCTGGCAGAGATCGAGCAGGAGGAAGCACGTGGAAGATAACACCGTGGCTTCAAACAATCTGGCCATTGCCCTTGTTCATTATCCGGTTTACAACAAGCACCATGAGGTTGTCACCTCCGCTTTAACAAACCTTGATCAGCATGATATCGCCCGTTCATCAAAAACATTCGGGCTTGAACGTTTTTATATTGTGACCCCTTCCGAGGAACAGCGAAAGCTGGCTGAAAGAATAAGTGGACACTGGCAACAAGGGTGGGGAGCAGACTATAACCCGGACCGTAGACAGGCACTTGACATTGTCCGGGTAACTCCGACAATAGCATCCGCAGTCGCTGATTTTCAGAACGGATTCAGCAAGCCGGTCAGAATAGCCATAACCGGTGCTGCACGACGCTCCGGTTCTACATCACTGTTGAGTTTCAGGGGACTTTTAGAGGAGACGGACCAGCCATACCTGCTGCTGCTGGGTACTGGGTGGGGCTTGACAGATGAATGTTTTGCCACCGCTGACATCATCCTTGAACCAATTGCAGGCAACGGAATATACAACCACCTCTCTGTTCGTTCAGCAGCAGCAATAATGCTTGATCGACTTAAGGGAATTGAACGCGAAGATACACAAACTCACAAACAGAGCATCATACAGGAGGAAGGTAACCAATGAACACCATCGATTTTCTGGAATTTGACCAAATGAAGAAGAATGTAATCCCTTTCAAAGTCGGGGATACTCTAAAAGTACATGTAAGAATCGTCGAGGGTGACAAACAGCGTATCCAGGCATATCAGGGCGTTTGTATTGCCCGCCAGAACGGTGGCGTTCGCGAGACCTTTACGGTTCGCAAAATTTCCAACGGCATTGGAGTTGAAAGAACATTTCCTCTTCATTCGCCAAACATTGAAAACATTGAAGTCATGGTACGCGGCCATGTCCGTCGCGCCAAACTCTACTACCTCCGTCAGTTGCGCGGCAAGGCAGCCAGGATTCGCGAGAAAAAATACGTACCAGTTGCCAAATAGTTCACAAAAAGCCCCGCTACTGCGGGGCTTTTTGTTTTAGTGGATCAGAAGTTGTTTTGCTGGATCTCATCACTACGAAAAGTTTATCACTGGATCTATTATGACACTTCAAGGTGAGCTGTTTTCGACAGCGCCTCTCGCTATCGACACACTGTTGTTTGAAAAGACAGCATACCACAGCGGTTCTACCTGCGTAGCTGGGATAGATGAGGCGGGTCGCGGGCCGCTGGCTGGTCCGGTGACGGCTGCCGCGGTCATACTGCCGGTCGGTTTATCGATCCCCGGGGTGGATGATTCAAAGAAGCTTTCTCCGGACAAACGGGAGAAGCTGTTTGAGATCATCATGACACAGGCTCTGTCGGTCGGAGTCGGCATCATCGGTCCTGCCGAAATAGACCTGATCAACATCCTGCAAGCGACGCGCCGTGCTATGCTGGCCGCAGTCCGGCAGCTTACTCCTCAGCCTGACTGCCTTTTAATTGATGGCATCAGCACCATAGACAGTACAATTGCCCAGAAGACCATAAAAAAAGGCGATTCTTTAAGTCTGTCCATAGCTGCGGCCTCAATTATAGCAAAGGTGACACGTGATCGCTTTATGATAGAGATGGACTCAGAATATCCGGGTTACGGATTCTCGGGACACAAGGGATACGGGAGTGCCGCTCACCTGGAAGCCATCAGGAGGCTTGGGCCATCCCCCATCCATCGCCTTACTTTTCGCGGTGTTAAGGAGTACGTTAATTGTACCTCTTCCTGATAACATTTCTGACGCTGTACGGCGGCATGCATCTCTATGTCTTCTTCAGGCTGCGAGATGCTTTTCAGCCAAAAGCCTACCAGCAATGGCTCCTGATTTTATGGATGGCTGCCATGACATTAATCCCGCTCCTTGTCCGCGCAGCAGAACTGTTCGGCATGGAGAAGACAGCACAAACTATCGCATGGCCTGGCTACATCTGGATGGGCTTCCTGTTTATCTTCACCTCGCTCATGTTCTTCGCCGACTCAGTCAACATCTTTTATCGCTTTGTAGCAAGGCGAATATCCAAACGTTTTCCTGAGGCTCTATCATCGCACAATGTGTGCAGGATTATACTTGCTCTGGCAGTAGTTGCCAGCGTTTATGCCTTTATTGAAGCAGGTCGGATCCGCAGCGAGCATGTTGTTATATCCTCAGCCAAGCTCCCCACCTCCACTTCCAGAATCAGGGTTGTACAGATATCCGACATGCATATCGGTCTTCTGTCGCAAAATGGTCGTCAGGCGCAGATCGTGCAAAAGATCCGGGAGGCGGGTCCAGACATCCTTGTCTGTACCGGAGATTTGGTTGACGGAAAACTGAACCGCGATGACAAAATATCTGAACACGATCCGCTGGCCGCGTTGCTGGCAGCAATTCCGGCACCATACGGAAAGTTTGCCGTCATCGGCAACCACGAGGTCTACGCAGGGCTTCCCCAAGCAATTGCCTTTACCCAGGCAACCGGCTTTACCATCCTCCGCAACCAGTCTGTAAAACTCAAGAGCGGTATTACGATATCGGGCGTTGATGATCGTGCAGTCAATCCGGGGGCTGTCGCCAACATAAATACTGAAACAGTCCTCCTCGGCCTGGTTTCTCTCGATTCTTTTCATATACTGCTCAAGCATCGACCGGATATACCGCCTGAAAGCGACGGCCATTTCGACCTGCAACTATCCGGGCACGTTCATGGCGGGCAAATCTTCCCGTTCAATTTCCTCGTCAGACTCAGGCACCACATTCCGTGCGGGACAACGGTAACCAGTACAGGCTCCCGCATTCATGTTTCAAGAGGCAGCGGCACCTGGGGGCCTCCCATGCGTTTATTTGCCCCGCCTGAGGTGACTGTTATAGATATTGTTCCAGACAAAACTGCCAGATGACACTTCAGTATCTAAACCAATATTTGTGGAATAATCAGCTCACCTGAATAGAGCCGGATATTATCTGAGGTACTGCACAACTGCCCTATTATGTTCAGCAAGATTACGTGAAAAGTGGTGGGTACCATCCTGACGGGCGACGAAATAGAGGTAATCCGTATCTGCCGGTTTCATTGCCGCCTGAAGAGCTTCTCGCCCCGGGTTACCGATAGGGCCTGGAGGGAGACCTTTGTTAAGGTAGGTGTTATACGGTGACACGCGTTCAATATCGGCTTTGCTCACTTTACCGGTAAAAGCTCTAAAGCCGTAAACTGCCGTTGGATCACTCTGCAACGGCATACCGATCCGTAAACGATTGTGGAATACAGATGAAATTATCGGTCGCTCTTCCGCTGTGACAGCCTCTTTTTCTATAATTGATGCCAACGTGACGATCTCATGCCGGGACAACCGGTGCACTCCCTCCGCACCTTGAATCGCTGTATAACTCTTGTTGAATTGCTCAACCATCTGTTCAAGCAAATCTTCCTCACTCCGTCCCCGCGAAAGATTATAAGTGGCAGGAAACAGATACCCCTCGACGCTACTTTCTTTGAGACCAAGGCGCGACAAAAACTCACGGTCCCTGCACTTCTGGAGGAATGCTTCCTTGCTGAAATACCCCTTCTGTTCAAGCAGTTCGGCGGCCTGATACATGGAGTACCCTTCCGGAAGGGTAAATTTACGATAGTCGACTTCCCCGGAAACAATTTTACCCATAATCCTGCCGGGTGTCATAGCGTCGCTAATGCGGTAATCGCCGGCTTTCAGACGGTGAGCATTTCCCCGCAATCTGGTCATAAGAACAAAATGCCACGAACTGCGAATGACTCCGCTGGCTTTCAATTCATTGGCAAGCTTGCGTATACCGCTTCCTGGAGGAAATGAGATTTCAGCTACGACAGAGCCTTGACCAAGAGGGATATAAAGGCAGACAAGATACCAGACGAGGCATATCAGCAGAGAGACACGAAGTGCAAACACAGAGAGGACTTTGGTTGGAATGCGACCTAGAAACATAAGTTAGATATGATAGTTATTAAAATGGTAACCACGCATGGCACAAACAGTGCCCATGACATGTATCACCAGCTGTAAAGGTTAAAGTAAGGGACAAACGGAGTGGGCATCGGCACAGTAACGGATGCCCTCCATTTTCAGGCTATAAAACAGGTCACGAAAGCAAGGTAGGCAGCAGCCGATGACCATCCATAACCAAACCGGTTGCCTTCGCCTGGGCCTCGTCATACGAAGCAGCACCGTTGCCATCACCTGCCCTGTTACGATAGATGACAAAAGGGACCGGATCTGAAGTATGGGTCATCAACTTGACCGGTGTCGGATGATCGGGCATGCAGAGAATAACATAATCATCAAATTTCTTGACACCCTCAAGGACGGTTCCGACCACCTGACGGTCGAAATCTTCGATAGCCTGCAGCTTATGCTGCATAATGCCGGCATGTGATGCCTCGTCGGGGGCCTCAACATGAACGTAGACAAAATCGTGATTTTCCAGGGCCGCCAAAGCCGCCTGGGCCTTACCAAGATAATTAGTATCGATATAGCCGGTGGCGCCTTCAACGTTTATGATGTCAAGACCGGCGCAGACACCGATACCTTTGATCAGATCGACCGCCGAAATAACCGCTCCGCTCAATCCGAACTTTTCCTTATAGGTTTCAATCTGTGGGGTTTTGCCATGCCCCCAAAGCCAGATTGAGCTGGCGGGCTGAAGCCCCTGATCCTTACGCTTCACGTTGACCGGATGGTCGTGAAGCACCATCTGTGCATGATTCATGATATTTATAAGCATATCAGCGCCAGGGCCGCTTGGTAAATATTCGAGTATCGCCTTGCCGGTAATGTCATGGGGAGGGGTGGCACACATGCCGTCCTTGCCGCCACGCCAGACCATGAGGTGGCGATAGCCTACGCCGGCGTGGAATTCTATCTCAGAGTTACCGAGTTCATTCTGGAGTGTTGCAACCAGCTCGCGAGACTCGGCAGTAGAGATATGGCCGGCAGAAAAGTCCTGCATGTAGATCGAGCTTCCCTGTGCTTTGAGCGTAACCAGATTCATGCGAAAAGCGACATCATCGGGGCCGAGTTCAACTCCCATACTGATCGCCTCTAAGGGTGAACGACCGGTGTAGCAGCTACGTGGATCATAGCCGAACACCGACAGATTCGCGACATCGCTGCCGGGCGGCAGACCATCTGGTACCGTATGGGCCAGGCCGACCTGACCATGCTGAGCCATAAAATCCATATTGGGGGTCGCAGCGTGCTGCAGAGGTGATTTGTTATCGAGTTGGCTGTAGGAGATATCCGACATACCATCTCCAAGCAGTATAATAACCTTCATAAAAACCTTTCAGGGTGAAATATATTGTGACTCGAACTGTAACAAACTTCTCCTGTCACTTCAAGCGGGATAAAGGATAAATGCGGAGTTTAACCAGGTTAGGCATAAAAGCGGTATCAGTTAAAGGAACATTGGTTTCAGGCTCTTCAAGCAGCAGGGTGAATTTTTCCTGCGTCGCAGCTTCATAGATAATTTCCAGAGGAAATGCGCCCCCCTGCACAACGGCATACCTGCCGTATCTGACAAGGCCAGCGGCCTCAGTGGACTTTGAGATTAACAGCCCGTTTTCAAAGGTGGCTTTTTCCGGCTGCCCAAATCTGTTGATCCTATCAATAACAGCATTTCCTCGCGATGGATCGGGCGGATCAATATCTATAAGCCAGTGAATGTAGCGCCAGCCACTGAAATCACCCTTATCAGGAAGATCCATAAAGTTTCCGCTGAAAGCCACTCCGTTTCCGGCATCAACAATCGTAACCAGCTCACCGGATACATATATTTCCTGAAGTACGGAACCAAACGGCGAGAGAATAACAACCCTCATTTTATCAGGCTTCAGGTACATAAGATAACCACTGCCGGAGATGCTTCGCCCGTGAGCGGCGTAGGAAAGTGAGACATTGCTGGACAGGGATTGTACGACGCCACCGCTGGCATATACTAATTCCTGAGAAGGGCGTACAGCCACGCAACCAGAGAGAGAAAAGGCTGTTACCAACACCGGCAATAGCACAGATACAACTCTTACAAACAGAACTTTATTATCCAGTGGCCTGAAAACTATCATCAAAGCACCTCCAGCTGATGAAAACCAAGACCGTATGTGGCTCCCTTACCGGCATTAAAAAAACTTCCGAGGAGCAGCAGAGAGAACATGGGTTCAACAAGACCGGCACACTCTACCGTGCCGGCAAGACCGGCCATGCTCAAACGCGTGGACCAGGGTGGCTGAGTATAATGGATTCTATTGTTAAAAACAGCAACGGTGTGAGCAGATCCCGAGAGACCCGTAAAGTCCAGGTCAAGCTCACCGGCACCGTAATAAGCACACAAGGACGAGCAACGCCTCAGTTGCGAGCGCAAGAACATAGCAAAATTAAACTGATGTGCGATGATACCATTATTTAACAGGCGTAACGGTGATTGCAGATCGAGTCTGACCGTAGCACAGTGAACCGTATTCTGCAGGATATGTTGAGCGGAAAGCAGAATTGCCTCCGCAGCTACTGAAGCAGAATATGCAACCTCATGCCTGCCCCCCTGATAATCAAGACTATAGGTACGAACTTCATACTTTGATGGGTGCGAAACAGCACACATAACCTTATCAACCATCCGTACCAGCGTTGTATGAAAAAGCTCAATGTAATTAAGCGCACTACCGATAACAACCAGACCGACAGTACAGTATGATCTGCTGGCACCTGCTCCGCGTATATACAGGGAAAATGGTAACGATGGTTTTTGATGGCGCCTTACTGTTTCAGGATCGGATGACAAGCGTTGATCAAATACGACCCTGTAGGGGCACGTGCCGTGACTGTTGCAGCAGTCACATGATCCCTTACCTTCCGGACAGCTTGCGGCTCTGAAAAGTTGTTCGAAATCACGCAGTGCATTGTATAGCGCTGCGCTCAGTTGGGCGTTAACAGTAGCCACTATTTCGCATTCAATGCGGACAAAATCGAGTTCCACCGTCAATCAGCTCCCAAAAAAAAGCGGGGCAGCCAAATGGCCGCCCCGACAGTAAAATTCAAAACACTACATTAATCAGACAAACTGTGCCTTGAGGAACTCACGGTTCATCCTGGCAATAAACTTGACGTTTATCCCCTTTGGACATGCAGCCATGCACTCGTAATGATTAGTGCAATTGCCAAAACCGCACTCAGTCATGGTATTAGTCATATTCTTCACACGCATGGAAGCTTCACCTTTTCCCTGTGGCAGAAGCGCCAACTGGGAAACTTTTGCACCTGTGAACAGCATGGCAGCACCGTTAGGGCAGCCAGCTACGCATGCACCACAACCGATACACTGGGCAGCATCCATCGCCTCATCAGCAACAGCCTTAGGGATCAGAATGGCGTTACCGTCAGCAACACCGCCGGTATGACAGGAAGTGTAACCACCGGATTGAATGATCTTGTCCAGAGCGGAGCGATCAACAATCAGGTCGCGGATGATCGGGAAAGCGCGGGCTCTCCACGGCTCGATGTAGATAGTATCGCCGTCCTTGAATTTACGCATGTGCAGCTGGCAGACAGTCGTACGTTCCTGTCCTCCATGTGCAGCACCGTTGATAATCTGTGAACACATACCACAGATACCTTCGCGACAGTCGTGATCGAAAACAATCGGATCTTTGTCGGCGTGGATCAGGTCTTCGTTGACGCAGTCAAGCATCTCCAGGAAGGAGTGATGCTCAGTAATATTTTTTGCTGTATAGGTCTCGAATTTTCCGGGATCGTTGGCACTTTTTTGGCGCCACACGATCAGTGTCAATGTCATGGTCTTGTGATCGCTCATTATTTGTAACTCCTTACGGCGAGATGTACATTGTCAAATTTCAATGGCTCTTTATGCAGTTCAGGTGTTTTGTTGTCTCCCTTGTATTCCCAGGCGCCAACATAGCAGAAGTTAACATCATCACGCTGCGCCTCACCGGCATCCTGAAATTCAGAACGGAAGTGACCGCCGCATGACTCGTTGCGGTGCAGAGCATCACGGCACATGAGTTCACCGAACTCAAGGAAGTCTGCTGTACGTCCGGCATTTTCCAGCTGCTGATTGAGTTCTGCGCCGCTACCGGTAACCTTGACATTCTTCCAGAACTCTTCACGCAGAGCGGGGATCTTCTTGAGGTTAATTTCAAGAGATTCCTTGGTACGGGCCATACCGCAGTTTTCCCACATCAAGCCGCCGAGTTCGCGCATAAACTCGAATACAGTCTTTTTACCGTTGATGGAGAGGTACTTGTTCTGTTCAGCCTTGACATCTTCAACAGACTTTTTGAATTCGGCGTGATCGATTTTAACCTGACCCGGTTTAACGGTTGCCAGATACCCACCAATTGTGTACGGAATAACAAAGTATCCGTCGGCCAGACCTTGCATAAGTGCAGAAGCACCGAGGCGGTTGGCACCGTGAACCGAGAAGTTGGCCTCACCCAGTACGAACAGACCAGGAATGTTGCTCATCAGGTTATAATCGACCCAGAGACCGCCCATGGAGTAGTGCGGGGCAGGATACATACGCATTGGGCGCTTGTAACCATCTTCATCAGTGATTTTTTCGTACATTTCAAACAGGTTGCCGTAACGTTCACTGATAGTATCTGCTCCAAGACGAGCAATAGAATCAGCAAAATCGAGATACACACCACGGCCACCAGGACCGACGCCGCGACCATCGTCACACTGCTCCTTGGCGGCGCGGGAAGCGATATCGCGCGGTGCCAGGTTGCCGAAGGATGGGTACTTGCGCTCAAGGTAATAATCACGGTCATCTTCAGCAATCTCGTTTGGATGCTTACCGCAATCTTCCTTCTTCTTTGGCACCCATACGCGACCGTCGTTTCTGAGCGACTCGGACATCAGTGTCAGCTTGGACTGGTAGTCACCAGCCTGTGGGATACAGGTCGGGTGAATCTGGGTGTAACATGGGTTAGCGAAGAAAGCGCCTTTTTTATGGGCTTTCCAGTTAGCAGTAACTGAACAACCCATGGCGTTTGTTGAAAGATAGAATACATTGACGTAACCGCCGGTTGCAAGACAGACAGCATCGGCTGCATAGCTTTCCATCTCACCGGTCACCAGGTTGCGCACGGTGATGCCGCGGGCGACACCGTCAACAACAACCAGATCAAGCATTTCGCGACGGTCATACATCTTGACCGAACCGGCTTTGATCTGACGGGACAGAGCAGAATAGGCGCCCAGCAGAAGCTGCTGGCCGGTCTGACCACGGGCGAAGAATGTACGGGAAACCTGAGCGCCGCCGAAGGAACGGTTATCAAGATAGCCGGCATAATCACGGCCAAAAGGAACACCCTGTGCTACGCACTGATCGATGATGTTGTTGGACACCTGAGCAAGACGCCACACGTCCGCCTCACGGGCACGGAAATCGCCACCTTTGATGGTGTCGTAGAAAAGACGATAGATTGAGTCACCGTCATTTGGATAGTTTTTGGCAGCGTTGATGCCGCCCTGTGCTGCGATTGAATGAGCGCGACGAGGGCTGTCCTGGTAGCTGAAAGCCTGTACGTTGTAGCCAAGCTCACCAAGGGAAGCAGCAGCAGCACCACCGGCAAGGCCGGTACCGACAACAATAACACTATACTTACGCTTGTTCGCAGGATTGACCAACTTCAGATCGAAGCGGTGCTTGTCCCAGGTTTGTTCAATAGGTCCAGTTGGACATTTTCCATCAAGTATCACAATAACCCCCTTAACCTTTCAGAATGCCGGCAAAAATTGTCAGCGGGATGGTAACATAGCCCAAGAAGAGACCGAGAGCGACCAGAGTGCCGACCTTGATAATAATTGGCTGACTCTTGTCACAGCTCCAACCCATAGTTTGGAAAAAGCTCTGGATGCCGTGTGAAAGATGCAGGAACAGGGCAACCATAGCACCAGCGTAGATGAATGATACAAAGAAATTCTTGAAGCCGGCGACAACCATTCCCATGACGTTCGGAACCATCATGTCATGAAGCGGAACGAGGTTACTCAGAGCAGCAGTTTCAGGATTTATCACCTGGAATGTGAAGTGAGCCAAGTGATAGACGAGGAACAGTGCCAGCAGACATCCGGTCCAGATCATGTTCTCGCTGGCAAATGTTGCTTTCTGGGTAGACTTGACTGCGTACTCTTGTGGACGTCCACCACGATTTTCAATGGTCAACTGGATACCAAACCAGATGTGTACACAGACGATGGCAAGCAGTACCAGACGAAAGCCCATGATTATAGGCAATGGCATGCTGTGGAGGTGTTCGGCGTAGGCGTTGATACCACCATTGAGCCACCCGAAGATGGAGCTGTTACCGAGCAGATGTACGACAGCGAACAGAACCATTGCCTGGCCTGTGATCGCCATCAGGATCTTTCTGCCGATGGATGACGAGGTGAATTGCATAGCGTTCCTTCCTTTTCAGATAGTATTATTCTTCTTCACAAAGTGAATTTCTTTGATACGACAGGGGCTTTTGGAGTGCGGTCAAATACTGAATCGGAGGACCGCGCCAACAGAATCTGGAGACAACTTTCATTCGTAAACCTCCTTGTAGATGTATTATGTGGATGTGCCGACCAAAGCCGGAATGCGCAATCATACATTACTATTTGATTCAACCGCGGTGATACTAAACATCGTTTTAAGAAAATGCAACCATTTTGTGTATACAGTTTGCATTTAACAGCGGTGCAAACCGTTATCCGGCACTGACAAATTGCTTTTTAATGCCCCTTCTGATACTAAGGAGACACGAGCAGATAATAGAATAAACTCTGACAGGTTATCCGGGTCAGAGTTTCGGAGATTTCATGGAATTCAAGCTTCTGAAAAAAGACCCTCATTGTTCAGCACGCCTTGGAGTCGTTTCTACTGCACGCGGCGATATCCAGACCCCTATTTTTATGCCGGTGGCAACTCATGGCGCGATGAAGCCGCTTACTCCGGCACAGATAAAAGAGACCGGCTCACAGATTATCCTGTCCAACACCTATCACCTCCATCTCCAGCCAGGAGAGGGGCTGGTAAAAAAAGCCGGGGGCCTGCACAAGTTTATGGCGTGGGACAAACCGATCCTTACCGACTCAGGGGGGTTTCAGGTTTTTTCCCTCCCCAACAAGCGCATCACCGAGGACGGTGTCTTTTTCAAACACGAGATCACCGGAGCTGAAATTTACCTCGATCCGGCGACTGCAACCAGAATCCAGCAGGACCTGGGCGCCGACATCATCATGGCGTTTGACGAATGCATCCCCTACCCCTGCGATCGATCCTATGCCGAAAAATCCACAAAAAAGACGATCCGCTGGCTTAAAGAATGCCAGAACGCCATGACCGACAACGGCCAGGCCCTGTTCGGCATCGTTCAGGGAAGTGTGTATGAAGACCTGCGGGAAATGTGCGCAAAAGAAATGCGCAAGCTGGACCTCCCTGGCTACGCCATCGGCGGAGTCAGTGTCGGCGAGGGACTGGAACTCCTCAAAAAGATTGTCGGCTTTACCACTCCGCACCTCCCCGAAGACAAACCCCGCTATCTCATGGGTGTCGGCCTGCCCGAGGACATTCTGGAAAGTGTCGAGCGCGGCATCGATATGTTTGACTGCGTCATCCCGACCCGCTATGCGCGAAGCGCAACCCTTTTTACCCGTCGCGGCAGGATCCGCGTAACCAACAAAAACTACAAACGTGATTTCTTCCCTATCGACCCGAGTTGCAGCTGTTACACCTGTCAGAATTTCACCAGAGCCTATCTGCATCACCTCTTTGTCTCGAATGAAGTCCTCTCGGCTGTACTGTCAGCTATCCACAATGTCCATTTTTACTTGGCAATGATGGCAGAGATTCGCTACGCGATTGGAGAGGGACGTTTTCCTGAGTATAAGGCAAAGTTTCTGGCAGAGTACCAGCGAGGCTAGGTTTAAACGAATTTTTTATATAGAAGCGGCAGAGCAGGCAAGACATTTATATTGTATTTTTTTCTCAAAATGTTAGTTTTATCTATAGTAACAATCTGGCCGGTTATTTATCCATTGGAGGAGCTATGGCGGGATATGAACAGACCTTCCTGGAACAGATCACAAACATCCACGGTGTTGATTTTTCGACCTGGCCCGGCTGGGAAAAACTGATGTCATGGACAAAGCGACAGGCGTGGTCAAAGGATTTTCTCGGGGAGGAAAAAATACCGGCCCGTTTTCTTCATCCAACCACCCTGGCTGACGAATTAACCAAATACCTGGGCGGATAAACATAATTCTCCTTCTTGATAAAAACAGCCGGCACTTTAACAGTGCCGGCTGTTTTTTATTGATCCTCAGCACATCCAGATATTATTTCAACAGTGTCACCATCCCATCATCCAGATCATACTTGGCAGCAACAATTTTCAATTTCTTTGCATCGGACAGATGCTTGAGTATTTTGGACTGCTTGGTCAAACCGGCTGCAACTGTTTTGGCATTGGCATCAACCACACACTCCACAAAAGCATCTTTCTTTGTATCCACGCATTTTGCTTCACCTTTACAGGCTTCGCACTCCTTGGCAGCCTTTTTCAGGTTAGGGGCGATGGCCTTTACAATTGCATCGATATTGACACTGCCGGTACTCTTACCCTTTGCGCCAACCGTTGCAGATACGGCACCGCACCGTTCATGACCTAACACCATCACCAACGGAGAGCCAAGGTGTTCGGCAGCATATTCGATACTGCCAACGACAATAGGATCAGGAACGTTGCCTGCTACCCGGATGACAAAGATCTCACCAAGACCCTTGTCGAAAATGATCTCAGGCGGGACGCGCGAATCAGAACAGGTGAGGACTATGGCATACGGTTTTTGAGATGTGGCCAAGCTTGTGCGGGTTGCACTGTCGCTTAACTTGCTGCCGGTCATCTGATTTTCGATGTAACGTTTATTTCCATCCATAAGCCTTTGCAACGCCTCGTCGGCCGAAACTTCCGGACTATTACCGGCTGTGGCAAAAGCCAGACCTGCTGCAGCAGCTACTAGGCCAAGAACAGCGACAAATCTCCCCAGTGTACTGTTTTTAATCATTACGCTACCTCCCGATTTTAGTTTCATATAAACTTAATGCCTATCAAAGCTATGTCAATGCCTCTGATAAAAATAAATTTATAATAAATTCTACACACCAATAATCCTTGACGTATGACTTCTCCTGAATTATAAACAATGGCTCTGGCGGAGTGATGGAATGGTAGACATAGCAGACTCAAAATCTGCCGAGGGCAACCTCATGCCGGTTCGAGTCCGGCCTCCGCTACCAAGAACCTAAGACAAGAGGGCTTGCAGATTAATCTGCAAGCCCTCTTTTAGTTTTCAATAATCCGATCCGCAGATTGTGTCTTCAGGATGGTGCGGCACCAAAGCCCTGCTCAAGAAGCACCGCCAACATCTCGGTACGCGGCATGTCAACACCATGCTGCCTGCCACTTTCAAGCGGGACCCGGAGAATCGCCTGTATCTCAAGTTCTCTCCCCTCCTCGCGATCTATCTGCATGGATGGCTTGTACTCACCCATGCCATCACTAAATTCAAGCATTTCATCAGCATACTCTTCAGGTATCTCCTGACTAAGATTCTGGCTATTGGCTGCGGTTATCACCTCGATCATCAGATCGCGCACAAGCTTTCTGCAACCGGGTACCTTCAAAAGCCGATCAACCGGTTGCTGCAGCAGCGCGCAAAGTCCGTTGAACGGAATATTCCAGACCAGTTTTTCCCACCGGGCCTTTTTAAGATCACCAGTGCCTTTGCACTCAATTCCGGCAGAGGAAAAAGCGGCCACTATCTGTTCCAGCCTTTTATTGTCGCGCCGCTGATATTCACCAATGGTCACCCTGCCGCCACCCAGATGATGTACATACCCCGGTTCACCACGGTTTGAACAGAGAAAAGCTACACCGCCCAGTATCCGCTCTGCTCCGAACAGCCTCGCCAGAAGCTCCTCGTTACCCAGCCCGTTCTGCAAGGTCAAAATCAGGGTATCTGCGGCTACCAGCAGCTTTACAAGATCGTGCAGGTGACTGTTGGCAAATGTTTTAAGCCCGACTATGACCAGTTCCACCGCCCCTATCGTGGCGGAAGTTTTGTGCCCTGACACCGCCGGGAGGTAGAAATCACCATTAACGGAGTGCACCGTCAAGCCGTTACAGGTGATGGCTGTGTAGTCTCTGCGCAGTAGAAAATGTACCTCATGCCCGCTTCTCTGGAGCATGGCCCCATAGTACAGACCGAGAGCACCGGAACCGATTATTGCAATTTTCATGGCAATTCCTTTGACGTTTCAGACAACTTCACTTCGACCTCACGGCACTATGTTCACCACAGTTCCGACCTTGATCCTGCGCGCCAGCGCAATACCATCACTGTTATTCATAACGACGCATCCACCCGTTACCCGGCGACCGACCCGCTTCGGGTTGTTGTTGCCGTGTATCCGGTAGATTGCACCTTTCCAGGTACTATGTGACAGGGCAATTTTGAACGACCCCATGTAGTTCAGCGGGTGACCGGGCGGTACCGCCGCAGGAAGATCAATCCCGCGCGCACGGAACACCTGTCGGGAGTAGGAAGTAGGATACCACCACGGATCGAAGTAAATACCGGTTACCTCGCCAAGACCCAGCGGATAGGTTTTGAGTCCTGTGACAACAGTACCTACCGAATATTCCGCTACCGGTTCCCGTTTCCCATCGCCTTTTTTCTCGTAGAGAGTCAGCCGATTACGGCTGATACTGATCTCCACATAATTGGAGCTCCCGCTATCGGGTTTAACGGCGACCGGCCTGGTTGGTTGATCGAGCGGGAGCGGTTCCGCGCAGAAGACGGAGACGGCAGACAGGGCCGAAAAGAGCAATACCAGAAGAATTTTTTTAAAATCCATAACGAGCCGTTAATCGGTTATTTTGTGCAGGGTCCGCTATTTCTCACCAGATCTATCCGATGTCGATCATATTTTTTTACTCCCACGAAACCCTCATGTCAAGGAGCCGGCAATGAGACATCCAGACTGCGACATTAACAGCGTTGACACTCCTTCGGCATGCTGAGGTCTGTAGAAGAAATACCCGTATCAGACAAACAGCGGCACGCTGGAACCAAGGCCATGAACGACGCTGGTAAAGGCATCCCGGTTTTCCAGCTTGTCCAGTCCGAAGCGTTCGGCAAACAGAGTCTGGATATGGGGAATGCGTGAGGTACCACCGGTCAGAAAAACCGTATCTATCTGCGCCGGCAGTAGACCGGAACGCGCAACGACCTCATCAATGCAGGTCGCGATCTGGCGGAAGTTTTCCGCATTGAGCGTCTCAAATTCACCCTTGCCAAGAGCCTCGCTAATGCAGAGATCACGCTCCGTAAAGCTGACAAGAGCCTGCTCCCGGTCGGAAAGTTCACACTTGGCCTTCTCAATGGCCTGAAAGAGGAAAAATCCGTAATTGTCGCTGATAATGTTCTCCAGATGTTCGAGAGCACGGCGATCATCTGTCGTGCCCTTTATCACCCGTATAAGCTCCCTGGTCTTGCGTGCCCGTAAAAGCGGAATGCGATGCCACTGACAGAGGGTGTAGATGATGCTCTTGGGGATACTGACCCACTCTTCCTTCCCCATGGTTCTGTAGCGGGCGTAGCGCCCAAAATGGTGCGCCACCTTATCCCACATGATCTGCGAATCGAACTTGTCCCCGGCCACATAGACGCCACCCAGCGAGAGTACGTCGCTGCGCCGGTCGGATCTGGCAAAGGCGCCCCCCTTGACGCGAATGACCGAGAAGTCAGAAGTGCCGCCGCCGAAATCGCCGATGAACACGGTGCGTTCCTGTCCGGCCTGCAACCTACTTTCAAAGGCCAGCGCCGCCGCTACCGGCTCATACTGAAACCAGATATTTTTGAAACCGGCCTTGCGGGCAGCCTTTTCAAGACGTTTCTCAGCCACGGCGTCCTTGGCGGTATCGGTCGAAAACACCACCGGCCGACCAAGAACGACACTATCGACCGGGCAACCCACATGCGCCTCCCCCCTGGTCTTGAGTTTCCTGAGGATGATCGCCACCAGGTCATCGATCATATAGCGTGTGCCGAAGATCTCGGTGCTGTCGAAACTGGTGTTCGGCAGAAAAGTTTTGATAGACTGCATAAAGCGCCCGGCCGCTCCATCGCTAACATACTGGCTGATGGCCTCATGACCGGCATAGATCTCGTTTTCTTCGCTAAAATAGAGCACCGAGCGCATCAGTTCCCCGGCATCGCCGTTGCCGTCAACAGCGAGTACCTCGACCGTACCGTTCCTGTAAACCGAAAGCGCCGAATTAGTTGTACCAAAGTCAATACCGAATACGATCTGCAATTATAAACTCCTCCAAAGGGTCAATGAAGACGGAGGCCGGCGCCGCCAAACCTCAATCCGGCAAACGTCTCCGAAACAAAAAACAGAAACCCCCGTCAGGGCATGCCCAACGGGGGTTCGTACAGTACGCCATCAGCCTCCCGGCTTCAAGCTATTTCACGCAGGGCGTCTCAACATAAAGCCATCTCCGCCATCACAGTGAAGTAGTCCCGGAGGCCGGGGCCGACGCAGAACTTTCGCTGCTACCGTTAACGGCGGTTACGACATAGTAATAGGTGGTCCCGGCGGCCAGCCCGGTGTGTGTGTACGGACTGCTTACGCCACTGATTTTTGTCCCGTTGGATGGTGTTACGCCCGGAACAGTTGACCAGTAAAGATTGTAAGACACGGCACCGGCAACGGCGTCCCAGGCGAGAGTCAGCTGCTTGGATACCGGTGCACTGGTTGTGGCTGTTACCTGAACAGAAGCAGCACTTTCTCCGACGCTGTTGGCAGCCGTGACGATGAAATAATACGGAGTTCCCGCCGCAAGGCCGGTTTTAACGTAAGGGCTGGTAATACCGGATACTTTTGTTCCGTTTGTTGTGGTCACCCCCGAAGTCGCTGACCAGTAGATATTGTACGAGCTGGCCCCGCTGACTGCGGTCCAGGCCAGGGTCACCTGATTGGTCCCACCAACGGCGTTAAGGCCGGATGGTTTTGCCGGCACGGTCGGACTGGGAGCTTGGCTGAGTGTTGTTGCCGCCACCTGTACAGATGCTGCACCTTCTCCGCTACTGTTGACTGCCGTAACGATGTAGTAGTAGCTGATCGCATCAGACAGGGCGGTATGGACCGCGGGAGTAGTGACATTGGCAATCTTAGTGCCGTTGGCGGTGGTCACTCCCGGACTGGTAGCGTAATACACATTATATGAGGTGGCCGTGCTGACACTGTTCCAGGATAACGTCACCTGTTTGGTGCCGCCGGTGGCAATGACGCCGGACGGAGAAGCCGGCACAACAGGAGCGGCAGGCGCAGCGGCCACGCTGGCCGAGACCTGCGCAGACGCGCTGCTTTCACCGGAACTGTTTAGCGCAGTCACGATATAATAGTAGGACGTCCCCGCAGCAAGGCCGGATTGCAGATAGGGGGGTGATACATTGGATATTTTAGTGCCGCTGGTTGTCGTCACCCCTGGTGTCGTTGAATAGTACAGATTGTACGAGCTGGCAGCACTGACGGCGCTCCAGGAAAGCGTCACCTGACCTGTGCCGCCGGTTGCCGACACGCCGGTCGGCGCGACGGGTACCGCAGGAGGTTGCGGCAGGCTGTTCGGATCGGTAGAAAACTGTCCATTATTTATATCGGAAACATTGGCCGTGAAGATCACGGCACCGCTCTGGGCGTTGACAACCGCGACAACACCGTTGGTGATGGTAATGTTTACGTTATCAAACATACCGTCCAGCCCCTGATGATCGGCTTCATAATGGTCCTTGATCGGGTCCTTGCCGATTGCGTTGTACAATGCGAGCAGTGGCTGGAGCTTAGAGAGAATTTCGCTGGTGACGACAGGCAGTCCGGACTTGATTTTATTTAGTGTGGTCGACTCAGGCGATGCGTACACCTGCTGCGGATCATTGACCCCGGCAGCACCGGCAACCACGACATTTGAGAGAGGGTTGACGTTCGCAATCCCTGTACCACTTGCAAAGGAGTGCAGCTTATAGGTGATTCCCGAAACAGTGCCGTTTCCCTGCAGGATATAGGGCGCTTTCAGGCCGGTAACGTCAAAGGCAAAAGAGCCGTCACTGCCGATAACCGTTGTTTTCTGCTGCGGGGGAGAGGAAGAATCCTTGAGACTTACCTGCCCGGCCAGAGGTGCACCGACAGCGGCATTGCCGCTAACAACCTGGGACGACATCCCCCCACCACCAGAACCGCACCCCGCAAGCATCAATCCAACAACGGCCAAGGACAGTGCGGTAAAAGCGATAAATGTTCTTGTTACAGATTTTCTCATGTGTACTCCTTTTTTAACCTGTGGCGCCTTCCGGCACCATGCAGCGTTACAGCACAAAAAAAGCCGGGTCGCTGAATATCAATCATGATATTTCGGCGACCCGGCTGTCTCGGTGAGACCCTGTAGGCTTTCCGTCCCATTCTCACGAATGGTTTAGTATTATCGTCTACGCATGCAAATTGTGCTGCTTTAAATTTTGTTCGATTTATAGCTGACAAACTTCAATACATATGTGATTCAGATCACAAAAAAGAGATAAACCCCTGTCTGGAACACCTGACAGGGGTTTATCTCTTCACACGCTCAGCATCAAGCTTTTAGTTTCATACGTACTACTTGTAGTCCGGCATCTCATCAAACTGCAGGTACTTGTAGATCATATCCTTGTTCGGCTCGATTTTCTCTTTGTAGACGACGAGGAACTCGGCCGGAGTCGGCAGCTTGCCCATCAGCGCAGTAACCGCGCCAAGTTCGGCGGAACCAAGATACACCTTGGCGCCGTTGCCGATACGGTCATCGAAGTTACGGGTCGAGGTGGAGAACATGTTGACGCCATCAGGTACGCGAGCCTGGTTACCCATGCAGAGCGAGCAGCCGGCGATTTCGATGCGGGCACCGAAAGCACTGTAGACTGAGAAGCAGGCTTCATCTTTCAGCTTCACCTGATCCATGCGGGTCGGCGGGCAGATCCAGGTACGGACAGCCGGGTTGAACTTCTGGCCGCGCCAGATCTCGGCAGCAGCACGGAAGTGGCCGATGTTGGTCATGCACGAACCGAGGAACACGTCCTGGATCTGTGTACCGGCAACTTCTGAAAGCAGCTTGACATCATCAGGGTCATTCGGGCAGGCCAGAATCGGCTCGGTGATCTCAGCCAGATCGATCTCAATAACAGCAGCATATTCGGCGTTGGCATCAGCCTCAAGCAGCTTGGGAGCTTTCAGCCACTCATTAACGGCATCGATGCGGTTCTGCAGTGTCTGGGCATCCTGATACCCTTCCTGAATCATCTTCTTCATCAGCGCCACGTTGGAACGGAGATAAGTAGCAACAGAAGCCTCGGAAAGCTTGATGCAGCCGGCAGCGGCAGAGCGTTCTGCAGCGGCATCGGTCAGTTCAAACGCCTGCTCAACGGACAGGTCGGGGAGACCTTCCATTTCGAGGATACGGCCGTTGAAGATATTGATCTTGTTCTTCTTCGGTACGGTCAGGTGGCCCTGTTTGATGGCCCAGTACGGAATGGCATTAACCGCATCACGCAGGGTGATACCGGAGTTGAGCTTGCCCTTGAAGCGTACCAGAACGGATTCAGGCATATCAAGCGGCATGAAGCCCATGGCGCCGGCAAAGGCAACCAGACCGGAACCGGCCGGGAAGGAGATGCCGATCGGAAAACGGGTGTGTGAATCGCCGCCGGTACCAACGGTATCAGGGAGAAGCAGACGGTTCAGCCATGAGTGGATAACGCCATCGCCCGGCTTCAGCGGAACGCCGCCACGCTCGATGATGAACTGTGGCAGGGTCTTGTGCATCTTGACGTCAGCCGGTTTCGGATACGCAGCGGTGTGACAGAACGACTGCATGAACATCGGCGACAGGAATTTGAGGCAGGCAAGCTCTTTCAGTTCGTCAGCGGTCATCGGACCGGTTGTATCCTGACTGCCGACCGTTGTCATCTTCGGCTCGCACGCAGTGCCAGGCAGGATACCGGCAACGCCGCATGCCTGACCGACCATTTTCTGAGCCTGGGTGTATCCCTGACCCGCTTTGGCAACCGGATTAACCGGCAGGGTGAAGATATCGGTAGCGCCAAGGCCGAGAGCGGCACGGGCACGGTCGGTGACGGCACGGCCGATGATCAGCGGAATACGGCCGCCGGCACGGAACTCGTCAGCAAGGGTGTTCGGAGCGATCTGGAATGTGGAGAGCAGTTCGCCCCCTTCGCTCTTGATCTCACCTTTTTTGGTGTCGATAACAATCACGTCACCGGTGTTCATCTTGGAAACATCAGCTTTCAACGGCAGTGCGCCGGAGTCCTGAGCGGTGTTGAAGAAGATCGGGGCGATAACGCTGCCGATTATAACGCCGGCAGTCTTTTTGTTCGGCACACAAGGGATTTCCTGGCCGATGCACCAGAGAACCGAGTTGCAGGCAGATTTGCGCGAAGAACCGGTGCCGACAACATCGCCGACAAACGCAACCTGGAAGCCGTCTTCACGGAACTTGGCAATTGTTGCCAGGCCATCAGGAAAACGTGTTTTACCCATGGCCAGAGCGTGCAGTGGGATATCAGGACGGCTCCAGGCATCGCCTGCAGGTGAAAAATCGTCGGTGTTGATTTCGCCTTCAACCTTGTACACCTTAACCTTGATGATCTCGGCCAGACTTGGCTTGTGGGTGAACCAGTCAGCATTTGCCCAGGAGGTAAGGACTTTTTTAGCAGCGGCATTGGTTGCGGAAAGCGCCACAACCTGATCAAAGCCGTCATACACAAGAGTCATGCCGGACAGGGCACAGGCAGCTTCGTCAGCCAGAGCGGCGTTTGACAGTGCGCCAACAAGCGGGGCAACGTTATAGCCACCCATCATGGTGCCAAGGATACGAACAGCATCAACCGGAGTTACCAGCGGAGACTTCTTTGTACCGGCAATGATTTCGGCAAGAAAAGCGGCCTTGACTTCGGCAGCCGGATCAACACCAGGGGAAACACGGTCCTTGAGCAGGGTCAGCAGGAAAGCTTCCTGACCGGCAGGCGGGTTAACCAGCAGCTCGCAAAGGCCGGTTGTCTGTTCAGGGGTCAACGGGAGTGCGGGAATGCCTTGAGCCGCCCTCTCCTTCTCGTGTGCAAGATACGCTTCAATCATTTTTGTTCCTCCTTCGTGGGGTATATTCTGCGATGGATACAGGTTTAAAACGCGAGTGTAAATCGCATACTGTATACACTTTTCAGAAATGTATTGTCAAATCATAATTATGGCTCAAAACGAAACAGGCCTTCGGCTGAAACATTGCCGAGGCCTGCATTTTTTCACTTATTTGGACAATCTCATCCTGCCGTAGCGGCTATATCCATGGTTGCCAGCCGACTATAACGTAAAGCTGTCACAACACGGATCATTCCAGCACCTATCCCAGGAAACCTTGCCCCCGCATTCACCCGGAGGCTATTCACCGTTTCCGACGTTTCTTACCCTGCTGTCCCGGCGGCAGAGAAGCGGTCTTAAACTCAGGTTCATAGCCGACACTGAAACTGGTGGCAGCACTATTGCGCATGCTCAGGAAATGTGTGTTGTCGGGATCAAACGGGCAGACCGGTTCTTTGCAGGGCTCGAAGCCGAAGCGCTTGTAATAGCCAGGTTCGCCCAGAACAAACAGTGGCTGGTTTTTGATCGCCTCCTGGCGCAGAGCAAAGCGGAGCAGCTCCGAACCCACCCCCTGCTTTTGAAAATCGGGCGCCACAGCCATGGGCGCCAGGTGCAGACCGCAAACCTCTTTTCCTTCATAGGCAGGAGAAAAGGCTATGTAAGCGATGGCCTTGTTAGTATGAATGCAGACCCATTCGTGCAGAGTCCGCTCATGCTCGTGGAGCTTTTGCACCAGGGTGACTTCGTAGGCACTGTCGGGAAAAGCTTTCTGCAGCAGGGCATAGACCTTCGGGCGGTTCTCGATCGTTAATTTCTGAATTTTCATAGTGTCTTCCGGTCAAGATTTTATTTATTCGTGGTGCCGTTATCGTAATTACTGCAACTATACACACGATCAGCAGACGCCGAAACGACAAAAACTGCCGATTCCCAGTCGTTTGAATTAAACTGACTGTTCCGGCAGCCGCCAAAGGCAGGATCCACCCATTTTTGCTGATTGCCGTAAACAGACATTTCAGCTACTATGCCGAAAATTTTTTCCCTCATTACAAGGAGCCCCCATGCCTGCAACTCAAGTCCAAGATCAAACTGCCCTACCGATGGCAGCAACAGACACAACTCAGGAGATGACCGCACTTGATCAGGCGTTGCAAACACTCCGCCTAGATATGGACGACACCACGCTTCAGTCGAAGTATTACGATACATTTCTCAACATGACCTTTTGCGTCCCTACTCTTGATCAGCAAGAGTCCGGCATAAAATCAGAAATTGAGGACGGCCAGATTCTCCCCCTCGTCATTGAATCGGAAGGGAACGACTACCTGATGCTTTTTGATACAGCAGAGCGTTTAAAGAGTTGGGCAACAAACGATGTCAAATGGGTGGACGTTCCGGGATATATACTCGCCGCCACCACCATGCCGCCGCTCCACTGGGCGCTGAACGTCGGCACAGAGTTCTCGAAACAGTTTCTTCCCGATGAAATCGCCTGGCTCAAAGAGGTTGTGGAGCGCTGCAATGAAGATGCAGCAGCGCAGGAGCAGCCGAATCAAACAGCCTGATCCATTGAGTGTGATAATTCACCTGTAATTTTTGTTGTTCATTAGAACGATCCCTGATACGTGTTTACTCGTACTTAACCTTTGTTCCATGGAGTGGCCTCTATGAAGATCGAAGATTTTGCCTCCGATGTTGCCTGTCAGATGGGTGTAGAGCTATTAGAGGTGTCACTGATCGATGGCCAGAGACTCGGTTGTATTGATTCATACATCCTCGATATGACCACAAAGAATGAGAAAGTGGGAACGTTAATATACAAAAGAGACATTGATAAGCTGGATAATGAGGATGAATGTGCCCGGCTGGAGATTAGAATAAGAGCTGCTCTATTACGGTTACAGGCAATGATGAAGACTGATTGTGAACTGGCTTTGGACTTTGCTCCATGCAGGGGGCGGAGACTGGCCGAGAGACGACACAGGTTCACCAATTAAACTGCTATCAACGGCACCATGCGATTGTCCTATGTCGAGGGCTGACCCCTTTTATCCGGAGAGGTCACGAAGGCGGGATAGTTGCTTGATGAATTGACGCTGGTGCGGAGCACATTAAACAGCCCTCCGGGTTTTTGAAATCCGGAGGGCTGATGTGTAAATATTGGCATACGTTACGCAGACAGATCTGGAGTCACCTGCCCACTATTTCAATCTTACATTTTTCGCAAACCGGTCGCGCACGCTTGCCAGCGACGAATAGCCCGGATATTTCTGCAACTGCGCCTGAAGCCGTGCAATGCGCTCGGTAAGCGGCGGGTGAGTTGAGAACCACGACCCTTTTTTGTCCTTGCTGGTCGCCTCCAGCTTCTGCAACTTCTCCAGCACCCGGATCATCGCCGCAGGATCATAACCGGTGCGATAACTTGTTTCCATCGCTGCCAGATCGGCTTCAAACTCCATCTCTTTATCAAGACCCTTATCAAACAGCACCGCCTGCATATCGCCGATAGCCGAGGCGAACTTCTTCCCTTTGTCGCCTCTGACGCTGGCGGCGGTGATCGTACCGACACCCTCAAAGAACTGGGCGCGCTGGGTGCTCTTGAGTGCATGCTTTGCCGATACGTGCCCGACTTCATGGGCAAGTACGGCGGCCAGTTCAGACTCATCATCCAGAATCGAAACCAGAGCACGACTGACAAAGATGACCCCACCCGGTACGGCAAAGGCGTTCTGCACCGGACTGTCCAACACCGCGAACTGATACGGAATAGTTGCCCGTTTGCTGTTGACGGCAACCGCATTCCCCACGAGATTGACGTACTTCTGTAACGGTTCATTCTTCACCGGATTGCCAAAACGCTGCAAACCTTCCAGCGCCAGACTCTCACCGATGATCCGTTCGGTCGGATAGTCGATATCCTTTGAACTTGATAAAACCTGGGTTGCCCCGGAAAAGATCTTGCGCTCTTTTGATTCCGGATCGGCAAATTTCTGGATCTTGTCTAAAAAGCCTGCCGAAGCGGATGAAGCGGAGACTGACAGGGCCAGCAGTACCAATAGCAGTACATGTCTCATTTTCCACCCCCATGAATCTGGGCGTATTCGCCTATTTTCCCAGCCTGCAGAAACGCCTTCAACTCCTTGGCGCTGACTTTTCGTGCCAGCACAGTATCAAGAGACTTCTTGTACAGTTCCGGCGTGCCCTGATCTTTAGCGTACTGGGTCGCTTCGGGCGAAAGGCCGCGGATACTGCGGGCACTGTCAGCCTTGGCGGTGTTGATCTGGCTCTTCTGCATGCTGCCGCCGAAGATATCGCCGTCATCGCCGCCAACTTCTGCTGCCGGTGGCGTATCGGACACGCGCCCGGCATACACCCACCCCTCTTTTCCGGCGGACGTCCTGACTTTAAGCCAGCGCCCTCCCGATTCGACAACCATAACCTCGGTGCCGACCAGCACATCAGCGACGTTTTCGGATGTCGCTGACGCCTCGGCTTTCAGCGCCGTCCCCTCGCTGGAGACCCAGCGCTTTTCTTCAGCCATTGCCATGGAAGATACCAGCAACAGCGCCAGGGCTGCGACCATACTGCGTGTAATTCTCATTGCGAACCTCCTTTGCTCGGTATTCTCATTCATCTCGGTTTAACTTCACCTGTGTACTATCAACCACCGAATGTTTAAAGACCACATGCACGTTACCATACGCTTGCTGCCTGAATCAACCTACTGATAATCCCCCGTCAGGACAAATGCACCCCAGTAGCCGGGATGGGGATAGCGGTTTTTTACATGCTGCATGGCGCGGGTCAGGCTCTCCGCTTTGCCGTAGGTTGTATAATTGCGATAGAACTGCTTCATCATGATCGCCGTCGAAACGTCACTGACGCGCCACAGGCTCGACATCAGCGAATGAGTCCCGGCAAAGATGAACGCACGGTTCATCCCGACGACATCATCGCCGCTCCGGATATCACCCAGCCCGGTCTGACAGGCGCTCAACACGACCAGATCGGCCTTGATATCGAGGCCGAATATTTCCTCCGCCTGCAGCTTGCCATCGGCTTTGCCGTCTTGTGTCAGGCGTATTGCCGAAAAGAGCGGGTTGACCGGATCAAACTCGCCGTGGGAGGCGATATGAATGATACCGAACTCGCTGATATGCTCTCTAATCCAGCTCTCCGTGGCCCGTTCACGCGTCAAGGTCGTCACATCCGGATAATTCCAGCGCAATGTCCCCGCCTCACGCTCGGCAAAGGGGAGATCGAGCGAAGGGTTCCCCAGATCAGGGTTGCCGACCGCCAGAATGTGCTGTTTTTTTACCGGTGACCGCCGCGCGAGAGTGTATTTCAACACCGATGCCGCCGGGAGATAAAACAGCCGCTGCCGGTCAACAAGGTAATCGCGCCCGTCGCTTAAGGTCGCAAATGCGAGATAATGGAGGCTGCCGTGCGGGATAATGCCGAGCGCCCGGATCGTCCCGGCGCCGGCCAGCTGTTGACCAACCAGCAGGTCATACAGCTCGCGCGACTGCTTTTCCAGCGGCTCCAGATTCTGCAGCATGCGGCGGTAGGAGGATATTTTCGCCGCCAGATCATTCGCCGTGACATTCCGGATTATCAGCGTCGCCCCGCCTTTGTCGATCTTCCAGCAGAGGAGCCGGTCAGCCAGCTGATAGTAGGAAAGAAGGACTACCCCCGGTTCAAGGAGCGTGCGGATGACGTCAAGCGTTGTCGGATTAACCTTGACGAGGGCGAGCAGCTCCGGGCGTTTGCGTTCGATGTCGATCAGCAGATCCTGATACTCACCGCGCAGCTTTTCAAGCGCCGCCGCGTAACGGGCCCGCTCTTTCGGATTCGCCGCCTGCACCGACAGGTTTTCCTGCTCCAGCATCTGCTCTTTCAGCCGGTTCTGCCGGTCGTACAGTTCCTGATCCACCGATCCTGACAGTGACAGCCGCTGCCGTCCGAGAATATCGATCAGGTTGCGCGAGCGGGAACGCTCCGCCACGGCAAACGCCTCGTCATTCCGCTGCAGATCCACCAGCAGACCCACCAGTCCCGAATAGACATCCATCTTGTCGGCAAGGAAGCCGTCTTTCAGCTGGTCCAGCTTTATCTCAGCCCGCAACCCTTCAACCGTTTCCAGCGCCTGTTGGTATGAGGCCACCGCCTTGAGTGTCTCGCCACTGTTTTTCTGCAGACGGGCGAGGCCGAACAGCGCCCGCCAGCGCACTTCGCGCAACAGCAGTGCATCGGCAATCTCAAGCGCGCTCCGGTAGCTCCCTTCGGCGGCTGCGGCCTGTTTCAGCTCCGCTTCGGCATCGCCACGGGCAAGATAGATCTTGGCCAGATTGACCTTGTCGCCGATTTCCGACGCCATGACGGCGGCCTCGGAGAACTGCTGCAGCGCGGCGGCCGCATTCCCCATCTTCAGGCGGGTCTGCCCCAGGTTGCGCAGATCGTAGGCCATCGCCCAGCGGGAGCCGAGCGTGCGGTCGATGGCCAGCGCCTTTTCAAGCGTTGCCAGCGCCCTGGCGTATTCCCCGGATTCACGCTGCACCAGGCCGATGTTGTTGAGCGTCGTCGCGACCTCATCACGGCGGACCGCCAGTTTTTCAGCACGTTCCAGCGCCCCGCGCAGCTCCAGCTGCGCCCGTGTGTTGTCGCCCAGAGTCCACCAGATCAGGCCGCCGGTGTTCTTCGCCATGACCTGTTCAAGCGGCCATTTTTCAGCAATGGCGCTCTTTTCCACCTGCTCGCGCAGGTCGAACGCTTCCTGATAACGCCCCTGAAACCAGGCATTATTGGCCTGTTCCAGCACGATGCGCATCTTCGTGCGCAGGTCCTTGGCACCGACCTTTGCCAGGGCGTCGCCGTAGAGTTTGTCGGCGGCCGGGAAGTTGCCGAGCAGCCGCTGGCAGCGTCCCCGCTCCAGCAGAGTCTCCGCTTCCAGGGCGCTGTTGCCGCCCCGGGCATAGATTTCACCGGCCTGGGCATAATAGCGCTCGGCAACGGCATACTGGTTGAGGCGCAGGTCATAGATGCGCCCGAGATTCCGGTACTGCTCCGCCAGCGGCATGTCATCCTTCAAGGTCCGGCGCAAACCGGCCGCCTCCTCGAAGTAGGTTCGCGCCGCGCTGAAATTGACCGCGTTTTCCATCACGACGCCAAAATCGGCGAGCGCCGCCGCCTGTTCCTTCGCCATGCCGAGATCGGCAAAGATGCCGACCCCCTCCTTCAGGGAAACGGCGGCAGCGGCGAAGCGTTCGGCGTTCGCCTGCAGCAGGCCGAGACGCAGCAGGGCGTCGGCATGATCAGGCGAATACGGTTTCTCCTTGGCAAGCCCTTTTACCAGCTCATCGGCGTGGACGATCGCCCGGTCGGTGAAACCGGCGGCAAAGGCGCTTTCACGGGCATAACGGTGCAGCTGGGTGCGATGCTTTGCCAGCGAAGGATTTTCGGCGACGATCGTCAAGGCATTCTCAAAAAAGGAGAGTGCCTTCGGGTATGCCCCGGCGTTGTGCGCCAAAACCCCGGCTTTGCCGTATTCGTTGAAACGACTCTTGCCGAGTTTTGCCGCCTCAGCCGCATCAGGCCCCCAATCGCCGAGCAGCAGCCAGCCGGGCGGGAGTTTTTTACGGGCGTCCCCGAGCGAGAGCTGCGCGTACACCGCAACGAATTCCCGGGAATCACCTGTGGCATCATCGGCCAGCAGCAGCGACGGAACTCCCTGCAGCGCGGCCAGCTGCCCAAGGTAGTAGGCCTGACCCGAACCGGCATGCGGCGCAACGATCAGCGACAGATTTTCGGCCCCGCCCAGTTCGGCAAAGGGATGGCGCTGCAGCTTTTCATCCTCCCACAACGGCAGCGCATAGCCGCTGCCACCGCTGCGTGATGGCACTTCGGCCAGCAGTCCGCCCCTGGCAGGAAGCACCAGCGTATGGGCATCGGGCAGGCGGCCGGTCATCGGTACTGTCGGGAGTTTCGTGAACGGCTCGCCGACCTGCCACCAGCCGGACGGATCAAGGATCTGGCGGCGGAACGGTTTGCGCTGGGAGTACGACTGCACGAGGTGGGTGGCGCTGAGTCCCCAGCTGACGACCGGCGCGGCGGCGAATCGGGACGGCTCCTCGTAGGCGGCCAGCACCGGCGGCAGTGAGGAAAGCCTGGCGTCGAGCGCCGACCTGTCAAGGGTCTCGGCGGTGATCCCCGACTTGCCGCCGAGTGTAAAGAGCAGCCAGCGCCTGCTGTCAAGCGGCGTAAAGCGGAGCAGCGCCCTGCCCGGCAGGTTTTCCAGGACATCGATCAGCTCGACCGGTTGCGGTGAAATGAGGCGACAGAGCTTGCCCCCCCTGCCGGAGTAGCATGCTTTGTTGAACTGGCCGTGAAGGGAACTGAAGCGCTGCCGGGCGGCCTTGAGCACTGCCGCCTGTGCCGGCGAAGGTGCATCAGCCTGGCGGGAGAGCGCGCTCAGCTCAACCGCTGCCGCCGCGAGGCGCAGCGCGTCTGCTCCGGCCACTGCATAGTATGACGGAATCCGTTCGAGCTTCGCGCCGAAAAGGTCATCAACAACTGCCTGTTCCTGCTGCAGGCGGAGCTGCAGATACTCCTTGTCGGCAGCCGCCGCCGTGGCATTCGCAGCGCGAAGCCGGTCGATCTCGGCCAGATGGGGAGCTGCGGCCCGAAACTGAGCGGCGGTGGCGGGGTCATCCAGACCGAGGGCGCCGCGCCCCAGCAGCTGGACCCGTTCCAGCTCGCTCAATCTCTCCAGCAGTGCAAACGCCTGCTCGGGGTTTTTGGCGGCAAGGAGTTCAAGCTGCGGCGCAAAGCGTTCCACCAGTTCGCCGCGCTGCAGATCATATTCCGTCAGCGGCAGATGCTCGATCAGCGCCAGCGCCTCGTCATAACGGCCGAGCGCAGCAAGAGCGCGCCATTCAAGCGAATACGCGGTGGCACTGCGGGCTTCGTCCAGAGCAGCAGTGCAGGACGCCTCTGCAGCGTCGGGCAGACCAAGCAGCGTAAGGACCGCGCCGCGGTTAAGACGGGCGGTTGCCAACTGGCGCCGCTGCTGATGGAGCAGATCCAGGTCAGCGCTGTCGGCGGCGACCAGCAGCGTCCGGTCCCACTGTCCCAGCGCACGGTACAGCAGCGCCTGACGGCTGCCGTCATCGGGCGCGGCCTGTGCCAAACGGGCAAGAATCGCTCCGGCGTCGTTGTGATAGCGGCCATAAACGAGCGGCGGGAGGACGGCGCGGGAGGTTTCGGCAAGCCTGGACACCCGCGCCTCGGCGCCGAGGAACGCGTCGCTATCGCCCGCTTTCGGGTCGGCGGTCAGCAGCTCACCCCAGTTGACCAGGTTGAGCATCGCGCTGATCGGGTTCCCCCCCTCCAGCGACAGGAGTGTCGAGCGTTTAAAACCGGCGGCGGCACTGTCCAGCTCCCCCAGCGCATAATCCACATGGGCGGTGCGGTGCACAAGCAGCGTGACGCCGTACAGATCGCGCAGTGCGATTTTAGCGACGTCGGCCGGATATTTTTTCAGCTGACTTCTCAGCAGTGCCGCAGCAGCTGCCGGTTCGCCCAGCTCTGAATAGATGCGGGCGAGATAGATTTCGGCGAGCCGTTTTTCCTGTTCGGCAGTAAAACCGAAAGCGGCGGCGGTTGAACCGCCCTTGTCGAGAGCGATATTTGCTGACAGCTCCACGAGGCCGCCGCTCCGTTTGGCCGGTGCTTTCGACTTGGGCGGATTGGTCTCGATCAGCTTCAACAGTTCGGTGAAGCCGTCACGGCTCAGCCGCAACAGCCGCATCTGTTCCTCGCCGGAAGCCTCATGCGCCTCCTTGTAGGCGACGATGCTGGCCGAACGGCGGTTGGAGGCGAGGTTGCCGGTGAAGCCGAGCCCACTGTTCAACCTGAAGGCGGCGTCAAACTGTTCGCGGGCGGCGCCGTAGCGGTCCGCTTCCAGGTACGCCAGGCCGAGCCGGTCATGGATCTCCGCAGCCGTTTCCACAAGGCGCGGGATAGCATCCAGCTCCTTTTCCACCGCAGTCGCCATGCCGTTCAGCTCAGCCGTGCTTTTGCCAGCCGCACTATTCCACGACGGGGCGGAGGCCACGAGAGCCCGTTGCCGCTGCAGCAGCGCGCGAAGGGTTGTATCAAAAGCGGTCCACACGGCCGCCGGGGGCGCTTCCGGCGGCGCCCCTCCGAGACGTTCCAGCTCGGCGTTGATCGCTTGATGTTCGACCAGCGCGGCTTCAGCGGCGGCGCCCCGTTCCGGCGCGGAAAAGAGCCGCTCCACGACCCGGCGCGACAGGCGGCCGAACAGCTCCAGCGGGGATGACGGATTGAGGCGTCCCTCCGCCAGTTGCAGCGCCCGGAGATAGCCGCTGATCGGCGCTTCCTTTTCATGCATCTGGAATGCGACGGCGGCATAGCGCTGCTGAAAAATCAGCTCGGTATCGGGATTGTCAAACGGTATCCCGGAGGCGAGCCTCTGGCTGTAGTAATCCCAGGCGGTCGCCTTGCTGCCGAGCAGAAAAGCGATATTGCCGATATTCAGATTCAGGTTGGCCCGGTTTTCCGGCTGTTCCAGCGGCCGGTTGAGCAGCCAGGCGCGCCGGTAGAAAGCAAGCGCCCGCTCCAGCCCGCCCCGTTCGCCATGCACCGTCTCGGCGATTTCGGCCAGATACCCCCTCGTCTGGGGCGGGTATTCGGATGACGGCATCCGTTCCGCCGCACGGGCGATCAGGCGATCAGCCTCAGTCAGATTCTCTTTGCCCGGCAGATAGGTCAGGGTAAGTCCGGTGGCGTAGAGGAGCACCGCATCATCGGGATAGGAGGCCAGCATCTTCCGGTACAGCTCGAGCAGTTCCGCTGCCTGCCCCATGGCGGCGACGGATTTGATATAACCGCGATGCGCTTCGACGCTCCGGCCGTCATAGCGGATAAGATCGAGAAAGGTCGAGCGGGCGGCGGCAATTTCGCCGCTGCGGTAGAGGCTTTCACCGGCCGCGACCGTTTTGCGGATGTAGGCGGCCCGGGCCAGCTGATAAAGCGGCGTATCCTCAGGCTGCAGCCTCATCTCCGTTTCATACAGCGCCTTCGCCTCCGCGTAGCGTTCCTCGCGGTAGAGCACTTCCGCCAGCGCAAAGCGCGCCGCTGCGGTCGGTGTCGGCAGTGCGGGGAACTTTTCCAGCACCGTGCGGTAGGCATCCTTGGCCTTGGCCCACTCACCGGCACGATAGGCCACGTCCCCCTGGCGGTTCCACGCCCCCATCGCCAGACGGGGGAGAGATGTCCGGTAACGCTCCGCCAGCGCCGACAGGGCGGCCTGGTCCGGGCGGTCGCGGGGCGAAACCTGATCCAGAACGGCAGAGATCGCCGCCTCGGCCCATTCTTCCTGGTCGGCATAGGTCGTGGCGACCTCGACGGTAGCCGCTATCGCCCCCGCCCCCTTTTCCAACTTCGACAGCAGAACAGCGCGCCGCAGTGCCGCCTCCGCCTTGAGCGGACGTGCCGCTCCCGCGAGACGGGCAACCTGTTCGGTCAGTCCGACGGCTTCCAGCAGATCGGCTGCGCCGCCGCCGAAGTCAGCCAGCAGCCGCGCGGAATCGATCAGGTAGCGGGCGGTAGCATCATCCCCCTGCCCCTCTGCAACGATCTTCATTGAATGTTGCGCCGCGCGGATGATCTCCTGGCGCCGCTGCAGCAGGACGATATCGGCGCTGCGCTGCGCAGCCTGGACTCTGATCCGGGCAATGCCGGCGAGGGCCGCCTCACTGCGGAAACTGCCGTAACGGCGAGCCACCGCGGCATACTGATCCTCGGCCTGCGGTGCTTCACCGGCCTGCTCCATGAGTCCTGCCAGCGCCAGCCCGGCCAGCGCCCCCTCACGCGTCGGCGAACCTTCCCGCGCCAGGACACGGGCGCAGGCGAGGCGGGCGTGGGCCGGATCGGGGGGCTGTCGCTCCAGGATGATGCGCGCCAGCGCCCACTGTTCGGCGACGGTCGGGCGATCAGGAATTTCACCGGAAGCCGGGAGGGACATCACCTGCCCCCCCCGGCCAGGCCGGCGACAAAGTAAAAAACATCACCCGCCGGAAGCGGCGCCACCGCCATCAATGCGGCGGAGGTAAGCGGAAAAACAGCCGGGAGGCCGTCATCGCCGACCATCTTCAGATGCAGCCGGTGTACCTGACCAGGCTCCTGGCCGGTTATGCTGTTGCCACCACCAGAGGATTGCCGGGTAAACAGGATAGTATCCGCCACTTCCCAGGCGGGATAGAGATCACGGCCGCCACCACGTGTCAGCTGGGTGACCGCTCCGCCACGTTCATTCCACAACCAGAGATCACCGTTAGCGTCAGATTTCCGCGACACGAACAGCCACCTCTGCCCGTCCGGCGCAGGGGCCGCAAAAGCCGCATCAATGCCGATCGGCAGCGGTTCACTCCGGTTATCCTTGAGATTGATCCGCACCAGCTCACGCGATTCCGCTCCCGGTGTTTGCCGGTGATACACGAGGTACGCCCCATCGATCGCAAATACCGGAGCATCGTCGGCGGATTCCCGGCCGGTCAGCCGCCTCGGCGCAGCACCCTGCCTCGTCAGATCCATCAGCCAGACATCACCCTTGACGTCATCCTGCGCATCGACAAAGGCAAGAAAAGTTCCGTCGTGATTGAGGGCCGGAGCGGCGAGACGCACCGGACTCGCATGGAGCAGCCTCGGCAGCTCCGGAACGGCGGCAAAGGAATAGAGCCAGAGTTCATCCCCCTTGTCGCCCCGTTCAACGGTGACCATCCGTGTGCCATCGCCGGCCCGGGCTACGTAGAGAACCTGGCGTGAACTGAATATGGCCGGTTGCGGAGAGATTTCGGGCCGGGAGCGGGGTGCAGATCGTGGCGCCGCCGGGGCCAGCAGTTCATCGCCAAGCGGCAGCGCCGCAGATACTGAAGAACAGTTCAACAGAACCGCTGCTATAAGAGGAAACAGCTGCCAGCCACGCTGCCGTTTCATAGCGTACTCCACCGGCCATCCGGCTCCTGCACCTTGGAGCCGGGCGCGCTGTTCTGGCGGTTCATCTTGGCAAAAACCTTTCTGATCGCCGGCAGATCCTTGGCCGTAAAGTTTTCATTGGTCTGCACCACCCGCATCATGAGGGTTTCCCGCGCAGCATTAACCTCTTTCACAACCTGCTGAAATTCGGCTTCGCCGTAATTGGCGGCAAACGCTTGCAGCTCTTTGGAAGCAGCCTTCGGGATTTCACGGGCAAACGGGGTCAACAGCCCCTCCTGATTTTCGCCCACCCAACCGAAACGTTTGAATGTCTCGATATCGTCAGCATGAAAGGCGACCGTCTCCAGCGCCCGGGTCGCATCGACCTGCTCCGGTGTACGACGGGGCGGGGCCTCTATTTTGCCGGTCGGAGATACGCCCCGCACCGAGGCGACCAGCAGCATATCCTCGTTCAGACTGTTGTAGGTGCCGAGCACCTGATTCTCCAGCGACGTCCGTTCGCTGACGACATTGACATCAAGCTTGGCAAGGGTGCAGCCGGAGACGAAACAAAACAGGGCAAATAACACGGAGAAACGGAAAAACGGAGAAATCGAAACCTTACAGGACAAACTTTTAGAGCCGGCAGTGGATATCTTAAAGGAATTTTCAGTAGATTGTTTTCCGGTTTTACTCCGTGTTCTCCGTGTCTCCGTGTTAAATGATTTTCCCAGATTCATTAATCTATTTTTCATAATTCCTCCGTTTCAATGATAGTTCACCCTTCGGCCCGACCACCAGGGTATCGGCCCGCACCAGATCGAGAAGGGTGCGCAGCGCCATGATCGCCCCCCTGTTTTTGACCAGCTCCTGACGAAGCGGCAGTTCTGAGATGCGCAGGCGCTCGACTTTCGGCAGATCGACCGCAACACCTTTAATCCGCGCCTCCCCCTCCATGCTGAAGGCCCCATCAACCGCATTGGCCCTCAGCCCGATCAAACGGCCAAGGCGCAGCATTTTGCGCTGGGCGACCACCTGTTCGTTGCGCTCGTACGGGTCAAGACTGAAGAGCGCCCGCTCGAGCGTGTCGGCCCCTATCTTGCGCACATTCAGCGCCAGCCGCAGCTGTTCGAACAGTTCGCGCTGTTCCGCTGTCAGCGGCGCCGTAAGACTCATCTCGCCGGTGATCTCCGCATCCACTCCACCCTGCCGCTCTCTGGTTTCCTTCGGCAGCATCAGGGTAACATCAAGATTGGAAAACGAACTGGCGGTATCGATGACCGGGATCTCCGGGCGCAGGTCTAACAGTCCGCGCGCCAGAAGCGTCCCGCCGAGTAGATCCGCCTGAAAAAAACTGAGGCCGCTCTTTTCCGTGGTGAGTAGCAGATCACCCTCCAGCGCGGTAAGTACCAGCGGCACGCCCGACCTCTTGACCGAGACGCTCTTGATCGAGAACGAACGGGCGCCGCTGACATCGCCGCGCAGATCATCATGAATACGGCCGACGATCCCCGCCGCACCGGGGTTGGCCCTGATAACGGCCTGCGGCCGCACCAGTGATGCCGAAAGCGGCGTCCAGCGCTCACCCTCTGCCGCCGCCAGGGCATACACGCGGTTAACCGCCACATTGGAGCGCATCCCCTCAACCTTCGTGCCGTTGGCGAGCTGAACACCAAAATCTTTCGTTTGCAGGGAGCAGCGCACCGCCAGTTCACGGCCGGCGCTTACATCGACACGGGCGGCGGCAGTGGCGTTCCCCGCCACGTCAATGCCGGGAAGAAGCTGTTTCAATTGACGCGAAAACGCCCCTTCAACATCGACGAAGAGAGTTGCATCGAGGCGTTTGATCAGTGTCGCCGTACTGAACGGCTCTTTTTCTTCCAGCAGCGCATCGATGCGGCTCACGTTCAGCTCGGCCTCCTGCGATACCGTCAGCGGCTCGATCAGCAGTTTTTCGCTCAGGCTGAACTCCCGCCAGGCGGACAGAGCGCCATTAAAGACAATTGAACCATGCTGGGGGGGTAGTTTGCCGGCGGCTCCGGGAAGACCACTCAGCGTTGCAAACTGCACGCCACCTTCAAGCCGTACGGATTCCCCTTTTCCTGTCGAAACAATCCGCAGATCCGGCTTGGTCCGCACTCCTGTCACGGAGATCGTCCCTTTGGCCGAAGGAAGCGTAGCGGAAACATTGTCAAGCTTGACACCCAGCTCGAAACTGTCAAGCAACGCCAGTCCGGCTTTGGCACGGCGCAGCGGATGCGCAGCGGCGACAGGCGCCTTCTCCGGCAGCGGCGCGGCCAGGTTCCAGAGCGCCGTCACGACGCCATCAGCCTTGAGACCGGGCGGCACAAACGGGGCGGCAAACGGCATGGCGTGCCGCAGATCGAGCCGTGCTGTGCCGCTCGTGGTCACCCGCCGGGGAGTTGCAGCGGAAAGGGCCGCCTCGGCATCGAGCTGCATAAAATTACTCAGCGAGACAAGCGCCGTAGCGCGCTGCAGCGCAGGCTTGCCCCCCTTGTCGGCCGGGAGACGGACTCCGGCTGCGGTCAGGGACGCGAAAAACGGAATCGGGGCGATGCGCTTCCCCCCCTGGGTGCCCTGCAGTGACGCGGCGCTAACGGTGAACTCCGGCAGAGTGGCCTCGATATCACCGTTCGCGGCGGCACGGACCAGCAAACGGAGCTGTTCATGGGCTTTATGAACGATCAGACCCGTGCCGAGCGCGGCGTAAGCGATGTCCATGGATTGGATGATGTCAGCGGAAGCGGCAATTTTGCGCGGCGAGGCGCTCTTGAGGTCGAGGTCGGTAACCGCCAGGGCGACTTTTCCGCCAACACCCTGGATGACGAGCGGCCGGGGAGCGGAGAGCGCAACCTTCTTGATGCTCCAGAGCAGATCCGCCGTCAGTTTTGTCGGCAGTGTGGCGCTCAGCGGGCATGCAAGCTTTTCGAGAAGCAGGTCGATATCCTCCGCAGCCAGCTCACCCTTTTTGAGCGCCATCCTCAACTGCGGAAGTTTGACGCCCAGACCTGTAACAGCAAGATCGCCGTCGTTGTCAGGACCGTTCAGATGCAGCGCAAGAGAGTTGAGCGAAACCGCACCGCTGAGCTCTTTAACGGGAGAATTCGGGGGGAGAAACGGAGCCGCCAGCACGAGCGCCCGGGCAAGTTCAAGGCGCAGCGGGCCGAACGTGACATCCAGCGACCGCTCCGGATCGGACGGACGGTTGACCGCAGCGCTCCACGCGGCATCGAGCAGGCCGGGGATCACCACCGTGCCGCCGGTAAAATCCACCCGCTGGCGGACATGATCAGTGGCGATCCGCTGCTGCAGTTTCACCGCAAGCGGGCCAGCCCGCCGTGCCTTCAACACACCGCCGCTGGCGGCGAGTCCGGCGCCGTCAAGCGTCACGGTGGCGTGGATATCGCGGTTCGCGTCAACCTTCGCCAGCAGCCGGAAATCAACAGTCCCCATGACATGCGGTGCCGTGGGGCGGAGGAACGGCTGTGCAACGACCAGCAATGCGGGCAGATCGAGCGTGCAGCCCATGGCAAAACCGTCCGGCTGGCTGAGCCCCCCTGACAGGGTGAGGTGCGTGCCGGGTGCGAGAGCTTGTACGTCAAAGAGCGCCGTAGCGAGACGAATCCGCCGCTCTTTTGTCACCAGATCGCTCACCTTGGCGTCGAGAGTGACGCTGCCGACCTCGCGGCCGCCTGCAGAGACACGCCCTTTGATCGCCGCCGTTACCGCTTTTGTGGCCAGTGACGGCATCGCCAGGCGGAGCGAGAAATCATGAAGCCGCACCGATTTCCCCGGTGCCGGAACAGTGTAGACGACATTGAGCGGCGCTACTTCGACGTTGACTCGCACATCGAGCGGCAGCGGGAAGTCAAGCCCCTGAAGCTTTTGAATCGACTCTGCCAGCAGGGTCAGCGGATCTTTGCCTGATGGGGGTGGAGGCGCTTTTGGCGGCCCGGGAGCAAGTGCGGCGCTAACATTGCGGATTGTGAGGGTGAGGTCGACCCCGAAGCGGCCGTCGTCCCCGCGACCAATTGATGGGGCGATAACCATCTGATCAATGGCGGCGTTAAGGAGTGGCGCCGGGCCGTTACCAAGACGGAGACCGGAGAGCGTCAGCCCCTCGGACCAGGTCATTTCGAAGCTGGACCAGGATACCTGCCGTTTCATGGAGGTGGCAATGGTCTTCTGAATCCGGCTCTGGGCCGCATGACTGCTGACGATGGCCGGAAGAAAATAGAGGCCGAGCAGCAGCAATACCAGAAGGCCGACAACCGTCAGTGCCGTGATTTTCAGGATCCGTTTGATATGTATTCTGCGCAGGAGATTTCTCATATTTGTGTTTTTCAGGTTACATGTCTGCCGGAGCGGTTGTTACCCCATATCGTCCGGATGGAGCCGGGCGCTCATTACGGTTCAACTATCACAGCGGACTTCGCGGGAACATCCGGCAACTTCTTCAAAGCGTCTCTGAGCAGTCGGTCATATTCTTCGCTATCGGCATACGGCACAATCGCAAAAACTCTGGTCATTTCAGGATCAATAATAATGACCTTCGGGACGAAGCGGCCGGCTTCAGGGGAGTTCAGCGCGTTCTGGGCAGCAGCGGGCAACTTGCTCCATTCATTATCAGCATTTGCATAGACAACAACACTCTTCACGCCAAGTGTTGCCGCGGCTTTCAGGCTGGCTGTTTTACAAAGGCTGCACGATGTCTTCTCGCGAGTGAAGATGATGGTGATGGCACGACCGTTGAGTTTGGCAGCGGTTTTTGCTTCTTCAACTCTGTCCATACGATAGACATTCTCCGGCATCCTGAAATCGGCTCTGGCGCCGACAGCAATCAGCAAACATAAACAGACAGTTACGATCGTTTTCATTTTCACTCCTTCACCAACCGGGGGATATGCTGCCAGCTACTCAGCCTGCTCAGCGTTAGTACCGTATTGAGATATGTACCGTCAATCATCGTCCATCATGCGATGTTTCGGCCGCTCCACATCCTCGAACTCGCCCTTCTTGACCGCCCAGATGAACACCAGCCAGCACCCCGCCCCCAGACAGAACGACAGTACTATCAGAATAATCAGGGTTTCATCCATGGTGTTTGAACCTCATCAGGCGCAGCGAATTGAGCGAAACCAGCAATGAACTGGCAGTCATGGCGACGGCGGCATAGACAGGTGTCAACAGGCCGGCGCTCGCCAACGGTATACCGATGATATTATACACGAAAGCCCAGCCGAGGTTCTGTTTTATGATCGTCATCGTCGCCCGGCTGATACGGTACGCGGTCGCGATTCGCGCCAGGTCGCCGCCGGTAATGATCAGGTCGGCGTTTTCAAGGGCGATATCGCTTGAGCCGGAGAGCGAACAGCTGACCGTTGCTCCGGCCAGAGCCGGCGCATCGTTGACGCCATCACCGACCATCAGCACCCGGTGTCCCTGCTGCTGAAGTCCGGTGACAGTGGCCAGTTTCTGATCCGGTGCAAGACCGCCACGAACCGATGCTATGCCGATCTGCGTGCCGATACGCTTGACCGTGGCCTGGTGGTCGCCGCTGATGATGCGCATATCGATCTGCTCGGCGGCAAGGGCGGAAACGACGGCCGACGCCCCTTCCCGTAACTGGTCGGAAAGCAGAAAGCGCCCGGCAAAAATCCCGTCAACTGCTATCAGGACGGCGGTGGCGGCGCTGTCACACTGCAGTCCGCTGTCCACCGCTATCCCCTGTTCAGCAAAGAACGCACCACTGCCGCACAGCACCACCTCGCCGTGCGGCAAAACCGCTGAAATGCCCCGCCCCGGAACCGAGCGGAAATCACGGCAGGTTTCCGGGCGATACCCCTGTTCAGCCGCATAGAGGACGATGGCCCGTGCCAGCGGATGAGAGGCCTGTTCTTCAGCGCTGGCGGCCGCCTGGAGGAGAGCTGACGCGGCATATCGGGAACAGGTTTCAAAGTGCATGACGACCGGGTGACCGGAGGTTATCGTGCCGGTCTTGTCGAACAGCACCGTGTCAACCATTGCCAGCCGTTCAATGACATCCCCGCCGCGCAGGATTATGCCGAGCGAGGCCGAGCGGCTGCAGGCCGCCAGCACCGCCGCCGGGACCGCCAGCCCCATGGCGCAGGGGCAGGCGATCAGCACGACCGACAGCGCCGCCATGATCGCCGTGCCGGCACTGTCGCCGAGAAGCAGCAGCCTCCCCCCGCAAACCAGCAGCGCCAGCAGCATAACCGCCGGCACGAACCAGCCGGAAACCCGATCGGCCAGCTGCTGCAGCGCCGGTTTCCCCGCCTGCGCCATCTGCACCAGTGCCGCAACCCGCATCAGATAGCTCTGGCCGGCAGGCCTGAGCGCCTGGACCGTCACCGGAGCCGCCACATTGACACAGCCGGAACGGACTTCGTCACCACTGACGAGCAGAACCGGCTGGCTTTCTCCGGTGGCGAGTGACTGATCGACCTCCGTACTCCCGGCGATGATCAGGCAATCAACCGGAAAGCGTTCCCCCTGCCGTACCAGCAGCAGGTCACCGGGACGGACTTCCTCGATATCTACCTCGCGGCCGCCCCCCCCATCCCCGGCCAGCGTCGCCCGCTGCGGTGCGGAAGCGTACAATGAACTGATACCGGAGATGGCGCGACGACGCACCGAGAGCTCGATAAGACGGCCGACCAGCACAAATGTCACGATGGTCGCCGCACTCTCGAAATAGGTTTCCTCGCCGGCACGTGTTGCCCAGACGCTGTAGAACCATGCCGACAGCGCCCCCACGGCAATGAGCAGATCCATGCCGGGGGCGGCGCTCTTGAGAGAACGCCAGGCGCCGACGATAAAGGGCCAGCCGGAATAGAACACGACCGGCGTCGTCACGAGCAGCGATACATACTGGAGAAACTGCTTCATCCCCTCCCCTATCCCCTGAAAATAACCGGCATAGAGTGCATAGGAGTAGGCCATCAGCTGCATCGTCAGAAACAGCGCCGTACCGAAACGGAGCAGCAGGTCATCGCGCTCGCGCCGCGCCTCCTTTTCCGACTGGTCGGCCGAATAGGGGCGCGGCACATAGCCGAGGCGGGCGATAACGGAGAACAGCTCCAGCGGCGTGACCAGAGCCGGAACAAAGCGGATCGAGGCGACTCCGCCGCTGTAGGAGATGCTGACATACTCGACCCCGGCGGTGCGCACAAGCATCCGCTCCAGCAGCCAGACGCAGGAGGGGCAGGTGATGCCGCCGATCAGGATGTCGATCCGGCAGAGATCCCCCTCAGGAATCAGGTGGCGCGCCAGGTCGGCGTCGTTGAAACTGCCGGGGAGCGAGGCGGGAACTGTCGGAACCGCACGCCCCTCGCGCTGATAAAAATCTCCCAGCCCGGCCTCACAGATCATCCGGTAGGCCCCTTGGCACCCCCGACAGCAGAAGAGTTCGCCGCCGCTGTCGGTGACCGCTTTCCAGCGAAAGCTGATGCCGCAGTGGCTGCAGGTCTGTTCCGGGAGCAGGCTCATGGCGAGACCTTCACCGCTGCCGCCGCATGGTCACCGTCAAACAGTTCAAGCTGCACGTTTCCGGACGGAGGGAACTCTTTTGCCACGCGGATCATGAAGGTGACTTCGCGATGCTGATTGGGCGCGACGCTTAGATCACGGGTCTGGCCAAGCAGCTCGACGCCGGCAGGTGAAGCAGCGGCGACCCTCACGGAGTAGATCTTAATGACCTCGGAACGATTGCCGATGGTTGCCCGCCACGGCTGCGCCACGGAACCGTCCGGCAGCCGGCGCGCTTCAGCGGTTGCGACACGCCGCACGGCAAAGGCGCTCTCGCTTCTGCAGGCAACGCCCCAGATCAGCCCCGCAGCCAGCAGCAGCGTTGCCAGCAGCAGGACAACCGTCGTGGTCCCGAGCCGGAAGCGGGTTCCCTTGACGACACCGAAACGGTAATCGATCAACCCCACCCCGTCCGGCTTCTTTTCCATAACGGCACGACAGGCGTCTATGCAGCGCCCGCAGCCGATACATTCGACCTGGAAACCGCTGCGGACATCGATCCCCATCGGACAGGTGCGCACACAGGAGTTGCAGCGGATGCAGCGGTCACGGAGCTCCTCCAGAAAGGACAGGTTCAGCGTACCGGCATCCATGAGGGCGGTCTGGAAGCGGCCATACGGACAGTAGCTGCGGCAGAAGCTCCGCTTGACGAGCATCAGGTTCAGGTAGCCGAACAGCGTCAGCAGCAGAAAGGTAATGAATATGAGCCGGTGCTCGGAGAAATGGACCAGTCTAGTTGCCGCCTGGGCCGGTGACATAAACCAGCAGAAGAGGCTGAACGCAACCAGCTTGGCGATGACCAGCGCCGCAAGGTGCTCCATCAGGCGCGCAGTGCGCGGAGAAATCTTTTTTCTTATTTTCTGTCCCAGCAGATCAAGCAGATCATTGAAAACCGTTTGCGGGCAGAGCCAGCCGCACCAGACCCGTCCGAGCACAACGGTCATCAGCAGAAAAACAGCCACGAGCAGCAGCATCACCAGCAGCACGAGGTAGAACTGGTCGATTCTGAGCGGCATCCCCCCCAGAAAGAGCGTCATCGTCGCAATGTCCATGCGCAGGAACGGGTTGCCGGATATGGTGACAAACGGGAGCAGCAGCGCGGCAGCGATCAGAACACCCTGCACAAAGCGGCGTTTACGGGTTATACGGGGAAGGGGCATTGTTTTAAGATCCTGGTAATTTGAGCGGTATTGTCGCGTTACGTTTAATTTCTGTTAAATTAATACTATCGGTATCACCATGTGAGTGCCGCACAGCATACTGCATCCTGGTGAAACGCGCATCATCAGAATGGTAGCACCCCGGACAAAAACAGCAAGCAGGGTTAAAAACGCGATTTTTTAGCCGTTGTACAAAGCCGGTTGCGCCTGTATGTTAAATAATCGTTGATATGAACAAAGGAGTAACCATGATGAAATGGTTATATGCTGTTTTAGCCGTTATGATCCCGTTTTCAGCGGTGCAGGCTTCCGCCGACACCTTCCGCTGCCCCAATGGCAATCTTGTCTCCACCGGCGACCGCATCTCCACCGTCGCGGTCAAATGCGACCCACCTGCCAGCACGTTCAAACGCGAGGAACCGGTTCAGACCGTAACGAGTGTCGGCAGCGCCAGAACAGGTACACGAATAATCTACATCGAGGTGCAGGAGTGGACCTACACCAAGGGTTCGACTCTGCTGCATACATTGATCTTCCGTAACGGCATCCTCTCAGAGGTTATTACCGGTGATTTTATTCCCTGAGATAGGTTCTAGAACTTGTGCCGAAGACAATTTACAGGGAGGCCTCCCATGTCGACAACCGAATGTTGCAGCGCACCTGAAACGGTGAAAGAGCCGATGCCGCACAACGCCTTCATGCGTCTTCTTGCGACTTCCGCCACCATTCTCGGTGAGGGGGCGGTCATCGAACGCCTGCGGCGTATGCCCGGTATCCGCCTTGATGAACAGGTGGTCAACTCGGCCCTCATCTACGACGAGTGCGGCCGAAGCGCAATGGAGAGAATCTGCCGCCAGTATCTGGAAATCGGCCGCGCATATGATCTGCCGCTGCTGCTCTCTACCCCCACCTGGCGTGCCGGACAGGATCACATCGCCGCCGCCGGCCTGACCGGTCGCGACCTGAACGGTGACAACTTCCGTTTTCTGGATACCCTGCGTCGGGAATACGGCGCTTACAGCCGCAACGTGGTCATCTGCGGCCTGATGAGTTGCCGGGGGGACGCCTACAAACCTGAAGAGGCGCTGCCAACTGCCGAGGCACGCATCTACCACACATGGCAGGCCGAGGCTTTGGCGTCTGCCGGAGTCGATCTGCTGCTGGCCGCCACCCTGCCGGCACTGAGCGAGGCGATCGGGCTGGCCCAGGCGCTGGCAGCCACCGGACTCCCTTATCTGGTCAGCTTCGTAGTCAGGCCGGAGGGTACACTGCTGGACGGCACAGCGTTGAAAGACGCCATTAGTGCGATTGACAGCCAGGCGTCACCGCCACCGCAGGCCTATCTGATCAACTGTACCCACGCCTCGATCTTCCGCCGCGCCCTGTTCCACGAGCAGAATTCGTCAGCACTCGTCAGGCAACGGGTGATCGGCCTGCTGGCCAACACCGCCGCTCTGAGTCCCGAAGAGTTGGATAACCGCAGCGAGCTGGTGGAGGAGGAACCGGAGGTGTTCGCCACAGCCGTTGCCGCCCTGCAGAAGGAGCTGGGGCTGCGGATCGTCGGCGGGTGCTGCGGCACCGACGAGCGTCATATCGATTATCTGGCACGGCAGCTGGTCGAGCGCATGACGTAGCAATTGCCTTAAAAGTCCCCCCTCCCGCAAGGGGCGGGGGAGCAAAGGTCCAATCCACCCCCATCCCGACCCGTTTAAACAAGGAGAATCAAATATGTTGGAAAAAAATCTGATCACAATAGAAGCGGGAACAACAAAGAATGTAAGACTGAGTGATAAAGAGTTCCGCAGACTCTCCTTTGCCGACAAGCGCGCCTATCTTGACACGGTTCTCCCCAAGGAGAGGATGGCCCTGATCCTGGATGACCCGGATGACAAAAAGCTGGCCCGGGCCATGCAGCCACAGGAGCTGTATTGGCTTTTAAAGGAGAATGGCGCTGCCGACTCCGTTGGGTTACTGGCGCTGGCAAGCCCACAGCAGTGTGTTTTCATTCTGGATATGGAGTTATGGAGAGGCTGGTCGTTTCAGGAAGAACAGGCGGTCGAATATCTCGGCTATATCCTGAAAGGGGGTGAGGAGCACTTTCTGGAACTGCTCCCTCATCTGGATTTCAACATCCTCTCCCTTCTCCTCGGGAGGGAGATTATCGTCGCCGGCGGTATCGGCGACCTCAACACCGATGAAGAGCGCCAGACCGATTGGGACCACACCTTCGACGACGTCTTTCTGATAAAGTTCAAGGACCCCGAACACGCCGTCATCATCGGTTTCTTCCTCGAACTTGTCTGCCGTTTTGACAACTCCCTCTATGTCGCATTGATGGAGAGCGTCAGCGGCGAAGTTGACATTGAATCCGAGGAGGAATGTTATCGCATAAAATCGGGACGCCTCGCCGATCTCGGCTTCCCCCCTCATGATGAGGCGATTCAGATCTACTCCCGCATCAACCCGGCCACTTTCACACCGGCGACTGATAAAGAGCTGCTGCAGACCGGTGAAATGGGCACCCTTCCCGAAACCTATCTGAGCGGCAAAACATTCCTGGAAAGGGTTATTGCCCGCATGGACTCGGATCTGTTTCGCCAGGAGCTGAATTATCTGATCAATACCGCACTCGTCGCCGACGAGGCACCGTTCGCCGACATGGAATACATGGGATCAGTCGTGGAAAGGGTTCACGGCTATTTGAACATCGCCCTTGAGTATCTGAGCAAGGGGGATGAAGCAAAGGGTGTGGAAATCATCACCGGCGAGCATCTGAAAAGATTGTTCCAACTGGGGTTCAGTATCATCATCGCACTGAAGATCAGGGCCGATAAGTTGACAGTAGCCGATTATGCCGCCGGCAAAGTCCTGTCAGGACTAAAAAGAGCCAGACCGGCTTTTTATCGGGGCCTGGATAGTGACGGCATCGATGCGTACCGGGAATTCCGGGAGATGCAGGATGTGACAAAGACAGCCGAGTTTCTCACGGAGCTGGAATAAGGCACTGCAGAGGGCAGGTTCAACCCTGCCCTCTTTCAAACATGGCCAAAACAACCGCACTCACCCCCCACACGACATCCCCCCCTCGTACATCAGCAAATAATACTTTTTTATTCAGCATATTTAATTGTAAGACGTTACATTCAGATGCTATAGTTTCGCGGTTTGAAGGACTACCACTTTCCTTGTGTTGTAGTTATTGCAGTTTGCCTTTCAGAATTGGGAAAGATCAGTAGGCTTTAAGCGAGTAACAAACAGCGGGGTTCGCAGGCTATTGCCGGTTCGACTGTTAAAAATTCTCATCATTTTAGAGCTTGCAAGTCTGACCATACTTTTCCACGTTTTTAATGTGCACAGACTAAATGTTCCATTTGGATAGATCACCGGTTCACGCACGCGCGTGAACCGGTCAACAATGAGTTGTCCACTTCAAAATTTATTACAGTTTTTGGGTGTAGGAGGCTGAATAGACATGCGTGCTAATCAAGTAATCGAGGCTATAGCAAAAATTGATGCTACTGGCATGTCACGACCATATTTGCAAAAGAAATACGCGGTATCTTACTCTCAAATTATTTCAGCAGAAAATGAACTCAAGTATAAGTTTCCTTCTTCATACAGATACTTCCTTGAGCATTTCGGTAGTGGTGATTTTAAGGGACTTGAATTTTACGGATTAGTGCCAGGCAATTCAGTTTATGAAATACCAAATTCATTATGGCTTACCATGAATTTACGAGAAACTGAAAGTTTACCGGAGGACCTGTTTGTCATTGAAGACCTGGGTGACGGCGCGTTGGCATGTCTTTGGCTATCAAAAATGTCTCATGACAATGAATGTCCCGTTATTTTATGGGATTATGGAGAAATGTGGACAGAGAATCCACATGTTTTGGCCTCCTGTTTTGGAGAATACTTTTTCAACAGAATTACCGAAAAACTTGCCTTTTAAGTAGTGGGTTTAATTTGGCGCCGGAGAATCCTGGCGGCAGAAATGAAATGCCAACCACGTCCTTAGACGCCGACCGCCCGAAAAGGCTGGGCGGGCGGGTCAAGGCCGACCCCGTTGAATAAAAGAGAGGAATATCATGGCTAAACCGAGAATTTTTGTCAGTTCCACATACTACGATCTACGCGTCATTCGAGCCGATTTAGAAAGATATCTAAAAGAGATCGGATATGAACCAGTTCTTTTTGAACGAGGGCATGTGCCTTACGGAAAAGAAGAAGCACTTGAAGAGTACTGTTACAGAGAAATTAATACTTGTGACATTCTTATAGCTATAATTGGAGGTAAATTTGGGAGCCAATCAAAAGATCAACAAAACTCCATTACGCAGAAGGAACTTAAAACGGCTATCGAATTGGGTAAACAAATATATGTTTTTGTAGAACGGTCAGTTCACTCAGAATACAAAACATATTTAGGCAACAAAGAAGTAAAAGGTTTCAAACCAACATCTGTTAATGATGTGCGAGTATTCCATTTTCTTGAAGAAGTATATTCATTGCCAGCAGGAAATCCGATTGAACCTTTTGAAATATCAGATGATATAGTTAGGTTTTTACGCGAACAATGGGCAGGTTTATTTCAGCGTTTGCTACAAGAAAATTCAAGACAAAAAGAAATAAATATAATTGATAATTTAAAATCTACTGCCTCGACCCTTAATCACCTTGTTACTTTTCTAACAGAAGAACGCTCAAAGGGTGATCAAGCAATTAAAGATATTTTGCTATCCACGCATCCCGCATTTTCAGCAATAAAAAAAGCAGTAAATATAACTTATCGAGTAGTTTTCTATAATTATGATGAATTAAATGCGTTATTAAAAGCCAGAAGCTACTATCTAGATGAGAATCAGACTGATGGCAACGTTTATGAATGGGACAACAAAAATGTAAAAAAAGGAGTTCGAGTCAATAAGAATATTTTTGACGATCAAGGAAAACTCAAAATATTTACACCTGACGAGTGGGATGACAATTTCATTGAAACTTACGCATATAATCCTACCACACCGAACGATGACGATGATATTCCCTTCTAATCCGACAGAAATTAGAAAGCTAAAACACAACGAATTCAACTAGAATGAGCCACAGGGGTCAAGTCTCAACTCCTGACAAAAACAGAAACAATGAATCGACAGGTGTCAAAAGTTGAGACTTGACCCCTCGGTTCTCCCGTAAAAGCAGCGGTCAAGCCGCTGTTTTCCGACCCCGTTGAATAAGGAGTACCAGAATGACAAACAATAATAAGTTTCCCGGTGGTTCTAAGTCGCGAGTTAATCTTGCAGGAGAGAATATTCGGAATGCAAAAGCCACCCATGCAGACTTAAAAGTCATAGAAGAGTGGCGTGCCGCACATCGAAGTGTGTTGAATACATTTCAAGCCATCTTGCGAACCCGAGTAAAAGGCACAAACATCTCGGTTGCACAGAGACACAAGAGAAGAAATACAATCTTTGATAAACTTCAGCGGCTTCCTAAGATGCTACTTGCGAGAATGGATGACGTTGCCGGTTGCAGGTTGATATTTAAAAACATCAGGGATTTAAATAGATTTCGAGAGAATTTTCACAAGGCGAAGTTCAACCATAAACGACGAAACGAGCCGAGTAAGTACGACTACATAACTGCCCCCAGAATCACAGGATACCGCGGGATTCATGATGTCTACGAGTACGATGTTAATTCCGAAGCTGGCAAAGATTTGGTCGGACTTTACATTGAAATACAATATAGGACGCTTGTACAACACGCTTGGGCAACCGCAGTTGAGGTTGTAGGATTCATTACCGAAAGTCAGCCAAAATTTCAGCAAGGTGATAAGAGATATGAATATGAAATGGCACTTGCTAGTGAAATCCTTGCTAGGGCTCATGAAGGGCTAAAAGGGCCGTTCCCAGAAAAGAGTGATAGAGATGTGTTAGAAGAGTTTTTGGCAATAGACAATGAGCTTTCCCTTCTCAAAACACTTCGCGGGCTTAACCAAGCAAAAAGTGAAGTATCCGACAAAAAAAATACTATCCTTATTTTTTCAGAGAAGGGTCTTGAGGTTAGAAGCTTCAGAGATGCCACTGATGCCCTCCGCGTTTTGTTCCAGCTAGAGGAAACAATGCCTAACAATGACATCGTTCTTGTGCGTGCTGATTCCAGCGATGAAGTTCGGCTAGCATTCCGTAACTATTTTTCAGACGCTCGTGAATTTATTCGTTTGGTTGATAGCGCTTGTTCAAAACTCAGTGGACATACTCTGCCTACTCCCGCATCTCGTCGGTCAGTAAGAAATTAAACTAAAATATAAGAGCATCGGAGAGTTCGGGGGACACCATACTAAATAGGTTTATCGAGAGTGGTAAAGAGAATTAAGTATGTCCCCGGAATTCCTCGCTAGAGGACTTGCCCCTTGACGCGAGACAAAAGTAAAGAATATAGCAATGGAAATAAAAGCCGGATTTAAAAATGCGGGGGTTTCAATGAAATATGTTCTGCTTGCATCAGTGGCTCTTCTTGTAATGACGGGGTGCGCGGCCAACCCGAATTTGGTCGGCAATGCATCCTACATGGCATTCGTTTACAAACCATCCGCACCTGCAGCGGACGGACCGAAATACCCGGTGAAGTTGGCGGTCCTCCCCTTCAAGGACGGCACGGATGATTTTACGAAGAGGGGAAGCATATTTGACCCGGAAAGCCTTACGTTCAACCTCGTAAAAACCGGCATTGACGGCATCATTAACGCCCTGCCGCCGGAGATATGGGCAAAAGCCTTCGCCGATGACATGTCGGCCTCGGGCGCCTTCCGGTCGGTCCGGTTCATCTACAGTCCGACGGAGCTGCGCGACGAAGATTTCTACATCGAGGGAACGGTAAAAAAGGCCTATACCGGCGGCGGTTTGACCCGCCCGAGCGAATACGCTATTGGGCTCCAGGTCATGCGAAGATCGGACAACCGGCGGGTCTGGGAGAAGGACGTCTCCATGGAATTAATGACCCGGCAATCCGACTTCGAAGGATGCGGGACTAACTTACAGTGCATAGCGGAGCGCTCTCACGCGGCGATGAACCGGGTGATGCAGAGCCTGTTCATAGAAGCCAGGACCGGCTTTATGGAGACACTCGGCTCCGCTTCAGGGGGCCGGACAGGACAGGATAGAATATCACCACCAGACCAGGAATCGATTGAGCAGACCATAGACCGGATTCTTCAGGATAAGTGAGAGGGAATCTTACATAAAAAACGTAAACAACCATTACAGGAGAGCCACCATGAAGATCAGGAAGAAGTTTCTCGATTACGAGTATGAAGAGGTACTTGACGTTAAGGTGCGCGAGTTGATCAGAGTGGGGTGCGCCATTGCAGTCGGATGCCCGACCTGACTGAAGAAACACTTCGCGGTCGCGAAGTCGGCAGGAGCCACCGAGGCGGAACTGCGGGAAGCAATCGCCTACGGCATGATTGCACCGGGCGGACGGGCAAAGAACTTTGCCCTGGATATGCTTGCAGATATGGAGGAGGAAAACCCGGCTGAATAATTCTTAGAGAGAGCTGCGGCGACAATTCCGGCGTTGCCCGCAACCGATGGCGTACCCGGGATATGCCCCATATTTAGAGCCAGATGAAATTCTTTTATTAACAGTTGTCTTTTAGGTGATCATACATTAATATCACCGCCTATCTTCATTAATGATTTGGAGTTCATACATGGCCCGCCCCGCACATATTCTCGTCGTTGATGATTCTCTTTCCAGCAGCAATAAACTCACCGAAATTCTTGAAGCACAAGGCTATCTTGTGGCTGCTGCTACTTCAGCCGAAGATGCAGTCCAGCTGTTCAACGCCAATAAATTTGACGTTGTCATCACCGAGCTCATGCTTCCGGGGATGAGCGGCTTGAACATGATGAAAATCATCAAGGAGCGCTCTCCGGAGACTGAGGTGGTGATCGTTTCATCGCATGCCTCCAGCTTCAATACGGTGAAATCGCTCCGCCAGGGTGCGTATGATTTTATTGTAAAGCCGATTGATGATGAATCGGTTCTCTACAATGTCGTTGAGAAAGTGCTGGAAAAGCAGGAGAACAACCGTAAAAAGCAGCTGATGGTCACCGAGTTGGCCGAAAAGAACAAGGGGCTCAATGAATCCCTGTCGATGATGAAAATAGTCAACCAGATCTGCCTGCTTCTCACGTCCACGTTTGATGTTGCCGGCATTTTACAAAAGCTGACCGAGACCGCGACAGAGCATCTCCAGGCGACCAGAGGCTATCTGCTTTTGCTCGACAAAAGCGGCTCTAATCTGAATGTAAAAGTGTGTACCGGCATGGATACGCTGAGTACGGCAAAATTCCAGCTTGCTCCGGGCGGCGGAATCTCCGGGAGGGCGGTATCAAGCGGCAAGCCGATTATTATTGCCGACACTTCCGATGAAATCTTTCTGGCCGGCATAAAGGAAGAGGATCCGGATGGTGTCATGCTCGCAAATCCCAGCATCCTTTCTGTACCGCTGGTGGTGCAGGGGCGCGTAGCAGGAGCCCTTACCATTTCCGGCGGCTGTAACGGCAAGCCATTCAATGAAGACCATCTGGAGTTTCTTTCGATGCTGTCGCGTTATGCTTCAATTGCCGTCGAAAACGCGGGTGTGGTGCATAAGCTGAAAAAACAGCGCTAATTTATATTTCTCCGCAGCACAATAGCCCCGTACCCTGCATGCATTTAGCAGAGAACGGGGTTTTTATTTTTATAGCTGTGCAACAGATTCCTTAACTAAAAGACGTGACCGGTTTCATCCCCACACCGTCGAAATGTAATCATTTTTTATTTTTTTATCAGCAATACTGATTTTGTGATTGAGGATTAACAGCAGGATAGGCTACTGTGTACAAAAATATCACGTAACATGCTGAACAGGTCGGCATATGGAGGGTTAAACAATGTCTCTCGCAAAACAGTGTAAGTTTTTTGGTCATATCATTACGGTTGAAAAAGCGTTGGCAATCAGAGACGCCGCGCCCCCCAAGGAGAGAAAGTCACTTGTTTTTGAGTGCACAAAGTGTGGCAAGGCCGTGCGGCCGCACAATGCCGGAGACAGATGCGCAGCGCATTTCGTGCATCTGAGCCGCAATCCCGAGTGTATATTTATTGATCCACCCCGAGATTGTTAGGGGATGGATTCAGTGAGTTATAGTTGTGGCATTGATTAGTTGATATAATTATCCATCATTCTGAAACGAGCAGGGGCACGCCGCTACATGACGTGTCCCTGCTCTTTTTTATCAAAACACCCCTGCGGCAGTCAGATCGGCATAAAGAGATGACGTATGAAGCAATTACGGGTACATTAAAACCGGAACAGATCAATAGAATCGGCGAGAAGCACAGGTACGCCGGCAAAAGAGAATATCATATGACACAACATGCATTTTCCTCCCTCCACCTGAAGAGCACGATGCTCAAAAACCTCGTGTCACTCGGCTATGCCGAGATGACGCCCATTCAGGCCCACGCCCTGCCGCTGATTCTCGCCGGCAAGGATGTGATCGCCAAGGCCAAGACCGGCAGCGGCAAGACCGCGGCGTTCGGCATCGGCCTGCTGACCCATCTGGAGGTGGCATCGTCACGCATGCAGGCGCTGGTGCTCTGCCCCACCCGCGAACTGGCCGACCAGGTCGGCAAAGAGCTGCGCCGTCTCGCCCGCTTTACCGATAACATCAAGATCCTGACCCTCTGCGGCGGCGTCCCCTTCGGACCGCAGCTCGCCTCGCTGGAACATGGCGCCCATGTTGTCGTCGGTACGCCGGGACGTCTTCTTGACCATCTGCGCCGGGGGAGTCTCGACCTGACCTCCCTGCAGACGCTCGTCCTCGACGAGGCCGACCGCATGCTCGACATGGGTTTTCAGGACGAGATCAGTACACTCATCGCCGCCACCCCGAAAAAGAAACAGACCCTGCTCTTCTCCGCCACCTACCCTGAAGCGATCACGGAACTGAGCGGTGCGCTCCAGCACGAACCGGTCGAAGTCAGCGTCGATGAGACCCATGACGAAAATGCCATCGAGCAGATTCTCTACGAAGTGGACCAGGAGGAACGGACCGCCGCCGTAGCGCGGATTCTCGGTCACTATTGCCCGGAATCGACGCTGGTCTTCTGCAACACCAAAGTGGAATGTCAGGAGGTGGCCGCCGCACTGGTCGAACGCGGCTTTACGGCGCTGGCCATCCATGGAGATCTGGAGCAGCGGGAACGCGATCAGGTGCTGACACGCTTTGCCAACAAGAGTGTTTCGGTGCTGGTTGCTACCGACGTAGCTGCACGCGGACTTGACATCAAAGAGCTTGCCTGCGTCATCAACTACGAATTGCCGCGCAACCCGGAGATTCACACCCACCGCATCGGCCGGACCGGGCGTGCCGGAGAGCAGGGGTTGGCACTGAGCCTGATGACCGCACACGAGAGCAGACGGGTGCAGGCGATTGAAAACGCTCTCGGCTGCAGCATCATGAGGGGGGAATTGGCTTCACTGACTCTGCCTGGCGGCAGACAGATTGCGCCTCCGATGGTAACGCTCTGCATCGACGGCGGCCGTAAAAACAAGCTGCGCCCCGGCGACATCCTCGGCGCCCTGACCGGTGAGGGGGGGATTGCTGGGAGCGAGGTCGGCAAGATCGACGTTTCAGATGCGCATACGTATGTGGCGATCGTCCGTTCAAGCGTTGACCAGGCTCTCTCCTGCCTCGGCAGAAACAAGATCAAGGGACGCTTCTACAAGGTCAGGATGTTACAGAGCTTTTCCTGATCCATGAGTACTATAGAAAAAGGGATGGGTCATGTGACCCATCCCTTGAAAAGCAATCGTATACCTTCACCTGTTTTATCCCATCCTACTGAACAAATTCCTTCGTCATATCAACCTTGGTCCCCCCTTTACCGTCCGGCTTCAGAATGCAGAGCGCTTTATGCTGCGGCATGGGAACCGTCGGGGTAAGAGTTCTGCCGATCTTTATGTATGATTCGTTCAGCGCTTCGACAACATCCACGTCCGAGACGCATTCATCGCTTTTCTTATTGTACACAAACCAGTCGCCGCTCTCTTTTCGGATCAGCTTCTTCTCCGGAAGCCCGTTTCTCAGCTTGTTCAGTTTTTCAAGTACCGGCGTGGGATTGACGGGAGCTGTTCCCATATTTTCCGCCATTCCATGGCCACCAGCACCTTCCGCTGCTGCCGGGTGCGCTTGGACGTGCTCCTGTTGAGGCTGGACTTCCAGGGCTTTTGTAAGGTTTTTATCGTATGCAGCCATCTTATTGTTGAGACCGGTTATGTTTTCCAGAACCGTGGCACCGCTCGCATTCTGTAGCCGCTCTGTTTTTATCAACGAGGTAAACAGGTAGATCTGAAAAACAACCAGCAGGGCAATTATCAGCGACGAAATGACCAGAAAAGTTTTTGAAAGTACGCTTTTCGAGTGAGCATCGGTGGAGAACGTCTCCATCTCTGCCGTCAGCAGCTCGTAGTTGAGCGCCAGGCCGTTCAACTGTTTTACAAGTCCGTCGGTATTGTTGGACACCGCGTCTATCTTTTCAGAAAGAGCTTGAGTATTGGCCACTGAATCCTGCAGGGATTGCTGTATAACCTTCAATTCCGGCCCGTAGTCAGGATGTGTTACTCTGCCATTGTCCGGTAGGCTGCCGACAGGATCCGCAACCTCATCTCCATCGACCGTTTCCAGAACCGTTTGTCTTTCAGGGGTTTCACTGTCAAAAACCTCCGGTTCGCGGAGAAGCTCCATAACTTCCACGTTGCGCTCTAAAAGATGATCGGGATCGTCGGAAGAGACGGCATCTCCTGACACCGCGACGGCGATATCTTCATCCGGCAGCCCTTGATCAGCGCCAGCATCCGCTTGAGCGATCAACTCCGCGGTATCGTCACCAGCCACCTCAGCCGGACCCGAAGTGTTTTCCGTTGTATCATCTGATTTTATTGCCATAGTATTCACTCCGATACATACCTGAACTTGATCATTTTATTTTACAATCGGCGGCACGGTTTTATTCCGACATTTTATAACGGAAGATAAAGACCGCTGCAACAAACGCCACCACCGCCGCCAATGAAACCTGCACTGCAGATAGCGGCAGCACCTCTCCGGCAACCAGGGCACGGCGGGCGCCTTCAAACAGGGCGGTGGTCGGCAGCGCCCGCACCCAGGAGATGAGTGACGGCGGATACGAGGAGAGCGGAAAGAAGAGCCCGGACATGAAGATCAGCGGCATGACCAGCACCGCCTCGACCTTGCCGATGGTCTCCGGTTTGTCCATCACCGTACCGCTGATGATCCCGGCACAGGAGAAGAGCGCCGAACCGGGGATCAGAAAGAGCAGATACTGCAGGAGATGCTCCAGTGGAAAGCGGAACGGGGTGATTGCAAAGATCACACAACCGACGGCACATCCTTTGATGATACCATGGGTAAAACCGGTGAAGATCTTGGCAATGACGATCTCCGACACCGAAATCGGGGTCACGCGGTACGATTCGATCGTGAACTGAACGCGGCGGTGGAACCAGAGGCTCCAGACGCTTTCATTGTAAGCGGCGCTGACCGCAGTCATCGTGATCAACCCCGGCGCAATAAAGAGGGCGTAAGGGGCCCCATCCACCAGACCGATGTAGCTCTGCATGCCGACGCCGAACGCCAGGTATATCGTGAGCGGATAGGCCACGACCGCCACCAGTTCGGAGATGATGCTGCGACGCAGAACCTGCATGTCGCGCTGCCAGATTGCCAGGGCTCCACGTAACATCATTCCCTCACCTTGTCGCCGGTCAGAGAGATGAAAACGTCTTCAAGCGTCCGTTCCTGCAGTGAAATGCGGCGCACCGGCGCGCCATTCAGGGCCGTGACAATCTCGGAGAGACATTCCCAGCATTCAAGTGTCAGCGTGATTTTATGTTCCCTCTGCCTGACATCCAGGACACAGGGCATCGCCCCGAGCAGCGCCGCATAATGATCGGCACCCTGTCCGGCAAACTCGATTTCGTAGACCGTCGCGCCGCTCAAGCGCTCTTTGAGTTCCTGGGTGCTGCCGAGAGCGATCAAGCGCCCGTGGTCCATGATGGCTATCCGGTCACAGAGCTGTTCCGCCTCTTCCAGATAGTGTGTCGTCAGGAAGATCGTCATGCTGCCGGCCAGGGAGCGGACATACTCCCACACCGCGCGGCGCGACTGCGGGTCAAGTCCGGTCGTCGGTTCATCGAGAAAAAGCACCCGCGGCTGATGCACAAGAGCCCGGGCAATCACCAGACGGCGCTGCATGCCGCCGGAAAAATTGTCGGGGAAATCCTTCTGCCGGCCGGCCAAGCCCATAAGTTCAAGCAGGTCATCAATGCGACGCTTGTAAAGCCGCTTTTCCATGCCGTGCAGACGGGCATGCAGTTCCAGGTTTTCCCGGGCGGTCAGGTAGCGGTCAAGGCTGTTTTCCTGGGATACCACCCCGATCATGGAGCGGATTTCACATCCCGAACGCAGGGTGTCCAGCCCCTCAATAAAAACATCGCCGCTACTCTGGCGCATCAGGGTCGTCATGATGCGGATCAGGGTCGTTTTCCCGGCGCCGTTGGGGCCGAGCAGGCCGAAGATGGCTCCCTGCTCCACCTCAAGATCGAATGAATCGAGAGCGGTTAATGCGCCATAGGATTTGGTAAGGGCACGGGCGACAATAGAGGCACTCTGCATATCAGATGATTCCATGGAGTGGCCCGCCGGGGGCGGCGAGCTGGTCTATTTTACGTTCCACCGCCGGATCATCGATCAGCGGCGGGGCGTGAAACGGCTTGATCCGGGCGTCGATCACCAGGGCACCGGCGCAGCCCCAGTGCCTGCCGCGCGTTTCGGGACGGATGCCGTAGATATCGGTCGCCGGGTTGGAGCGGGTAAAGGTGGTCCAGAGGAAGTTGTTGAGGTTCGCCGCCGCAAACAGGCTGTCGTCACAGATCACGATCAGCGGAAAGCCGTCAAAGGCGTCCCGTTCCCCGTAGAAACGGCAGAATTCATCAAGCAGCGGATCGCTCTCCCCCCTCCCCTGCGTTGACGGAGGCCCGCCAATGGCGAGAATGCCCGGCAGACAGAGTGCGGCAGGCCCGAACCCGGGAGGCAGTTCAAGGCCGGCAGGGATTTCCGTTGCCAGCCGCTGTCGCACCGGTCCTGCGGCAGCGATCACGACCTTTGAGCCGCTGTTAAGACCGGAACCGCTGTAATCGAGGGTATCTACCGTTGTCGCGGTCTGAAAGTGCAGGTTGCTGCGCCAGTCGGCCCGTTCCAGGATGTGCCCAAGAAACGCGGCAATGTCGTGGGTATGCAGCGCCGGCGCGTCTTCGTGTGCTGATATCAGCAGGTATTTGGCGAGCGAGAGCTGCCCCTGGCCAAGAATGGCGTTGGCTACGGTCAGCAATTCCTGCGGCTGGCGGACGGCGGCATAGGGGACATAGCGTTCACTGGCTATCGCCAGCAGCAACGGATGGACACCGGCTGCGTCAACCGCATGTACCTCCTTTACCCCGGAGACGACGGTCGGAATCAGCGGCCCGGTCAGTTCGTGGATAAAGGCGCCAAAACTGGTATCCTCCTGCGGCGGGCGGCCGACGGTAGTGAAAGGAAGGATGGCATCGCGGCGGTGATAGACCGCATCAACTTCGATATACGGGAATTCGTGCGTCAGGCTGTAGTATCCCAAATGGTCGCCAAACGGCCCCTCCGGCAGAGTCCTGGACGTATGAACAACGCCGCTGATGCAGAAATCAGCTTCTGCGGAGACCGGCAGATGCCCCGGAACCCGGGCCATCGGTATGCGATGACCGGCCAGCAGGCCGGCAAACGAGAGCTCCGGCATCCCCTCGGGCAGCGGCATAACCGCCGCAACCGTCATGGCCGGCGCGCCACCAAGGAAGATGTTGACCCTGAGCTGGTCGCCCCGCTCGATAGCCTCGGCATGGTGGGCACCGATGCCGCGATGAATCTGATAATGGAGTCCCGCCTGTTTGTCCGGCTGATAACTGTTGCCGGAAATCTGGATCCGGTACATGCCGAGGTTGGACTTGGCAAAGCCGGGCGACCCCGGGCTTTCACTGTACACCTGCGGCAGAGTCAAAAACGCACCGCCATCCATGGGCCATGAAACAATCTGCGGAATGCCGGAAAGGGTCGTTGAACATTCCAGCACCGGCGCCTTCGAGGTAACGGCAGGCAGGAGGTGATAGGCCGCAACTGGCGCCTTGACGATATCAAGGGGATTTTTGAGTAGTGAAAACGGGTTTATCTTGAGCTCGACGAGACGGCGGATATCATCCAGCGTGTCACGGAAGATAAAGCGGGTCCTCTCCAGTGTTCCGAACAGGTTGCCCAGCAGCGGAAAATTGCTGCCATGCGCATTGGTGAAGAGGAGCGCCGGCCCACCGGCCTGATACACGCGCCGCTGCAGCGCGCCAACCTCCAGATGTGGATCAAGCGGTGCGTCAATCCGCACCAGCATGCCTTTTTTCTGAAGATCCACCACACATTCCTGCAGATTTTTATAGCCCATAGCTCGTACCCGCCCGGCGATTTTCGACTTCTCTCATTAAGCGGCTGAATTCAGCGAAGAAGCCGCCTGACAACAGCCTTTAAAAGATACCTTGACCCGGTGCAAGGTATCATTGTACTCGTTGAATTACAATCAGGATTGCACCAATCGGAGCCGGGATGCCACGCCTTACCCTCTTTAAAAAAATCCTCGTCATAACACTGCTGCTGTCACTGCTCCCGTTGATGGCCTCCTCGCTGATCCTCTTTTTAAACCTTGAAACGACCAGTGCCCGCCTTACCTCTGAAATTGGCGATACGGCATACATGCAGGCGTCGGAATCGCTGCAGATGCGGGCTTCCCAGGTAGCGGAAAGTGTGGCGGATTTCCTGCGTCAATGCGAGAGCGACCTCGTGTTCCTTTCCCGTTCACAGCTCGATCACGCGACACTCCGCAATTTCTATGACAGCAGGCGGGGTGAAATATGGTACCGGGGCGGAAGTCCTTCAGCCATGCCGGAAAGTCGCGAGCTAGTGCCGCTGTACCGCAGTATCGCCATAATTGACAGACAGGGCCGGGAAAAACTGGTTATCAGGGACGGCGCCATCGTCCCCGCAGCAGAATTGAAGAATGTTGCCGATCCCGCCCGGACAGAATTTCTGACGGAAGATTATTTCAGCAGGGTGCGCAGCCAGCCGGGCAAGATTTACGTTTCCCACCTCACCGGTTTTCATATCTCGAAGCAGGACCAGCTTAACGGCGCCAACGAACCGGAACACGCCGCTGGCGGCAAATCATACGATGGCATTATCCGCTTTGCTGCTGCCCTGTTTGACGCGCGCGGCGACTTTAACGGCATAGTTGTCATTTCACTCGACCATCGCCATCTGATGGAGTTTACCCAGCATATCGACCCCGGCCATAATTTCTCCACGCCATTCCCTTCCTACAAAAGCGGCAATTATGCCTTCATGTTCGATGATGAGGGGTGGATCATCACCCATCCCAAATACTGGGACATTCGCGGGCTTGACGCCAGCGGCCGGTTGATTCCACCCTATGCGGAAACATCTGCCAAAGCTGATGTAGAGAGCGGGCGGATACCCTTTAATCTCGACCATGCGGGGTTTATTCACCCTAATTATCCACGGGTTGCCGACCAGGTCAGGAAACGCACCGCCGGCTTTGTCGACACGACCAATGTCGGCGGCGCGAGAAAGATCATGGCATACGCTCCGATCATCTACGACAGCGGCGATTACTCACAGCACGGTGTTTTCGGGGGTATTACCATCGGCTTTCAGCTCGACCAGTTCCAGGATGCCGCCCGCAAAGGGAGCCGCCTGATCAACCAGCAGCTTGGTGAACACCGGACACGAAGCGGAATTATTCTTCTGATCACCTCATTGCTGGCAGCCCTTTCAGCCTGGGGATTGTCGCGCGGCATCACCCGCCCGCTCCTGCAGCTGACCGAGAGTGCACACAAACTGGCTGGTGGTGACATCAGCAGCCGGGTGCCGGTCACCTCTTCCGATGAGGTTGGTGAACTCGGCCGCACGTTCAACGTCATGGCAGACGAACTGGAAATCCGCAAGAACAGCCTCCTGGCTACCCTGAATGAACTGCAGCGGTCACGGGTTGACATCCTCGACGAACGGAATTTCAAGACCAGCATTCTGGAGAGTATTTCAAGTGCTATCATGACGATTTCACCTGCCGGGAGACTGACCTCTATCAACGGAGTCGGCCAGCAATACCTTTCCGATGCCGTTTCCCTTGGCATGGAGTATCATGAACTGTTTGCCGCCTGGCCTGATGTCTGCGCGCGGATAGAGGCTGTACTGCAGTCAAAACAGGGATATGGACGGGAGCCGTTAAACAGGCATATTGATGGTGAAGTGACCTATTATGATGTTGGTATTTTTCCGATCGGAACCGGCGCTGAAATGGGGCTGACCGTAACGCTGCGCAACGAAACAGAGCGTGAGCACCTGCGTGAAGAGACGGTACGCCTTGACCGTCTGGCATCACTGGGCAAACTTTCGGCCGGCATCGCTCACGAAGTTCGCAACCCGTTGACCGGAATTTCGCTCCTGCTGGATGATCTGCACGACAGACCGGGCTTCAGCACAGAGGACAGAGAGATGCTTTCCAAGGCATTGTCGGAGATTGAGCGGGTCGAACGGCTTATCAGCGCACTGCTCAACTACTCTTCGCCGGTGCGCACCGCTTTCAGGGAGGGGGATCTTACACAGATTCTGAAGGACATTCTGCTGTTGATGCGCAGACAGGCGGAGAAGCAGGGGGTTGATCTTAAGGTTTCATACGCCGAGTTGCCGCAGTTCAGATTCGACCCGGAAAAAATCCGTCAGGCGCTGATCAACATCCTGAAGAATGCCCTCGAGGTGCTTGACTCCGGCGGGACCATTACGATCACAACCGGTGGCCACGATACTACCGTTACAATTGCCATCCATGACAACGGTCCCGGAATAGAGCAGCAGGATCTGCCGTTGATCTTCGAGCCGTACTTTACCCGCAAAGGGGCCGGAACAGGGCTCGGCCTCTCAATAACCCAACGCATCATCGCAGAGCACCACGGAACCTTGTCAGTTGAAAGCGACGGCCTTGCCGGCACGACGTTCCGCATAACTCTCCCGCTGCTTAATCAGCTGACCGTCACCGCCGCATAACCAACCACCTGCAGGTCATCGCCGGTCACATCACCGCTGGTGCCGTACGCCACCAGCTCCGCTTTTGTTGCGCCCAGCTGGAGAGCCGCCTCGATCATGACGGTGGCCGGCACGACGCCGCACATCGTTATCCGCCGACTGTGGCAGACGTCAAGCAGTCCTTTGCCGTCCAGCGCCAGTGCCCGTTCAAGCGCGATTTCATCCTTAAGCCGGGCCGAAACGGCCGATTCGTAGTGGGTCATATCCGAACTGGCGACGATCAGCACATCCCCACCATATTCGCTGATGGCGGCGGCGATACCCTGGCCGATGTCACGCAGTTGCGCATAGTCGCCATGCCCGAGGCAGATAGCTGAAATAGTTACATCGGGACGAAGATACTGAATGAAAGGGAGTTGGACTTCAAGGGAGTGTTCCAGCTGATGAGCGACAGAGTCAGACCGGATATAAGGAGCATGACGGAGCAGAAGCGAGTTTAGACGGGAGTTGATTTCAACGGCGCCAAGCGGGGTCAGCCATTCGCCATCGGGGTAAAGCGCGGCGGCGGCCCCGGTCCCGTGATGATTGGGGCCGAGTATCAAAACAGTCGCTGGAATTGCAACCTGTGAAAACAACGTGCCGGCAATAGCACCGGAATAAACATAACCGGCGTGAGGTGAGATAATCCCTTTTACCCGCTGCGGAGACCGATTCTCCGCTATCAGCCGGGACAGTGTGTCTCGGAGTTTGTCTTCACTGCCCGGATAAAATTGGCCCGCTACGGCTGGCTGTCTCTGCATGCCCCATCTCCGTGCCGCTATTCAAACGGCAATTGACTGTCTACCGGAACAGACTTTTCCGGTTCAAGCTGCAATTCCTCCTGACGCTCATACTGCGGCTGTTCGTCCAGCGCCTGAATTTCACGGAGCGTCGGTAAAGATTTTAAATCTTTAAGACCAAAGATTTCAAGAAATTCCTTTGAGGTGCCGTAAATCAGCGGACGACCCGGAATATCCTTTTTCCCCAGAATCCGCACCAAATGTTTTTCCAGCAGCGTCTTGAGAACGCCGCCGCAATCGACTCCGCGCAGATGCTCGACCTCCACGCGGGTAATCGGCTGGCGATAGGCAACGATCGCCAGGGTTTCAAGGGCAGATTGGGAAAATTTGGAGATCCTGGTCTTGATGTGACGGGTGATATAGCTGTGAAGTGCGGCGCGGGTTCTGAACTGCCAGCCGCCGGCCACCTCGACCAGCTCGAAGCCCCCTCCCCTCCCCTGATAATAGGCGAGCAGTTCCGCCAACGCGGATTTGATATCATCCCGCTCATGCTCCGGCAGCAGTTCGCAGAGGCGATCGGTTGACAGCGCCGCTTCGGCGGTAAAGATGAGACTCTCTATGATGGAAGACAATTCAGAATTCACTTGGAATCAAACCTCGACGGGATCGGCAGCCACTGCCGGAACAAACCAGATCGAGCCATGGTCGCTTCCCTGAAAAATACGGATCAACTTGAGACGGCACAATTCAAGGAGCGCCAAAAAGGTGACGATCACCCGTTCGCGGGTGAGTTCGTCCTGCACCAGGTCATCAAACTGGACGGTATCCCGTTCCTGAAGCAGGGAGAGGATCTCGTTGATGCAGTCGGCGATACTGAGCGAGTCACCGGGGGCAACATCGTGGAAACTCTCGACCGGAATCCGCTGCAGCAGCAGCCGAAAGGCATCCACCAGCTCAAACAGGGACACTTCCAGCGGTCCTTCCACGGATTGTGCCGCCGCCAGCAGCGGCTCCACCGCTGTGCGTTCAAAAACTTCACGCCCCAGCAGCGCCCGCGCACCTATCACCATTCCCGCGTCCTTGTACTGCTGGTACTCCAGCAGACGCCGCACCAGCTCGGCACGCGGGTCGGCATCTTCCTCCAGCGGCTCTTCCTGATCATCCAGCGGGAGCAATTGACGCGACTTGATCTGGAGCAGTGTCGCCGCCATCACCAGAAAATCGCCGGCAACTTCCAGGTTCAGCTCCTTCATCAGCTTGATGAAATCGAGATACTGGCGGGTGATGACAGCGATTGAAATATCGCAGATATCCAGCTCGTTCTTCTTGATCAGGTGCAGCAGCAGATCCATCGGGCCGTCAAACTGGTCCAGATGAACGCTGTACTGTTCGTGAAAGCCGTCCAGCAGCGGCAGGTTTTCATCGTGGCGATGTTTTGCTTCAAGCGACATTTAGAACTTAAGTGCCGTACGGACTTCAGTCATGACGGCATCCGAAACCAGTGATGCTTTGCGGCTTCCCTCCTGCAGCAGCGCATCGACAAAACCGGGGTTGGCAGCCAACTCTTCACGACGGGCGCGGAATGGTGCCAAACGCTCGTTGATGGAGGCGGCGAGGATTTTCTTGCAATCGACGCAGCCGATCTGCGCACCGCGACAAGCCGGTACGATCTCATCCAGCTTTTCCTGCGGAACATAGAGGCGGTGGAGATTGAAGGCGACACAGACATCCGGGTCACCCGGATCGGCACGACGGACACGATTGGTGTCAGTCACCATCGACATGACCATTTTGGTCGTTGTTTCGGCGTTGTCGGAAAGATAGATGGAGTTGTTGTACGACTTGCTCATCTTGCGCCCGTCGAGGCCCGGCAGTTTCGGGGTTTCGGTCAGCAGCGCTTCAGGCTCGGGGAAGACCGCGCCGTAGAGGTGGTTGAAGCGGCGGGCGATTTCACGGGTAATTTCCAGGTGAGGCAACTGATCGTGGCCAACCGGAACACGCGTCGCCTTGTACAGGATAATATCGGCCGCCATCAGCACCGGGTAACCGAGAAAGCCGAAGGTTGTCAGATCGCGCTGCTCGATGTTTTCCAGCATATCTTTATAGGTCGGGTTGCGCTCCAGCCACGATACCGGTGTAACCATCGACAAAATCAGGTTCAGCTCGGAATGATGTGGCACCAGGCTCTGGCGGAAGATAACGCATTTTTCGGGATCAAGGCCGAACGCGACCCAGTCCAGCACCATGTCACGGATACTCTGGGCAATTCCACTTGTATCGGCATATTCAGTCGTCAGCGAGTGCCAGTCGGCGACGAAAAAGAAACATTCCATGGAATCCTGCATCTTGACCCAGTTTTCCAGTACTCCGTGATAATGACCGATATGCAGTCTGCCGCTCGGCCTCATGCCGCTGACAATGCGTTGCTTCATGGTAAAACGCTCCTTGTGTCCAGCAGATAAATTCTGCTAGAGTGTGCCGTTAAAACTCATCTTAAGACGGGAAATTTACATGATGCGACCTAAAATTGAAACCAAAATCATGAATCAGCTGATCGGTACGACCATTCCGCTGCCGTCCTACGCAACAAGCGGTGCCGCTGCCATGGACCTGCGGGCCTGCCTCGAAGCCCCGAAAACCGTACAGCCGGGAGAGACCGTACTGATTCCAAGCGGCATCGCCATCAGCATTCACGACCCGGGTCTGGTGGCGCTGCTGGTGCCACGCTCCGGTCTCGGCATCAAGCACGGCATCGTCCTGGCAAACACGGTCGGCGTTATCGATTCGGACTATCAGGGGGAAATCGGCATCGGCATCGTCAATCGCGGCGCGGCGCCCTACACTATCGAGCCTGGTGAACGGGTCTGCCAGATGATGTTCGTGCCGGTACTGCAGGCCGATTTGAGTGTGGTAACGGAGTTCAGCCAGGAAAGCGAACGGGGGGCCGGCGGATTTGGTTCAACAGGGAGTCATTGACAGGGACATGGCTCAACCAATTAACCAGTTCTCTCCCATATTCACGATAAATACCTGCTTCGGCACATTATTTTTTTTACAAATGAAGCATCAACTGGTACTTTACAGTACGTTAGTCAACAATGCCGACTGACACAGCCTCATGTCTACATAGGTAAAAGTATAGTTATGCACATTTGTATGCCAATTGTTCAGCTTCACACACGGTTTTTAAAGGGGATAAAATGAGTTTTTCTCTTGACCTCCGCTACCATATTTGTCTGCAACCCATTGAATTACCGGTTTTCAATCCCGTTGCCCTGGAACTTCTTCAGCTGCTGGGCGATCCGGATATCGATTTTGACGTCATAATCAATACCATCAACAAAGACCAGGCCTTATCGATCCAGATCCTCAGGATGGCCAACTCTCCGGTGTATGCCGGTCGCGCCAAATCAGATACGATCAAGGAGTCAGTCAATCGGTTGGGTGCCAGACAGATAACCAATCTTGCCATGGCAGCATCACAGGCGGCGCTCCATGCTTCTGACAACCCGCTGGTAAGCGGTGTTATGCAGGACCTGTGGCTGCACTCCCACGCCTGCGCCATCGGCTGCCGATCACTGGCTATCACAACCGGCCACCGGGAACTGGCTGACCAGGCCTATCTGGCAGGCCTTCTGCATGACATCGGCAAACTCTACCTTCTGAAGGCGATGGAGCGGATCAGTAACAATGCTGAGACCTCTTTTGAGCTTGACCATGAAACTTTGGTCGATGTTTTTTCCGATATGCATATCGAACAGGGGTGCCGCATCATGAACCACTGGGACATACCTTCAGTCTACTACAACATCGTGGCCAATCATCACTCAGGGCAGCTTGATCCCCACGACACCTTGCTGGCCATTGTCCGCCTCGTTAATTTCAACAGTATGCACTATCAACTGAACCTTTATCCCCAGTTTATCCAGCCACGGGATGTCATCCCTGAAATAAGTGCACTCCATGCAAATGAAGCGGCCTTGGCACAACTGAAGACGGATATGAGTGGTTCCTGTGCCTAGGCAGACAATCAAAAAGAGCCCTCCATCCCCCAGCGACCGAACATACACAGGTATACTATGAATATAACCGACCTCTACAGCACCCGCATTGAAAAGACCTTTGATGATGATCAGGCGGAAATAGTCTCGATACTGAAGGCAAATCCGAAAACAATGCTCAAACTGATCAACTATTACAAGGGGCTACCGCTCTCCTACCCGGCAAAGATTGCCTCCATCGACAGGGGCACACTCGATCTGGATGTACAGGCGGAACAGGCTTTTGCCATTGAAAAGAGTCGTTCCGTATTTATCCGCAGTCCTCTCTTCAAGCATGACGTATTTGCCCAGGCACAGTTTGTCAATATCAAGAAAAAGGCGGCAAGTTTCGTGAAGTTTTCCTATGTGGAAATCATGGCCGAGCGGAGGAATTTCATCCGGGTGGCCGCTGAATCACAGCCGAACACGGTCATCACGTCACCAATGGGACAGATTGAGGGGCAGCTGCATGACATTTCCCTCTCAGGGCTGAACATCGTGATTGAGCATTCCACTCCGCTGGAGGTAGACAGTGAGGCGCCAACACGCTTCACGCTCAGAAATATTGAGCAGGGTCTGAGTTTCGCGGTAAATGTCCCGGCCAGGCTGGTCAACATCGCCGGTGACAAGCTCCCCCGCAGCTATAAGTTCACCTTCAACCCAGACAGATCACTCGAGCGCCAGTTGTCACAATACATCTTCCAGCGGCAGATCGAGATCATCAAAGAGATCAAGGACGCCATTGAATAGAGTTGCACCATCCATACCACGAGCCATCGTATCATCCCCGGCTTAGGTGGTACACGCGGTATATACCGCTTCCATCGGCATGACGCTTCACCTCAAGAAGACCCGCTGCTTACATTTCAAAAGCCACCTCTCCTCCGAACGCTTTTTCAAAAAGATCTTTCTTGGCGTTGCCGCCAAATATTTCTACGGAGATGTCCTCCGTGCCGAGCAGCTTAACAAGAAATGTTGATCCGATCCGCTTGAGAGCCACAACCTCAACCAGCCCGCTCCGGCGACGATCAAGTCCGTCCGATAGCCGCAGGATGCCGCCAAGCTGGCGTACTGTCTGCTGGTCCTTCGCTTCCAGACGTTCATATTCAAGGTGTTTCTTCTTCGGCAGTGACTTGCGGTGATAGCGGGCAATCAAGGCCATCATCTCCCGTTCGCGCGGCGAAAACCCGAGCAGCTCGGCGTGCCTGATCAGGTGATGGGAGTGTTTATGATGGCTGTTGTAGCTGATAAAATAGCCGACGTCATGCAATAGCGCCGCTGCCTCAAGAAGTCTCCGGTCATTTTTTTTAAGCCCGAATTCTTTTGCAAGGGAATCGAACATACTCAAGGAGACCTTGGCAACATGACGCGAATGCGGTTCGTCAAAGTGGCATGATCGGGCAAACTCCAGGACCGACTCCTTCCAGTTGCGCTGCACCGTTGAATCAGGCAGCAGTTTCAGGCGCTTAATACAGCGGATGATCAACCCTTCGCGAATGCCACGCTCGTTGACGAGCATCATATTGGCCCCGAAATACTTCATCAACTCATCGATCACAACAAGTCCGGCAATGATTATATCGGCGCGGTCCGGATTGAGACCGGGAACGCTTCTGAGCGACTTGACATCCTTGCGGATCAGCATTGCCAGCAGATGAACAACCTCCGAACGGAGCACCTCGAAACCATGGGAATTTGTGTAGGCCTGCTTGCGCATGTTCATAACCATGCTTGCCAGAGCCGTTATTGTACCGCCTGAGCAGATAAAAGTCTGGACAGTCGGACGCTCTTCGGTGAAAACCGTTTTAAGTTCGACACGGACAAAGCGTCTCAGCTTGGCTATTTCAGACGCTCCGACCGGATCAGAAGACATGAACCTGTCGGTCATGCGTACAGCGCCCAGCTCAAGTGAGAAACAATTCTCGACATGGTTACCTACCGCGCTCATGATCTCCACGCTGCCGCCGCCGATATCGACGATCATATAGTGCTTGCCGCTCATATCGAAATTGTGACGAACAGATATCGCCACCAGCTCGGCCTCTTCCTCTCCCGATATAATACTGATTTCCCGCCCCAGCTCGCGGGTCAGTACCGTGACCAACTCAGCGCCGTTCGATGCGCTCCTCATGGCACTGGTAGCAACCGCTTCCACATCCGACACTTTCAGGCCGTCTATCAGTTTACGGATACGCGACATGGCATCAACCGCGCGGGCAAATGCAGCGGGCGATATGGCACCGCTTACAGCCAGGTTTTCACCAAGCCGTACGGTCGCTTTTTCGTCGTCAAGAATGGTGTAGCGCCCCTGTTGATCAACCTCCACCACGATACAGCGGATCGAATTGGTACCTATGTCAATAGCGGCAAGCCGACTCTTGGTCATTCACGCACCTCCGGTATAATTTGAATTTTGACACTATGCATCAAACGCAGGCAAAAGAAAAGGCGGAGCCGTTGCCGGCTCCGCCTGTGTCATTGGACATGTTAAACCCACGCAAGTTATGCAGCGTCGATCTTTGTCCCGTCAAGATTAAAACCAAGCGCTTCCTTGCGTGAGAGTTTGATCTTGCCGTTTTTATCAACGCCGATGCATTTGACCAGCACGGTGTCGCCCTCGTTCAGAATTTCAGTAACGGTCTTGACACGTGCAGTGTCAAGCTCTGAAATATGAACAAGGCCATCAGTACCGGGCATGATTTCAACAAATGCGCCGAAATCCATGATCTTGCGAACGGTACCCATGTACAATTTGCCTTCTTCGGCCTCATCGGTCAGTCCGCGGATCATCTGGATCGCCAGATCGCATGCTTCTTTGTTGGTGCTGGCGATGTTGATGCGGCCGGTATCATCGATATCAATCGTAACACCGGTTGTCTCGGTGATGTTGCGAATATTCTTGCCGCCGGTACCAATGACGTCGCGGATACGATCCGTTTTGACGTATATTGTGGTAATGCGCGGTGCAAAGGAAGACATCTCTGCCCGTGGTGCGGCAAGAGTTTCGGCCATCTTAGCGAGGATATGGAGACGCCCTTCACGAGCCTGCTTAAGAGCCTGCTCCATGATTTCCTTGGTTACGCCGCCGATCTTGATATCCATCTGCAGAGCAGTAACGCCTTCTGCTGTTCCGGCAACCTTGAAGTCCATATCGCCCAGGTGATCTTCATCACCAAGAATATCAGAGAGGATGGCAAACTTGTCGCCTTCCTTGATCAGACCCATGGCAATGCCTGCCACCGGAGCCGTAACGGGGATACCGGCATCCATCATTGACAGGCAGCCGCCGCAGACGGCAGCCATTGAGGAAGAGCCGTTACTTTCAAGCGTTTCGGACACGATACGGATCGTGTACGGAAAATCATCATGGGCAGGCAGAACAGCGGCGAGTGCGCGTTCGGCAAGCATGCCGTGACCGATCTCTCTGCGACCCGGTCCCAGACGGAAGCTGGTTTCGCCAACCGAGAATGGGGGAAAGTTGTAGTGAAGGAGGAAGCGCTTGCGCGAAGCACCGTATAATGAATCAATACGCTGTTCATCACTGGAAGTACCGAGTGTGGCAGCAACCAGCGCCTGTGTTTCGCCGCGGGTAAACAGCGCCGAACCGTGAACACGCGGAAGAAAACCGGTTTCTGTGCTGATCGGGCGAATAGTGTTGGTTGTACGGCCATCGATACGGATACCGGTGTCGAGGACATCAGCGCGGACGCGGTCATATTCGAAATCGCCGAGGAACGCTTTAATCTGTTTAGCGGAGCCTTCGAATTCCTCTTTGAGGGCTTCGATAGTTTCAGCCTTGATCAGATCAATCTGATCATGACGCTCATTTTTAGCCTTGAGCTTAACCGCTTCGCCGATGCGATTGTAGGCAAGTTCCTTGACACGTGCCAACAGGACTTCATCGACAACAACTGGCTTGACAGCGCGTTTTGCGACTCCTGCCAGTTTCTGCAGTTTTTCCTGAGCTTCGATCAGCGGCAGCATCGCCTCTTTGGCAAAAAACACCCCTTCAAGCAGATCGGCTTCGGATACGAACTTGGCTTCACCTTCGACCATGATGACTGCATCGCGGCTTGCTGCAACAACGATCTCAAGATCACTTTTTTCCAGCTCTTCAGCGGAAGGATTGCAGATGAACTTGCCATCTACGCGCGCAACCTTGGCACCGGCAATCGGGCCCTGAAAAGGAATATCAGAGATCATCAAGGCAGCCGAAGCGCCAAGCATCGACAAAATAGCGGGATCGTTGTCCTGATCGGCTGATACAACTGTCGCAATGATCTGGGTATCATTTAAAAATGTTTCCGGGAAAAGCGGGCGGATCGGGCGGTCGATAAGACGACAGGTGAGTGTTTCAGGGTCGGAAGGACGGGCCTCACGCTTGAAAAAGCCTCCGGGAATCTTGCCGCCTGCATAGGCTTTTTCGGTGTAATTAACTGTCAGCGGGAAAAAGTCCTGTCCCTCTTTTGCTTCTTTTTGTGCAACTGCTGTAACAAGCACGACGGTATCGCCGCAACTTACTACGACCGCACCGTTTGCCTGTTTTGCCATCTTGCCGGTGGAGAGCGTAATAGTTCTCCCCCCAAACTCAACCTGAACATTTTGTTCCATAAACTATTCTCCTCTTCGGTTGCGTTGGGGCCGTCGTTACAACTTCTGCAGTGATTAACGACAGGAGTTCCAACCACGCCCCCAACAAATGATAAAAGGGCCGCAAAGCCCTTTTCTGAAATGCATACCGCAAACAGAGCGGCGGCATACCTGTATTGACAGATATACCGCCGTCTACTATCTACGAATGCCGAGTCTTTCGATAACTGTCTTGTATCTGGCCACTTCTTTACCTTTAAGATAATCAAGCAGGCGCCTTCTCTGGCCAACAAGCTTGAGGAGACCACGACGGCTATGGTGATCTTTCTTGTGGGTCTTGAAATGTTCAGTTAGGTAGGTAATCCGAGCGGTTAGAATTGCGATCTGAACCTCTGGTGATCCCGTATCGCTCTCATGCTTCTTGAATTCATTGATGATTTCCTGCTTTTTTTCGGTTACCAGCACTGTAAACTCCTCCATAAAACTGATTGATAAGATTACGAAATCAGGGGGGGAGCCCCGAAACGTATATAACTAAGTTGTAATTACTATCACAGTGACGTCTCGTTTGTAAAGTACTAACTCACATAAAAACACGCTTCAAAACAATGGCCGGAAATGACTCGTCACCCGCCGCCAACCGGGCAACTGCAACCAGAATCCCGTTATGGGAAAGGCGCACCAACTCCGTCCCGGCCGGCACGGCATCGCCTTGGACGCTTGTATCACTCCAGAGTGGAGAGCGCCCGAAGGATACTTTTGCCACGCCGGAATCCGCAAGCGGCACATCCAGAAGATGCTCCAAAGCGCTGAAGGGCGAAGTACAGAAAGACGATACGCGCCCTTCATCCACCGCACTCTGCAACGACTCCAGTGTATGCGCGGCGCTGATCAGAAACGGCCCGCTGGCAGTTCGGCGCAGCTCCTTCAGTGCGGCGCCGCAGCCGATCATGACACCAATATCGTCAGCCAGCGTGCGAACATAGGTCCCCCGTGAGCAGGTAACTCTGATTGATACAAATGGGAGGGTGAAAGAAAGAAGCTCGATGGAGTGAATATCCACCGGACGGGCGGCACGTTCGACCTCCTGCCCCATCCGGGCTAATTTATAGAGCGGTTGCCCCGCCTGCTTTATTGCGGAATACATCGGCGGGATCTGAAGAATAGGGCCGGTAAAACGTTCGAAAACGCCCAGCAGCTGCTGCTTTGTAACGAAATCAAACGTGCTCTCACGCAATACTTTACCGGTCATATCAAGGGTGTCGGTTGCTACCCCGAGCTGCATCAGCGCTTCATAGCATTTAACCCCCTCGTCAAGAAAAGGGATGGCCTTGGTCCCGTCATTGACCGCAACCGGCAGCACTCCGGTGGCAAAGGGGTCTAGCGTACCGGTATGACCGACCTTTCGGGTCCCCAGTATACGGCGAACGCGACTGACCACATCATGGGAGGTAATGCCGGCCGGCTTGTCAATAACTACAAAGCCGTCAATCAAAGCGACTCTTCCACTATGCCGTACACCAGAGCCTTGATATCTTCCAGACTCCCGTCCAGAGTGCATCCGGCAGCGTTATGATGACCGCCGCCGCCAAACGCCGCCGAAAATGCGGCAACGTTTACCTTCCCCTTTGAACGAAAACCGACTTTGAATTTATTCTCTTCCAGCTGGCGGAAAAAGATGGCGACTTCAACGCCGCGAATAGAGCGGGGATAATTAACAAAACCGTCCGTCAGTTCGGCATCAGCGCCGCAGGAGGCATACATATCGCTCGTCACGGTAACGGATGCGGCCTGGCCGTCTTTAAACACCTCTAGTGTAGGCAAACACTTGGCCAGCAGCTCCAGACGCCTTTGCGGCTGGTTTTCATAAAGCTGTTCGGCAACATCCCAGGCGTTGACGCCACACTCAATCATTTCACCGGCAACAGAAAAAGCCTCGCGATTGGCGTTGGAGTAGCGGAATGAACCGGTATCGGTAATAATTGCCACATAGATGCAGAGTGCCGTCTCGCGGTCAAAGTCGTACCCGAACGTAGTGGCAATACGATACACAAGGACACCGGTTGCTGCAGCCTGTGTATCTATGAGGTTATGGTCAGCAAAATTATCGCAGGAAAGATGGTGGTCAAGGTTAACCGTCGTGGTGACACGCAAGAAATCACAGAATTCCGCGCCGGCCCGCTTCCGCTCCCCGATATCAAGCACAAAGGAGACATCGTAATGCTGGTCCGGAATATGGGCTCGTACGGTATCTGTTGCGGGAAGAAAAGTATACAGGTCGGGAACGGGATCTTTGTAATGAACGGTAACGTTTTTACCGATTTTGCGGAGAAACGAAGCAAGAGCCAGCGAAGAGCCTATTGCATCTCCGTCCGGCCCCTCATGAGTTGTTATAAGAAATGATGAGTTGGAACGAATGACATCAATTATCTGCTGAATTGTTTCCGTCATGCTCAGTGTGTATCTCCTTCAGAAGAGATTCTATTCGACTGCCGTAATCAAGAGATTTATCGTATTTAAAAACAAGTTCCGGTGTATGGCGAATAGTAAGTTTTTTGCCAATATCGCGGCGAATAAAACCTTTAGCACTGTTCAGACCGGCCTCCGTCTCTTTCTTGACCATGTCGTCACCGATAACGGTAAAATAAATACGGGCGAGGCTCAGATCGTCCGTCACCTCAACCCCGGTAATGGTAACAAAACCGATACGAGGATCGTTAAGTCCCCGGGAAAGAATGGTGCAGATTATTTCATGGATAGTTTCAGCTACTTTATCTGATCGTTTGTGCTGCATAGATTTCCTCAACGGTACAGGGTGCCGGGATGAGGATACATGGTTTGGTTACCCACTGTATCCTGCAATCAGCACCCTTGTCCCTACAGTTTTGTGGCTATTTTTTCCATTTCAAATGCTTCGATAATATCGCCAACTTTGATGTCGTTGTAGTTCTCAAGTCCGATACCGCATTCATACCCGGAAGCAACATCTTTAACGTCGTCTTTAAAGCGACGCAGTGAAGACATCTTGCCTTCGTACACAACTATATTGTCGCGCAACAAGCGGACCTGGGCGTTACGAACCATCTTGCCGTCAGTGACGTAACAACCGGCAACATTACCGAACTTGGGTACACTGAAGACATCACGAATCTCGACACGACCAAGGAATTTCTCTTTAAAGGTCGGATCCAGCAAACCTTCCATAGCCTTTTTAACATCTTCTACGGCATCATAAATGATGCTGTACATCCTGATATCAACGCCTTCGCGTTCTGCATGTCCCTGTGCCTTGACTTCAGGGCGGACATTGAAGCCGATGATGACGGCGTTGGAAGCTGCGGCAAGATTAACGTCAGTTTCAGTGATCGCACCAACAGCAGAGTGAATAACGTTCAAACGAACCGCATCAGTAGACAACTTGCGCAGAGTTTCACTCACAGCCTCAACAGAACCCTGAACATCACCTTTTACAACGACATTGAGATCCTTGACTTCGCCACTCTGGATTCGCTTATACAGATCTTCCAGAGACAGCTTGGTATGTTTGGCAAACTCGACTTCGCGCTGCTTGATCTGGCGCAGTGTGGCAATTTCCTTGGCCTGTTTTTCGTCCTTCATCGCCACGAAGATGTCACCGGCATCCGGCACACCGGATAGTCCGACCAACTCGACCGGCATTGAAGGCCCTGCCTCCATAAGCTTACCACCACGATCATTCTGCATCGCCCTGACACGTCCGGAATGTACACCAACAACACAGTAATCACCGGTTTTCAGTGTTCCTTCTTGCACCAGCACGGTAGCGACCGGACCACGTCCCTTGTCGAGCCTTCCTTCGACAATGGTTCCCTTGGCCAGCTTGTTAGGATTGGCAGTCAACTCCATCAGGTCCGCCTGCAACAGAATCATTTCAAGCAGTCCATCGAGATTAAGACGCTGCTTGGCTGAGACCTCTACCATGGTGACGTCGCCGCCCCACTCTGAAGAAACAATGCCCTGCTCTGTCAACTCTTGTTTGACCTTTTCCGGCTTCGCACCCGGCTTGTCGATTTTATTAATCGCGACAATAATAGGAACTCCGGCGGCTTTGGAGTGGTTAATGGCTTCCTTCGTCTGTGGCATAACGCCGTCATCAGCGGCCACGACAAGAACAACTATATCAGTGACCTTGGCGCCACGGGCACGCATGGCAGTAAACGCCTCATGTCCAGGAGTATCAAGGAAGGTAATCTTACGGCCGTTCAACTCGACGTCGTAGGCGCCGATATGCTGTGTGATTCCTCCAGCCTCGCCGGCAATGACGTTGGCTTCACGAATCGCGTCAAGCAGTGACGTCTTACCGTGATCGACATGTCCCATGATCGTGACAACCGGTGGTCTTTTTTCGAGTGTTTCCGGTGCGTCGACCGTAGATTCCAGGATTTCGTCAAGGTCAACTGCGACATTCTCAACTTCATAATCATACTCGGACGCCAGAATAACAGAGGTGTCATAATCAAGCTGGTGGTTGATGGTAACCATCATCCCCATCTTCATCAGCGACTTGATAAGGTCGTTAGCCTTGATACCGAGGCGTTTGGCAAGCTCACCGACTGAAATGCTTTCCGAAATCTTGATGATACGCTTGATCGCCTTAGGTACGGTAATTTCAGTTTTGTTGGTATTATAAACCTGTTGTTTACCGCCGCGCTTCTTTGAACCTTTATAGGCGGGATCGAAAGCACGCTCGCGTTTTTCAATGATTTCATTCTTACGCGGCTGCTCTTTTTTCTTCGCTGGTGGGGCTCCCTTCTTGGCACCCTTCCCCGCATCTCCGTAGCCAGGACCTTCTTTCTTGCCGCCACGTCGATTATCACCACCGGGCAGTGCGGCCGGTGCAAGCTGTACCTGCTTCATACGCGATCTATCAAGCTCGGTTGCCGGAGCAGAGGGAGTAGTAGAGGCGGGACGCTTCTGATCATACCCAGGTGACGGGCGCCGTGCATCTGAACCCGGTGCGGGCCTTCTCTGGTCAGCAGCAGGCGCAGGCCTTCTCTGTTGCGATGCATCCTGGCCGGGGCGTTGTGGAGCGGTTCGCGGCGTAACCGGAGTATCCTTCGTCACAACTCGAGTAGGACGATTTGTAACCCCCGGAATCTCCATCATACCAAGAATTCTGGCCTGGTTCGGTCCAGCTTTGACCGGCTCTGCGACTTTCACCGGTTCCGCAACTGCGACCGGCTCTGCCGGCTTCACAGATTCTACAGCTTTCAGCGGTTCTACAGCCTTTTCTACTTCTATGGCCTTGACCGGCTCTGCAACTTTAACAGGCTCTGTAGCCTTCGGTGGCTCTGGAGACAACTCAGGAGCTGCCATGATGATTTTCGCAGTCACGTAGGCTTCTTCCACACGCTGAACTGCGGCAACAGGCTTCTCTGCAGACAAGGTTTCCGTTGGAGGCGGTGTCACAGGTGATTGGACAGGTGCTACTTCAACAGGAACCTCTGTTTCAGCACCTTCGCCTACCGGAACCACCTTGGCGCGACGACGAATGATATTTGAAGCAACCCTGACCTCATTAGTGCCGGTATCTTTTTGCTGGGGGGCTGTCAAACGCGCAACGACACCCTCATCAACCTGCGATGTAGCCGTTTTTGCGTCAACACCAATTTCCTTAAGCCTGGCAATAGCATCCTTGGGCTCTACTCCCAACGTTTTTGCCAAACTACCCACACTAATTTTACCCATATCCTTTATACCTCCCCCAGGAAGTTTCTGTATCTGTCAATAGCGTTTATCAGTTGCACCACAAAGCCGCCCGATGCGACAGCAAGCGCGCTTCTCGGTGCCTTGCCTAAAATCATTCCAATATCATCTTTAGTTATAACTATCCTAAACGGCACATGATTTGCTGCCGCAGTATGTATAATTTTATCACTGATCGGCTCAGAGACATCTGTTGCAACAATAACTAGCCCCGGCTTCTTCTTGCCCCTCAGAGCGTCGCTTACCATGGCGCCACCGGAAGTAATCAATCCTGCCTTGTTGGCAAGTCCGATCAGACCGACAATACGGCCATGCAGTTGCTGACGAACATACTCAACCAGTTGCTCTGCCGGCATAACCGACACGTCATGCTTAAAAGAGCGCTTGAATTGACGCTGCTCAACTGCAGCAGCAAGACAGCGCTGACTGATACAGGTATATGCGCCTCTACCGGGAAGCCGACTTTCAAGATCCGGGAAAATCTCCATCTCAGGCGTCTGGACAAAGCGTATCAGAAGCCCCTTATCCTTACTTGTTCTGCAACCGAGGCAACTACGTTGCGGAGGCTCTGTATTCGCTTTTCTGACCATGCCCGGTGTTACTCGGCAGCAGCTTCGACATTATTATCGGCGACAGCAGCATCCGTTTCCTGAAGCGGCTCTTCTTCAACTTCATCAACGTCAGTACCATCAAACGATGAAAACTCCTGTGTTTCTGACTCAGCAATCTTCGACTCGCTCTTGATATCAATCCGGCATCCGGTCAAGCGGGCAGCCAGGCTGACGTTCTGGCCTCGTTTACCGATGGCGAGGGAGAGCTGATCGTCTGCTACAACAATTTCCAGGGCACGTTTTTCTTCGTCAACAAACACCTTGGAAACCTGAGCCGGAGAAAGGGCATTACAGGCAAAACGGGCGATATCCTCCGACCAGGGAATAATATCTATTTTTTCTCCACGCAGCTCAGAAACTACATTCTGAACACGGGCACCACGCATACCGACACAGGCACCAACCGGATCAACATCACGATCATTTGATGAAACTGCTATTTTAGCACGACTACCGGCATCACGTACAATAGCATTAATTTCAACTATTCCTTCGGCAATCTCCGGCACTTCTGCCTCAAAAAGCTTGGCAAGCATGCTCGGATGGGTCCGTGAGAGCATGATCTGCGGCCCCTTGGTAGTCATGCGGATATCTGTAATAATTGCCCTGATGCGGTCACCCGGCCGGTAAACCTCACGCGGCATCTGCTCCTTGGCAGGTAAAACAGCTTCTGCGCGCCCCAGATCGATGAGTAGTTCGCCCTTTTCAAAACGACGCACCATACCGGTAATAACTTCCCAGATCCGATCACTGTATTCGTTGTAGATTGTCTCACGCTCGGCATCGCGCACTTTCTGGATAATGACCTGTTTGGCAGTCTGGGCAGCGATACGGCTGAATCCGCTGGAGTCAAGTTTTTCACCCAGGGAATCACCGATTTCAGCTTCAGGGTCTATCTCGTGAGCTTCATCCAGACAGATTTCCTTATAAGAATCCTCAACTTCTTCAACAACGGTAACAAACTCAAACAGCTCAACCTCACCGCTTTCATGATTATAATGAGCTTCGAGGTCGCGGGTATTGCGGTATTTTTTATTAGCTGCCGTCAAAACAGCCTGTTCCATAGCTTCAAGAACAACCTGACGGTCTATGCCCTTCTCTTTTACAAGCTGGTCAATAGCATGCTTGAGATTAATAATTGTATCCACGGTTACTTCTCCTTGCTGGCATATATAGGTATTTCAGATCAGAGTTCAAATTCAAGATTGGCTTTGGCGACCTGCTCGATCGGGATGGAGGCGGTCTGCCCTTCCGTGAGGGTCATTTTGACAATGCCGCCCTCAAACCCATCAAGCTTCCCCAGAAAAGTCTTACGCTTGTTACCACTATCATCCAGAAAAGGCTGATAGGTGCGCACTTTAATGAGTCGACCAGCAAAACGGTCATAATCCGCCTGTTTTTTAAGCGGGCGATCAAGACCCGGCGAAGAAACTTCCAGAGTATAGTTGCAGGCAATGACCTCTTCTACGTCGAGAATCATTGACAACTCACGACTGAGGGCAGCACAGTCATCAAGCAACACGCCACCCTCTTTATCAATAAACAGGCGCAGCACTGCATCAGGACCGACTCTTCCAAATTCAATATCAACCAGCTCAAGCCGAAGGGACTCGAGTATCGGCTGAGCAATACGACTGACAACGGTACATGTATCTTCTTTTTGAGTAGCCATACCAATCCCGATTGGACAAAAAAAAGTGAGCCTTGCGAGCTCACTTACTGAGTGAACATAAATTGTCCTTCTACCTATCATGATAACGCAAGTAATGCAAGCATATTTTTGCTTCAAACGGTTATTTTATGCAGACTCTACGGACTTCATGGATATCCGTAAGACCGCACAGGACCTTAAGAATGCCATCCTGTTTAAGCGTCGACATTCCATCAGCGGCTGCCTGCTCCCGAACAGTGTCAGTGTCGGCACGTCGTTTGATAAGACCTCTCACAGCATCAGTACACTCAAGCACTTCATGGATACCAAGGCGACCACGATAACCGGTATGACCACACCGGTCACACCCTACCGCCCGGAACATGACAACATCCGAGAGGCCCAAGCCTGTACGGGCAAAGTCACTTCTGCCGTATTCGTCCACGAGGTCATCAAATTCACTCTCTGACGGGTGGTAACTTTCCCTGCAGTCTACACAGAGACGCCGTGCAAGCCGTTGCGACAGGATACAGACCAGTGAATCAGAAAAGCTGTACGGATCAAGCCCCATTTCCAGCAATCGCGTAATCGTATCAGGTGCCGAGTTAGTATGAAGTGTTGAAAAAACAAGGTGGCCGGTCAGTGATGCCTCAACTGCCGTACTGGCGGTTTCCTCGTCACGCATTTCGCCAACCATTATAACATCGGGATCGAGACGGAGAAATGAACGGAGCGCCGTAGCAAAGGTAAAACCGATTCGGGGATTTACCTGTACCTGACGAAGGCCAGCCTGAGTTATCTCCACCGGATCTTCTGCCGTCCAGATCTTGCGATTTGTCTGGTTTATCTGGGCAAGCCCGGAATGAAGTGTCGTTGTCTTGCCTGAACCGGTCGGACCCACGACAAGAATCAAGCCATGAGGCCTCTTCAGCGATTCACTAAAAATACGCATGTTGCGTTCTGTCAGTCCAAGTTCATTAAAGCTGATCGGATCGCCACTTGCGAGTACGCGAATAACAACATCCTCCAGCCCGCCGACCGTCGGCATGGTTGCAATACGCAACTCGATGTCAAGCGGACCGAATTTCTTAAATTCTATCTTTCCATCCTGCGGTCTTCTCCGTTCAGCAATGTCCAGATCACCCATAATTTTCAGGCGTGAGGGGAGCGCAAATTTATACTTGTAGGGAATCCTTTGATAAATCGAGCACTGGCCGTCCACTCTGGTGCGGACAATGACATCGTTTTTTCCCGGATACGGTTCTATATGGATATCCGATGCTTTATTCATATAGGCATCATAAATTATCTTATTAACCAGCTTGACGATGACACTGTCTTTTTCGGTAACCTTCTTGGTTTCTTCCTCTACCTCCGGCTCATCTCCAGCGGAGTTTTTACTCAACAGGTCAACAATACTGTCTGGAGTCAGGTCAAGGTTGACCTCATCGTGCGCGCTCTTGGTAGACACAATGTCAATATTATAGAGGCGTTTTAGCGATTTGGAGATGTTAGTCTCGGTGGCGATGGCGGATATGATTCTCAGCCGTATATTGTCTTCCAGCTCACGAATATCGTGAGACTTAAGCGGCTGTGACATCGCCAACGTCAGTGTATTGCCGATTTTTGAAATCGGCACGATGCGCTGTTTCTGTGCATATACGGCACTGATGTACCCGGAAAGTGAAAGATCGAGATCAGACGCATTAATCTGGACATATGGCATGTCGTACTGGCTGGCTATGGCTTTTGAAATAGCCTCTTCATCAACGTAGTTCAATTTCAACAGCGCATTTTCAAGGGTTATATTGTGCTGTTTGCTTACCTCGCTGGCATGAGAGATCTTCTGCTGATCGACAACGCCACATCCCAGCAGAATATCGGTCAGTTTACGCCGTTTATCCTTTTGATCAAGCACGAGACTGAGGTCGCTTTCCTTTATAAAGCCAAGCCTGCAGAGAAGCTGTCCGACCGGCTGATCCGGAAATATTTTTTGTAGCTCGAGAGCTTCGAGGAGCTGCTCCCGAGTAATCATTTTTTGTTCTACAAGCAACTCTCCGACTTTTTTCGCACTCATAACCGCATGCTCCCTGAGCTAAAAAAACGCTCGCCCTTTGACAAGGTACGAGCGTTATAGCAGATTAATCAATAAAAACAATGCGCTTTCACCGGCTATCGACACTAATTCCATTTTCTGAAAAAAGATCCCTGACAATGCGGTCCATCGGACGATCGGTCAGAAATATTCCGCCACCGGGAAGCAGGTGGTCGTCAAGCTTGAAACCGGACATCTGCAAGGAGTATCCGGCCGACTTGTCCTGCAGCAGGTCGTACTGTGCAAAGCTACCGTTTATCTTCATTCTGGAAATCAGTTTTTCAGCTGTTTTGCGAAAATCGTCCTGAGGCTCGGAAACGACAACCTTATACCCCTTGGTCTCAAGAATCCTGAACAGGGTATAATTTATCGGGTCACCATCGAAGCTTGTTACAACAAAGCGCTGTCCGTCACGCTCGAAATATCGCTCGGCCCTGACCGACAGAGATATGCCGTTGTTGTCAGCCGCAAAAACATCAACCGGGCGATCCCGTTCTGATGAAATTGAAAAGGCGGCTAACATAGCGTCGATCATCTCCGGTCTTGTTTTTGCGGATATGTAGTGGACCGTGCGTGAGTCGCGCTGTGCGAACGGCTTGAGTGAAGCAAACGGTTCATACAGTGAAAAACCCTCTTTTTTGAGGAACTCACCAAGCGAAGGAGGCAGTGAGGTGCGCCTGCTGTTCACAAGAATGACATCCTGCTTGATAAGGCTTTCGGCCGTTTTTTCAACCTTGAAATCAGCATTGATAATAAGTTTGGGATCGACGCCAAATTCCATGCTGAAATTTTCCTCAACAGAGTAAAATGCAGCCGCTTCAAGCATGGAGGCCATAAAGCGTTTTGTTCCGGACGGTACTTCAGTCACAATCCGTACAGAAGTATCTTTGTTCTCGATCAACGACTTTACAAGCGGCGGAATGCTGCCATTCTGGTCCAACACAATGCGCCCGCCGTCCATTCTGGCAAACGTAGGATAGCGTTCCGGATTAAGTGTTAACGAAAATGTTGACGTTTGAAATGACAGCGGTCTCAGTCGCTCGTTTTTCGACGGAACGACCTCGTTCCACACCTTGTGCAACATCGTAACGGCATCTTGCTCTGAAAGCCCCTGAAGCGGAGATTCAAGCTTAAATGCCTGCTCCGGAGCTGCTGCTGAACCGGGATCAACCGCATTGCCATCCCTCACGGACAGGAGCGGTTTCAGAACTCCGTCAGAACGACGACGAACCGGAGGTATAATGATTTTTTGGCCAACCTTCAGACGCCTGATATCGTAAATATTGTTTTCGCGTTTAATTTCTTCAATAAAGGACTCAGCTTCATTATTGCTCAAGCCATAATCACGCATTAATATTTTGAAGATATTATCAGCAGGCTTTACCGTGTAGACGTCCCCTTTTGCAGAAACCGCCGAGGATGACGTGACGTGGGTACGGGAAGAGCGTTTTGCCTTTACCTGCTGCCGAGGCTTCGCAACGCGACCAGTGCCGCCCAGTGCCTGTGGATCAAGCTCAAAACGCGGATCCATGGCCGAATAAACGCATGTTACGCTGAACAGCATGCCACTGCAGAGGGAGACGATAAAGAGTACGCGTATTTTCAAAAAGAGGAACATTCTGTCTCCACACAGACAACAATATACTTACAATTCATATACACACCAGTGGGTTACATTGCACACAATTCATGTTTCAAAGCGGTTGGCCTTGAACAGAATCAGTTGACCGATACGACAAAGGCCTTTATGACCCTGTTTTTTCTGTAGATGATTATTTCGCCTTTATTCTGAACCGTACCACTCTCAATCTGGACCCCAGCCTTCGTACTCCGAGACGTTATACTGTATTCCGCACTTCCGGCTAACTCCTGCAGTACAGATTTCAACAATGACTCAAAAACAGGCGCGTCTTTAACAGCAAGGACCTGAACCGCCTGTATATGAGCATCGGTTTTGAACACCCTGAATTCATTGCCTGTGCCGACATAGCGTTGCCAACCGGGATTTTTCACTGCAAAAGAGGCGTCATAGCCGTTTTTTGGTATAAATGCAGGCACAGCCGGGACTGGTGCCGGAACCGGCTTTTGCACAGGAACAACCACCGGCGCGGGTACAGGCTTGGCAACAAACACAGGCATAAAACGCCGCTTCAGCGAATTTATCAGTTGAGGATTTAGTTTAACAAGATACCAGACAGTGGCAACGCAGATAACGCAACTAACGGCAATAACAACACCGCGCCTCAAACCGGAGGACGCGGGACGATAACTTTGCTCAAATTCCAGCAGTATATCTTCCGGAATGCGATCATCTTCCTGAATCGTATTCCGGCTGATGCGAAATTCAGAAGCTGTTGGCGTTACTGCTGACTGCGGCCGGGCAACTGGTGCTGCCGGTGACGTGGCACTCACATCATGCTGTGGCTTTACAGCAGCGGTTTCAGGTTTGGGAATCTCTGTTGAAACGGCTTCCTGCATGGCGGTAACACCGGCAGGTACAACAGCCGAACGTTCCTCCCGCCAGGCTTTGTCTGACTCCAGAAGGAGTAATTCGGCCAAATCATCATTGATAGCTTTAGCCCTGTCCGCTTCCGCGCTACCACGGTCATTTTCAGATTTAAGCGAACTGTCACGTGGCGTTTTACCCACAATCTCATCAGAGGCTGATGTAGCCTCTGGCTGATCATCTGTAACCGCAAGGCCGGACACCTTAAGATCGGACAGAAAATCATCCACCAGCTTGTCGGCATTTTCACGCGACTCTGCGGAAACAAAGAGAGAAGGCTTAACTAAAACAGGTGCCAGCTTGGGCGGAATATAAATCTTCTCCCACTTGTCGCCGAGAAGGAGTTTGAGAGTGTTTTTCACCTCTTCTGCAAGTACGTTACCCGGCCGGCCCAGATCGATTACCTGCTCATACAGTCCCTTGACCGCTTTGGCCTTACTCTTGCCGGTGTGAAGAAGAATAAACGTCGGTGCACCGCCTCCGAGCAGCATCTGAATGTGACGGGCGACACTCTCACCGGTAACGGTGCCGATCTGATCCTGGATGCAAACGACCGTTGGGCGTTTTTCAAACACATCCCTCATGCCGCTATCGAAATCGGTTACGACATCAATAATGACCTTGAGAAAGGGCTGAAGCTCACTTTTGATGCTTTCAGTTTTTGGACTGTCTGAAATAAAAAGCAGGTTAAGCATGAATAGCCTTTAAATTAAAGTTTCCTTTATCTACACGGGCTCCTCCCCATTTGTCAACAGCAATGGGTTGCAAAGCCGGTTAAGTAGTGCCTTTTCCTCTTATTTTGAAAAGGCCAGGCGCATAATTTCAGATTGTTGTTCTGCATGAACATGATGAGACCCGACGGCCGGACAGGAATCTGCCGGACGACCGATATAACTGACAGAAGCTGATACGCTCCTGAAGTGACGCTCCATATAATGCCAGGCACCCATGTTTTCCGGTTCCTCCTGAACCCAGCAGAGCCGGCAACCGGCCCCGCACATATCTATGACACCCTTTATGGAAGCGAGATCCAGCGGATATAACTGTTCAATCCGGACGATGACGGTATCATTCCGTTCCAACCTGATGCGCTCTCCATCAAGCTCGTAAAAAATCTTGCCGCTGCAGAACAGAACCTGCCCGGCGACAGAAAGATCACCGGCGTCAACAATGCATGGTTCAAAAGTTCCACTGCTGCACTGGGCAACGGTCGAAGTGCAATCCGGATGGCGGAGCATACTTTTCGGGGTAAAAACTACCAGTGGTTTGCGGAATGGTTGCAGCATCTGGCGCCTCAGCAGATGAAACATCTGCGCCGGAGTTGACGGGCAGGCCACGATCATGTTTTCTGACGCGCAGAGTTGCAAAAACCGTTCGATGCGGGCGCTGGAATGTTCGCCACCCTGCCCTTCATACCCGTGTGGAAGCAGCATTACCAAGCCGCTGGCGCGATTCCATTTGGTTTCCCCACTGGCTATAAACTGATCTATGACAACCTGGGCACCGTTGGCAAAGTCACCGAACTGAGCTTCCCAAAGAGTCAGGGAGTGCGGTGTTTCCAATGAATAGCCATACTCGAAACCGAGGACAGCGAATTCGGAAAGCAGACTGTTCCATGCCTGAAAAGTGGCTCCATCACGCACAACTGTTTCCAGCGGCGTATAATGACGCTCGTCATTATTGTCGACCACGACACAATGACGATGATTGAACGTCCCTCGCTGTGAATCCTGACCAGAGATCCGTACGGAATACCCCTGGTCCAGCAGAGTCGCATACGCGAGCGTTTCAGCATTTCCCCAGTCAATCCCCTCCCCTTTAAGAACAGCCTCAAAACGTTTCTGAATCAGGGTGCCTATTTTTGCATGCGGCGTGAAATCCGAAGGGAGAACAGCCAAACGCCGGGCGAGCGTTACCAGCTTCTCAACTGATACGGCGGTCTCTACCGGCTTGGCACTGTAAGCGGTGCTGATGGCGCTCCATGCATCAGAAAAACCGACCGAGCGCTCAACGGGAGTTTTTTTAAAAGAAGATTCCAACGCTTCGTTGACATGCTGTTCAAGCAGCTCGAGCGAATCCGGAGAAATCCCGTCCTCTTCTGCCAGAGCGTGTGCATAGATGCGGTTTACCGTTGGACGGGCTGCAATCTGCTGATACATTTTGGGTTGGGTGAACGCCGGTTCATCCCCTTCATTATGACCATGACGGCGGTAGCAGATCAGTTCGATCACAATATCACGATGAAAGGTACGGCGATATTCCATGGCAAGACCGACAACATGGACGGCAGATTCCGGAGCTTCACCCTGAACGTGAAAGACAGGACAGGAGAGCATCTTGGCTATATCCGTGGCGTAACTGGTAGAACGGGAATCCTTGGGAAGAGTCGTAAAGCCGATCTGGTTGTTAAGCACAATATGGATCGTCCCGCCGGTCCCGTAGCCGGCCAGTTGGGACATATTGAGGAGTTCCATGACGCTCCCCTGCCCTGCAAAAGCGGCATCACCATGAATCAGAAGCGGAAGTACCCGCCCGGCGCCAGCCCCATAACGATCCTGCCTGGCGCGACTCTTACCCTCAACAACAGCATTCACCGCTTCAAGGTGACTCGGATTTGCGGCAATTGTCACATGTATCTGGTGGCCGTCAACGTCAATATCAGCCGAATGTCCCTTATGATACTTCACATCACCATCACCGATAAAACCGGGTGAAATACTCTCCTTGAATTCTGCAAAAAGAGTTTCATACGGCTTGCGCAGAATATGCGCCAGCACATTCAACCTGCCGCGATGAGACATCCCCATCACAACATCACTGACTCCGGCCTCCGGGCAGCCGCAAATAATCCGATCCAGAACCGGAATCAGAATTTCGCCGCCTTCAAGTGAAAAGCGTTTCTGCCCGACAAACCTGCGATGCAGGAACAATTCGAACAGTGCGGCCTGATGGAGTTTTTCCAGAATATGCAACTTTTCTTCACGGGATAAATCGGGGCGATTTCGACAGGGCTCCATACGGTCTATCAGCCACTGCCGTTCATCCGGTTCCTGAATATACATGAACTCGATACCGATTTCCCTGCAATAGGTGTCGCGCATTGTTTCCAGAATTTCATGCAATGTTGCACGCGGCTTCAGAAACCTGCGACAGGCAAAGTACGTGGCACGATCGCTTTCACCTAATCCAAAGTTGGAGAGTTCCAGCAGGGGGTGAAACAGCTGACAGGGGGAGAGCGGATCAATGCAAGCCTGGAGATGGCCAAGAGAGCGGTAGCGATAGATAAGCGACTGGACGCCGGATAGTTTCAGCGCCGCCTGTTCATCAAAAGTAGCGTCGCCCGAAGGATGATCAAAACCAAGCTCAAAACCCGAGAAGAAGTGCCGCCACTGCTCCGGCACAGAATCAGCGGAACGCTGCCAGTCACGGTAAAGAGCATCAAACCATTCTCCCGACATGGCGGCCAAAAAGTTTCCATCCATTGTCATATCCCCGTTAACACAAAAAAGAATCTTACAGAGCAGCTTTTGTCAGCAGGTCGCGTACCGTTACTCCTTCAAGACTTGCCCGGCCGCCATCCCAGGCCTGGCGAACGATATTTCCTGCAAGCAGCAGGACCGGCGTAGCAGCCTGCAGCTCAGCAACGCCCCGTAACGCCCCGAGAACATCACTCACCTGAACTTCAGAGGGATCACGCGCCGGCAGCCAACCGGGCACGTTTCCTGCCGTAACCACCAGATATCCCAAGCGTTCAAGCTCATCAAACACAGCCTCAAGCGGCAGCAGCGGTACATTTAATTCATCAGCGAGAGCTTGGGCAGACGGAGGGGCGCCGCTTTTCTGAAAATGGAGACTCACCTGAACCAGCAGCGCGACAGCCAGTTCTTCACGAGCCGTCGCAGTCAAACTAAACGTGCCGTTTCCGGGTAGAATATGCCTACGATGTTGATGGGCAAACACGATCTCAAGTCCAAAAAGCACAATCAACCAGCTCGTATATATCCAGACCAGAAAGATGGGGACAGCCGCCAGCGTCCCGTAGATGGCATTGTATTTGGCGACCCCGACCTGGAAATGAAAATACCCCCACTGCGCCAGTTCCCATGCCGTACCGGCCATAACCCCGCCGGTCACGGCGGAAGCAAGACGGACCCGCGTATTGGGTATGAATATGTACAGAAAAACCATGGCTATCGATACACTGAGATAGGGCAAAAACTGGAACAGCAGCAGAATCGCATCGCCGAGATACGTGTTCTGAATGAGCCACTGCAGCATCCATTGACTCTGCAAAGTGGAGGTCATACTCGTTGCCGCCAACAGCAGGACCGGTCCGACAATAACCACACTCAAGTAATCGCTGAAACGCCTCTGGATCGAACGGGTTTCGCGCACCCCCCAGACGGCGTTGAATGCTTCCTCGATATTTCCCATCAGGGAGATGACCGTCAGAATAAGCATGACAAGGCCGATTGCCCCCAGCGATTTCACATTTGTGTTGTTCACGTAATCGATAATCCGGGAGATAGTTTCCTCGGAATCACCGGCAATCTGCTGCAGAATCGGCTCGAGCGCATTTTGTGCTCCGAGACCTTTGAGTACGGAAAAAGCTATTGCCAGAAAAGGAACAAGCGAAAGGACCGTGGTATAGGTGAGCGCTGCGGCACGCAAAAAGCCCTGATGGACGGTAAAATCGACTGAAATGGAGTAGATAAACTTGACTATTGAAAAGAAATGCCCCTTCAGGCCGTACCACTCCTCGGGGTTCTCAGTTTGTATTAAAGCAGGGAATTTCGGATTATGCATCGTGGGCCTCGTCTCAATTCTTGTACCACTATTACTCAAATGGTAATCGTCTCTCCAGGGCGTACGCGCCTCTGTTCTTCCCTGGCCGGTGCATCGAGAGAAGAGGAGAGCAGATAAAAGAACAGGAATATCATAACAGAAATACCGATAACAACCGGCAGCAGACGAACCCCGACATCGTATCTGACGGGTGAAAGCACTAAGCCGAAAACGGTCAATACCACGCCATAGCCACCGATCGCCGCTGCCCAGAATATTCCGAGACGATATATCCGGCTCTCGGCAGCTGAAGATAACGAGAACAGCTCCGACAACTGCACGTGATAAAAACTGGCCAGGACAATCAGGACCAAAGCCGCCATGATCAGGCGCATGCCGTTTCTGATAGTGCGTTTACGCACAGCCCCTCCCCCCTTAGAGGTTACACCATGAAACATCACCGAGGCCTACCCGCAAAACTTCCGGGACTTCATTGATCAGGCTCACGACAGAGCTGACATCGGTTGCCAGAATACCGCCGTCAATGACAAAGTCCAGCTGTTTTCCAAAGGTATCAGCAATATTACGCGGGTCTCCCTCCGGCTCTTCACCGGAAATATTGGCGCTGGTTGTTATGATCGGATTACCCAGCGCGGTCACGAGGTCGCAGCATATTCTGTTATCAGGAATACGGATCCCGACCGTTTTCTGGCGTGTCAGAAGCAACTCAGGGACTTCACGCGTCGCTTCGAAGACAAACGTGTATGGCCCGGGAAGAAGGCGCTTTATTATTTTGAAAGCAGAGTTGCTGACCCGGGCATACTGGGAAATTTCCGACAGAGACGAGCAGATAACGGAGAACGGCTTACGCCGGTCACGCTGCTTCATCTGATAGATTCGTTCGATACTTTTTTTGCAGAAGATCGAACAGCCGATGCCGTAGGTCGTATCGGTTGGATAGGCGATAACCCGGCCATCCTTAAGGCTTTCGACAACCCGTGAAATATGGTGTGGCTGAGGATGTTCGGGGTTAATTTCCAGTATCATGGCAGTATCCCTTGCTATTCTATCTCATCTAAAACTTCATCCGGAGTTTCGTAACGATCATCAAAACCGAAAACATTGTCACAAAGAGTTCCTGATTCCTGATGTGGAATATCCTGTACATCGCGCAATTTACGTTCAATGACCCGGGTTCTGGTGGCGGCCTGATCAATATGATTACCGGCTTCCACCAGCTTTTTACGCGTTTTTTCCATAATTGTACCAAATTTTGAGAATTCGGTACGTACCGCTCCAAGCAGATTCCATACTTCGGCGGATCGTTTTTCGATGGCAAGCGTCCTGAAACCCATCTGCAGGCTGTTCAGCAACGCCGCCAGCGTCGTAGGGCCAGCTACCATGACCTTGAAATCCCGTTGCAGGGCCTCAAAAAGCCCCGGCAGACGCAGCACTTCGGCATACAACCCTTCGGTCGGCAGAAACATAACCCCGAAGTCCGTTGTATGAGGCGGATCGAGATATTTGTCACGGATCATCCGGGCCATCTCCCGTACCGAGCGATCAAGCTGCTTTCTGGCCTCAGCCGCTGCAGCACCATCGGCGGCTTCCTGCGCCTCCACCAGCCGCAGGTAATCCTCCTGAGGGAACTTGGCATCCAGCGGCAACCACACCATGCCATCGGGAGTGCCATCCCGCCCCGGCAGTTTCAGGGCGAACTCAACCCGCTGGCCGCTTCCATGTCTGGTTTCTACATTTGACTCGTACTGCCCGGGGGCCAGTATCTGCTCCAGCAGACTCCCCAGCTGGATTTCTCCGAACGTGCCGCGCGTTTTGACGTTTGTCAGCACCTTTTTCAAATCCCCGACACCGTTCGCCAGGGTCTGCATCTCGCCGAGACCGCGCTGCACAAGTTCAAGGCGTTCACTGACCAGTTTGAATGATTCACCGAGACGTTTTTCAAGGGTATCGTGCAACTTTTCATCAACGGTAGCGCGCATCTGTTCCAGCTTGCGGGCATTATCTTCCTGAATGAGCCGCAGCCGGGCATCGACCCCTTCCCGCAGTTTATCGAGCCGTCCCTCGTTGCTGGACGTAAGTTCCTTCAATTGGGCGGCAAACAGTTCCAGCTGGTTTTTCTGCAGTCCGGCAATCTCACTCATCCGTTTCAACAGTGAATCACCCAGCACTGTTATACTGCCGGTCAACTCTTCTCGGCTGCGGCGGGAGCCTGCATGTGCTTCTTCCCGACTTCGCGCAAACTCCTCACGCAGAATTCGTTCATGGCGCTCCAGCATTTTCTCAACACCGGCAACTTTATTCTGTACATCAGCGGCATCAAGCGACCGGCGTCTGGCGACAACAAGCAGAGTGTACAGAAAGCCAAGACAAGCCAGGAGGAGCAGAACAACAATATATTCAACTAAAGACGTCATTATTAATCAGTTCGTTTCCGGTGCTGTTTTCAACGCCTCAGTCACCCACCGCGACAACGCGGCAAACTCTTCGAGAGCAAGAGTTTCCCCCCTCCTGCGCCCGTCAATCCCGCACGCTTCCAACAGAACCGCGCAATCAACAGTTTTGGCGAATTCTGCAGATTTAAGGCAGTTGATCAGCGTCTTGCGGCGCATGGAAAAGGCGCTTTTCACGACGCTCCTGAAAACATCCTCGTCGCCAACTTCGGCCCGCGCTTCCGCAAGGGGGATAAAATTCAGTACGACTGAATCGACTTTCGGGCTCGGATGAAAAGAGCCGGGATGCACCACAAAAGCACGGCTGATATCGAACCACAATCCGAGCAGCACGGTAGTCACACCGTATGCAGAGCAGTCCGGAGGCGCCGCCAGACGGTCACCGACCTCTTTTTGGAGCATCAGGGTCATACGCGACAGGCGATCATGCACTCCATAGAGGCGAAACAGCACTTCCGTTGAAATATTATAGGGAAGGTTGGCGACGACATTCCATTTTTGGGGAGTTTCGGCGAGGAGTGCGTCAAGGTCAACCTTCAAAACATCCGCGTCAATGACGGTAACACGCCCGTTATCCTTAAGCTGGTCACGATGCCAGGCTGCCAATGCATGGTCGAATTCAATCAGCACGAGGCGGCCGGCGCGTTCGGCAAGATGAACCGTCAGCGCCCCCCTGCCCGGGCCAATCTCCAGTACTGCCTGATCAGGCTGGATTTGTGCCGCCTGAATAATGTTGTCAATGACGTTGCCATCAACCAGAAAGTTTTGTCCAAGTGATTTCAAAGGACGGCGTAATGCGCTCATTGTAATGATTCCTTTATGCTGTCCATATTCCAGGTGGCGGTGACATCAAGCGACGGAGAAGAGAAAATACCATGTGAAAGATAATAATCGCCAGGCACCGCGAGCATGGCGGCATTATCACCACAGAGAGAAGGATGAGGAATCGACAGTTCTACACCCATCTCTTTACACAACGTCGCCATGCGGCCGCGCAGGCCACTATTACAGGCGACTCCTCCGGCGACAACCAGACGCATGGCACCGCTTTGACGAATGGCGGCTTCCGTTTTGGCAGCAAGTACATGGCAGACCGCCTCCTGGAAAGAGGCACAGAGATCGTCTGCATCCTGACCCGGAATTGCCACGGGATTTTTTGCCACATGCTGCAGCACCGCCGTTTTCAGGCCACTGAAGCTGAAATTAAGCGTCCCGTCTCGGAGCAGCGGCCGTGGCAGACGGATCGCGTCAGGGTTGCCGTTCTGAGCCATCCGGTCAATCAGCGCCCCGCCAGGGTAGCGCATCCCCATGATTTTGGCGCATTTGTCATACGCCTCACCGGCAGCATCGTCGATGGTTCTGCCAAGAGTCGTATAGCGGCCAAAACCTTCCACATGGTACAGATGCGTGTGACCGCCGGACACGACCAGAGCCAGAAAAGGGAAAGCCACCGGTTGTTCAAGAAAGGACGCAAACAGATGCCCCTCGATGTGATGCACACCGACAAAAGGGATTTTTCGGGCAACAGCAATCGCCTTGGCTGCGGAAAAACCGACCAGGAGCGCCCCGGACAAACCGGGCCCACGGGTAACCGCGACCCCTTCAAGATCTTCCATGCCGACACCGGCATCCTGAAGCGCCTGGGTTATAACCGGCGCAAGAGATTCCAGGTGCTTTCGAGAGGCAATTTCCGGTACAACGCCGCCGTACGCCGCATGGATGTCAATCTGGGAAGAGACGACGGAGGAAAGGATTTCACGGCCGCCCTGCACAATAGCGGCGGCCGTTTCATCACAGGATGTTTCAATTGAGAGAAGAAGCATTCAGATAAGCCTTGTAGGTATATTACAGATTACAGCAGGTTGGCTGCCAATTCGGCCAGTTCGGAACGTTCACCCCGTGTCAGTGTCACATGTGCGGCAATCCGCTGCCCCTTGAATTTTTCAACAAGGTACGTCAGGCCGTTGCTGGAGGAATCAACATAAGGATTGTCAATCTGGTAGGGGTCGCCGGTCAGTACGATCTTGGTCCCCTCGCCGACCCTCGTGACGATCGTCTTGATTTCATGGGGCGTCAGGTTCTGGGCTTCATCAACAATCAGATACTGATTGGGAATCGAGCGACCACGGATATAGGTCAGCGGCTCTATATCGAGGAGCCCCATTGCCATCAGCTCCTTGTACCCTTTGCTGTGACGTTTTTCAGACTCATGACCGGAAATCAGCAGCTCGACATTATCGAAGATCGGCTGCATCCAGGGGGTCAACTTCTCTTCGATATCCCCCGGCAGAAAGCCAAGGTCTTTGCCCATGGGGAATACCGGACGTGAAACCAGCAAACGATTATAAATATTTTCCTCGGCAGTCTTGTGCAGACCGGCAGCTATCGCAAGCAGTGTCTTGCCGGTGCCCGCCTTACCGACCAGCGTCACCAGCTTGATGCTGTCATCCATCAGCACATCAAGGGCAAAGGACTGCTCCCTGTTGCGCGGAAAAAGGCTCCAGATCCCTTCCTTTGGCACCTTGCGTACCGGGACAATACGGGAATTGTCCGGATCGTTTCGACAAAGGGCAGAATGATTCGGGTTACCACTATCGACAATTGTTATGAACTCATTGGGGGCGAGATCAACAGGAGTCTCAAGCCACCCCTGCCCGTAGAAACGGTCAACAGCCTCAGCCGGCACCTCAATAGACCGTGTGCCGGAGTACAGATCCTGGATATCCACTTTATCCGACTCGTAATCTTCGGCTGTCAGTCCGATAGCGTCGGCCTTGATGCGCAGATTGGAATCTTTGGTCACAAATATTGTTACCATGTCCGGAAAGCGATCACGGACATCCTGGGCAACGGCGATTATCCGGTTATCACCGTTATCAACTCGCAGATCAACCGGCAGGTTCTTGAAATATTTTTCAGTAAACATCTCGACCCGCAGCGTGCCGCCACCAGGCATGATAATGCCTGACGCCAGAGACCCCTTCTCCCTCATTGAATCAAGAATTCTCGACACCATCCTGGCATTACGACCGGTCTCGTTCATATCCTTCTTAAAACGATCGACCTCTTCAATAACGGTAATCGGGATGATGATGTTGTTTTCCTCAAACTTGAAGAGTGATTGAGGATCGTGCAGTAATACGTTCGTATCAAGGATGAAGTTTTTCATGGGTTCCTTTCTGTGTGTACATGAGATAATGGTTCGGTGCCTGAGCGAAAAAATTATTATTCAATACAGAAGAGTATTCATGCCGACTGACGAATTTTGCTGACGCATTGTACAACGGCAGCAGAAAAGAAAGCAATCTCTTCACTCGTTGTAGACCAGCCCGGGCTCAATCGCACCGTGCCGCCCGGCAGGGTTCCCAGCGTACGGTGAGCAAGTGGGGCGCAATGCAGTCCGGCGCGAACGGCAATGTCAAAACCATGATCAAGCTCCGCAGCAAGCAGAGCCGAATCAACACCGGCAGCGGTAAAAGAGAGTACCGAGCAGCGACCTGACGGATCTGAAGGGCCGTATATCGTCATTCCCGGAATGTCTCTCAGTGCCTGTTCCGCCTGCTTGAGCAGGGCATATTCATGCTGACAGATAACTGAAAGCCCCACCTCGCGTACAAATTCAATTCCGGCACACAATCCGGCGATGCCGGGGAGATTATGGGTGCCGGCCTCATAACCGTCCGGCATGACCTCCGGCTGTACCTCAGCGGTTGAGTGACTGCCGGTTCCCCCCTGAACAACAGGTTTAAGCGGTACATGAGGAGCCGCATACAGCAGCCCGGTCCCGGCCGGCCCGAGCAACCCCTTGTGACCGGGAACAGCCAGGAGGTCGATAGCTCCGTGTTCAACGTCAATCGGCAGATATCCGGCCGACTGCGCCGCATCAAGCAAGAAAAGAGCACCGATTTCGCGGCAGAGTTCCGCCAACGGCTTTATCGGTTGAATGGCACCGCAGACATTGGATACGTGACTGACAGCGATCATGCGTGTATTGACCTGCACGGCGCGACGAATATCCTCAACAGCAACCACCCCGTCAGAAGCGGCCGGCACTATTGACAGCTCCACCCCTTTGTTGCGCAGCGCATATAACGGCCGCAACAGCGAATTATGTTCCATCGAGGTTGTAATGGCATGATCGCCGGCGACCAGGGTACCATGCAGCGCCAGATTGAGCGCTTCGGTAGCATTATGCGTAAAGATGATCCGCGACGAATCGGCAATCGAAAAAAAACCGGCGACAGCCTCACGTGCCTGAAAAAGAATACGTCCCGCCTCCAGAGAGCGGCGGTATCCACCCCGGCCGGGAGAGGCGCCTACATCACGCAACGCATGAATAACGGCTTCATACACTTTCTCCGGCTTTGGAAATGATGTCGCGGCATTATCGAGATACAATGAAAGTTCCTTGTGAAGTCTTTATTGGTTACTGCACGTGCCGCCACGGCTTACGGCATCAACGGGGGCTTTTCTTTCAACCATGGGTAAACATGTACAGGACCGCTGTTTTTGTCCTGAAACGCGCCATAGATCTTTTGCCGTATAAGCAACTGGTCTGAAGACCCCCACCAGTTTTGCCTGGCGCTGACGACATCACGTCCCGCGTTATACAGATTATAACCACCGTTTGAGCTGAAGGAGTTGTTCAAGAGAAGCGCGAGACCGTCTTCGACCCGCAACGCATCATGGCTATTATCGGCAAAAAGGCACCGCTGGATTTTGATCCGTGAGCCGGCAAGATGCAGGGCTGTCTGCCCGTTGCGCAGAAAGCGCGACATGGTAATATGCCCTTCGCTACCGTTGATCCGGCCCCCCAGTACATTTCCGGAAAACTCCCCACCGACGACCTTGATTCGGCAATCTTCCGCTTCGAGCCCGCTCTGCTGGTTATTGACGATGTTAAACGACGAGAAGACAACTGCTGATTTGTTCATGATGCAGCCGCGCTTACAACCTGAGACCGTCGTATCCCTCCCATCAAATTCGCTGTTATAGACCTCAACCCCGACGACTGAATCCGAAATAGCGCCGCCAACCATCTGCACAACTCCGTCATATGACAGTAGAGCCGTCTGGGCATGAACAATTGAAACAGCCTGGAGAGTTATGACGGAAAAACGCAGATCGATGCCGGTTTCAGCGTACTCGATTCTGCAGTGCTCCATCAGGTTACGCTTCTCGGTAGACTGCAGGGCAATCCCCCCCCATGATCCACTCACCTGGCGAGATTTGTCAGCTGTCAACAGAATTGGCCGTTCTGAAGTTCCTGCGGCATGCAGACGACCTTGAATAACCAAGAGTGGAAGCTGTCCATCGGCAGCTGGCGCAAAGCGCACCACCGTGCCCGGATCAATACGCAGGGTTGCATGAGGGGCAACCACGACAAATCCGCGCACAAGAATTGAACCGTGCCAGGTTACATCTTCAGTCAGAACCTTTCTGTCATAAACTGATGCAGCCTGTTCGGCAGCCATTGAAACAGTTGTCATGCATAAAAAGAGACCTATTACAAAAAGAGTTTTCACCCGGATACTCCCCGCAAAAATTTCAGAATCATTACCATGATTCAGTCTAACTGTAAATTTAATGTTATTTTTTAATGAGAACCTCACCCGGTATATCTTAATTTATGACCTTTCCAAGTCCTTTCAAGGTGTTATATTTCTTTGAAATATATTTGTTGACAGCACATACATGTTGTGGTTTATTCCATCGCCATCCACAAAATCTTGTGGTTTTCGTTTTTAAAATCCAAATACCATCCAATTCATTTAGAAATCATAAACTTACTAACAAAATGAGGAGTTCTGCCATGAAACAAAGTTCTGCGCCCGACACCATTCCCGCCCTGACTAAAAATGCCGCCACCGTACTGGAAAAACGCTATCTGCGCCGTGATGAAACCGGCAAGGTACTCGAAACAGCTGCCGACATGTTCAGGCGTGTCGCAAACACCATTGCAGACGCCGACAAAGTGTTTGACAAGAAGGCAGATGTAAAAAGTTTGTCGGATACCTTCTACAACATGATGACCCGCTTCGAATTCCTTCCCAACTCGCCTACCCTGATGAATGCCGGTCGCCCGCTGGGGCAGCTTTCAGCTTGCTTTGTTCTGCCTGTGGGCGACTCCATGGAAGAGATCTTTGACGCCGTCAAATATACCGCGTTGATTCATAAATCCGGCGGAGGCACAGGTTTTTCATTCTCCCGGCTGAGACCTGCCAACGATGTTGTCAGTACAACCACCGGCATATCAAGCGGCCCGCTATCATTTATGCGTGTATTTGATGTCGCTACGGAAACAATCAAACAGGGTGGCACCCGGCGCGGTGCAAACATGGCAATCTTGCGGGTCGATCACCCCAGCATCATGGACTTTATCATGTGCAAGGCCGACCAGAAGCAGCTCAACAACTTCAACATCTCGGTCGGTCTTACCGAAAAGTTCATGCAGAGTGTCGAACGTGATGAAGAGTATGACCTTGTTAATCCCCGCGACAAAAAGATCTGCGGCAGTCTCAACGCCCGCAAGGTATTCCAGCGTATCGTCAAGCAATCATGGGAAAACGGTGAGCCGGGGGTCATCTTCCTTGACCGCCTGAACCGTGACAACCCGACACCGCTCGTAGGCGAAATCGAATCCACCAACCCATGCGGTGAACAACCCCTGCTGCCGTATGAATCCTGCAACCTCGGCTCTATCAATCTTGGTACCTTCATCAAAGAGGGTACAGTGGACTGGAAAAGATTGCGTGAGACCATACATAACGCCGTCCACTTTCTTGACAATGTAATTGAAGCGAACAATTATCCGCTGCAGCAGATTCATGACATGACACACTCCAACCGCAAAATCGGACTTGGTGTCATGGGCTGGGCTGACATGCTGATTCTGCTGGGAATTCCATACTGCTCTGAAGAGGCGGTAAAACTTGGCAAGAAGGTGATGAAATTCATTAACGATGAAGGGCACCAGGCATCACAGGAGCTCGGCAAAAAACGGGGTTCATTCCCCAATTTCAAGGGTTCTATCTTTGACAAGAAGGGTGCCGCTCCACAAAGAAACGCTACCGTCACGACAATCGCACCGACTGGAACCATTTCCATCATCGCCAACGCATCTTCAGGCGTTGAACCGCTCTTCGCCGTTTCCTACGTCCGCACCGTTATGGACAAAAATGTTCTGGTGGAAGTCAACCCGATTTTTGAAAGAATAGCAAAGGAACGTGGTTTCTACTCGGAAGCTCTCATGCAGAAGATAGCGGAGCACGGGTCTGTTCAGGATATTACAGAAATCCCTGAAGACATCCGTAGCGTGTTTGTAACGTCTCACGAAATCACCCCGGAATACCATATCCAGATGCAGTCGGCCTTCCAGCTATTCACTGACAATGCTGTTTCCAAGACGGTAAATTTTTCAAATTCCGCCACTATCGAGGACGTTGAAAAAGTTTACATGCTCGCCTATGAAACCGGCTGCAAGGGCGTCACCATTTATCGTGACGGTTCGAGGGACGAGCAGGTACTCTCGACCGGCAAAAAAGAAGAGCAGGCAGCAACAGTTGCCGCTATACCGGTTGAAGACGACAAGAAAGCCATCAAACGGGAACGTCCAAAAGCGCTCAAGGGGTCTACCCATCAGATGCAGACCGGCTGCGGCCCGCTCTATATAACAATCAATGAAGACAAAAACGGCTTATTTGAACTTTTCACGACAATGGGCAAGGCTGGCGGATGCGCCGCTTCCCAGAGTGAAGCAATAGGCCGCATGGTATCACTGGCGTGGCGGAGCGGAATTCAGGCCCGTCAGGTGGTGAAGCAGCTTCAGGGAATTTCCTGCCACTGCCCGTCAGGCTTTGGGGACAACCGGGTGCTTTCCTGCGCCGATGCCGTTGCAAAGGCGATCCAGAACCATCTGATAGACAGCGGATATGATGTTGACAGTGAGACAACGAGGCATGAGCGCGGAGCCTGCCCTGAATGCGGTGGCATTGTAGAACACGAGGGGGGCTGCTCGGTCTGCCATGTATGCGGTTATTCGGAGTGCGCATAAAAATTTGCATGACCACAGCACAAGTCACTTGACAAACGGCTCCATTTAATGGCATATATGTCGAGTTAAACTGACTACTACATCAGGGGTTGTAGCTCAGTTGGTTAGAGTGCCAGCCTGTCACGCTGGAAGTCGCGGGTTCGAGCCCCGTCAACCCCGCCATAAATATAAAAAAAGGTGCCTTTACCGGCACCTTTTTTTGTTTTATAAAGCTCCTGTTTACCAGATCTTTACCGAAAGCCCAAACGACCAAGAATAATTCCAAGATATTTGTTCAGCAGGTTGTCACGTGAAAGAAACGATACTACCGGGGGCTTTCTGGCCCCAATGGTATCAAGCATCCGCTCGATCTCCTGACTTCCCCCCAGTATCATTCCCTGCCTGAAAGCTTGAAGTGCTTCGTACTTTTTCCCCGCAACAAGATAAACCTTGCCAAGATAAAGATAGTGGAGAGGATTGCCTGGATCATGCTCAATAGCATTGCGGCACAACTCGAATGCCCGCGTGAGGTGACCACGCTGTTTTGCAACACAGAACCCGAGACGGGAATGCCAGAAGGGATCGTTCCTGATGCTGAGCCCCCGCTCCAGACACGCGAGTGCAGCGAGGACATTATTCTGGTCAAGTTCCTGCTGTGCCCGATCGAATTCTTTTTGGGCAATGGCGCCCGTTTCCGGATCCATATGAATCTCCTTTTTATATTTTCAGCCTTTTAATCTTTTCAACCAGCGTCGTCCTGTTGATACCCAAAAGAGCAGCGGCCCTCGCTTTGACCCCCCCTGCTGATTCAAGTGCCTCAGAAATCAAAGTGTGCTCAATTCTGGAAATAGTGGCAACCAGATCGACCCCTCCGCTGGGCATCTTGACACAGCACACATCTCCACTGGTCTTTTCGCCTACTATTGTGGCAGGAACATCGTCTAAAGTTATAACCGCAGCATCTGTCAAAACTATCATTCTTTCGATCAGATTTTCCAGTTCCCGTACATTCCCAGGCCAGGAATACCGTTCCAACGCCTCAAATGCCTGCTTGCTGATACTGCACGGCGCTCGCCCCATCAAACGACACTGTTTCTCCAGAAAAAATGCTGTCAGGTGCATAATGTCCTGCTGCCGCTCACGCAGTGGGGGAAGATGAAGTGGAATTACGTTTAAGCGATAGTAGAGATCTTCTCGAAACGCCCCGCGCTTAACCATGTTTTCAAGATCTGCATTAGTTGCGGAAATCACTCGTACATGAAGTTTCACCGTCTTATTAGAACCGACCCTCTCTACTTCATGTTCCTGTAAAACACGTAACAACTTTGCCTGCAGATGAAGAGGCAACGTGCCAATTTCATCAAGAAAAATGGTACCATGATTGGCTGCCTCGAATTTCCCCGGTTTATCCTTGATAGCTCCGGTAAATGCCCCCCGGACATGACCGAAAAGCTCACTTTCAAGCAATGCTTCCGGAATAGCACTGCAGTTTACCGCAACAAAAGGTTTCTCCCTGCGAATACCATTATAGTGCAGCGCCCTCGCCACAAGTTCTTTGCCGGTTCCTGATTCACCGCTCACAAGAACCGCTGAGTCGGTTTTGACGATACGGCTCATGCGCTCAAAAACCAGGCTCATTGCCGGAGAATTGCCGATGATATTATTGAATTCAAAACGCCCCTGAAGCTGCCTGCGAAGGTACTTGTTCTCAGACATAAGCTTCTGTTTTTCCAGCGCCTTGAAAACAACGATTTTCAGCTCATCGAAATCAATCGGCTTGGTAATATAGTCAAAAGCCCCCTCTTTCATGGCCCTGACAGCTGATTGAGCCGAAGCATGACCGGTCACGACAATAACTTCGCTGGTGGGTGAAACCTTACGGACACTCTGCAGAATATCGAAACCGTTTTTATCCGGCAGAAACAGATCTGAGACGATGACCTGATACTGTTGGCAATCAATCAGGTCAAGGGCACTCTCCCCGGTTGCTGCCGAGGCAACATCATACCCGGATAACCGCAACAGCGTAGAGAGGGCTTCACGGCCAGAGTCATCATCATCAACCACCAGAATTTTGATTGCATCTTCCATTGGGCAGCCTCTAAACCATGATCATTCAGTAACAACCCGTATAGCTTCATTCAGGACACTCAAAAGCATGTCCATCTCTTCATTGGAGATAACAAGCGGTGGGAATATGACAACCGTATTACCCAAAGGGCGGGTAAAAACACCACGCTTGCGCGCCTCAAGGGACACCCGGATCCCGACCTTATCCTCCCAGGGATACGGCGCACCGGTTTCCCTGTTTTCAACCAGCTCTATACCTGCAGCCAGACCGCACTGCCGAACATCTCCGACATGCGGCAGCAATTTGAAATCTTCCAAGCCCTGTTGCAACCGGGCTATTTTGGGCTGCAGTTCTGCCAGCAGATTGTCGTGCTGAAACAGCTCCAGACTTTTCAGGGCAACGGCACAGGCTAACGGGTTCCCGGTGAACGTATGACCATGAAAAAAGGTCTTCAACTCAGCATACGAACCTAAAAAGGCCGAATAGACTTTATCAGTTGTCACCGTTGCCGCCAAGGGAAGATATCCGGCAGCGATCCCTTTGGAAATCGCCATGATGTCGGGCACCACATCTTCATGCTGACAGGCAAACATTTTTCCGGTTCTGCCAAAACCGGTAGCAACCTCATCGGCTATCATCAATACATCATACCGGTCGCACAACGCCCTGAGCCGGCGTAAAAACCCTGATGGCTGAACAATCATTCCTCCGGCACCCTGAACAAGCGGCTCAATCACAAGTCCGGCAATCAGGCCGGCATTGCGCTCCATCAGCTGTTCAACCGCATCAACACACTCCATGTTGCAGGTGTGCCTGCTGCAGCCAAGCTCGCACCGATAGCAGTACGGAGCCGGAGCCTGCAGCGTATCAAACATGAGCGGCTTGAAGGTAGTATGATAGATGCCGATTCCACCGACACTCACCGCACCAAGTGTATCACCATGATAGGCATTACTGAAGGTTATAAAGCGGCTTCGTTCAGGGTGACCTGCATGGACATGATATTGATAGGCCATCTTGACAGCCACTTCCATGGCGGTTGAACCGTTGTCCGAATAAAAGAACCGGTCAAGCCCCGGAGGGGTAATTTCAGCCAGCCGAGCGGCCAGTATGATGCTCTGTTCACTACCCAGCCCCAGCAGTGTTGAATGTTCAAGGCGATCAACCTGTTCCTTAAGGGCCTCATTAAGCTCACGGCGGCAATGGCCATGTACATTTGTCCACATGGAGGCAACGCCATCAAGATACCGTTTGCCATCCGTATCGATCAGCCAGCACCCCTCACCCTTGACAATGATAATCTGCTCGTCACGTTCCCATTCCTGCATCTGGGTAAACGGGTGCCAGACGTGGCGCTTGTCCCACAATCGCAGTTGTTCGGTAGTTATAGAGTCTGTTCCGGACATACGTTATTCCCTCTCCTGCATGAGTAATCTTCAGGTCTATAAAAAAGACCCGCCGGAACGTGTCCAGTGGGTCTCGTAACTACATTATGTTTTGCGATTAAGCAAGCCTGTCGGCGTAAAGCGGAAATTTCTTCATCATACCGTTCACCTGCAGCTTTATCGTCTCCAGTTTCTCGTCATTGCCGATATTCGCTAACGCATCAGCAATATATCCGGCGACCTGATCCATTTCTGCCTCTTTCAGCCCATGGGAAGTACAGGCCGGAGTTCCGATCCGTATGCCGGAGGTAACAAACGGGGAACGCGTTTCAAACGGCACGGTGTTTTTGTTGACCGTGATACCAGCCTTGTCCAGCGCTTCTTCTGCGGCCTTGCCGGTTATCTCTGAACCAGAGAAGTTAATCAGCATGAGATGGTTATCGGTACCACCGCTTGTCAATTTAAAGCCGCGCTTTACGAGCGCCTCTGCAAGCGCCTTGGCGTTTTTAACGACCTGCTGCTGATAGGTTTTAAACTCCGGCTGCAGCGCTTCTTTAAATGCAACCGCCTTTGCAGCGATAACATGCATAAGCGGCCCACCCTGAATACCGGGGAAAATCTGCGAATTTATCGTTTTGGCGAACTCTTCACGGCAGAGGATCATACCTCCACGAGGACCACGCAAAGTTTTGTGGGTGGTTGTCGTAACAAACTCGGCATACGGAACAGGACTCGGGTGCACACCGGCGGCGACCAGACCGGCTATGTGAGCCATATCAACCATGACTTTCGCCCCAACCTTGTCGGCTATCGCGCGGAAAGCGGGAAAATCAATGATTCTTGGATAGGCGCTGGCACCGACAACAATCATTGCAGGTTTATGGGTAATAGCCAGACGTTCAACCTCTTCATAGTCAATGGTTTCAGTATCTTGTGAAACTCCGTATGGAACAACGGTAAACAGCTTACCAGAGAAATTAACCGGACTGCCGTGAGTAAGATGCCCACCATGTGCAAGATTCATCCCGAGAATCGTATCCCCGGGCTTGCATGCGGCAAAGTATACAGCCATATTAGCCTGGGATCCCGCATGTGGCTGGACGTTGGCATGGTCGGCGCCAAACAGTTCCTTGGCCCGGTCAATGGCGAGCTGCTCGACAACGTCAACATGCTCACAACCACCATAATACCGCTTTCCAGGGTAACCTTCGGCGTACTTGTTAGTCAGGATCGAACCCTGGGCCTCCAGAACCGCTTCCGACACAAAGTTTTCTGAGGCTATTAACTCCAGATTGCACTCCTGACGCTCCGCTTCATGACTAATGGCTTCAGCAACCTGGGGATCGAATTGGGAAAGGACTGACATGGGTTCTCCTTGTAAAAGTTCTTTTTATAAAAGGCACATTGGAAACAAGAAACGGGACACATGCCGTAGCAGGTCCCGCCTGTGGGTATAAGAATACTACCGAAGATCTTTGCTGCTAGGAATACTTCTGTTCAAGAGCGGTTATCTTGTCGAGACGCCCCTGATGTCGTCCTCCTTCAAACGTCGCATCAAGCCATGCACCAACCAAGTCACAGGCTTTCTGTTCATCAAGGACACGACCACCGAGCACAAGAATATTGGCATTATTGTGCTCTTTAGCCATACGGGCCATAAAAACATCCGTCACCAGTGCAGCACGAATTCCAGGAATTTTGTTTGCGGTGATCGACATTCCGATTCCGGTCCCGCAAATCAGAATCCCTAATTCAGCTTCCCCTGCAATCACGGTTTCGGCTACTTTCTGGCCAAAATCAGGATAATCCACCGAAGCATCACCGTTGGTCCCGGCATCGGCTACTTCATACCCTCTGCGATTCAGGTAACTGGTAAGGGCGGTTTTGAGGGCGAACCCTCCATGGTCACTTCCGATAATAATCATTTAAACAGACCCTCCTACAACTTTTTGAAAAGAAGGGTAGCATTCGTACCGCCAAACCCGAAGTTATTGCTCATGGCGTATTCGATTTTTGCTTCCCGAGCGGTATTTGGGACATAATCAAGATCACAGTCCGGATCAGGATTGCTGTAATTGATTGTCGGAGGAACGACTCCCTTGTCCATTGCCATAAGGGTATAAACGGCTTCTATGCCACCAGCTGCACCAAGAAGGTGTCCGGTCATTGACTTGGTTGAAGAGACCATCATTTTCTTTGCATGATCGCCAAATACGCTCTTGATCGCCATTGTTTCGTACATGTCACCTATCGGAGTGGACGTACCGTGGGCGTTAATGTAGGAGACCTGTTCGGGAGCAATGCCGGCATTTTTAAGCGCCATCTTCATTGCCCGCGCCCCACCTTCTCCACCCGGCGCCGGTGCGGTCAGGTGATATGCGTCACCTGTCAGACCATACCCAACAACCTCGGCATAGATTTTGGCTCCACGTGCCTTGGCGGATTCATACTCCTCAAGAATAACAATTCCGGCACCTTCACCCATGACGAAACCATCACGGTTCTTGTCAAATGGGCGTGAGGCGGTTGTTGGGTCGTCATTTCTGTCTGAAAGAGCCTTCATGGCGGCAAAGCCGCCAATCCCGAGGGGAGTAATGACCGACTCTGTTCCTCCGGCTATCATGGCGTCAGCATCGCCACGTTTAATAATATGATAGGCATCACCAATTGAATGGGTACTGGTTGCGCATGCAGAGACAGAAGAAATATTTGGACCCTTGGCTCCATATCTAATAGAGATGTGACCGGGAGCAAGATTGATTATCAACATCGGGATAAAGAACGGAGAGATCTTCTTTGGACCAGATTCCAGCAGCAGCGTATGATAGCGCTCAATTGTCGGCAGGCCACCAAGCCCGGCACCAACAAGAACCCCGACACGTTCGGCATTTTCATCATTGATCACAAGACCGGAATCTTCCATTGCATAATGGGCAGCAGCAAGACCGTACTGGATAAAAAGATCCATTTTCTTGATCTCTTTTTTATCGATATACTCTTCTGCGTTGAAATCAGCAACCTCACCAGCAATCTTGACCGGCATATCGCTCGTATCGAAACGGGTAATCAAACCAATACCTGACTTGCCCGAGGTGAGGGCGTCCCAGTTTTTGGCATTTCCGCATCCAAGAGGTGAAACAGCTCCAACGCCAGTAATTACTACTCTTCTCATGATAGATGGCTCCATAAAACAACAGTTTCAATTATAGCAAATGAAAAGAGAGGGGCTTTCGCCCCCCCCCGGTTGTGTGGTATCAGCTGTGCTCGGTAATGTACTCGATAGCATCATTTACCGTCTGGATTTTTTCGGCATCTTCATCAGGAATCTCGATATCGAACTCCTCTTCAAGAGCCATAACCAGTTCAACAGTGTCAAGAGAATCGGCACCAAGATCATCCATAAAAGAGGACTCTGTCAAAACCTGAGCTTCTTCGACTCCCAGCTGCTCTGCTACAATTTCTTTCACCCGCTTTGCAATATCAGACATCTCTCACCTCCATGTGTTTTTAAACCTTTTCAGGTTTCGTGTGTAAATCTTTGTGCTTAATTAAGCATGAAATCTTTAAATGTCAATCGATATTTGTCCACATACGCATACATCTGCATATTCATATAAGATTACATATACATTCCACCATTTACCGACAGCACCTGACCTGTTATGTAGCCAGCCTGCGGGGAAATCAGAAAACTGACGGCATGGGCAATATCATCAACTGAACCAAGACGCTCCATCGGAATATTCTGCAGAAGAGCCTCACGTCCCTTTTCAGGCAGAACAGCTGTCATATCGGTTTCAATAAAACCTGGCGCCACGGCATTGACAGTAATATTGCGCTTTGCCAGCTCACGCGCTGCAGATTTTGTTAAACCAAACAGCCCGGCTTTACTGGCACAGTAGTTTGCCTGACCGGGATTACCCATTTCACCAACAACGGAGCTGATATTTATCACACGCCCGTACCGGGCCTTGGTCATGATCTTGGATGCTTCACGCAGACAGAGGAAGGAACCTTTCAGATTAGTTTCCAGAACTGAATCCCAGTCATTATCCTTCATCCGCATCATAAGCCCGTCTTTTGTGATACCGGCATTGTTTACCAGAATATCAAGTCTTCCCTGCTCGGCAACAATTCTCTTGAAAAGAGCTTCAACTTCGGCAGAGTTTGTAACGTCAAGCTTGACCGCCAGAGCAGCCCCACCCTGCGCAGTAATAGCGGCAACAGTCGCCTCTGCGCCGGCCTCAGACGTTGCAGTAGCAACCACAAATATTCCTTCTGCAGCAAGCTTGAGCGAGATGGCCTGTCCAATACCACGCGAAGCACCGGTTACCAGAGCGACCTGACCTTTCATCATACATTCTCCCCGACATTCTTTATACCAGCGACATCCTCTACATTAGCCAGGACCGCCTCTTTATTGATCCTTTTGACCAATCCACATAACACCTTGCCAGGACCGAGCTCAATATAGTTTGTAACACCCAGTGTGCTCATTGTGTTCACTGACTGTTCCCACAACACAGGAGAGCAGACCTGCGTGACCAGCAGAGGCTTTACCCGATCTTTATCACTGTTGGGGGCGGCATCGGCGTTTGCAATAACAGGCATGTTCATATCATGTACGGTAACAGTATCCAGTACGACCGCCAGACGATCAGCAGCCGGTTGCATCAGTGCACAGTGAAAGGGAGCGCTGACCGGCAGCAACATGGCTTTTCTAAAGCCGCGGGCCTTGGCTATTTCAATGGCACGAGCAACAGCCGTAACTGAGCCGGCGATAACGATCTGACCTGGAGAATTAAAATTGGCCGGTGAAACGACCTCGCCTGCAGCAGCTTCACGGCAGATGTCCTCAAGCACGTCCCGCTCGACACCGAGCATGGCTGCCATTGTTCCGGTACCGACAGGAACAGCCTCCTGCATGAACGTCCCACGGGCACGCACAGTTTTCACCGCATCACTAAAGGAGATAGCTCCTGAACAGACCAGCGCCGAATATTCTCCAAGTGAATGACCGGCAACATAATCGGCTTTAAGTCCCGTTTCCTGCTGCAGAACTTTCAGGGCCGCAATGCTTGCAGTCAGTATAGCCGGCTGCGTGTTGGCCGTCATCTTGAGGTCGGCGTCGCTCCCTGAGAAGCATAGTTCAGACAACTTGAAGCCAAGGGCCTCGTCTGCCTCCTCGAACAGTTGACGCGCGACAGAAAACGTATCTGCTAATTCCTTTCCCATACCTGGGTATTGAGAACCTTGGCCCGGAAATATAAATGCAGTCTTAGACATGTTAATATCCTTCTCTTACGGTAAAATTAAGCACTGCTACCAGTTAATGAGTGCAGATCCGTAGGTAAATCCGCCTCCGAAAGCCACCAGCAGAAGCTTGCTCTCGGGCTTGATCAGACCTTGACGGTTCGCCTCATCCAGCGCAATCGGAATTGATGCTGAAGATGTATTGCCATACTTTTCAAGATTGGTGAACAATCGGTCGGCACCAAGTCCGAGCCGTTTTGCCGTTGCATCAATGATACGGCGATTGGCCTGATGCGGAATCATGAGGGTAAGGTCTGATGCGGACAAGCCGTTGGCATCCAGGGCTTTCACTGCCGCCTCCTCCATACTACGGACAGCGTGCTTGAAAACATCATTTCCTTCCATTTTCAGATAGATCAGCCGTTCATCGATCGTACGGCTGTCAGTCGCCGGATTACGACTGCCGCTTCCCGGTTGATAGAGGAGGTTCCAGTATGAGCCGTTACTGAAAGTATGGGTTGAAAGCAGGGAATGACCACCATCAGAAGCTTCAAGCACAACGGCACCCGCTCCGTCACCAAACAGAACGCAGGTATTACGATCCTGCCAGTCAACAATACGTGACAACACCTCAGCGCCAATCACAAGAATCTTCCGCGCGGCACCAGAGCGAATGTATTTTTCAGCAATCGACAAACCAAAAATAAAACCTGAGCACGCCGCTGAAAGATCAAATGCGGTTGCATTCGTAGCACCCAGAAGGTCCTGCACAATACATGCTGTTGAGGGGAAAGGAAAATCCGGGGTAACAGTGCCAAGAATGATCAGGTCGATTTCTTCAGGATGAACACCGGCCATTTCCAGGGCACGACGACCGGCTTCGGCGGCAAAAGTTGAAGTATATTCACCTTCGACCGCAATGCGTCGCTCCTTGATTCCAGTTCTGGTAGTAATCCATTCATCACTGGTATCGACCAGCTGTTCGAGTTCGGTATTAGTGAGAATTTTCCCGGGCAGAGCAGAGCCGGTTCCGGCAATTCTGACATTCACGATTGATTCTCCATTTACTTTTATACAGGGATGGAAGGTACGCTCTCATTACGCATCAAAACAGAATGATTTTCAGACAATTTTTCGGCTACATGTTCTGACACACCGTTTTTCGCGTATTCATGGGCAAAGCGTATCGCATTTTTGATCGCTTTGACATTGGAACCGCCATGACAGATCATGCCGACACCGTTGATCCCCAATAATGGCGCACCGCCGTATTCTGCATAGTCCAACAATCTTCTTGAATCGACCGAACGCACCACGCACAAACAGATAACCGATCTTGGAGATCCAGCTCTTGACAATCTCCCTTTTCAGCATTTTGCCCGCGGCATCCGCCAACCCCTCGGAAAGCTTAAGAACAATATTTCCAACAAAGCCATCACAGACGACGACATCAACAGCGCCGGCAAAAATATCACGACCTTCGATATATCCGCAGTAATTGAGCGATGTTTTGCGCAAGACAGTATTGGTTTCCCTGGTCAGCTCATTCCCTTTTGAATCTTCTTCACCATTGGAGAGCAGACCAACTCTTGGCGATGGCACTCCCATGGCATAGCGGGCATAGACTTCTCCCATGATGGCAAACTGGACGAGATGCAGCGGCTTGCAATCTACGTTGCCGCCTACATCCAGAACCAGGGTTTGACCTTTCAGTGTGGGAAATAGCTGGGCGATTGCCGGCCGTTCGATCCCTTTGATCCGTTTCAGGACAAACATACCTGATGCCATTGTAGCACCGGAATTTCCGGCACTAACAGCGGCACACGCATGGCCGTCCTTGACGAGCTCAAATGCGCGACGCACGGAAGAGTCACGCTTCTTCCGTACCGCATCTGAAGCGGAATCATGCATGCCGACAACTTCACTTGCATGAAAAATATCAATATCAAGTCCGTTGACGGCATGCTTGGCGAGCTCGTTCTCCAGTCGGACGCGATCTCCGACAAGGGTTACCGACAGGCCGAATTCACGACAGGCAGCGACAGCACCTTCAACTTCAATAACAGGTGCATTATCGCCCCCCATTGCGTCAACAGCAACTCTCATCTGTTTCGGAAGCGTCAAAGGGTCGGTTCTCTAGGCTTGCGCTGAGGAAACGGCGATAACCTCTTTACCCTTGTACGTTCCGCAGGCAAGACAGGTACGATGCGGCAGCTTTGCTGCTTTACACTGAGGACAGATTGACAGTGACGGGGTAGTTAAAAAATCGTGAGCCCTTCTCATATTCTTACGTGATTTGGATGTTTTTTTCTTGGGTACAGCCATGGTGTTTCTCCTTTTTCTGGTGATACACGTTCTCGTGCCACCGCTCTATTTTCTGGTTACTTTAAAATCCTTCAGCGCACTGAAAGTAAGCGTTACAGGTTCTTTGCTACATGAACAGCTGGAGGTATTCAAGTCGATGCCGCATTCATGGCACAACCCCTTGCAGGAGTCACTACAGAGAGGCTTTAGCGGAATCTCCATTGCTACCTGCTCCTCAATCTCATGAGTCAGATCAATTTCGTCTCCGGAGTAGGTAGATGACAGCAGATCCATTTCGCCAAGCTCAAGCTCGTCTTCGTCTGAAGAGGTGATTACCTCCCCTTTCCGAAAAAAGATTGTGAAGTTGGTGTCAACAAATGACGGATAATCTGCGAGACAACGGGAACAGGCAAGAGCCAGCGGGGCAGTTATCCTGCCGCTAACGCGTATATTCTCATATTCACGGGTAACGGTCATGTCCCCTTGAATATTTCCGGTAATAGAGCAGCTGCTATCATCCTGCATGCCTGCAAGAAGAGGAAACGTCTCGACAGGTTCATCAAAATGCATCAAAACCGGTACATCTTTTATGTGGTCTACAACAATTTTCACACGCACCATCCGGGACAAGAGCGATTACAAATTTAAAGCAAGTCAGTATAAAGAATATGCCTGAATTGTCAAGAAATTTACTGACTGCTAGAATTACACCGGCCGTAGCATTCCAGCTGGGCACGAACATGAGCGGCAAAATCATGGCCAACCATGTCCCAGGTGAAGCGCCACCCCCAGTTACCGAAAGCTGCGCCGGGAACATTCATGCGGGCCTCACTTCCCAACCGGAACAAATCCTGAAGGGGGACAATTGCAGTATCCGCGACTGACATCAGCACTACGCGAAGTATACACTCGACGGTATCATCACCTCTCCCACCCACATAGTCATCCACTCGACTGCGCTGAGCATCTGAAAGCGAATCATACCAACCAGCGGTGGTATCATTATCATGGGTTCCGGTGTAGACCACGGATTTCTTTTGATGGTTATGCGGCAGGTATGAATTCAATGGCCCCGAATCAAAAGCAAACTGCACTATTTTCATGCCCGGAAAATTGTAACGATCGCGCAAAGCCACTACCTCTGGCGTAATTACGCCAAGATCCTCGGCAATTATCGGCAATTTTCCGAGGGCAGCAAATATACTATCAAAGAGAGCTGCCCCTGGCGCATTAACCCAGGTACCGTTGATAGCGGTCTTCTCCCCTGCCGGCACGTGCCAGGCAGCTTCAAAACCGCGAAAATGATCAACACGGATGACATCGAAGAGATCAAACATTGCTTGAAACCGCTCGATCCACCACCCATACTTCTGCTGTCCCAGCATCTCCCAGTCATAAAGTGGATTACCCCACAACTGTCCAGTTGCACTAAAATAGTCGGGCGGAACCCCTGCCACAGCTGTTGGCTTCCCTTTCGGATTGAGAAGAAAAAGTTCGCGATGACTCCACACATCGGCGGAATCGTAACCAACAAAGATCGGGATGTCACCGACAATGGCGATCCCCTTGCCGGCCGCATACGCCCTCAAGCCGCTCCATTGCCTGAAAAACTGCCACTGAATATATTTTTGTACGCCAATATCAGCTCCCAGCTCAACGGAAGCTTTTTCATATTTTTCCGGGGTCAGGAGAGCCAGATCGGCCGGCCATTTCTCCCACGATTTTCCCTTGTACTTATGTTTCAGCGCCATAAAAAGCGCGTAGTTATGAAGCCATGGAGTCCTGTCGCAAAAATCCCAGAATTCCTGCTTGAGCGGAGCGGCTTCATGCTTCAAAAAAGTGGTGCCTGCTGTCTTCAGCAGCCCCATTTTTTTTTCATAAACCGTCTCGAAGTCAACACTGGTCTCATCCGGACTGTCTTCGTAGCAAATAACGGGAAGATCACCATCAAGCGCAATCTGATCAAGATCAATCAGAAGCGGGTTTCCTGCAAAAGCTGAAAAAGCTGAATAGGGAGAGTTACCACACGCCGGCGGTGTGAGCGGAAGCACCTGCCAATACGACATTCCCATGTCCGCCAGCAGATCAACAAAACGACGGGCATCAATCCCCAGCGAACCGATACCACCCGGTCCCGGCAATGACGTCGGATGTAACAGCACACCACAACCCCGCTTGTCCAGCATGTTGCCCCCCCGATGAACGTGTGTATCATTTAGCTTACGTCCGGATATTTCAGATAAAATGACTACCCGTTCCGCCGTACGGAACGCTTCATGTCGTTGTAAGTGCCAGACCTTCCAGCAACCCGAAATCACTAACCTTCAACCGCTTAAAACCAATTCTGTCCATAACAGACAGAATGATTACCAGGCCGGCAATAATCAAATCTTCACGTCCCTTTTCGACCCCTTTGATTGACAGCCGTTCCGCAGGGGTCAGCGTTGACAAATGCTGATAGATTTCGCCTATGTCTGTTCTGCTCACGGTGTAATTATTGACCTTGCGATAGTCGTAATCAACCATCTCCAGCTTGATTGCTGCAACAGTTGTTGCAGTACCGGCCGTACCCACCAGCTCGCAATTTTCCGCAAGAACTATTCCTGCCGTGGAGAGGTCTTGCTCAAGTTGATCTACCACAGCATGCACGCGACCAAGCATTTCATCACTGCTGCGGAAACCTTCCGTAAGCCTTACGACGCCTATCGGCATACTCTTGATAAAAACAGGGGAGCCGTGGGATGCAACGGTAAACTCTGTGCTCCCCCCCCCGACATCGAGAACCACAATGGTATCGCTTGTGGAATCCAGTCCGGACAGTACCCCCTTGAGCGTCAAGCGTGCCTCCACCTCTCCGTCGATGACATCAAGAGTTATACCGGTATCCGTAAACACCCTGGCAACAAAAGCGCGGCCGTTGACTGCGTCTCGTACCGCGCTTGTTGCGGATGCCCGAACCTGCTTCACCCCGTATTCTGCAATGATCCCGGAGAATCGATGCAGGCAATCCAGTCCCCGCTCCCAGGCTTCGGCAGACAAGCCTGACTCATCGGTAAAACCACCACCCAGACGCACGACCTCACGCTCGACACGGACGGGTGTTATTCCGGCAGGCGAACGCGCTGCGATCAGCAATCTGGCCGTATTTGTCCCGAAATCAATAGAGGCACAATAATCATTCATTCACTGTTCCCGGTGTGCAAGCGATGCATCCGTGTACCGATACAGGCGAAAATCCAGACCGGCATAACAAAAAAATACCCGGCGTCACAACAGCACGTTTGTAATACAGGGGCTTGTTACCCAAGCACCATTTCTTTAAGTTCTTTACCGACCTTGAAAAAAGGCAGCTTTTTGGGGCTCACCTTGATTGGCTCACCTGTTTTGGGATTGCGGCCGGTGTACGTTCCATACTCCTTGATAACAAAACTACCGAGACCACGAATTTCAATACGCTCACCCTGCACCATCGCTTCGCCCATAGAAGAAAAGATCAGATTAACAAGCTCTTCTGCCCGTTTGATCGGTAAATCTTTTTTCAAAGCTAACTGTTCGATAAGTTCTGATTTGTTCATGGACCCCTCCATTATCGTAGTCGTACCGGCTGAAAATAAAGCAATGGACAATCTTGGCAGTGATAAACGGCATAGCTTCTTACTTAATGACAGGATTTATTCAGGTATTTTTTAAAAATAACTGCGGCATCACCCTGGCGACCCATTTCCAGCAGGATCCCATACAGTTTTTCGGCAGCAGCGCGTGCGAAGGGGGTCTGCAACAATTCAACATACAGATTCACGGCACCTTCATGATCACCGCTCGCCTCAAATATATCGGCACGCAACAACAGCGCCTGTTCTGGCATTATATGCTCTGCAACCATTGTTTCGGTTGCTGCCAGAGCATCCTGAAAACGAAGATTTTCCCGCAACACGAGCGCCAGAGTCAACCAGGCGAGTGAATTAGTGCTATTCAGCTCAAGCGCTTTACGCAGACACTTTTCTGCTTCAGGATCATTGCCAAGCCGATGCAGGACTTTCCCTTTTTCATACCAGTAGATATCATGCGGCAACGTCGCGAAACAGTTTTCAAATGCGACGAGCGCTTTTTGATGTTCGTCCCGGCTGGCGGCTATGTACGCGTGCGCAAACTCCTCTCCCAACAGGGCATAGCGCCGGCACTGATCATCCGGCAGTTGCTGGATAAGCAGCTCATAGTATTCCAGCAGTGGCAATGAACCATCCGCATCATGGCTGTCAGAACACTCACCCGCCGAAGAACCGCTACACGAGGCACACGATGACGTAGTTGGCAGCCGGACATCATCGTTCTCCGGCGGTGAATAGCTGAGAATCAATCCATCTGCTTTTTCACAGAGAGCAGGATCACGAGTCAATGTTTTAACAAGCTGAAGATGATCAATCGCCTTGTCGATATCCCCGTGTGAATGCGCAAACAGAGCTTCATCAAAATTACGCTCAGCCAGCCTGAAGTTGGCCGTATCAATACGCCCTGACAAGATGGCTTTCAGATCGCCGCCGGCATCTTCTCCGGGGCAGCTCCGCAGACCATCCTCATAGCAGATTCTGGCGTCAAAGAAACTGTCTGACGCCATATATCTGTCACCCTTGGCCAACAGGTCGGCCGGGGACTTTGTAAACCAGCGGCTCATAAAATTCACAGTAATACACCTTTCTATGACCTGCAGAGCAACGTAACACTCTCGAGGTGGTAGGTCTGAGGAAACATGTCAATCGGGACGGAGCGGACAACGCCATAGCCGTGACCGGCCAGCAAGCCGCAATCCCTGGCAAGCGTGCTCGGATCGCACGAAACATAGATGATTTTATCCGGCTGCAGTCGCACAATACCAGAAACGGCATCTCCGGCACCTGATCTGGGTGGATCAAGCAGCACGGTGTCGAACCGTTGTCCCTCGTCAACAAGACGGAGGACAGCGGCGGTGACATCATCACAAAAAAAACGGGCATTTGCAACCTTGTTGAGTTCCCGATTATGCTCCGCAGCTTTAATTGAATCGGCATTCCCCTCAATCCCGACGACTGATGCAACTTCGGCGGCCAAGGGGAGGGAAAAATTACCGTTACCGCAATACAGATCCAGCAGCTGATCAGCAGGAGTGAACGCAGCAAGCTGCCTGACCACATTCAGCATGGAAATATTTTGCTGTTGATTCACCTGTGCGAATCCACCGGGAGAGTAGGTAAGTTCCAGCGGAACCTGACGGGGGTCCGCCTGATTCATGCGATAGGATATTTCAGCACTGCCCCACAGCTTTTCACAGGACGGCTTATTGTCGGATTTAAGGAGAATCCCTGTACAAGGTCCAAAATCACCGGAGCGTGTAACAAAATACGCCCTGTTCTTTGCCGTAACGATGCCGCCATGATGTATGACGACAACCAAGCCGCTGTCACCGGCATCAATACTGAGTTGAGAGACCGACTGGACATCAGGATATGACTGAAGCACGACCCTGCAGCACTCCAGCACCTGATTGATCGCAGGCAGAGCGACAGGACAGCCGGCGGCGGCGTCCTCTACCTGATGTGAACCCTGCCGATAAAAGCCTATGCTGACTTTTCCGTTACGTGATGAAACCTTGAACTGAAGACGACTTCGGTAACCGTACTGCAGCGCTGCTGGCACAACATCATCAATTAGCTCTTCCGGAACTCGCGCCCCCCTCCAGAAGGTTTCTGCAAGGATTTTGCGCTTCTGCTCCAGCTGCACCGGGTAGCTGACATGCTGCCAGCTGCAGCCACCGCAGCTGCCGAAGATGGAACATACCGGAGCGGTTCTGGAAGGGGAAGGATGTGAAATTTCAGCTATTGAAGCGATACAGTACGATTTTTTATCGGCTGTAACCCGCAGATAAACTTCATCACCAGGACAGCTGAAGGGCACAAAGCAGACCTTGCCGTCAATCCGGCAAACACCATTGCCGCCAAAGGCAAGTTTATCTATTATTGCAACAGGTAATGACACATTACGCTCGTGAACTTCTAATTTGAGTGGGTTTATTTGCACGTTTCCGATATTCACTGCGAACAAAGCGGGGAACAAAGTCAGGAGCGGACAGGTAGGCGATCGTCGTTTCATGAAAAGATTGTGTTAACTGGCTGCGAACAGATTCTATTGCCGATTCGGGAACAGCCATTTTTTCAAGGGTTCGCTCAAATCTTACTGAAGTCCCCATTTTTACCATGGCATCATCTCGTTCGGCATCAGTGTCAAAATAGCCCGGCTCCAGCGGAATGTCGCAATAGGCAAGAACCTTGACGTGATAGTAACCGCCAAAATAGTGCCGGGTTTGATCAAGCAGAGTAACAGAGAGATCAGTATTCAGTGTTATCGTTTCAAGAATCAAAGCGCCCCCAACATGGTATGCATTTGAGGGATGACCCTCACATCAGGCAGACGGGACGACGCCATCTCCTGAAGGCGCAGAATGTGCGCGGCGCTAATGCCGACAGTGCCATCCGGCAGTGACAATGGCTGTAAAAAGAGCGGCAACGCTTCATCAACAGCAGATATCACATCACACACCTGTTGAATCTCACTGGCAGGCGTCAATTCACCGACCACAATTTTTATAGAGACATTACTGCCGTGCGCTTCGCGCAGGAAAAGGGCATGCTGATCCCACAACTGTTCCTTGCAGCCGGCAGTTGAAGGAAGCTTCATGTCCATACTGATATAGTCTACGTGCTGTTTTACGCGCCGGAGAGCAAGGTGCATGGTGCCATTGGTTTCAAGATGGATCGGCAGGGACTTCCTGATTTCAGGGAACCATTCCGCAAGGGTCTCCGCAGAGAGAAGCGGTTCACCGCCGGTAAAACTTACCGAATGGTGTGCCCCGGGCAACTGCAGCCGCCAATCGTCAAAGATTGCCGTTATTTTATGCAATGGTAACGGCTGCGGAAGATTGAGAAACGTACCCGACCCCGGCTTCGATTCCAAACGACAAATATCGGACTTTGCAAAGTCGGTATCGCAATAGCGGCAGTCAAGATTACATTCCATCAAACGGACAAAAATCTGCCTGCGCCCGGCAAGCATCCCTTCACCCTGAATAGACGAAAATATTTCACTTATATAAACAAGATCACTCATAATAGCGCGCTGAGGCGTTATCTGACTCCCAGACAGTAATTGAATCGACTTTGATGTTGTCGTTATTCATACGCTCCGAGATGCGCTCATAAAGATACTTGGAAATATATTCCGATGATGGCGAATTATCACGGAAGGCAGGATTATCATTAAGGTATTTATGATCGAGTTCGTTTATAATCGCCCCCGCTTCGCGCTTCAGCACCTTAAAATCTATGCCCAAACCGGCCTTGTCCAACTCCTTGGCCGTGACCGCCACTTCGACTTTCCAGTTATGACCATGCAGATTTTCGCAATCCCCCTGATAATTTATGAGGTTATGTGCGGCAGCAAAACTTGTACGGATCGTCAGCATATACATTATAAACGACTCCTCTGATCTAAAAAATAAATTCAGTCATTTCGGGCGATACTACACAAAACTACGGGCAACCACAAGGGCTGCCCGTACATTCAATAAAAAAAGAGAGTGAATCAACTCTGCGAAGCTGCCAACGCCTGCTCGATATCGGCAATGATGTCATCAACACCCTCGATCCCGACAGAAATCCGGATAAAATCGGCCGTTACACCGGTGGCAATCTGCTCTTCAGCTGTCAGCTGTTGATGGGTCGTTGAGGCGGGGTGGATGACCAGCGACTTGGCATCGCCGATATTGGCCAGATGTGACAGCAGTTTGACATTGTCGATAAATTTCTTGGCTGCCTCCATACCGCCTTTGATGCCGAACCCGATGATGGCCCCCTCCCCCTTCGGAAGATACTTGAGCGCACGGGCATGATCCTTGTGACTGGGCAGCCCCGGATAATTGACCCAGGTAACGTCAGGATGAGCTTCCAGCCAGAGTGCCACAGCGCGGGCATTTTCAACATGACGGGCCATGCGCACATGCAGGGTCTCAAGTCCCTGAATAAACTGGAGGGAGTTAAACGGGGATATGCAGGCCCCCATATCGCGAAGCAGCGACACCCGCATCTTTATGATGTACGATATGTTACCCAGTGTTTCCCAGTACTTAAGGCCGTGATAGGAGGGATCCGGTTCGGTCATTTCCGGGAAGTTTCCATTATCCCACGGGAACGTGCCCCCATCTACGACCGCACCGCCAATACTGGTGCCATGTCCGCCAATGAACTTGGTCAACGAATAGACAACAATATCGGCGCCATGCAGGAGCGGCTTGAAGAGATACGGGGTTGTCACCGTATTGTCGACAACAAACGGCAGACCGGCCTCATGGGCTATGGCGGCGATCGCTTCAAAATCGTCAATATTGTTTTTCGGGTTGCCGACCGATTCGGTGTAGACCAGCTTTGTCGAGGATGTTATTGCGCGGCGAACATTTTCAGGATCGGAAGTATCCACAAAGGTAACATTGATACCGAAGCGCGGCAGGGTATAATGGAAGAGGTTGTACGTGCCCCCGTAGAGGGAGGTTGAGGAGACAATCGAATCTCCCGCCTTGGCGATATTCAGAATTGCATAGGTAATCGCCGCCTGCCCCGAGGCGACTGCCAATGCGGCAACACCCCCGTCCAGAGCGGCGAGGCGCTGCTCAAGCACATCAGTCGTCGGATTCATCAGCCTGGTATAAATGTTACCGAATTCCTTGAGCCCGAAAAGATTGGCCGCATGCTCGGAACTCTTAAACACATAGGAAGCGGTTTGATAGAGCGGTACCGCTCGCGAGAGCGTTACTGGATCCGGAGTCTGGCCGGCATGAAGTGTAAGGGTTTCAAATGATGTGATTTTATCCGGCATAAATCCCCCCGCTGATATGCTATGCTATTTATGAAACGATAGCTGTTTACACGTAAAGCAGTCAAGTTTATTTCTTTCACGGTGCGAAGCGGCGGCGTAACAGCTACACGGCTCCAGCATGATGCGGTCTGACATTGACGAACCACCTTGAATAATGATAGGCCATGAACCATGAATAGCATTTTACAGAGACTGGCACAACTGCTCCCGATCATTGACTGGCTGCCGCGTTACCGGACCGCCTGGCTCGGGGCGGACCTGATTGCCGGGGTAACACTTGCAGCGTATGCCATACCGGTAGCAATGGCCTATGCCGCTCTGGCCGGGCTGACTCCGCAAGCGGGGCTTTATTGTTACATATTCAGCGGTATCGCCTACGCACTGTTTGCTTCGTCCCGTCATCTGTCAATCGGCCCCACGGCCGCCATATCAGTCATGGTGGCCAGCGTAGTCGGCACAATGGCCGCTGGAGATATCTCCGCCTATGCGACCATCGCTGCCATGACCGCAGGGATGGTCGGCTGTTTCTACTTTCTTGCCTGGATCATGCGGCTCAGTTCATTCGTGAACTTCATATCCGAATCAATCCTGCTTGGCTTCAAGGCCGGAGCGGCTCTCAGCATCGCCTCCATGCAGCTTCCCAAACTGTTCGGCGTAAGCGGCGGCGGCGATAATTTTTTTGAGCGCCTGCTGGTTACTGCTCAGCAGCTTGGTAGCGCACAGGGTATCGTCATAGCCTTGGGAGTCATTTCACTGGCGCTGCTGATTTGCGGTGAATGCCTGTTTCCAGGCCGCCCGGTGGCGCTGGCGGTGGTTATTGTCGCCACGGGGGTCGTATCGGCATTCGGACTCGGCGAGCAGGGGGTGAGTGTCGTAGGATTCATCCCCCCCGGTTTGCCGGCCATCGGACTACCCTCTTTCAACACTCAGCATATAGAGGGACTGGTGGAACTGGCCTTTGCCTGTTTTCTGCTCTCGTACGTTGAAAGCATTGCTGCGGCGCGGGCCTTTGCGTCCAAACATCACTACACGGTCGATCCGCGCCAGGAGCTTCTCGGGCTGGGAGCAGCCAATCTGATTGCCGCACTCGGGCATGGCTACCCGGTAGCAGGTGGATTATCACAGTCGGCCGTCAATGAAAAGGCCGGTGCCCGGACGCCGCTCTCGCTGATTTTTGCATCGTTGACACTCGTAATGGTACTCTTCTTTCTTACCGGAATGCTGCGCAACCTTCCTGGCAGTGTGCTTGCCGCCATCATCCTGGTGGCTGTGTCCGGTTTCATAAAAATTGATGATTTCAAGCGCCTGTGGCAGATCAGTCGCCTTGAGTTCAACGTAGCACTGGTAGCATTTACGGGGGTGCTGCTGCTGGGTATTTTAAAGGGTGTCACGGTTTCAGTAATCGTCTCGATCCTGTTCCTGCTGCGGATGATGGCCAAACCGCATGTTGCCGTTCTCGGAAGGATCCCGGGCAGCATTCGCTTCAGCGACGCTGATCGTCATACCAGTAACGAACGCTTCCCGGGACTGTTTCTGTTCCGGATTGAGGCTCCCCTGCTCTATTTCAATGTTGACACAATCAGTTCAACCGTACGTGACGCAATTCACAAAGAGACCGTACCTGTCAGGCTCGCGGTATGCGATCTTTCGACATCACCCTATATCGATGCGGCCGGTGCCAGCATGCTGGAACACCTTGTAGAAGATCTGGAACGGGAAGGTATCAAGTTCAAAGTCGCGGAAGCACATGCAGAAGCGCGTCAGATCCTTCGCGCAACCGGCATCAGTGAATCACTGGGTGGAGTCAGCAGACATATTGCGCTTGCAGATATCGTCGAGGATTTCGAACGCGACACCAAGCGTGCCGCAACGTTTATCGAAACAGAGCTCCGCTCATACACCTAACTCACGTAACACAATACTCGTCTCCGCCTGCCCCTCCAGCCAGCCAGCCAACTCGTCCACGATCTCCATCTCGTCAACAACATTAAGCTGCGGCCAGATTCCCAACACCGGTGCGCCACACAACGAGCCGATATGATGCGGGGCACTACTCTCTGCCAGCCCCGGATTTTCCGGCATGCCGTTTACGATGACCCCTGCCACTTCCAATCCCATCTGCTGGGCGGCAAAGCAGGTCAGCACGGTATGGTTTATGGTTCCGAGTCCGGGGCGCGCCACGACGAGCAGAGGCAACCCCAGTTCACGCGCCAGATCAGCAATCAGAAGACCGCCGGACAGCGGCACCATTAAACCGCCGGCCCCTTCGACAATCACGTAATCATACGAAGCGGCAAGTCGATCATAAGCCTCCTTGATGTGCGCTAAATCTATCCGCACACCTTCAACCTTGGCGGCCTCGGCAGGAGCCACCCCCTCCCGGAGGCGATAGGGAGCAACATCGGCACCATACGGGGTGCCGGCAGCCTGACAGAGCAAAAGTGCATCATCGGATACCAATGCACCATTTTCGTCACGGCAACCACTGGTCACCGGCTTCATCACGCCAACGTTGAGCCCCTTCATCCGCAACAGCCGTGCCAGCGCCGCTGCAACAATCGTTTTACCGACACCGGTATCAGTACCGGTTACAAAAATCCCTTTACTCACGCGCACACCTCCGTAGTCAACTCCAGATCATTCAGCATTTGCCGGTCCAGTTCAGGTGAACGCCCCGGCTGGGTCAGATAATTACCGGTCATCATGCCACTTGCGCCAGCCAGAAATATCCAGGACTGCAACTCACGCAAATTCGTGCTGCGGCCGCCGCAAACGGCAATACTTTTACGTGGCAACATGAAACGATATACTGCGATCGTCTGGAGGCATTCCATCGGTGTCACAAAAGTTGCATTTTCAAGCCTGGTACCCGCTACCGGATCAAGAAAATTCATTGGCACACTATCCACATCCAGCTCCCGCAGCGTCTCAGCCATTTCAACCCGCTGGGCAAAAGTCTCCCCAAGGCCGAAGATGCCACCGCAGCATACGTTCAAGCCGGCACGCTTGGCGGACCTGATCGTTGCCACATCATCCTCGTAGTCATGGGTTGTGCAGATAGACGGAAAGAAACTGCGCGACGTCTCCAGATTATGGTGATACGTGACCACCCCGGCCTCTTTTAGCACAAGTGACGTATCATAATCCATTATACCAAGCGAACAGGAGGGATTGACGGACGTTTCCCGGCGGATTCTGCTGACAGCCCGGCAGATTTTACCCAACTCTTCACCCGGCTGAATGCCGGTACCACTGGTGACAATTCCGTAACAACGCGCGCCATTCTGCTCAGCACTCTTGGCACAGCGCACGATCTCTTCCTCATCAACCAGCGGATATACCGCTATATCCGTCGCGTGTGCCGAAGACTGGGCACAGAAAGCACAATTCTCGGCACAGCGCCCCGATTTGGCATTGATGATCGAACAGAGATGAACGGCGCTGCCGATAAAATGGTCGCGAATGCGTGCTGCTTCCGCAAACAGCAGATACCTGTCGGAACCCGTTGCCCCGGAGAGCTTCATGGCCTCTTCGCCCCCAACAACCCCACCTGCAAGCACCCTGTCTGCTATCTTCTGAATAAAGTTTCTCATGATCAGACCCTACCTCTCTGCTTTTCGATATCACAGCAGCCCGGCATTGTCAACCAACTGCAAGAGCAGGGTTAACAACTGAACATGTGTACTCACATATGATTGGACAAAAAAGCGTATGAAATGTTAGCTTACTCAAAGCAGCATGAAACATCGGCCATTCTCAAGTAAACCTCAAACGGAGATCTTTTGTTACGCATGAAAATCTCACCCACCACACCATGGCTCAACAAGACCGTTTCTGAGTTACAAAAAACAACCAGGGCAGATTCTACCTGGTATATTTCCATTATTCTCGTTTTCATCACACTTGTTGCCGGTGCCGGCTACGGCCTGATTCTGCAACAAAAGCAGTTTCTGTTGAACGAGAAGCACAAAGAAATATCAACCATCGCCGACCTTAAAACATCCCAACTGGTTCAATGGCGTAAGGAGCGTTTTGCCGAGGGGGCATCCATTCGCGCCAACGCCATGATGGCCCACCGCATCAGCACCTACATCGAAGGCAACGACAAAGCGAGTGTTCGCCATGAGTTCAAGCGCTGGATGGCCAACCTGGTTGACTTGGGCGGCTACAGCAAAGGGATTCTCTTTACCCCGGACGGTGAAGTAATCGCCTCCGACCCGGAACTGAAAGAGCCACCCTCACAGCATTATCTTACTATGGTAGCCGAGACTGCTGACGACAATGAATTACTGCTTTCAAGCTTCCATCGTGACGGCGCCAGATCCCCTTACGGAATAAACCTCGCTATTCCGATCATGTTTTTTCGCGACGGCCGCTCGCACTGCGTCGCGGTACTTATACTGGATATTGATCCAGCCAAGCGCCTTTATCCACTCATTCAAACATGGCCGGCATCCAGTTCAACAGCAGAAACGTTACTGGTACAACGTGAAGGAAATTACGTTCATTTCCTGAACGAACTCAGGTACCGCAAAAAAACTGCCGAACCGTATCACCTCCCGCTCACTCACCGTAACGTTCCTGCAGTCAGGGCGGCTCTTGGTCAGGAGGGCAGTTTTGAAGGCGTAGATTATCGCGATACAACGGTGCTCAGTGCGACGAGAATCATACCCGGCACTCAATGGGGACTCGTCGCCAAGATAGATGTCAGTGAAGTAATGGCGCCACTTTCAAAAACCATCTGGATGGTTGCGCTGTTGGGAGCCCTTGTCGTTATATCCATGACAATGGGGCTATTTCTCTGGGGGGTGCGCAAAAAAGCCATAACCCTCCGCGAAATGTTTGAAATTGAACAAAAGCATACTCGTGAGCTGAAAATATCGGAAGATGCGCTGACCAGGTCTCGAGACTATCACTCGAAGTTACTGGAGATTTTCCCGTCTCTTATCTGGAGTGCTGGTACGGACTCCAAGTGTAACTATTTCAATCAAACCTGGCTGGCTTTTACCGGACGGTCACTGGAACAGGAGCTGGGAGACGGGTGGGCGGAGGGGGTTCACCCGGATGACCTGGAGCACTGTATTGCTACCTATACGGGAGCATTTCAGGACAGGCGTCCATTTAAAATGGAATATCGGCTGCGCCATCATGACGGCAGCTATCGCTGGATTAATGACTACGGAACCCCATACGACGGTGTAGATGGCTCATTTTCCGGTTACATTGGCAGTTGTTATGATATTCAGTTACAGAAAGAGGCCGAGCACAAACTGAATACTATCCATTCTGGCTTGGAGAGGCAGATCAGTGAGAGGACCAAAGACCTGACTGAAATCAACTCCCTCCTAAGAATGGAAATATCAGAACGTGAGCAGCTCGAACGCCAATTACTGAGTGCCAAGCGCCTTGAGGCTATCGGGCAGATCGCCGGCGGTGTCGCCCATGAGGTCCGCAACCCTCTCAATGCCATCCTCACCATAACCGAAGCCCTCTTCAGAGAAAAGGAGGTTGCCTGCAATCCGGAGTTTGAACCGTATATTACGCATATACGCACTCAGGTCAACCGCTTGGTCCACCTGATGAACGATCTCCTCGATCTGGGGAGAACAATACCGGCGGCAAACCTCCAGCCACTACCTCTGTATGAACTCTGCCGCGAAACACTTGTTCTCTGGAAATCCACCGGCATGTCAAAAAACAAGCGGGCGATCATCTCCTCCGACAGTGATGATACCTCGACTCAGGTATTGGCTGACGGCCTCAAACTGCAGCAGGTATTTTTCAACCTGCTCGAAAATGCCGGCCACCACACCCCGGAGGGCAGCATAATTACGCTTATGCTGACGCGAAAGGACCCCGAATTTAGTGACGGCATGGCGGTAGTGCAGGTTATTGATCAGGGGTCCGGCATTGCTGAAGATAAGCTGCCACACGTTTTTGACCCCTTTTATTCTGATCGCAAAGGTGGTACCGGTCTCGGGCTGGCACTCGTCAGGCATTTTATTGAAAACATGGGCGGAGCCGTTCAAATCACCAACAATAACCCGTCACCAGGATGTATCGCCGAAGTCCGCATTCCGCTCTATCGTGAGGAGTTGAAATGAAGCCACATGTGCTGTTGATTGAAGACAATACCGCCACCCGTTTCGGTTTTGTGCGCTATTTTTCACAAGAGGGGTATGAGGTTTTTGAAGCGGCCAATCTTGCTGAAGCCGTAGCAGCATTGACCGCTCAACATTTTGATATCATAGTCCTCGACATCAACCTGCCGGACGGCAACGGCATTGATTTTATCAAAACGGCACGGGCAAACGACCCCTGCATCCCGATTATTGTAATAACCGGCGAAGGCGATATCCCTTTGGCGGTCGAGGCGATGCAGCGCGGCGCGGACAACTTTCTGACCAAGCCGGTTGACAATGCCGCCCTGGCAGTGTTTATGCGTAAAACGCTTGAGATCGGAGTACTCAAACAACAACTATCGGCGCGCAAACACCTCGAAAAGAAGGATGCTTTTTTCATCGGCGAGAACAGAGCCATGCAGGAGATACATGATGTGATGCTGGCGGCCGCGGCCAGTGATATCCCGGTGCTCATAACCGGTGAAACCGGTACCGGGAAAGGGATGCTGTCCAGATGGATCCATCAGCATGGAGCGCGAGCAGCACATGAATGCGTGGAACTGAACTGCTCCGGCCTGCGTGGTGAAATGCTCTCGCGCGAAATTTTCGGCAATGCCAAAGGCGCTTTTACTTCTGCCGATAAGGACCGAAAAGGATTGCTTGATGTTGCCGACCGGGGCACGCTGTTTCTGGACGAAATAGGCGACATGAGTATCGATGTTCAGGCGCAATTCCTCAAAGTCCTGGAGGACAAAAGCTATCGCAGACTCGGAGATGTAAAACTTTTGCGAAGTAATTTCCGCCTCATATGCGCAACGCATCACGAACTGGATTCGCTGGTCAGTTCTGGCCGGTTTCGCCAGGACCTCATGTACCGCATCAACCTGTTGGCAATTCACTTACCCCCGCTCAGAGAGCGGATGGATGACCTGCCGGCGCTGGTAGCCTACCTGCTCCAGTCTCTAGGTTCAACAGCAACGGTTATTTCCGACGACATTATGGAGACTCTATGTGGCTACCCATGGCCCGGCAACATCCGCGAACTGAAGAATGTTCTCGAGCGGGCACTGCTACTTACCCCACACGAAGCGACACTTCGGCAGGTTCATTTTTCCGCTTTGACACAAAATCGCATCCACCAACCGGCACAAAGCCGGCGTACAATCCAGGAAGTTGAAGGGGAGCATATAAGAACCGTTCTTGAACATGCGGGGGGCGACATCGAAAAGGCAGCAAAAAGCCTCAACATTTCACGGGCCACACTTTATCGAAGACTCAAAATGAACAATGAGTAAAATAAACCGGGCGGCACCGGCAGTGTTTTTCTCATAGTTAAGACACTGCCGTAGGCATCTCACCCTGTCATTGAAACAACTTCTTCGTATGTTGTCACTCCTTCCAGCATCTTGTTGATTGCAATTTTACGCAATGAAACCAGCCCTTCCTGGCTGGCAGCATCAACAATTGCAGCAAGCTCTACAGAACCTGTTATCAGCGCTTTTAGTCTATCATTCAAATCCATGACCTCAAAAAGGCCGCTACGCCCCTTATACCCGGTGCCGCGACACTCCTTGCACCCTTCTCCTTCCCACACGGCATACGACCTTCCCGGCAACTGAAGATAATCGCATTCGTCCTGGGAAAGATTACGTGATTTTTTGCAGTGCGGGCATATTTTACGCACTAAACGCTGGGCAACGACACCGATCAGGGTCGCCGAGATCAGGAAGGGTGGAACACCCAGATCAAGCAGTCTAATTATGGTGGAGGCAGAATCATTGGTATGCAGTGTTGAAAGAACCAGATGTCCGGTTAAAGCGGCTTGTACAGCATTTTCCGCTGTCTCGCGGTCACGGATTTCACCAATCATGATGATATCCGGATCCTGCCTGAGAATATTTCGCAAAATGCTGTCAAAACTGACGCCGATGCCGTGCTGCACCCCGATCTGGTTAAACTCCTCCATAACCATCTCAATAGGATCCTCAACCGTAACAATATTTACCTCCGGTGAAGAGAGCGACCTGAGTGATGAGTAGAGGGTCGTAGTTTTGCCACTCCCGGTCGGACCGGTCACCAGAATGATGCCGTTAGGACGACGCAAAAAGGAATTGTAGAGCATTAATTCACGAGGGCAAAAGCCCATACTATCAAGATCCTGCAGAAGGACGTCCGGATCAAAAACCCTTATGACGACCTTTTCACCAAAGGCTACCGGCACGGTAGACACGCGCAGTTCAATATCCTTGTTGTTAAAGTTGGTCTTGATACGACCATCCTGAGGTCGCCGTTTTTCGGCCAGATCCATACGGGATAGCATCTTTATGCGCGATACGATGGGGGCGTGCAGAGGTTTTGGGATGATATGAATATTGTGCATAACGCCATCTATACGAAAACGGATCAGAGAGGTCTCGCGTTTCGGTTCAATGTGAATATCACTGGCGTGCTGATCAAATGCGTAGTTGAGAAGAAATTCAACCGCAGAGATGACATGCGTGTCGTTTCCCTCGATTTCCTGCTGACCTTTCAGTTTAAATAACTGTTCCAGGTTGCCAAGATCGACCGAAGTTGAGACCTCTTCCTCTGCAGCAGCAACCGATGCGCGGAACCCGTAAAACTCGCGCAATATCTTCAGGATGTCGCTTTTCGAGCTGAGTACTCGTCTGATCTCCAGACGCCTGGCTGATGCCAGTTCGTCAATGACCGCCTCATTAAACGGGTCAGCCACGGCAACGGTTATAACGCCCTTGCACTCGCCAACAGCAACTATGAGGTTTCTTAGGGCGAACGGGCGGGGAATATGATCAGTTACAACGTGCAGGTCAAGCTTGAGTGGATCTATTTTAAAATAGGGAAGGCCTGTGGCAGAAGCAAGTGCTTCAGTTATAGAATCCTCTGTAAGTACTCTCCCCTGAGTTCCAGGTATTTCAAGATTAAATGAAGCGAGTATTTCGACAGGAGTAACCTGTTCAACGCCGGTACTGGCTCTGCGAACCGCACCGGAATGATGTTGAGAGAAAAGACGAGATTCCTGAATCTTCCCGCGGGCAAGTACGTCTACGAGTTGGTCGTGCGACAGTAATCCGCGACGTTCCATCAGACGGGCAAGACTTTCAAACATCAGTTTCTTGGATTCCGGCATAATCCCCGTCAATTGGCAGATTTATTCCTTTTGAGTGCTTCTGCCTTCTGGGCTTCAATCCGCTTGGCTACTTCCTCTACAACCTGTTCAGCAGAATAGCTCGGTTTGGCAGGTAGCTGACCAGCCGTAACATGCTCATTATGTAACGGAGACGCTCCAGAAGGATGGTGCGGCCTTTGTGCGGGGGCATCCTGATAGGCATTCATCGTTGACAGAAAGTTTCTGAACAACTTGAATGATAAAAAAACGAGCAAAGACAAGGGAACAATATCATCAAGCCAGTAGTCAAAGCTGCGCAGACGAAACATTTCCCCAGCCAGCAGCCCGGCGGAAACGATTAAAATACCGAATGCATTGCCTATAACACGGAATTCAATATCATCCGGTATTTTTATCTCAACAGTTTTTGCCACGTCCTACCCTTGGTTAACTGAATGTATCTGTACTTGCGGTACGAATGTTCTTTATCCATCGGCATATTATCGAGTTTCTACAGCTTTTTATACCGGTTAGCGAGTAATCCTACATAACCCCTTAAATCAAGTAGCCAGAAAGTCCAATTCCGACTGAGTCGCAACATTTGTTGACCCACAGCGACCGCTTTGTTAGAGTAGATCATCATATATCTAAGGGAGGTTTACATGAAGAGAGGTCTATTACGTGGAGTAGTGGCGGCGTCACTATTTCTTGCAGCTTCGCCTGCACTGGCGACGGACATAAGCTTTTCAACAGCCATCAGCCAGGATGATTTCAAGAACCTGAGCAAAGAAGCCGGCGCCGCACTTGGCTACAGGAATATGGCTCCGGCTGAGCCGTTAGGTATTACCGGCTTTGATCTCGGCGCCGAATTGTCAGCCGTAGGCATCGACAAAAACAGCAGTTACTGGAACTCTGCCTTTGGAAATGATGCTCCGTCGTATCTTGTTATTCCCAAGATACGCGCCCGCAAAGGACTTCCATTTGGCATTGATGTCGGTGGCATGTTCTCCTACGTTCCAAACAGTAATATCAAACTGTACGGTGCGGAGTTAAGCAAGTCGATACTTGATGGCACTGCTGCGACACCGGCACTTGGCGTCCGTGCTACGTATACTAAATTATCCGGCGTAAGTGACCTGTCGCTACAAACCTATGGAGTAGATGCTTCCGTCAGTAAAGGATTTCTGTTTATCACTCCATATGCCGGAGCGGGGATGTTGTGGATCGACAGCGAAGCCAAGGGGAATCTAAAAACATTAGTTCCGACGCTGGAAAGCGAATCCACCACCGTGCCGCGACTCTTTGCGGGGGTGAAGATCACTCCATTTCCGTTATTTGGGATAACAGCCGAGGCAGAATATGCTGAACGCCCTATTTACTCGCTGAAGGCAGCTATCAGTTTCTGATAATCGCTTACAATCATGTTTGCACACAAAGAGGGCGCAATGTAATTGCGCCCTCTTATGTTATTTAATACCACCTATTTTAAAAATGTGTTCACAAGAAATGCAATATAAACATCAGGAAAAATGTACTCAAAACAGGTCTTTCCTAAAACTAACCTCATATACTGCAATAAAGAAACACTAAGTAAATTTACAACGCCATTTAAGTCAAAAACTAACTAAAGAACAAAACACCTAATCGGTATAAGTAACATTTATCAACACATCTGCACCAGCACCATCAGTAAGGTGAACTGTAGCAGTGCCAGTAGCAGTGTCATCAGCCAATGTGACTCTTACAGTTCCACCTGCGATTGTGGGATTAATAATTGATGCAGTAATAGCGATATTTGATGATGTGACAGCAATGGGTGCAGTACCGCCAGTATAAGCCACGTCCTCATAGGCACCGGCAACAGTACCAATTCCAAATTCAACATCTGGAGTAGCAACTGCTAACGCAGGGGGTGTATACACTGGAATTATAATGCTGTCTGACGAAGTCATACTGCCTATCGAAGCTCTTATTGCAACTGGATTAACAGAATCTGAATACTGATCGACATAAACAGAGAAGTCAAATGAATTACTATCTGAAGAAAGTGTATGATAAGAGGTAGAAACATGGCCAGACAAATCATCAACGTTAACAGTTACGACAACACCTTGGGCAGACTTACCCGATGGAGGCGCATATGTTATTTTAGTTGATACAGAATAAATACCATTAGTTTCATTTGTTGACGTTAGTGCAGTCATCGATAGTGCACCAGCGGTATCATCACCACACCCTTGCAGTATCAAAATAAAAGATAATAAAAATAGTACTGCAAGATAGCGTAAAGCTTTCATGAGACCTCCGACAGAATAATAATACAAATATAATTATGTTGTTATGAGAACAGGTGTTAAGCCTATTGTAATATGATTAATTCAGTATTCTTGGTGTAATGAATATAAGTAGTTCAGATTTAATTTTTCTGGTTTCAGTAGATTTGAACAGATTACCCAAAAATGGAATATCCATTAAATAGGGGACACCCTCTTCTGATTGTGTTTCATCTTCCTTATAAATACCGCCGATTACAGTAGTTTCCCCATCTTTCAACAACATTTCTGTAGTTGCCTCTTTTTTGTTTATAGAGGGTGGGTTGCCTGTACCGGCAGAGTTGTTAGTTGCCTTGATTTCCATACCAATTGTACCATTGGAGTTTATGTGAGGCTTAACTTCAAGAGATAACACCGCCTGAACAAACTCAGTTGTGTTGCCGGTTGTTGCTGTATTATTTACATATGGTATGGATTGCCCCTGGGTTATTTTAGCTGTTTTGTTATTCAGAGTGGCAATTTTGGGGGTAGAAACTATTTTCACTAAGCCAGCAGTAGCAGCAGCGTTAAGACGCATATCCAGCTGAATATTACTGGCTATCCGACCGAATGAAATCCCCATATTGGTGCCAGAAACTCCGCTCTGACCAACTGTCACGGCAGGAGTAGTCAAGCCGCCGAAACTGTTATCAAGCTGATTTATTCCGAGAAAAGAGGCAGAGCCATCGCGATAGTGAACTCCCCAGCTCACACCCAGATTCTTTGTAAAAGTAGATGACGCCTCTACTATCCTTGCTTCAATCATGACCTGCCGTTCAGGTACATCCATTATTGCCAAATATCCCTTAATCTTATCCAGGTCAGATCGCACTGAGGTGATAATAATTGTATTGGTACGCTCATCCGAACTTATTTTACCGATTCCCTGAGTCAATAAGGCCTCTAATTGTACCTTGATGGAATCCACTTTGTTGTAATTAACGGGAAAGTACTCTGTGAATGTTGGCTCGTTTTTCAGCTGAGCTTTTTTATATTCGTTTTGTTCCTCTTCAATAGACTTCAACTTCCCTTTTTTCTTGATCGTCAGGACACTTCCAGACTCTCTTGAATCAAGCTCCTTGGTGTCAAGAATGATATCCAGAGCCTGATCCCAAGGTACGTTAACAAGCTTAAGACTGATATTACCGGTAACGTCATCCCCAAGAACAAAGTTCTTACCACTGACCTCGGCAAGAAGCTGAAATATCTTCCGAACATCTGCATCAGCAAATTCGAGCGTGACCTTCCGTCCCTTATAAACGCGCAAGCCAGCTTGTTGAGTTCCGGTGGATTCTAAGGCGGAAATATCTGAAGAAATATCCTCAGAGGTTACAGGGGCAGGTTTAAGATGGGGAGTCTTACTTTTTTGATCCGTTGCTTCTATAACAAGCTTATCGGCAGCAAGTCCTTCAGGATGCTTAAAGTCGATATAGATCATATCAGCTTCCTGACGGAATTCATACGGAGCTGTTACACGCGTAACAATACGTATTATAGTGTCAGTGCTCTTTTTGTTTTTTACAGAAAAGGGGGTGATACGCAATAGTGGTGTGACAAAAGATTGTGTTTCAAGGGAACGCTGAAGTTTTTTGGGCAAAACGGAGTTTTTAATAGTTAATGTGACATATCCAGGTGTTTTAACAGGTGGATCGACGCTTGTACCACCGCTTACTTTTACTGACACTCTGGACAAGCCATTTACCTGCTGAAAATCAATCATCTCAATCGTCGCAAGACCAGGTTGCTGATCTGCCATTCTTTGATCCTTAGCAGTTTTTCTATCAGGAACTACTGCCTTTAACGGCTCTGGGTTTGCTTGTACTTTTGTTTCTATAACAGATACTGGCTTTATAACAGGCGTGTTTGAATTGGTTGAAGTCAGTTTTGTATTACTATTTTCATCAACAGCTTTTGAGTCAAGTGTTATCTCGACACCTGTAAGGGTTTTGGTTGACGTTGCTTCAGGGAAAGTGCCATTTACAGAATCCAGAACGACACGGACCTTATCGGGATAAAGGCCTATTCTGGCTGAAGCGACACCAGCAGCGTTCAACGGCAACAAACGTGAAGAAAGGCCGCTTCTTACATTCATTAAATCAACGACATAACGCTCCGGCTTGTTGAGCCGGAAAGTATTAAAGGCACCAATTGGACCGTCAAGTGCAAGTGTTATTACATTATTATTGACAGCAATACCGGTAAGAGTTCTTGGCAGGGTTTCATTACTTGTTACTGGCACCGGCTCCGATGCAGCCGGTAACGGTTCAACAACAGTAGGCAAAACAGGTGGAGTTTCATTTATTAAAGCAGGGGGAGTTGTATGTACCAGCAACGGGAAGGATATCTTTAACTCACTGGAATCAGGTGCAACAGCAGTAATAACAGGTTCGCTATCTTGTAGAAGTTCAATTTCAAGCCTGGTCAACACACCTGCATCAGTATCAAAGCGACTGGCGGTAACTGACTTAAAATTTCCCTTATTAATTATTACGGGTGTCAAAAAGTTTCCCAGGGTTACTTGGGAAAGATCAATAACAAGCCGCAATGGTGATGTAGTCTTGTAACTCGTGTATGTAGCAGAAGAACTCAGTTTAATTGTCAGTTCAGTGGCAAAACCATCGCCTGTCGGTACAACAGATTCAACCCTGGCAAGCTTTCTTGCTTCCAGCAGCTCGGCGGAAACGGCAACAGACGAAGAGGCAAACAGACACGCCGCCATTATTGAATATGTTAACAGCGCAACTCTTAATGAATGGTTCTTCCACTTCATGCGAAACTCCTTATTGTTTCCTGGGAAGGGTAAGTTTAATATTTTCTTTACGGATTCTACCGTTGTCATCCCTAAACTGTTCCAGAATATCAACGCCATTGGAGGTAATCGAAACAACCTTGCCGTCGTTTTTGCCTATAAACATCCCTACTCTCAGTACATACCCTTTTCCGCCAGGATCTGTAACCATAGCACGGTTTTCACGTCCGCCGGTGATTACGCCAATTAACTTAAACTGGCCTACGTCAAAACTATGGATCGGTAATGAATTACGTTTTGCCTTTTTTAGGGCATTGGCAGTATTCAGAGGCTCTGATTTAACGGCAACAAAAGGTTTGAACGGGTCTTTTTTGTTACTGAAATCAAACTGATTTGAGGAGACTGGCGGGACGCGCAAAGAGGAACTTACAGCAACCTGAACAGCAACTGGTCGCTGTAGAGCCACACTCTTAGGTGGTTTAACGGTTACAGTGGCCGGCGACTGAGCCTGTTTTTTGTCGCAGGCTAAAATCACCATTGCACACACGAAGACAACGGCGGCCATTTGCAGGTTATATGTAATGTTTAGCCTTTTTCCGGCAGAACACAACGTCACAAACGCACTTGGTCCGTTTTTCGTGGTCGAGTTACGACTATTTTTTGGCAGCAGGTTTTTTATCATCCTTAATCTCTTTCTTATCAAGGAAGCGGAATGTAGTAGCTAGACACGTAACCTTGGTCATCATGCGATTATTTACACTCTTGATATCAGAAAACGTGACGTTAGTAATATTTACTATTCTCGGCAAGTTTGCAACCGCAGCAAAAAAGTTTGCAACACTGAAATATGATCCGGATACAATAATATCAACAGGAACATCGGCATAGAAATCTTTAGCAACTTCAGGCTTTGGGCGAAATGTAAGAAAATCAAGCCCGGCGCTTTTCCCTAATGATGTAATACTGGTCAAAAGTGATGGTATCTCTTTAGAATTCGGTAACTCTGCTAGAGCGAGCAGCAACTCCTGATTAAGCTGTTCATATTCCAGTTTCAGTTTTGGGAGATTATTGGCAGTTCTGGTTTTTTCATTTATCTCGTTCTCCAACGTGGACATTTCGACTTTCAGCCCATTAAGTTCATTATACTTGGGAAGGTATAAAAACCATATTAAAGCTGCAGCTTCAACTATTGAAACCAGGACAAGAATCAGAATTTTCTGCTTTGTCGGGAGCTTAAGTATTTTCTCTACACTAGGATCCATATCAGACCACCTGAAAGATATGCATTATTTTTTAACCACTGGTATAACCGAAGGGTCCACAAGCTCTGACTCCAGCTTCATCGTCAAATCAAACTTTTTAAGCTTTGTCCCGGCAACCTCTGTTTGTTCAGAAACCATCAGCTCGACAGCCATAAAGTCGCTAGAGCCCTCAAGAGCCTTCATAAAATAGGCAATCAAATCCTCAGTCAAAGCAATGCCTGATATTTTAACACTTGGACCTGATTCACTATAATTTGTAAGCCACAACTTATCGGGGGTGAGATCGCTCAAGCTTAACAATCTTTGTGCCGGCCCTGTTTTGTTTTTTCTCAGCTGCGACAGGACACCAAGCTTCTTCTTAACCTGCTCTTTCAAAGCTTTTAGTTCTTCAATTTTGCCAATTTTCTTTTTAAGTTCATTTATTTTATTATTAGCTGTAACGATGTCTTCTCTGGCAGTAGTAATTTGAACACGTTTAACCATGTAGAGGGATGTTACGACAAGGGCAATTGCCACAACGACAACACTGAATATTACAATTTGTTGTATTGCAGTTTCTTTTTTCTTGGCTGCCCTAATGGGTAAAAGATTTATTTTTATCATTTATCCCCTACCCTCCTGATAGCAAGCCCGACTGGTACCGCCATAAACGGACCAATCTCCTGAAGGTATTCAGGATCAAAATCTTTTTCATTATAGCTTAGTTTTGCAAAGGGATTAAGCCTCTCAACCGGCAAACCAATTTTTTCAGCAATTGTTCCGATCAGATTATAGACTTTAGAGCATCCGCCGCTCACAAAAATACGAGAAATACGATCATCATTCGCAGTTGAATTATAAAAATCCAATGACCGTCTAATTTCTTGAGAAATAGACTCGTTTACTTTTAAAATTACATTTAAAAGTGGCTCATCCGTCGATTCACTCACAAGAAGTTTTGCAGTTTCAGCATCTTCACTGCTAAGACCAATCTGTTTCTGAATCTCTTCTGAGTAAAGATTGCCACCCATCTGTACATCTCGAGTGAAAAGTGTAATGCCATCCTTGATAACATTAATATTCATCACACTGGCGCCAATATTCACTAAAGCGATAATATCATCTGAAATATAGTCATGATTAGCTTCAAAAGCATTCTGAACAGCAAATGAATCTACATCAACAACAGACAACTGCAATCCGGCTTCACTAAATACCGCTACGTAATCGTTGATAATATCTTTCTTACTTGCAACAAGTAGTACATTCATTTTTGACGGATCGTTGCTGTCAGGAGATAGTATTTGGAAGTCCATGTTGACATCATTGATGTCGAACGGGATATACTGTTCAGCCTCCCATGAGATCTGGTCTTCCAACTCTTCCTGAGGCATTGCCGGAAGAACTATTTTTCTGATAATAACTGAATTTCCAGAGATTGAGCAGACAACATCCTTTATCTTTATACCAAGGCTTGCAACGAGGTTTCTTATTTGAGCAGCAATTGACGAGCTGTCCATCAGCGTATTATCAACAATCGCCTCAGGTGGCAATGGGAACACTCCCACATTAAGCAACTGCAAAGAGCCCTTGTTCTCTTTCAATTGAACCAGCTTCACGGAACTTGATCCAATGTCTATGCCTATTACCTCTTTTTTCTTTTTAAAAAGAAACATATCCAGTCCCGTTATTCCTGATCCTGAAATACTTTGTTTTTATCTTCAAGACTATACCCTAATGCAAGAATAATTTTTCGCTTCGTTTCCATACGGCAATTCTCGCCACGTTCTATTCGATCTATAGTCAGTGTCGAAATCCCTGCTTTTCTGGCAAGCTCAGACTTGCTCATTAATCTTGATTCCCGAATTGATTTAACTTTATTTATCCCAATCATGCTTGTATCCCATGAAAACAATTATTTCATGAGTATCATTTACAGCAAATAATACTATTGTCAACTGTTTTATATGTAATTATATACAAAATTGGAAAAAAACAACTCTCAGTTTAACATATAATGTATTCTCAAATTAAAAAAAGCCGGATGCCTTATATCTTTTCAGGATATTTCGGCAACCCGGCTGTCTCCATGAGACCCATTAGGCTTTCCGCCCCATTCTCGCGAATGGTTGAGTATTATCGTATATCAGACCAGAATATGTTTTAATCTGAATGGCTTATACTTCAAGCCCCCCACTAAAGTCAAATTTTATTTTTGTTTCCTGATTCATAATGTAAGCGTGTTTTCACTGGGTGTTGCGTCTGTAATTGGTATAGTGTTTGAATGCATAAGTAAGAGTTGAAGTGGAAGCCTCCGGTGGTATTGAATAGCTTGTATGAGCAAGCGGTCGGACCGGCAATGCCGTCCGGAATCAAACTACCACGAGGAGGCTCCCATGAATGCAATTTACTACATTGGCCTGGATATTCACAAGAAGACAATCGCATATTGCATCAAGAGGATTGATGGTGAACTTGTTCGGCAAGGAACTGTTTCCGCTGAACGCAAGGCTTTACAGCAGTGGCAATCTGAGCTTCCCGGTCCTTGGTACGGAGCAATGGAAGCGACTATCTTCACCGGTTGGGTATATGACTTTCTCAAACCATATGCCGTTGATCTCAAGGTAGCTCATCCTGCCATGCTAAAGGCGATCACGGCGGCCAAGAAAAAGAACGACCGGGCTGACGCCGAGAAAATAGCTGACCTATTGAGGGTCAACCTGCTCCCGGAATGCCACATGATGCCCGAAGAACTGCGGGAACTTAGGCGAATACTACGCTATCGGAATATGATCGTGCGTACCGCCGTCAAGATGAAGAACAAGATGTCCGGTTTATTGATGGAAGTCGGTGCTCAATACAGCAAGAAGCGGCTGTACGGCAGGAAATACTTCAGCGCCCTTTTAGAGCGGGTCGAAGATGTTCCCGATTCCGTTAAAGAGTTGTTGAAATTAAGCCGTAACGGCTTTGAGCTGTATGATGACATCCAAAAGAAACTGGTTAGCGCGCTGCGCAAAAACAAACTGATCCAAGAACAGATGCAGCGGCTGATGAGCATCCCGGGAGTTGGTGAAATCACGGCGCTTACTTGGGTTCTGGAAATCGGTGAACCAAGCCGATTCAGCTCATCTCGCCACGCCATCAGCTACTGTGGGCTATACAGCGCACAACATGAATCTGCGGGTAAAGAGCAGCGCGGCCCAATTTCCAAACAGCGCAACAAACACTTGCAGACCATGCTGATCGAGGCCGCCAAACTAGCGCCTCACTGGAATGAACAGTTGGCAATTCTCCACGAAAAAGAGTTGACTCGTGGTAACCGAAACCGCGCCACTCTGGCGGTAGCGCGCAAGCTGGTTGAATTCATGTTGGCCGTTGACAGACGGAAAAGCGACTTCGAAACCATGAAACAAGCTGCCTGACCAAAGCAAACATAACCGTTATGCCGTAACGTTTTCCCGTCGGGTCTCGCCGTTCTGGGGACTGCGTGAACAGAAAGTGCTGCACGCCATTTATGGTGTTTCGAGGTCGACGGGTTGGCCCTAACTCAATCTTCTGCAATGGTGCAATGGGTTGATTTTCAGGACATCAACAACAATGTCCTGAAAATCAACCGGTAATAAACTCCAGATGCAGCAAATGGATGTCTGGTCGCATGATCATGCGGACCGCTTGGATAGATTAAAAAGATTGGACGGCATGAAGGAATAAAAAAAGGCCACCGGCAGAGTTCGGAAGGTTATGGGAAATCTCCGTTTTCCCCTTGACAAAACTTATCATGGATGTCCCCCGGAACATTTACGTGCTATTACAGCTACATCAATTAATCCGCGATGCACTGATCCGTCCTGATTGCGACAAACTTATACTATATCTGTTCACTGCAGGTGAAACGGTGGCATTTTGCACAGAAACTGTCATTGTTGTAGCGACAGAAGAAAACACAGCAATATCATCTGAGACGCTGGTAAAGAAAAGTGTCCCATTTGGGTTCGCTATAACGCGAGAATTTGTCGAACTAAGCCCGATGCCGACAGGGAGTGTCACCAAACTTGTTTCGTCCCACCCACCACTAGCGATAGCCCTATTGCCATCCTTGATACGATAGGTATTAGCAGACAACAACTCCAATTCTACCTGCCGATTGGTTTTAATAGCTCTTGAACGTGCAGTCCGCACGGCTGCTACGAATCCATTGCTTGCCTCGCGGTACTGCAATCCCTCACGCCACTGCATAAATGGCGGAGCTGCGAACGCAATTAAAATAGCACTGATGGCAATAGCTACGATCAGCTCTATAAGACTAAAACCCAGTTCTTGCCGGGGAAATTTTTTTAACTTATTTTCCATGAGTGCATCCCTAAGCCGGCAACAACTTGTGTGTCAAGCCAACCTCATAATTATTTTTGACGCCAGAATAACGTCCTCACAACACCACCTTTGGTTACTTCACCCATCACCGCATTTCCGCTGCCTCCGACCATTAGGCTTGCCTGACCAGTGTTCGAAATAACAACAATTGGGCTTGATGCAATACCCGGGCTAACAGTCTGTCTTCTGTCAGCTCGCTGTAAAACGTTTGTGCCACTTACAGTGCGAGAGTTATTAGTCACTAAAGCGTCATTGCCAGCACTGCCATAGCTATAGTTAAGCACCGCCTCACCTGTTAGATAATTAAGTGCGTACAGGCTACTGGAACCCAGATTGGCTGACTGCTGACATGGATCTACAACATCTGTACTGCTTATAGGTGAAAATGTTGTTACATATAACACCCTGTTAAAAACCATCGGTGAGGACAAAACCTTTTCGCCAGAGTTTACGCTTTCATTTAACTTTATAAACCACCCGCTTTTTGTGTTGAGATCATTCAATGTTGTTGTGATGGCGGCAGTTGCCAAAGCTTGCGTAACATAAGTGGCCTGCAATTGATTTGTTGTTACGTCAACAAGGTCAGCTTCTGTCTTAACTGTCGTATCATCGTCACGTACCTTTATTGCATAGATACGATCAACAACCGCACTGTTAAGTGGATGTTCACGATCGCCCGTGCCGTAAAAAACCATATCATAACCGCTTTCTACTACAACGGCAGGCTTATAAAATGCCTTGCGACCGATATCAGTGGCACCCGTCACGTTTGGACTAAATACTTTTTTCCCCTTCCAGGTGGCTGTATTACCAGTACCTATATTGAAACGCCACAAGTTTCCTCCGGTGTCAACTACATAGAGCTTGTCTGTGTAGCCCCTGCCATAGGTATCAAGCGCAGCAACTTCCGATGCAACTGAAAAGCTGACGGCAGGATCTGTCGATAGTTTTGTGCTTACATAAGACCAGAGTCTGGTTCCAGTCTCCATATCAACTATAAATATATCCCGGCCTTTGGGAGATGTCTGGGTACTTGTACCGGCGCTCGTGTTTACCCCAGCTCCGGTAGCAGCAGCAACGGGAACTGTCAAGGTAGTAGAATCCATATTTGGAAAGGTCAGTGTTGCTCCATAACGTCCATCCTCATTGGGGTTATCATAGCCACCTCCAAATACAGCAGCGATCTTGTACGAATTCGCGCCGACCTTGACCTTAACAATCTTTGGCTCGCTCCATGCCTCTGCAAGTTCAGCATATGACGCCTGGCTGTTATTGATGCTCCACAAGATTTTCGGAGTCTGGGGAGCGGTGACATCAAGGGCGTAATAAAAGCCTGATGTCGGAGTTGATTCAGTGCCGCCGCCTCTCCTCAACCCTACTAGCAGAATAACCTTGTCACCAGTTTCTATTGTACCGTTCTTATTCTCGTCGTATATGTAACTGTACACTGACGAATCAACCATATACGGATGTCTATCACTGTGAATATTCTGCAGATACCTCAGAACATCCTTGGGTATGAAGGCCCACGCTTCACTACCATCGTAGTCATTGAACGCATGTAGCATACCATCGTTGGAACCGACAAAGATCATGGTCTTGTTTTCGTTACTGTCAATCTCGTTCGCAGTATTGAAATCATACTTCCTGTAGTTGACCACCATCGGCTTTGAGTGCAACACGTCCCCCAGAAGCCACTCTCTTTTTTCAGTTGTATTACTGTTTGCATTATCGTCGTAGACGTCAATACCATAGATAAAGTTAACAAGCTTATCCCGTTCTGTATCGCTCAGCAGACTCACATCCTCTTTTGTGATATTTGCAACACTGAATGCGTTGGTCGTCTGCGTTAAATCCGGCTGGGCCGCATCCTTATTGGTATAGATTTTCCTTGCAGTAGTCCTGGTAAGCAACCGCTCTCCAACACCACCACTGGACACTTTGCCGCCATCCTGTGTAGTTCCCCAGAATGATGACGACGTTGAAATAAAAGCGCCGTTGACCACACCGCTCAGGCCTGTCCTGTCATCAAGACCATCTGCACCTGACTTCAGCGTAGTATTGTTCACCAGATCAACAGAACTAGCAAAAAGACCATCTCTATCAGTCAAATAGTTACTTGAATCTAAACCGTATTTTTTTAGATTTCCTTGCCATGGTATGCCGTTTAGCGGCTTGAACAGACCTATATAGACACGGCTAGCACTGGCAGTCCGATTTTCCGGGCTTACCGGCACAACCGGGGCCACAAAGGAGGTATCCTGCACCATAATATTAGATACTATCTGGGTGAGAGACTTTGTCAGCTCCGCCTGGTTACCAGCCAAATAAGCCGCGCCATGACCGTGGTCGCTGTCAGCAGTACGTTTCAACAAATCTACTGCTATAAGATCAGAGGAGAGATCAAAACCGACTGTATAGGTCACAATCTCCTTTGTGTCATACAAGACCTTAGCAACATCATCAAGAGAATGGTAATAATCCCACCAGTAGTTATCACACAAGTGATAGGAACACCAATACGGATGATTTATATTCTTAGGCTCTGCTGTGTCACCATCAGTGTCACCATTTGTGCCAATAGTATCCAGAATGACATTATTATCTGCGGTGGATGCACCATCCGTTATGAAAATAACATAATTTTTTTGACATTCGGAGCCTATGGGGGTGGTATACAATCCGTCCGTAAGGCCGATGGTATTACCAAAGGCAGATGCATTTCCACTAAAGTAGCGCAACGCTTCAAAGAGCGTTTCTGCTAGCGGTGTAGCGCCACTCGCAGTCAACGTATCAACGGCAGCAAGCAGGGCAGTCCTGTTCTTCGTTGAAGGGGTAGTTGTGGTGAGAAAGTCCCCATCCATGTTTTTTACGGTGGTAACATAGTCTTTACTAAGAACATTTACCTTTATAAAACGGCCACCCTCACTATTAACACTGTCGTACCTCATCAGCCCAAAGTTAACACCGCTGGTAGTCTGTATGATATTTTTAACAACATCCCTGGCAATAGCTATCTTTTTCACATCAACCACTGGCCCATTTAACCAGTTCATATAGTTACCCAGAAAATATGAACCATCATCACTCGTATTACAGCTGCCGGCAGTGGTTAATGCCTTGCCTGCATACGTTCCGGTTGTTTTTAACAGGGTCTTAGGGTCTAGGGTATTACACGAAGTAGTTACAGACTCAACGCTATCAAGCAGCTTGGTATCATTAGAAGCATTATAAACTGCATTTGTAGCACATTTAGTATTAGTCGTAGTATAGCGAATTTTACCTTTCCAAATATAAGATGTCACGACTTTGCATCCATCCTGCAACGGGTACACAGTGGCAGAGTTATAGGGTAGTTGTGTACCCGGTACCGTCCAGTCCATACTGCCAGAGGTATCCACAATAATAAGCACATTGGGACTCGTTGCCGTCGCAGTGCCACCGTAAATTGACGTGTCACCGGGATACCTGTCAGGTAACGCATAGGATGCGGCTGACCACAATAAAACGATCAAAAACAGCATATTAACCAGGATATGACGTTTCATAAGGGACTCTCCAGTCTTTTGTCTAGCTGCGATCACAGCGCACACTTTGAATTATTTACCCAGCAATCTTTCATAATTAATGCGATTACCAATTGCAAAGATTGCTGGTTCTGCTGTTACTGCGCTGCATGAACCGTTCGGATTCAGGTGCCCCTGCCAGGTGCCGGTAGTTTCAAACGCAGTGAGTGCGTCTTTACAGGTCACAATAGTACGGAAGTCGTCAAACTTTACCATACGGCGCCAGAGCGGAGAATCCGGGCTGCGATAAAAAAGTCTGGTCGTAAGATAACGGCCCTCATAGATTTCATCCGGAACATAGGACGTTGCACGCTGTTTATTGTTAACAACAACTGGCGTGTCTGCTGCACCTGTTGTCGTACATAGCCCTCCTGCCAACATACAAACAAAAACGCCACCAGCAATAACCAGGTTCAGTGCATATTTCATCATAATATCGTCCTCCTTGTTGTCAGCATCCTGTCAATAGTACGCACTTTTTGCCTGCATCCGTGCGATGCTGGAGTTTATTTCTATTTCTGTATTATCAGGGCCAAAACCGGTTACATCAAGATCATACAGGTTAGCCTGAAAGGTATCATCAAAACCGGAACCCGGAGGAGGAGGACCGCTGCCGATATTCGTAGCGGCCACCTGTGCAGTATTAACAGCACCAGCCTCTGCTATGGCATCTTTCGTAACAGTGACTACACCCGCACTGGTGTAGGATATAGTGCCGTACCATGTCTCCCCAATATTTGGAATCATGCTGTAAATAGCGTCGCTGATCTGTCCCTGTTCAAACCCGCCCTCTGCTGCAAAAAGAGCCTGCTGCTGGTTGCGGTAATTACCGGTCACTCGTAGTTCAGATGTAGAGTTTGTAAGCACAGTCGCGCCCAAGATGCTGAGAAGTACCAGCATCACCAGTACGATAATGAGCACGATTCCCCGTTCATTATCCAAGGTTTCTTTACATGATGCGACAGGCGGCATTTCAATATTATTTGCCATAGAAACCATCATAATCTCCTGTTTCTCAACTTCACAACTGAAGTCAGTTGCCTTGTTTTCGGCACACTTCCAGCTACTGTTGCAGTCTCTCCGGAAACTGTCACCAGAACCCCCTTGATGAGGGACCTGTCCGCAGGAACAGCACTAACACTATCATCATCCAGCAGGTAACTCAGCTGAAAATTGGTAATGTTTTGCGCAACTATCTGCCAAACAGGATTAGCACCGCTTGTTTCGCCGTTAAGGCGACGGGCAAGACAACGCTGATTCACTGGGCAACCGGGATCAGTTGTCGCGGTTGGCGGCGCTACTGCGTAGGTAAGGACCGCATACTGGACTGTGTTAGGTGATGGTGTTACCGTCGTATCGGTCGCATGCACTTTTGCAATCATATCACCGCGCTTGAATTCGACACCAGCCAGGGTAGCACCAGTCGCATCCCCCAGTGTAACAGTCGGCGCAACATACCCGGTTTCTTCAAACAGCTTATCTTGCCGTACTACTGCAGTGACCGTAAAGGTAGCATCTGTGGCCGGACTGACGACAGCCGGCTGGGTATTCTGAAGAGGCCTGACAATCCTCACCACATCGTTAACCTGCAGGACATCGCCATCTCCCGCCTGTTCGGCTCTGGTTGCAGGAACAAGCGAAAAGGTTGCTGACGTTCCAGCCGGTGTAATGTCGGCATTGATTTTTGCATAAGCGGCTGTAGCAGAAGCCATATTCATGGTAATGCCATCGGAGCTGTTCGGTCCGGTATCGTTAACGACGACCGAGACAGGAAGCACGTTATTACCATAGTTGACCAACATGCCGGCCATGCGTAAGTCGCGTGTGACCATATCCATGGCAATCCGCAGATTTTGCTGTACCTCAACGGTCTCATCAGATGTATAAGCCGTGCGCAAATTGGTAATGTACAGCGAATATACCGCCCCCATTACGATGCCCATCATGGCCATGACAATCAATATTTCAACCAGTGTAAAACCCTTTTGTGTATGCAAGGTACGTTTCATCACACAATCCTTTTAAGACTGGTCAGGGTGACAGTTCTCCCCCCACCGGTAACTGTTACAGAGATAAATGCCGTTGCAAGATCAGGCTGCACAAGGGTGATCGTATAGGTTGCATTGTAGGTACCGGAGTCCGGAAAAGTCACACTACCTACATTCATCCCAGGGCCAAGGCGGTTATATGCTACCGCTACAGAATCAGTGGTAAAGGCTCCGTCAACCGGTGGGGTATTAATATCCCAGGATTGAATATCATCCATGACCTCTTGGGCCAGACTTGTAGCCACCCCTAGCTTGTTGGCAATGGAGTTTGACTGTAGCGCGACAACCTGCATCTGCACCACCGCCAGAATTCCGATCGCCATGATCGTGATTGCCACGAGAAGTTCTACCAATGTAAAACCTTTTTCATTTAATTGGCGGCTCATAAATTACCTGCCCTGATATTTTTTTATTATACTAAGCTTACTGAAATGTAAGCCCTGTTTTTGATTAACAAAGGCCTTTACTCCAAGGAGTCAGGTGGCCTAGGGTAAAAACAACTTTACTGTTCTCATCTCATTAATCTCAGCTACTTGAACAAACCGGGATTCAACATTATTACGGCACCTAAACCCATCAGAACAAGGACAACAACTGCAACAACAACGTTCCTGGTTGAAAACACCTTCGCCATCAACTGTTCCATCGGCGTCAGTATTTTCCCACGACAATAGATACACACTTTCAGCTTAGGCGAAATAAGTTTTTTGCAATACGGGCAGTTAATCAGTTTTTCTTCTACAACTGGTTTTTGTTGCTGTTTTTGCCTGCGATCCGCCAGTTTTTCTGCTTTCAGCTCTTTATACTTTTCATATTCACGGGCGTAATCTTTGTAGATCAGCGACCCGGTTATGGTTGCGAACAGCTCTTCAAGCTGTCTCAGATTTTCAGATGCAGTACCGCGCTCAGATGGATCTGGCGAGGTCATGGCTTTGCCGTACTCGCCCTTAAGCTTCCGGTAGGTTCTCTCCACCTGTTCAGGATTGTCACTGAACGAAAGCCCCATCGCTTTGTAGCAAAGTTCTATATCGGATAACTCTTTTTCTGAAACATCACTCATGCTTTTTCCCCTTCACATATCAATTGCAGCTCAAAATGCCCGCTATTATTTATCCAATGTCGAGAACACGCAGGAAGCAAAGCAAATTTAGTGCCACAGGCTTGCAGCATATATACATCTGTAATATCAGCTGTTTCACAGAGAAGTTTAATAGCTATGCAATTTATTCATAACAAAATCGGCATAAAGAAACCCCTTGCTATGCAATTTTTTCACAGCAAGGGACCTTATAGCTATCAATGTTTCAGTGAGTCAAATACAATTTAACAGTGAACTTAGCCACCGGCTCCGGTCATAACCGACAACAATGGACTCATCACAACCTCTCCCACACCCCATTAGCACAGCGACGCAAAGCATACCCGACAGCAGACGAATTTGCCGTAAGCGCCATGGAGCACCCTTGATTGTTTATCAGATATACCGTACCGGCATTGCTCGTCAGACCCTGATTACAAACCATCGAATTGTTAACCTGAAAAGTCACACCATCCTCCGACTCAGACAAACCGGGAATCGGACCGCAGGCGCCGTATCCAAAGCCAAGACCGCCACCTTTAGCAGCGACCCTGAATGAGCGCAGTACGTGATCGTCGGGAGTATTCCACTTCCCATCCATCCCCCGGCCTGAAACCAAAGACACGCTGCTGTTGCCGGTATTGAATGCGACTGCATAGTCTTGATCCGATGACAGAGACAGTGCTTTGGCCTCCTTGACAACCTGACAGATGTCGTACATGGTGATTTTCAACGCACAGTTAGCATAGTAGGCGGCCACGACCGGAGTTGCAATGGCGCCGAGACAGGCGATTACAGCAAGAACAATGACCAGTTCCAGCAGAGTAAAACCTTCCGCTTTGGTACTGTTGCATTTTTGCGCCATAAGGGACAACCCTCAGTGACCGTTTCACCAACAAACGCCATCGGCATTTATAGTATTTTAATTTAAAGCCACTTATGTAATACCCGAGAAACCTCCCTATATCAATTATTAAATTCTACTTTATTTCCAGCATCTTCTTCATCGTTTCCGCGTCGCGCATTCCGACCTGAATTGTTCCATCCGGCAGCACCATAGTCGGGGTACCGGAAATACCGTTGGCAGCGGCAAACTTTGCAATTTCGTCAATAGACTTTTTGCTGCTTTCCTTGGTCGGCTTGGGAATCTCCTTGCCCTCAAAGGCTTTGTCCAGCAGGTCGAGACTTTTTGATTCAAGCACGGTTCTGGACTTGTCATATGCACCGGGATGCATTGGCAGCGGAAAAAGCATGATATGGATCGCAACGTCAGGTGCGATCTTTGCCAGTTTTTTCAGTTCGGCATGACCTGTCCTGCAGTAGGGACAGTCGGGATCGGTAAAGACGTACAGTTTTTTTGTGCCTTTTGGATTACCCATAATAACCGCATGTGCAACAGGTATAGTTTTAACATCGACAGGCTTCAGCGGCTTTGGCTGTGGCAGTTCGTCTTTGTGGGCAATAACCTGTTCAAGATTTTCCAGATCAAACACAGCACCCTGAATGAGGTGTTTCTTACCGTAATCCATGAAGAGAACGCCCTTACGGCCGTCTCTCTCGATCAGCATTTCATATAATCCCCGTGCCGGGGATTGCCGCACCGACGTAACTGTTCCACCGATTTTTTTAATGAGGCCAGTTGCTTCCTGCGGGGTCATGGTGTGGCAGGATGTACACTCACCTCCGCACCCCTCTTTGGCCATTGCATAAGAGGATGAAGCGGCAACAATAGTGAGCACTGCAGCAATACAAAGTTTTTTCAGCATGTGTGTTCCTTTCAAAATTAGTTTTGTGTCACAGTATCCCATACTCCTTGATTTTGTAAAGCAGTGAACGATGGCTTATTTCAAGTATTTTTGCGGCTTGCGTACGATTACCACCTGTTTTTACAAGCGCCTTCCGAATCAATTCACGCTCAATGGTATCTTCGGCTTTTTTAATAGAAAGATTTTCATCACCGACCAATTCTTCCCACCGGCATTCACGGGCAAGACTAATGGCAGAAGGCAGACAGACAGAGGTAATGCGGCCATCGTCACAAAGTATGCAGGCGCGCTCGATGACATTTTCAAGTTCGCGTACATTGCCCGGCCAGCGGTGCGCCATCAGGCTGCGCATTGCATCCGGTTCAATGCGCCACGTCAGACTATCATTATCACTTCCGTGGCGCCTCACAAAATGCTCCGCCAGCAAAGGGATATCTTCTACGCGCTCGCGCAGCGGCGGCAACTGCAGGCAAAACACGTTCAGCCGGAAATAGAGATCCTCCCGAAAGCGGCCGCTTTCCACATCAGCAGATAAGTTGCGCGATGTCGCGGAAATAACTCTGACATCTATTTTTTTAGAAGCAGAGCCACCAACCCTTTTAATTTCACCTTCCTGAAGCACCCGCAGTAATTTCACCTGCAGAGCGAGCGGCATCTCGCCTATTTCATCCAAAAACAGGGTACCGCCATCAGCCTGCTCAAAAAGTCCGGCTTTGTCACTGAAAGCATCGGTAAAGGCACCCCTGACGTGCCCGAACAATTCACTTTCAAGGAGGTTCTCCGGGATAGCGCCGCAATTTACCGCCACAAAAGGTTTTTGCGCACGTCTGCCGTTAAGATGAACGGCACCGGCAACGAGCTCTTTTCCGGTCCCGGACTCACCCAGCACAAGTATGGACGTCTTCAGGTCAGCAACCTTGCGGATCTGGCTGAAGATGTCCTGCATCCGGGCATTACGGCTCAGGATTCCGCCATAGGAGAAATGGCCGGCCGCAACTTCCCGCAACTGGCTGTTTTCGGTTTTCAGTCGCTCACGCTCTTCTGCTTTTTTAAGTACCATGATGATTTCATCTTTTTTAAACGGCTTCGATATAAAATCATAGGCACCCAGCTTCATGCACTCTACCGCCACCTCTACGGTGCCGTAGGCCGACATCATTATGATCGGTGCGGTGACATGTTCCTCCAGCGCCCGCACCAGAAATGTTTTACCGTCAATTTCCGGCATTCTTATATCACAGAGGATATAATCATACACATTGACCAGAAGGCACTTCAGTCCTTCTGCGCCATTTGCGGCCGAGTCGACTCGGTATCCCTGCCGAGCCAGCATGACCGACAACATATGACGCATGTTTTCTTCGTCGTCTATGATCAGGATATGCTGATTAGCACTCACAGTTCCCCCCCTTGTTCCGACCGTGCCAGCGGCAGCCTGACGCTGAAGCAACTTCCTTTACCAATTTTACTTGTAGCGGTAATGCTCCCGCCAAAACCTTCAACAATCCGTGAAGAAATTGCCAATCCCAATCCGGTACCCTTGCCGGGCGGTTTGGTGGTGAAGAACGGGTCAAAGATATGTTTCATGGCTTCTTCGGCAATGCCGGTACCGCTATCGCGAACCTCCAAACAGATATGGTCACCCTCTCGTAAGGCCCTGACAGTGATGGCACCGCCACTTGGAGTGGCATCACGGCTGTTTAAAAGCAGATTTATGACCACTTGCTGAAGCTGGTGCTGATCGCATCTGGCGAGCAGCAGCGACTGATCAACGTCGGTAACCAGATCCAATTCTTTGAAGAGACCCTGCTGCGTCATAAGATCAACAGTTGAGAGCACGACTTCACGTACATCGGCATTTTCTCCGCCGGGTGCCCTCGGACGGGAAAAATCAAGCAGGCCACGCACAATACGGTCGATCCGGGAGCAATCTTCTGTTATCCGTCTTGCATAATCCTGGATGGCAGAGTTTTCCGGCTGTTCACCGGCAGAGAGCTCGGCATAGCCCATTATTGCTGCGAGTGGCGTCCCTATTTCATGAGCCATACCAGCTGCCAGCAGACCAATAGAAGCCATTTTTTCGGTACGGAGAGTTTCTTCACGAGCCAGGCTCAGGTCTGAATTGGCTTTTTCCAGTGCGGTCATCTGCTCTGAAACCAGGTGATCTTTGGCCTGCAGAGCAGATGCCATTTCATTAAACGCTACGGCCAGCTGCGCAAGCTCGGCGCTGCCGGACACTTTCAAACGCTGGCTGTACTGTCCACCGGTGATTTTTTCCGTTGCGCTCAGTAAACGGTTAATCGGGTTGACAACAATCCGCGCAAGAACAAATGAGCCCAAACCGAGCAGTAAAATAAAATCCAGCACAAAATACGCCATTAACATTTCACGGGAACGATTAAGTCGTGCTTTTTCAGGAGCGAGCGAGAGCAACAGCCCGGCTTTACCAACATTTTTACCGTCGCGCAAGACAGTGCTGAGATGAACTACACCGTTGCCGTCGGGACGGATATAACTACCTTCCGCAGTTTTGGAAAGGCCATCAAACGGAGCGTATGCGTCACTACCCTCTGGACCGGCACTAAAGATGACAGCGCCGTTTTTGTCGAGCAAAGTCATACGGCTGAAAGCGGACTCAGCAGAAAGGTTTTGAATATATCGCGCTGCTTGTGAATCGGGAGGTATGAAGCCTTCAGAAGTCGGAATTGAGTCGGGGAGCAGGCTGACAAAAGCCTTAAGCAGCGTACGGGCATGTTCACTTTTTTGGGCGTACAGATCGTTGGCAGCGGTCTTAAATGCTAACAGACTGAAGAGGAGCCAAGTCAAGAGAAGCAGTAGCCCCAAAAAAGCCAGGATTGAAGCGGTCAGACTGGGGCGGTAATTGGCCATGATCAACCTTGATAAAAACCACTCAGCCCCAGATACCAGCGAATGAGCGCTTTGCCGTAAAATATATACAGTACCGCTCCGACGGCAAGGTAGGGACCAAACGGAATCGCCAGCTTGGAATCTTTTTTCTGCACCAACATGATGAAAATACCAACCACTGAGCCGATCAGTGAACTGGCAAAGATTATAAACGGTACCGCCTTCCACCCCAAAAAGGCGCCCATCATGGCCAGCAGCTTGATATCACCACCACCCATCCCCTCTTTACCGGTCAACAGTTGATACGAATAGGCAACCAGCAGCAGGCTCCCTCCCCCCAGCAGGATACCAAGTAACGAGTTCAGCCAACCGTGCCCCTGCAGAAAGAATGACAGAGCAAATCCGACGACAATTCCGGATAGCGATATCTCGTCCGGAATAATCTGGTGTTCGATGTCAATAAAGGTGATCACCACCAGGGCAGAACAGAACAGGAACAGGGCCGCAAATGCCGGTGTCGGACCGAAGCGGAGAAAAAGCAGCATGGCCAGAACCCCGTTGAGTAGCTCTACCAACGGGTATTGGATGGATATGTGGGTGCCGCACCCGCGACATTTCCCCCGCAGGAACAGATAGCTCAACAGCGGAATATTGTCATACCAGCGGATCTGATAGGAACAGACCGGGCAGTGCGATGGCGGAGAAACGATTGATTCATCTTTCGGCAAACGGCAGATGCAGACATTCAGGAATGAACCGACAAGCGTGCCGAAAACAAATGCAAAAGCTGGATAGATCAGGTCAGGAGTCATTAGTCAATACTTTCTGCTACATCCAATGTAATTTGTGATTTGAGATACATTTCAACTTCAGCAGCGGTTGAAAAAGCAAAGCACCCTTCAGCAATGGCAGCGGCACGTTCCAACGTACAGCGACGGAGAATCTGTTTAACACGCAGGATTGACCCGGCTCCCATTGAGAGTTCATCGAAGCCAAGGCCGAGTAAAACGGGCAGGTAAAGAGGATCTCCGGCCATTTCTCCACACAGGCAAGCAGGGATTCCAGCGCCATGAGCGGCCTGCACAACCCGTCGCAGTGATCTCAATACTGCCGGATGGAGCGGTTGATACATATGCGACAGTTGTTCGTTGCTGCGATCAATTGCCAACGTATATTGAATCAGGTCGTTAGTACCTACGCTGAAGAAATCCACTTCACGCGCCAGAAGGTCTGCCAGGGTGACTGCCGCCGGAATTTCAATCATCACACCAACCTTGGCAGCACTGTCAAAGCGGACACCGGAGGTGGTTAATTCCTGTTTCGCTTCTTCGAGCAGCGCTTTTGCCATGCGCACTTCCTCAATCCCTGAAATCATCGGGAACATAATCCGGACCGGACCATCAGCACTAACCCGCAGGATTGCCCGCAACTGCTTTTTAAACTCATGAGGCATGCTCAACGACAAGCGGATAGCCCGGACACCCAGAGCCGGATTGATCTCCGCTGTCTGATCCATACCATCAAGCAGTTTGTCTCCGCCGGCATCAAGCGTCCGAATAGTAAGAGGATGTGGTGCAATAGCCTCCTGCATCGAGCGATATATCGCAACCTGTTCTTCCTCATCCGGCATGGAGACACGGTTCATAAAGAGCATCTCTGTACGGTATAAACCAACCCCGTCACCTCCGTGCCCCAAAACAGAAGCGCCCTCTTCCGGCACTTCTACGTTCCCACGCAAATAGATCGAGTGCCCATCAAGGGTAACGGCCGGGAGTGGCGCTGTTTTCAGGAGTTCATATTCAACATATTCATAATGCTGCTTACGACGGAGTGATGACTGAAATGTTTCCTGATCCGGGTCTACAATAACAACACCTGACAAACCGTCGACAATTATAGCGGCGTCATCAAGCAAAAGATCGGTTATACCCTCAACACCCATAACTGCCGGCAGATCAAGGGCGCGTGCCAATATAGCCGTGTGCGATGTTCGGCCGCCAATTTCAGTTATGATGGCAAGGACGTTATTACGGTTGACCTGGAGCATATCGGCGGGTGAAAAGTCGTGTGCCGCGATGATAACCTGACCTTCTTGTTCCGGGAGCGGTTCGACGGCTTCACCGCTCATGTTGCGAAGCACACGCTCAATCACGGTTTCGACATCGCTGATACGTTCACGAAGATACGGATCATCAATGCCGGCAAAAGTCTCACGGTAGCGGTGCAGGGTGCGCCTTAAGGCCCCTTCGGCGTTAATCATACCGGTCCTGATAATATCTGATGTTTCAGTGATGAGACGCTCATCAGCCAGTATCATCAGGTGGGTTTCAATGAAAAACAGGTGGGTCTCCCCATTTGTTTCAGCAAGGCGGGTTTTAAGTATTTCAAGTTCAACGCGGGTATCTTCAATGGCCTGAGCCAAGCGGGCTACTTCATGATGTACACTTTCAGAGTTGATCTGATACTCGGTTACGACCGCGCGTTTCCGGTCAATAATACACAGTCTTCCCATTGCAATCCCGGGCGAAGCCGCGATTCCGGAGAAGATCCGCATATCACTCTTCTCCAAAGCCGTTAGCGATAAGTTCGCTAATCGTCTGAAAAGCTTCGGATTCATCGGCACCTTCAACCGTCAACCGGACAGAGGAACCCTTTGAAGCCGCCAGCATCATAATGCCCATTATGCTTTTGCCATTAACTTCCACACCCTCACGGGCCAGCTTGATGTCAGAACCGAAACGACTGGAGGTTTTCACGAAGAGTGCCGATGCGCGAGCATGCAATCCGAGTTTGTTTACTATCAATAATTCTTTCTGGAGCATATTTCAGGTTTCCTCAGTAAGTGAGAAGTCATTTTCTGATTCTTATGACAGAAAATGACTTCGTTAACGCACGTATCCTGTTTCTGTCTTTCAGGGTCTGGTGCTAATTTACTTCAAGAATTCTCCGGCGACGATGATTCCTTCGCGCCCGGTTCGATGCAGGTCAGCGGCAAGCTCTGCAACCGGCATGCGTTCACGGCGCGAACAGAACTCGATCAACATCGGCAGATTAACCCCGGTAATGACTTCAATACACCCCTCTTTTAAAAACGACATCGCCATATTGGACGGTGTACCGCCAAAGAGATCGGTCATGATAATAGCCCCGTCTGATTGCACCGACTCAACGGCAGCAACGACCCGGGCCATGATATCATCAGCTATCTCATCGGGAGCAACCTCCACGGTGACACAGCCTTCAATGGTTCCAACAATCATCTCTGCTGACAACTTTAAAGCAGTTGCCAGTCCGGCATGGGTAACGAGTACTAATCCTATCATTTAAGCCCCTTTTCAATATCCCTGTGAATAATTCTCACTGAGGGCCACGTTTCCTGTATGTGCATTCCGGTGGCTTCTGCTATGGCTACAGAACGATGGCGACCACCGGTACAACCAATTGAGATTGTTAAGTATGACTTCCCTTCCTGACGATGTGCAGGCAACAACATATCCAGAAGAGGGAAAAAGTGATCCAGAAATTGTGCAGTAACGACGTTATCAAGGACATAATCACGGATCTTATCATCAAGACCTGAGCCGTTTTTCAGTTCCGGCACAAAATACGGATTCGGAAGAAAGCGGACGTCCATGACAATGCTCGATTCAAGCGGTACACCGTACTTGAAACCAAATGACTGAACTTCAATAATCAGCTGATTTTCTTTTTCCTCGCCCCTGACAATTCTCAGGATAAAATCCTTAAGCTGATGTACCGTAAATTCTGTTGTATCGATTATTCTGGTTGCAATCTGCCGCAGGCTGCTCAGACGATCCCGCTCAATACGTATGCTTTCTACAACCGTGCACTGCCCTTCGACAGGATGGCGACGACGCGTCTCAGAAAAGCGCCGTACAAGAATATCGTCCAGGGCATCAAAGAAGAATATTTCTACGGTGTGACCCGCAGCAGCAATCCTGTGAAAAGCACTTTCATACCCTTTGAAAAACTCACGTCCACGGATATCAGCAACAAGCACGATCCCCTTGAAGGTTTCATCAGATTTGCCAATCAAGTCGACAAACGGAATGAACAGTCGTACCGGCAAATTATCGATACAGTAATAGCCTTCGTCTTCCAGGGCCCTGACAGCGGTAGATTTCCCGGAACCTGACACACCGGTGATGACTATAATACGCATATCCTACTCTACCTCGTCCCCGATGGGTCTGGCTTCGATACGCGCCAGCAGCCGTTCCTGGAAATCCCGGGCAGAATGATACCCCATTCCTTTCAGCAGGTTATTACGAGCGGCTACTTCGATAATTGAGCCAAGGTTGCGACCTGGTCTAACGGGAATGATGATATGCGGTATCTCTATACCTAAGATCGTGACGGTGCGATCATCAACTCCCAGCCGATCATATTCATACGATTCATCCCATTCTACCAACTCCAGCAGCATATCAACAATCTTCTTATCTCTGATTGCCGAAACGCCGTAAAGATCCTTGATATTTATGATGCCAAGGCCGCGAATCTCCATCAAATACTGAAGCGACTCATCAGCCTGCCCAACAAGCACCGCCGGCATCTTCTTCTTTATGAATACCATATCGTCGGCTACCAGACGGTGGCCGCGTATGACGAGATCGAGGGCACATTCACTCTTGCCGATGCCGCTTTTGCCGGAGATGAGAACCCCGACCCCAAGCACATCCATCAGTACGCCGTGCAGATTGGTAGTCGGCAACAACCGTTCCTCGAGGAATTTGGTTATCAGCGATATAAAGGTTGATGATTGATGAGCGGTTGCAAGCACCGGTATAGCGTGAGAATCAGCCAGATCGAGCAGGAGCTGCGGCGGACGCAGATTTTTGGTGACTACGAAGCAGGATATCGGAAAACTGCACAGGGTGGCAAGGTTTTCTGCAGCAACCCGGCTGTCGATTTGCTGGAGATAGGATATTTCGGTGTTGCCGAGCACCTGCAGCCTGTCCGGATGCAGGTGCTCGGAATAACCGGCCAATGCCAGCCCCGGTTTTTGAATACGGGAGCTGGAGACACGATGGGTAAGTCCCTGTTTGCCGGCCAGAAGTGACAAACCGAGACCATACTCATTTTCAGTCAGCATGTCCTGTATCGAGAGTGATGAAATAACGTCCATGGCGACCTGGTTTACTTAGGCGCGATGCGGCTCAATCAGGCCGATATTCCCATCTTTACGACGATACATGACATTAATTTCACTGCTGTCGGCATCGGTGAACACAATAAAGTCTTTATGAAGAAGATCCATCTGCATGACAGCTTCTTCTACAGACATCGGCTTGGCGGTCTCAGTAGTTGTTCTGATAACGACTGTTCCGGTGCTGGCTTCGATACTCTCAGCCTCAAAAATCTTCTTGGAGATCTGGCGACCATGCTCATCGCCGTTTGGTTTGTGGGCCTTTATTTTTTCCTTGTAGCGAACAAGCTGACGTTCAATCTTGTCGATGACAGCATCTACAGCGGCGTACATGTCATGGGTGGTATCGGAAGCCTTGGTGCTGACCCCTTTTGCATTAATAACAATTTCAACAATGTGGCGAATCTTCTTTTCTACGGAAAAGTAGACCTGCACATTAATAGGGTCATCAATATACTTCGTTACCCTCTCGAGTTTTTCTTCAGCATATGCCTTGAGAGCATCGCTCTGATCCATGTGCCTGAATGTCATCGCTACCTGCATACAAACCTCCTGTGTGGTTGTGTTGTGAAATAGACGCCTGCCGAATCAGCAGGTCGTCAAAAATGTCGTTTACGTTCAGAAGAAGATCCGAAATTAAGCATCTCGCGATATTTGGTTACCGTACGCCTGGCTATGTTCACCGTCTGATCTGCCAGCAGTTCGGCAATTTTCTGATCGGAAAGCGGTTTTTTGGGATTTTCCTTTTCAATAATATCTTTAATTCTGTTTTTAACGCTTTCAGAGGCGACAAAATCACCCTCGCTTGTCGACAGACCGCTGTTAAAGAAGTATTTAAGCTCCAGCAATCCCTGCGGCGTTTGCATATATTTATTTGTGGTGACCCGACTGATGGTTGATTCATGCATACCGATATCTTCCGCAATATCTCGCAGTACTAATGGTCGCAGGTACTCTATACCATGATCAAAGTATTCGCGCTGAAAACGGATTATGCTTTTTGCAACCTTATAGATGGTTCGCTGCCGTTGCTGAATGCTCTTTATCAACCAGACAGCCGAGCGCATTTTATCATTGATATAATGTTCAGCCTGGGAGTCAATACTACCATTTCCGCGCACATCTGCATACTGGGTACTGACCTTCAGATTAGGCAACCCCTCCTCATTCAGCATCACAACATAATCGTCTCCGACCTTATGCACAAAAATATCGGGAGAGATGTAATGCACATCATCAGTACTAAATGATGAACCGGGGCGCGGGTCGAATTCGGAAATTATCCTGGATGCTGCCAACACCTGGTTCAGGTCAACCTTCAAAGACCGGGCTATCAATTTGTAATTTCTTTTTTCCAGGTCACCAAGATGATTCTGCAGGATGCTTTCGACGACACTTCCCTTCATCCCCAGACTTCTTGCCTGGATAAGCAGACATTCACGCAGATCACGCCCTGCAACGCCGGGTGGATCAAACTCCTGAATGCATTCAAGCACATCCTCAACATCCTCTTCCGTTGCAGCACTTGCTGCAGCTATTTCCTGAAGGGAAGCCCTGAGGTAACCCGAGTCGTCAATATTACCGATAATCACCTCACCCACACGAACATCCATTTCAGAATATTGTCCCATGTGGAGCTGCCACAACAAGTGATCAATCAATGTACCCTTACGAGTCAGCAGGTTTTCAAAGGAAGGACGTTCATCATCACCGCCGTATTGCTGTTCTCCGGAGCTATAATTGTAACCATCCAGATAGCTGTCCCAATCCCGAAGAGTCTCCTCACCGGTTTCTACCTCATGAAAATCCGTACTCTCCTCAGCAGGTTCAAATTCCTGTTCAGCCACCTCAAGCGTATCCGGCTCGTGTATTTCTTCCATTTCGGTAGATTCTTCAAGGAGCGGGTTCTCCTCCAGCTCCTGAATCACCAGCTCCTGAAGTTCCATACGTGTCAACTGCAGCAGCTTGATAGCCTGCTGCAGCTGGGGAGTCATCACCAGCTGCTGTGACATTTTCAGTTGTTGTCGCATCTCCATTGCCATGAAACAGTGACCTCGTACCCGACAGGGCTGGTATCATGAACTATTAATCAGTGCAAACTACAGACGGAAATCTTTACCCAGATAAATCTCTTGAGCTTTTTTACTCGCAGCAATCTCGTCCGGCGTACCGTGTTCAATAACGACACCACTGCTCATAATGTAGGCAAGATCACAGACACCCAATGTTTCACGGACATTGTGATCCGAAATCAATATACCTATGTTTTTGTTTTTGAGAGAAACAATCAGCTCCTGAATATCGGCCACGGCAATCGGATCGATTCCTGCGAACGGCTCATCCAGAAGAATGAAGGAGGGATTTGTTATCAGTGCTCGGGCGATTTCAACCCGTCGCCGCTCCCCGCCCGAAAGCGCATACCCTTTGGATGCTGCAATGTGCGTAATGGAAAACTCCTCCAGTAACTGCTCCATCCTCTGCCTGCCAAGACGCTTATCAGATTCTACCGTTTCAATAATTGCCATCAGATTATCTGCCACTGACAGTTTGCGAAAAACAGAGGCCTCCTGCGGAAGATAGCTGATGCCGCGGCGGGCCCGCTGATACATCGGCAGATTTGTTATCTCTTCGTCACCGAGAAAGACCTGTCCACCGTCCGGCTGTGACAGCCCGACTACCATATAAAAAGTCGTTGTTTTACCGGCACCGTTCGGTCCCAGCAGCCCAATGACAGCTCCGGATGTGATTGATATATCCACACCACAGACAACCTGCCGGCTGCCATAGTTTTTCTTCAGAGATTTCGTCCAAAGTCTCGAGGTATTAGCGACTTCCGGCATTATTCTTCCTTGCTGGCGGGTTAATAACCGCTTCTACACGTGCTTTTGGATCGCCGCCGCTTGAAACGTCGCTCCGCTCATCATCAACATAATAGGTGATGACTTTTCCGCTGATGCTGTCACTTCCTTGCACAACACGAGGGGTCCCGGTCAGAACAATACGGCCATTGTTGCTTTCATAGACAGCCTGATCGGCAAAGCCGGTCCTGTCTTGCTGGACAATCCTGACATTACCCGTTGCTTCGATCTTCTCCACTGACTCGTTTTTATCTGCATAACTCACGACAAGCCTGTCGGAGAATATAGTTATATCTCCCTGTTTTGCCACAACCTTACCAGAAAAAATCGCTGTCTTTCCCTTATTATCAGCGGTCATTTCGTTAGACTTAACAGTGATCGGCAGCTTTGAACGATCCTTACGCACCGGGGGTGCAGCCAAAACCTCGGATACCGAAAAGAGGCAGCACAAAAAGACAGCTGTCATGTAAAACTGTTGTAATTTCATCTTTAACACCTATAACAACGGCCAGTTACCGGGGTCTGAACCAGCCAACACCCAGTCAAGTACAAGAGGATAGCAATAGAAAAACATTCATAAACAAAGAAGAACTGAAAACTGACTGCCTAGTTCGGAATAATCGATGCATTAACCGAAGAAAAAAAACGGGCCCGCTGGCTTTTGACACCCAGATCCATACCAACAGCGGTAAGCTGAAGTTTTTGCTGGCGAAAGGTCACTGGGTCAGACGTCGACAATTTATCGGTTGCGCCAATATACACAACCGAACTGGTATCAAAACTGGCACCATCTTCAGCAACAACGTGTACATGGCCCTTAAGCCGGACATTTTTCGCCTTGCTGGAATACTCTCCACTGTCGGCAGTGACAGTCACCGGTCCTTGCGGGAGGTTATTCTTGAACTCCATCCGGATATCGGTAAGATACGCCGTATCTCCGCCTTTATCGTAGGCAACCCGTTCCGCAACGATCTCCCAAACAACAAGACCATTCTGGATTTCTGAGAAATGAGCCTTTTTCAGGGCAACATCAATATTGTGGGGAAGCTGCTGATTGGCCGGCCGAACCGAAGCGGGTTCATGAGAACCATTCCGGGAAACTACGGCCGTGACACCGATAATCGCCGCAATCACAAGAAGTGCCAGCAAAGGCCTGATATAAACTGGCGATATCATAATAGGCAGGAACTATACCATTGGGAAGCGGGAGTGTCCAGCATAACGTGGTTGGATTGATGTTTTGGCACAGAGATTGAATCTACAACTCATAGCGGGCTGCAACGCTGTCCCACAGCCCCCTGCCTTTAAGAATCAGATCGCATACTTCACGAACAGCCCCGCGCCCGCCGCCCAGTGATGTCACATAGTGGGCGGCATTGCGTGCTTCGATTACTCCATCGGCAGGAGACGCGGCAAAAATGACGCGGCGCATAACCGGAACATCAATGACATCATCACCCACATAAGCGATCTGGCTGTCTTCAAGCCCGGTTCTCCGTTTTATATCAAGATAGCTATCAATTTTTTTAAGCGACCCCTGATACACAAGTTCGATCCCGAGCTCTTTGGCCCTGAAATCCACAACCGGAGAGGTGCGACCGGTAATAATACCGACTTCAATGCCATGGCGCTGCAGCATTTTAATGCCATGCCCGTCCTTGACATTGAATACTTTGGTTTCAATGCCATTAACATCATAAACAATGCCGCCATCGGTCATAACACCATCGACATCAAGCAGCAGCAGACGGATATCCGAAAGTCTGTCACGCATCAGGCAATACCTGCCTTGAGAATATCATGCAGGTGAATAACTCCGCATGGTGCTGGACTCAGATCGTTTTCAAAAACAAACAGCGAGGTGATGGCACGCTGTTCCATGATCTGCAGGGCGGCTGCAGCAAGCTCCGACCGCTTGATACGCAACGGACCATATTTCATGATTTCCGAAGCACGCTGGTTGAGGATATCAAATCCCTTCTCCAGCGAGCGGCGCAGATCGCCATCCGTAATAACGCCTTTTAAAGCGCCGCTTGAATCACAAACTCCGGTCACCCCAAGCCCCTTGGCGGTAATAACGAACAGGGCTTCCTTCATCAACGTTTCTTCCTGTACCAAAGGCACCGCTTCACCAGAGTGCATCAGGTCTTCAACCCTGAGGATCAGCTTTTTGCCCAGCGACCCTCCGGGATGAAATATCGCGAAATCTTCAGCTTTAAAGCCTCGCTTAACCAGCAGTGCAACAGCCAGTGCGTCCCCCATGGCCAGCGCAGCGGTTGTCGACGCTGTCGGAGCCAAACCCAACGGGCAGGCTTCCTCCGCCACTGATACATCTAAAAAAACGTCGCTTGAACGGGCCAGGTTTGAGGAAGGATTACCGCTCATAGAAACCAGATGTGCTCCCAGACGCTTGATCGATGGCAGTATTCTCAGTATTTCTTCAGTTTCTCCACTATTTGAAATGGCGATCACGACATCGCCCTTCATGATCATTCCCAGATCGCCGTGAATTCCTTCGGCCGGATGCAGGAAAAACGCCGGCGTACCGGTAGAAGCCATAGTGGAGGCAATTTTCTGCCCTACCAGACCGGATTTGCCCATGCCGCTGACAATCACCCGCCCGGTGCTGCCTAAAATCAAGTCAATTGCCTGTTCAAACGAACCGTCTATACGCTCAGCCATAGCAGTAAGAGCCAGCGCCTCAACGCGAATTACCCGCCGTGCCTCTTCAATAATTGTCATGCCGAGGGCCTCTGTTTAACAATAGAATCAAGGGCTTTCAATGTCTTAAGCAACGCTGGAAGCTCGTTCAACGGAATCGAATTAGGACCATCACAGAGCGCCTTGTCCGGGTCTTCATGCACCTCCATGAAGATGCCATCAATCCCGGTAGCAACCGCCGCCCGTGACAGGTATTCCACAAACTCGCGCTGCCCACCAGAGCTATCCCCCTGTCCTCCGGGGAGCTGAACGCTGTGAGTAGCGTCAAATACAACCGGGTAACCGGTGGAACGCATGACAGGAAAGCTGCGCATGTCCACGACCAGGTTGTTATAGCCGAAAGAAGCGCCGCGCTCCGTGAGGATGATATTTTCATTGCCGCTTGCGGAAAGTTTACCGGCGACGTTTTTCATATCCCAAGGGGCCAGAAACTGCCCTTTTTTGACGTTGATAACTCTCCCACTCTTTGCAGCCGCCACCAGAAGGTCTGTCTGACGACAGAGGAAAGCCGGGATCTGAAGAATATCAAGCACTTCGGCTGCCGGAGCAATCTGCTCGATAGAGTGAATATCGGAAATCACCGGTACGCCCAATGCTTCCTTTACCTTGCGCAAAATGGCGAGCCCCTCTTTCAGCCCCGGACCACGATAGGCATGTATAGAGGTACGGTTGGCCTTGTCGTAGGAAGCCTTGAAGATGAGGGGGATTGAAAGACCGTTGCAAATAGTCATCAGCCGTTCGGCGTGGCGCATGGTTGCCGTCTCATTCTCAATCACACATGGTCCGGCGATCAGCACCAGTGGACGGTTGCCCCCGATCATCACATTTCCGGATAAGATTTCACGAGTCATGATCTACTCCTTATTTCTCTGCGCCAATGCGGCGGCAATAAAAGATCTGAACAGTGGGTGCGGAACCAGCGGTTTGGACTTGAACTCGGGATGGAACTGGCAGGCAAGAAACCAGGGATGGTCTGATATTTCAACCACCTCCACCAGATCTTTATCTTTATATACTCCTGACAGGATAAGCCCTTTTCCAGTCAACATCTCACGGTAGGCGTTATTAAACTCGTAACGGTGGCGATGACGCTCCATTATCTCGGTCTGGTTATAGGAGGAATGGGCAAGCGTTCCCTTGGTAACAGAGCAGGGGAACGCACCCAGGCGCATGGTGCCGCCTTTTTTACTGACCGACTTCTGTTCTTCCATCAGATGGATCAGCGGCTCACCACCCTCTGTACGAAATTCGCTTGAACAGGCTTCCGTGATGCCGCAAACATTGCGGGCAAACTCTACCACGGCCATCTGCATGCCGAGACATATCCCGAAGAAAGGGATTTTATGTGTACGCGCATATTCGATCGCCATGATCTTCCCTTCCGTGCCACGCTCACCAAAGCCGCCGGGAACAAGTATCCCGTCTACGTCCTCAAAATGCCCGTCAGCACCGTCGCGTTCAATCTTTTCGGCATCGATATATTTCAGTGAAACCCGGCAATCGTTGCCGATGCCGCCATGGGTCAGCGCTTCAGAAAGAGATTTGTACGACTCCGTCAGATCGACGTACTTTCCGACAATGGCAATACGCACCTCGCCATTGCTGGGGTGGCGCAGTTTTTCCACAACATCCTGCCATTTGGTCAAATCAGGCGCCTTGGTCCAGATATTAAGCTTTTCGACAACCTGGTCATCCAGATGTTCTTTGTTGAGCGCCTGGGGCACCGCATAAATATGCTCGGAATCCACAACCGGAATAACATCCTTTTCACCCACATTGCAGAAGAGTGCAATTTTCTTCTTCATATCATCCGGCAGGTCGCGCTCACAGCGGCAGAGCAGAATGTCCGGCTGAATACCTATTTTGCGCAGCTCCATGACCGAATGCTGGGTTGGTTTGGTCTTAAGTTCCCCGGCAGTACGGATGTATGGCACCAATGTAACATGAACATAGAGCGCGTTCCCCGGACCACGGTCAAAGCGGAACTGACGGATCGCTTCAAGAAACGGCAATGATTCGATATCGCCAACCGTACCACCGACCTCGACAATTGCCACGTCTGCGCCTTTGGCGTTTTCAATGATCTTGTGCTTGATCTCGTCGGTAATGTGCGGAATAACCTGGACCGTCCCCCCCAGATAATCACCACGACGCTCCTTGGTAATGACGGAGAAATACACCTGACCGGTCGTAAAATTGCTCTTTCGCGAAAGTACCGCATTTGTAAAACGCTCATAATGTCCCAGGTCAAGATCGGTTTCGGCACCGTCATCGGTCACAAAAACCTCACCGTGCTGAAAAGGTGACATGGTGCCAGGATCAACATTTATATAGGGGTCGAGTTTCTGCATCGTCACACGTAACCCGCGCGCCTCCAGGAGCGCCCCGAGCGAAGCGGCCGCCAGCCCCTTGCCGATTGATGAAACAACGCCGCCGGTGATAAATACAAATTTGGTTTTCATGGTATCTGCTCCTGAATATCAATACATGTAATAGGTTCTATTTATTGAGCTTGCGGTACTGTTCCTGGGCTTTAAGCAGGTCCTCTGGTGTATCAACGCCTATCGACTCAAAGTCGGTTTCAACCACCCGTATTTTAATACCATTTTCAATAGCCCGCAGCTGCTCCAGTTTTTCGGATATCTCCAGAAAAGTCGCCGGCATGGTGGCAAATCTCAGCAGAAAATCGCGCCGGTACACATAAAGCCCGACATGCTTGTAGCAGAGCAGTTTGCCGCAACAGAATGATTCGTCTTTCAGATCCTTCCATTTATCGCGAAAGAAAGGGAGCGGAGAACGGGAAAAATAAAGGGCATTATTACGGTTATCCGTCACAACTTTAACGACATTGGGAGAAAGAAAATCATGCAGACACTTGATACGTGTCTTGACAGTCCCCATCTGCAGGTCAGCCTCTTCCAGAAAGGGCTGGATAGCAAGATCAATCATGGCCGGGTCAATCAGCGGCTCATCGCCCTGGAGGTTGACAATTATGTCAGCATCCAGTCCGGCTGCCACTTCGGCCAAACGGTCAGTGCCGGTTTCATGATTGATGGAGGTCATGATGGCCTCACCTCCGATCACGTTGACCGCATCAGCAATACGAAGGTCATCAGTAGCAACAATAACCCTGCTGACCAGTTTTGACTGGGTTGCACGCTCATAGACATGCTGGATCATCGGACGGCCGTCAATTTCCGCCAGGGCCTTGCCGGGAAAACGTGTTGATGCGTAACGGGCAGGGATAACCGCTGTAATTTTCATGCCGGAGAACCTTTTAACATACGGGGATAATGACGAAAACGTCAGGCGTCCTGTGGTTGGACGTGACAAGTTACCGCAAAAGCAGAGGGGTGTCAAGGTGCTCTTGACTGGCGTGAGCAGGAATAAGGGAACCGTAAACAGGGTACAATCCAAACTATGACATTGTATCCTGCCCCACCAAATATCAGCCAACCATCCTGTTCAGCTCTCTGCGCAGCTCTGCCGGCTTGTACGGTTTGTGCAAAAAGCAGGCACGTTCATCATCTGTTATTACGTCCTCCACCGATTCTGCACCGTACCCACTACAGATCATAATCGGGATTACGCTGTTAATTTTGCGCAATTCACGGTACGCCTCAACACCACCCATCCCTGGCATAACCAGGTCCATCATAACAAGGTCGATCCCGCATTTATGCAGACGGTAGACCTCCAGAGCTTCATTGCCATTTGCTGCGGTCACGACGAAAAACCCCATCGCCTCGAGCAGTGCAGAACCAACTGCCAGCAACGACTCCTCATCATCCACCAGCAAAATCGTACAGCTTTTCTTATGGGTGACGGCAGTCCCGGCAGAGGTAGCTGTTTCAGCGACATCTGCGGTACCGGACAAAGGCAGATACACTTTAAAGGTGGTGCCTATGCCGGTTTTGCTGAACAATTGCACTGCACCGCTGTGTGCTCTGATTATGCCGAGAACTGCCGACATCCCCAGTCCACGGCCGGTAAATTTGGTTGTAAAGAACGGTTCAAATATCCGCTTTTGCACCTCCTCGGACATACCACAGCCGTTATCTACAACCTTTACACAGGCGTATGAGCCGGGCAGAATGCTGTTGCCTAAGAAATCAATCTCCGCTTGCCCCGCCGACACCGTGGTTTTTACAAGCGAAAGACTGACAGTGCCGTTGTTATCTTCGATCGCCTCAGCGGCATTGGTTATCAGGTTCATGACCACCTGCTGAATCTGGCCGTTGTCACCAATTATTTCAGGCACATCACGCTTCAGGTCTGCTTCAATAACCACGTTTTTTTTCAGTGCCGATTTCAACATCTTCACCGTTTCATCCACAAGCAGCCACATATTTACCCGTGTCTGCACCAGCTGCTCCTTGCCGGCATACGTCAACATCAGCCGGCAAAGATCAGCGGCACGGTTTGCAGAAGTCTCTATCTGTTCGACATGAGACTTGTAACTCATCCCGCAGTCAACATCCTCCTTGACCATAAAGCAGTGCCCGATGATTATTGTCAGGATATTATTGAAGTCGTGAGCAATCCCACCGGCAAGCACCCCGAGGCTCTCCAGCTTCTGAGTCTGCTGGAATTGTCTTTCATAGTTTTGCAGATTTTTCTCGGCGAACTTGCGCTCTGTTATGTCGCGCATGACATGCACAGATGCCGTCATGCGCCCTTCCTCATTATTCAGGGGTGACACCGTAACATCAAAGACAGCGCCAATCTTCTCCTCAGAAGATTCTTCGTTATGCACAAGACCATCCAGCATCAAGCGGGAATGAGGACAACTGGAGGGTGGACCTGTCAGGCCGTGAACGACCTCATAGCATTTCCGCCCCACGATCTCTTCCGGAGTCAGGCCACAACGATCAGCCATGGCACGATTAACGCGGGTGATGGTGTTGTTGAGGTCTATAATTGAAATCAGGTCCGGAACGGCATCAAAGGTCCGCTCCCAATCTTTTTTGGCGCGCATGACCGCTTCAGAAGTCTGTCGGCGCGCCAGCACGAGTGCCCATGCCATTAACGCGTACTTGATGGTACGTGGCAGGGCATCAAAAGTTTCCGGCGACTTGACGACGTAATCCTGAGCACCGATCTTCATCGCCTCGACAGCAAATTTTTCGCTGCCATGAGAGGTCATGATAATAACCGGTAAAAACCCGGCAACCATGGAGACCAGCTCGCTGCCATCGCCATCGGGCAATCGGTAGTCAGTCAGAATAAGGCCGGGAGAGAGCCGTTCTACAGCGATCCTGGCGGCAGTTATGGTCCCGACGATTTCCAGACGATACTCTTCCGCAGCATCTTCCAAAGAGCGCTTGATCAGCTCGGCATGGCTCGGGTCATCTTCAACGACGAGTATCAGTGGTGCCGTTGGGTTATCTGTCAACATGGGGACTATTTCCTTTTATCACCAGGGTCTTTTGTTCCAGGCAAGCCAGTAAAAACCAAGATCACCCAGCAGCTTGCTGAATTCACCAAAACTGACCGGCTTGGTCACATAGCTGTTGGCGTGGTATTCATACGCCATTGCCATGTCACGCTCGGCATCAGACGTGGTCAGCACGACCACCGGCAGAGCCTTCAATGCGGCATTGGTTTTGACCTCTTTAAGTACCTGAAGACCATCAATTTTTGGCAGGCGCAGATCCAGCAGCATCAGGTGCGGCAACGGAAAACTGTTTCGATCGGCATACCCGGCACGCCCATACAGGTAGTCAAGAGCTGCTTCGCCATCCTCAACATGGATTATTCTGTTTGCAACCTGAAAATCCTCCATATTGCGTATCACCAGTTCGGCATGGTCTGGATTGTCCTCTACCAATAGAATTGTGAGCGGTTCACCGTTCATTGTTGCATCTCCTTTATATCGGGGTCAGACAGCGTAAAACAAAATACGCTCCCCTTGCCCTGACCTTCCGATTCCACCCAGACAGTACCACCATGCACCTCGACAATCCGTTTAACAAGTGCCAGACCAATTCCGGTACCGGGGCTCCTGGCATCCAGTTTATTAAAAAGCCCGAAAATGTTCTGCCGGTATTTCTCGTCAACACCGATACCGTTGTCCTGCACGAAAAATGTATTACTACCATATTCCTGCCGGACGCCAAACAAGATTTCCGGTACCGGCTGCTCCCCCATATACCTTATTGCATTTTCAAAAAGGTTTTGAATCACCTCGCCGATTCGCTGCCGGTCGCACCGTACCGCTGGCAGCCCCGGCTGAACAATTATCCTGACATTGTTTTCCTGTAACGAACCAGCCACATTATTAATGACTTCGTCAGCGAGCAGGTTCATATCGACCGTTTCCGGCGCATGAATAACCTGGCCGATACGCGAAAGTTCCAGCAGGCTGTCCAGCAGCAGCGCCATCTTGTCGCCGGCCGCTGAGACTCTCTCGAGATCCTTGCCCATCCGGTCATAGCGGCCCGACTCCAGATCCTTCCTGATAGAGCCGGTGTAACTTTTGATCGTGATGAGCGGACTCTTCAGGTCATGTGAAACGGTATAGGTAAAACGCTCCAGTTCAGCATTTTTCATCCCCAGATCGGCTTCCCGTTTCTTCCGCTCCACAACCTCCGCTTCAAGTGTTGAAGTCTTTTCATCCACCGTTATTTTAAGACGCCTGTTAAAAGAGAACAGCACGAACATGGCGACCAGTCCGGCAGAAAGAGAGCAGGCAAGGACAGTGGCGACTGAAATTTCATCACTGATCGGCACCCTGATGGATTCAATTGCCCGGAAAACGCCTGTTTTCTCGTTAAACCCGCCCTCCCCCGGATAAAGCGCCTGAAGTCCTCGCGGTGCATCACCCTTTTTCCCGTGGCACCTGATGCAGCTGCTGTTTGTTTCCAGAAACGGAATGGCATAATAGAGGTATTTCCTGTTGCCAATCTTTATGATTTCCCGGAATTCGGCAACATCACGATTCTCATTAAACATCCGGATCAGCGTGGTCTCAAACTCGTCAGCCTTGTTGACCGGATTACGCGGATTATCCGAGGCCATTTTGTAATAGACTTCCGGAAGTCCGGCTTTTTTCAGCTCTTCATTATAAAAAGAGTGAACATTGCGGACCAGATAGGAAGAAGAAAATATTTTCGGAGAGTAGTAATCCTGCGCCACTTCACCGCTATCACGCGCAGCGTAGAATGCAGGGTGCATCACCTTCTGGATGTAGCTGTGAAGGCCGCGATGAGAGAGCAGCACGTTTTTTATCTTGTACTCGGCATCTTTAATAAGAAAACCGGACAACGCTTGATAGATTGCGGCCGCCACAAAGACCATGATGAACAGAGTTAACACCGCCGGCATAATGAAATGCCGGTATGTGCCCCATACGGGCTTATGTGTATCAGCACTCATACTCTCTCTGCCTCTGCAGTGTCAGCAGCTGATCGGCTATACGGAGCTGGCAGCGTAAAGCAGAAACGGCTCCCTTTGCCCACACCTTCAGACTCCACCCAGACACGACCGCCATGCACCTCTATGACCCGCTTGACAAGAGCCAGGCCGATGCCGGCTCCCTCGCTTTTGCCATCCAGTTTATTAAACAGGCCGAAGACTCTTTCATGGTGAAGAGGGTCGATGCCGGCACCATTATCGCTGACAAAGAAGACCGTCTCCCTCCCCTCCTCCCGCGTGCCGATTTCTATGCGGGGAGCCGTCTGATCGCCCATATATTTTATGGCGTTCTCAAGCAGGTTCTGCAGCACCGACGAGATTCGCTGCGGGTCACCAAGGGTAGCGGGAAGATCCGGCTGCAGAACGACCTCAACCTGCTTTTTCTTAAGCGAACCACTTAACTGTGCCAGACAATCATTTACCAAGCGGTTCATGTCGATAGGTGACGCCTCATCCATCATCCTGCCGACGCGGGACAACTCCAGCAGCCCACCTAGCAGTTCCTTCATCTTTACCGCCGCCCCCTCAATCCTGCTGAGGTCACCCTCTGCCCGCAGATAATTACCAGCATTCAGATCCTTCCTGATCATGCCAACGTAGCTCAGGATAGTTATCAGCGGGCTCTTCAGGTCATGCGAAACCGTGTAGGTGAAACGCTCCAACTCATCGTTCTTGCTCTGCAGCTCCTGTTCGGCCTGTTTGCGCTCCGTGCTGATTCGCTTTATATATCTGTCAATAAGGACATAGAGGAGTGATGCGGTAAGGGCGATGAACACGATCCCTTTGTAAATAGATATGCGGGACATGACGACAGGGTCGCTTATAACAAAACCTATAAAAGTGTCCGAAAGATATATCCAGAGGACACCAAACAGGGCGTAAATAGCTACAATCCGCACAATTTCAGATTTAGACGGTTCTTGAGTTTTATGTATCACAGACATGTACGTGCTCCTTCCCGCAAAAAAGCCTTACTGACAGCCTCTATTGTCATTACCCCCGTACGCTCCAGTTCCGGCAACAAATCCCGGACAAATTTCACGTCGCCATCTTTTGCTGCCGCTTCGATTTCAAGGCATATCTTTCGCAATTGAGCTGCGCATATATTGGCCGCAACCCCCTTCATCGTGTGGGCCTGAAGACGAATGTTGTGCGTATCAGTCCCCGCAGCAAGCTCTTTCAGTCTTTTGATATCGTGCGGGATTTCCTCCACCGCCTCAGTCAGTATGCTCTGGGCAAAATCCCGGTCGCCGCCAATATTATCAAGCAGTTGCACCGCATCAAACAGCGGAAGGTGAGTCGGTTGACCATCATCATGCTTCGCTGCCTCTTCTTTATCTGCAGCAGGCCTCAGCCATTTGCCGAGAACCTCAGCCAGCTCCTCCTTCTTCACCGGCTTGGTCAGATAATCATTCATCCCCGCCTCAATGCACTCTTCGCGGTCACCCATCATGGCGTTGGCTGTCATGGCGATGACCGGTACGGCATGATTGAGGACGTTCGAATGTTCACTCCGGATCATAGCGGTCGCCGCAAAACCGTCCATTTCAGGCATCAGGCAATCCATCAGCACCAGATCGTAGTTTATAAATTCGAGCGCACGGACAGCTTCAAGGCCATTAGCGACAACATCCGCTTTGTAGCCGAGTTTGTCCAGCAGCGCCTGCGCGACTTTCTGGTTGATAACATTATCCTCGGCAAGCAGAATACGGATCCCCTGCTTGGCAGACTCTACAACGCTGTGCCGTGTAACAATGACGGGCAGTAACGGATCCTCCGGGTTTTGGTCCGCTCTGCAAAGAGCAAGAGCAATACAATCATAAAGATGATTCTGGCGGACCGGCTTTGTCAGGTACCCGGCAAAACCTATCTGTTCCAGAGCGGCAGCATCACCCCGGCGACCAAGAGACGTCATCATAATCATCAAGGTTGATTCCAGCAACTGATCGGCCTTGATCAGTCTGCCAAGCTCGCTGCCATCCATGCCGGGCATCTGCTGATCAAGCAGGGCAACCCGGAAGGGATCACCCTGTTCTGCCGCCTCGCGCAGAAGCGCCAGAGCAGTTTCTCCATCGCCGGCTGTTTCGTACTGACACCCCCAGCTGCTGAGCAGGGTAATCATCAGCATACGGTTGGTAGCGTTGTCATCAACTACCAGAATTCTTGTGCCGGAAATGTCCACGTGCGCCGCGACCTCCGAGGTTTTTAAAGCCGCAGCCGGCTGCTTCTCAAACCGGGCGGTGAACCAGAAGGTAGAACCTTTTTCATCTTCGCTTTCAACACCGATTTCGCCACCCATCAGCTCTACCAGCTGCTTGCTGATAGCCAACCCCAAGCCGGTACCGCCATACTTACGCGTAGTGGAGCCGTCTGCCTGGGTGAACGGATTAAAGATGGCTGCGCGCCGCTCCTCGGGTATGCCAATGCCGGTATCACAGACTTCGAACCTGATTTCAACGAGGTCATTCTGCTCTGACGCACGTGATGCACTGATGACAACTTCGCCCTCATGAGTAAATTTAATGGCATTACCAGCCAGATTCGTGATGATCTGACGAACTCTTCCCGGATCGCCCTTCAGGTATATCGGTATATCCGGATCAATTCGGCAGATTAGTTCCAGCCCGGTATCCGCAACACGCACTGCCAGCATCTCGGCAACATCTTCCAGTGTTGTTCTCAGATCAAAGTCGATGATTTCCATCTCGAGCTTGCCCGCCTCTATTTTCGAGAAATCCAGGATATCGTTGATAACTCCCAAAAGGTTCTCACCGCTTTTGCGGACTATTTCGGCAAACTGGCGCTGTTCTTCGTTCAGGTCGGTATCCAGCAGCAGGCCGGTCATGCCGATCACACCGTTCATCGGCGTGCGAATCTCGTGGCTCATGGTTGCCAGAAAAGTACTCTTGGCCTGAGTAGCCTCCTCGGCCGCTATCAGCGCACCGCCCAATTCGGCGTTTTTCTCCTCCATCAGGGCTGAAAATGCAAGCAGCTTTTCCTCCGCCTGCTTACTCTTGGTAATATCGCGATTGCAGGCACGGCGCCCCATGGATTCACCTTCCATGTCGAAAACTTCCTGGCAAACATGGGCAATCCAGTACTCTTCACCGCTTTTTGCAACAATGCGAAAAGCATTCATGCCGCAATCCTGCTTCGTCACACCGACTTTATCTACCGCTTCCATATGTCTTATGAATATGTCGCGATCATCCGGATGCACAATCCTGGTCAACAGCCCTGGGTCGAGCATGAACTCTTCAGCCGTGTAACCGGTGATGCGCTTGCAAGAGGGAGAAATATAAACAAGGCCTCCATCGACACCCCTCCAGTATTCCCAATCGTAGGTATTGTCAGCCACCGCGCGGAATTTATCTTCACTTCTTTTCAACTCCTTCTCACGCCGCTGCACCTCATCCAGTAACGTATTGAACGAACCCGCCAGCAACCCCAGTTCATCAACGCGACTTTCATCAAGCCGTTGCCTTTTATCTGAACCGGGTTGCGCTAAGTCATTTATTTTTTTCGTAAAAACAGTCAACGGCCCGGCGATTGTGTTACCAAGCCTACTGGCCAGAGCAATCGCAGCCAGCAATGTAAACAACATCCCCAACAGATAATAATTTCTGAAACGGGTAATCGGCTGATACGCTTCTGCGACCGGATATTCGGCGGCCAGTATCCAGTCGGTACTTTGCAGATGCTTGAACGAAGTTAGAAAATGTGCCCCCTTGGAGTCGATTGTTTCACCGGAACCTTCAAACCCCTCCAGTGATCTGTCAAGCAACGTATTGACTCCCGGCATTACATCACGCTTCATGACACGTGACCGGTCCGGATGTGTGATAATGGTGCGATCAGTGGTAAACAGATACAGATAGCCGCTGGGACCCAAACGGACATTACTCAGTGATCCGAGAAGACCACCCTTGTCCTGAATATCTATGGCACCACACAACAACCCTTTTATGGTGTCGTCAGGATTCTGAATAATTGACGTCATCATGACAATTGGGTGACCGTTAACGGTTGATATGAAAGGTTGTGAAATCTGAGGTTTCCTGGTTTCAAGCGTATTTATGAAATATTCGCGGTGAGAGTATGACAACCCATGAAGTTTGGGCGCAACAGGTGATGTCGCGACCAGCTTCCCGGCAGCATCAAAAACAAACAGGCTGTGGTTGAAAATGGAGCTGATGCCAACGCGATTTTCCAGCCATTTTTGTGTAGCCTGCTGATTATCTACAGCATCAACAGGAGCAACCTTAGCAACGGCTATCAGTGCGTTATGCGATGAAATAATTTTGTCATCAAGCCCTTTTGCCATGCCCGTAATCATGGAAAACTGCTCGTTATAAATCAGCTTTTGAGTCGTGTGACGGAAATAAGCATAGGTCACCGCAGCAATAACAATAAGAAGCAGTGCTATAAACAGGCTGATGGAAAAAATGAGTTTATTTCTAATGCTATTACACTTACGCATTGACAGACCTTTGCCAACTAAATATGTACCTAATCACCGGATGCAGCCCTTTTCCCCTTGCCGACCATAACCACGCCGGTTTCACTGTTCATGACAACCTTCCTGCCGACCCGTCCGCCAACATCTTTGGCAACTACCGGGATCCTGAACTCTTCCAGCATTTCCAGTGCCAGTGTAACATTACGGTCACCAATCATGTAAACCTCCAGGCCGGTTCCGGAAACGTTGGCTCCCCCAAAAACCTTGGCTACCAGACACTCACGACGGCACCCGATAGCAAGAACCTTGGCAAGCAATCTTTCCATGGCTATATTGCCGTACTTTGGCGTTGCCAACCCCTCACCGTTCCAGAACGGCAGCATGATATGATTCATCCCGCCCATCCGAGCAACATGATCCCAGAGACAGACGGCAACACACGAACCGAGAACGGTGCTAATCTGATATTGTTGTGGCTCGGCGAAGATTGTGCCTGGGTAGAGGAAATGCCTGTTTATCAGCTCTTCACACCCCACGTGCCTACGTCTCACTCATGGTATCGAAGAGGAACAGATTGCCGGCTTCTGAAAAAGAATCCCTGTCATCCATAATTGAGCAGGGAGGAATTATGACTGTAACCATCGTTCCTTCACCAGGCACACTGGCAAGACTGATGCTCCCCTGCATGAGGTCCACAAGTGCTCTGGTAATACTGAGCCCCAGCCCATGCCCGAGATGCGAGCGTGTTGTGCCGGTTTCCAACTGGACGAAGCGGTCAAATATACGCTGTTGGTCTTCCTGTGCAATCCCGACACCATGATCCTGAACAGAAATCTGCATACAACCATCCCCCCCAACGAAGAATGAAACCTCGACAACACCGCCAACGGTGCTGTATTCAATAGCATTTGACAGCAGGTTGGAAATAATTATCTGAAATTTTCCAGAATCAAGAACTGCAATCCCCTCCTCCTCACGATGTGACAAAACCAGATTCAGGGTCACACTCTTCTTTGCTGCGACATGCAGAAACGAGTCGACCAGCTCACGCAATGCAGACGCGACATGAACCTTTACACAGTGGGGGTTAACCTCCCCTGCTTCCAGTTCCGCCGCCATAAATATGTTGCGCAGTTGAAAATCAAGGTGGCAGGCTTCTGCTCCGATCAATGAAGAGATGGATACGATTTCTTCATTTCCCGCGCCGACAATTGACAACTGACAAGCAAGACCGGTAATGGCGTTGAGCGGGTTATTAATTTCGTTGCGGATATTGGAGAGGAAATTACTTTTGAGCGATTCAGAACGTTCCAGCCGTTCGTTCATCTCAAGCAACTTACGGTTGACCACGCTCAAATCAGAAAAAGCCTTGCGGCTTTGGGCAAAACGGTTTGACAACTCTTCAATCAACTCATCATCGGTTATGTTCATGCATGACTCCTTGGAGATGCAGGGTCAAGGGTCATGGAAAAACAAAAATTTTTGAATTTACTTGCCCCTTGACCCTTGCCGCTGACTTATTTGCCCCTGATTTTCTTTGACCCTTGACCCTGGTTTGCTCAGCTACACAGTCTCAGCACTTCGAAGGCAATATTCTGCAGCGGCATGATCTTGTTGACGCCGCCACGCTTGACAGCTTCGTGCGGCATTCCGTAGACCACGCAGGACGCCTCATCCTGGGCGATGGTAATAGCACCGGCGTCAAACATCTCTTTCATGCCGTGAGCACCGTCATCCCCCATGCCGGTCATGATGACGCCGACAGCATTTTTGCCGGCATAGCGGGCAGCGGAGCGGAACAGCACATCGACTGACGGACGGTGGCGGGATACAAGCGGACCATCCTTAATCTCGACATAATAGCGGGCGCCGCTCCGTTTAAGCAGCACATGATGATTGCCCGGCGCGATCAGTGCCCGGCCGCGCACTACCGTATCATTATCCTGGGCTTCCTTGACGGTTACCCTGCAGATCGAATCCAGCCGTTTGGCAAAGGCGGCGGTAAAATTCTCCGGCATATGCTGCACAATGACGATACCGGGAGTGTCTTCGGGAAGTGCTTCCAGAAAAATCCTCAGTGCTTCGGTTCCACCGGTTGAAGCCCCGACCACGACAACCTTCTCGGTCGTCTGGATCATCGCCTTTGTATTGGGCTTTTCCATGATGACGTCTGCCGTATATTTGGGCGACACCTCTTTCATGGTGTGCATCGCCCGAAGCGGCCCCAAACGGGCAGCCGCAGCCCCTTTGACCGCATCACAGATGCGTGTTCGGGACTCTTCAATAAACTGCTTTGTACCCATTTTCGGCTTGGTGATGATATCAACAGCACCATATTCAAGAGCCTTGAGCGCCGTATCACTGCCGCTTTCAGCCAGACTGGAACACATCACCACCGGGATCGGGTGCTGGCTCATCAACTTCTGCAAAAAAGTCAGGCCGTCCATGCGCGGCATCTCGACATCCAGCGTGATCACATCCGGGATAACCGATCTCATCCGTTCTGCGGCCAGGATCGGGTCTGCGGCACTGCCGATCACTTCAATTTCAGGATCTGAGTTGAGGATGTCGCACAATGTCTGGCGTACCAGTGCAGAGTCATCAATTATCAGAACTTTAATTTTTTTCATAATTTCATATCCTCATCAACAGGGTGCTTGCCAGAGCGCATGTGACGCACAAAAACATCCCCGCTGCGCGTACAAAAAAAGAGCTTTCGCCCCCGATTACCGCCGGTATCGCGGGTAGTGACAGCCATCCCCAGTGATGCCAGCACAGCCTCAGCCATCACCACGTTCTGACATCCTACTGTCTGCTTTTGCGGCAACATGACACCGACGTTCAGCACCTGTGCGCCGCCGAATAATTTAACCACCAGATCAGCTCCAGCACCGTACTCCAGAAGTTTTGCGTAAATGTGCTGCAGTGCGGTATCAACATAACGGAGATCGGTTTCCCGCCCGCCATTTTCGGGAAGCATGGCATGACAGATCGCTCCTAAACCTCGCGACGCGGAAAACATAGTCACCGCAACACACGAACCAAGCACCGTCGAAACCAACACCGGTGTGCGGCTTACCAGCACTTCGCCCGGTTTGAGGTAGATGTTGTGCGTATGTGAGGCGATAAGATTTTTCACTTTCTATAAACGGTCGATGCAACCGCTTTGAAATCGACATCAAGCCCGCTCAACGTTTCCGAATGGCCGATGAACAGATACCCACCCGGTTTGAGTTGTTTATAAAACTTCCGCATCAAGGTTTGTTGGGTGGGTTTGTCGAAATAGATGACAACATTACGGCAGAAGATAATATCCATTTTTTCCGCAATGCCAAGGTCATCATCCATAAAGTTAATCCGTCGGAACGACACCAACGAGCGTAATTGCGGACAGATGCGCACCAGTGATTTTGACTTTTCCCGGCTCCGCATCAGATATTTTTTCTTCAGATTCAGCGGAATAGGATCCGTTCTTTCTTCGGGATATATTCCAGTGCGGGCAGTCTGCAAAACCTGGGTACAAATATCTGAGGCGGTGATTTCAGCACGGAAATCCGGGCGACCGATCGCAAACTCTGAAAGGACCATCGCCATGGTATAAGGTTCTTCTCCGGTTGAACAGCCGGCGCTCCAGATCCGCAACGGGTCACGCGACGACACTCCACGGTTTTCGATAATATTAGGTAAAGCTGTTTTCACCATAAAATCAAAGTGACCAGGTTCACGAAAAAAATCGGTTTTATTGGTAGTAACAACATCAATCAGATGTATTAGCTCAGTGGCTCGCCCCTCCTGACTAAATACATACTCGCTGTATTCTTCAAATGAAGCAATTGAGTTAGCCTTCAGTCGCTTCTGCAAACGCGCCTCAAGCATGGTTTTCTTTGCAGGCGGCATCTTGATGCCGGCATGATCGTAAATGAAAGCACTGAACCTACTGAACTCTCGATCAGAAAGGGTTGCCGGCAGACGGGGGTTCATGTTGTCTCGGGGATTAGTCACTTAAACTCCTAGGATGCAGGGTATAGGGGACAGGGTGCACGGCTTATAAGGTTTTTGACTTTCCTATATACCCTATACCCTAAACAGCATTTTCCAACTTTTCCACCGCCTGCAACAAAACACCCATATCCAGAATCAGCGCGACGGTGCCGTCACCAAGAATCGTTGCACCTGATACCCCCTTCACATCGCGGTACATCTTGCCGAGGGACTTGATGACCGTCTGGTGTTCACCCACGACATGATCAACAACGAAACCTACCTTGCTGCCGTGAATATCGGCTATCACGATCTGCTCGATTTCGGGGCGCTGATCGGTGATTCTGAAATGCTCGCGGAGCGGAATATAAGGGATAATAGCGCCGCGCACATTGGCCAGGCTGCGGCCATGAGCGTTTTTGATATCCTCTCTTGTCAGCTCGACGCACTCCTCAACCGATGCGAGCGGCAGCACAAAATGATCTTTGCCTATCTTGACCAGCAGACTGTCTATGATCGCCAGAGTCAGCGGAATTTTCAGGGTGATCGTTGTCCCTGCCCCGCGCACGCTGTCCACCCCGATCGAACCGCGCAAGCTATCGATACCGCGTTTGACGACATCCATACCGACCCCGCGCCCCGAGACGCTTGTCACCTTATCGGCAGTGGAAAATCCGGGGGCAAAGATCTGGGCATAAATTTCCTTGTCTGATACTTCGGCAGTCGCCGAAAGGAGCCCTCTTTCAATCGCCTTGGCACGAATGCGATCACGGTCAAGGCCCCCTCCGTCATCGCGGATCGTGACCAAAACCGAATCGCCGGAGTGCTCGGCACCAAGATAGACCGTGCCGCGTGATGCTTTGCCTGCTGCACGTCGTTCGTCCGGCATTTCGATGCCATGATCAATACTGTTGCGGATGATGTGTACGAGCGGATCGTTCAACTTTTCGATGACGGTCTTGTCCAGTTCGGTTTCAGCACCGAACGTCTCCATCTCGATCTCTTTGCCGAGTTCGCTGGACAGGTCGCGTACCAGACGTTTGAATTTGCTGAAGGTGCTGCCGATGGGGAGCATGCGGATATTGAGGGCGGTGTCGCGCAGTTCGTTGGTAAGGCGCTCGACCTCTTCTGATATGGCGATAAAGGTTGCATCACCGCCAGCCATGGATACCTGTGAAAGGTGCGCCTGTACCGTGACCATTTCACCTACCAGATTGATCAACTGATCAAGGCGCTCGGCTGGAACACGAATGCTGGCGGCCGCTTCCTGCTGCGGGGCTTCGCTCCGCTCCTTGCGAACGCTCTTGACGTGTTGCTGCTCGACCAGAGCCGACTGAACTTTTTCCGGCGAAACGATGCCCTGCTCTACCAGCAGTTCGCCGAAGCGCTTCTGCAGCATCAGCACCTTCTGCATCTCGACCGGTGAGAGATCGCCCCGTTCGACAAGAATATCTCCGAGTTTTTTGTACCCTTCCTCACGGTCAATCAGGCCACTGCTATCGATCAGCTCAATCTTTATATCACAATCATCCTCGACAAAGATGAAGACATCCTTGATAGCGTCCTCACCACGGGTTGTCGTCAGGATGATGTCCCAGTAGATGTAGCAGTTTTCCGCCACCAGTTCGCCAAGCTGCGGTATCTCGTCGAACTGGGCAACGACGTGAGCTGTTCCCAGACCGCGCAGCTCGTTGATCAGCGAAATCGGGTTGGTACCGCACATGAGAACGTTGGGAGCGGGACGAAAACGGATGCGCCAGGTACTTTCATTCGCCAGTTCGTCCTCGGTCACGGGCGGAAGATCTATTGACGCTACCTCGCTGGAGCCTTTTTCCGGAGTATCCTGAGGTGGCACCAACTGGCGCAGACCGGCGATGATCTCGTCTCCCACACTGCGGTCAACCTCTTCGCCCAGCGGGCAACCGAGCAGATAGGAGATGTGGTCGCGCGATTTGAGCGTCAGATCAAGCAGCCGTTTGGTAACCGTCATCTTGCCGTTGCGTACCATGTCGAAAACCGTTTCGACCTCGTGGGTAAAGGAGGCGATCTCATCGAAGCCGAACATGGCACCGGAACCCTTGATCGTATGCATGGCACGGAAGACACGGTTAATCAGATCGTTGTCATCAGGGGTTTCTTCCAGATCCAGCAGGGAAGTTTCAAGTTCAGCCAGCAATTCACCGGCCTCTTCGCGATACGTTGCAATGGCTTCTTCCATCATGGCTTTAACCCCTAAAGGATATTTTGAATTTTGGATTTTGAATTAGAATTCAACATTCATAATTCAACATTCAACATTGCCTAACCAAGTACTTTCTTCACCACCGCAATCAGCTGTTCCGGCTTAAATGGTTTGACAATCCAGCCGGTGGCACCGGCGGCCTTGCCTTCACCTTTTTTTGTGTCATTCGACTCAGTCGTCAACATGACGATCGGAATGAATTTGTTCAGAGTTCCGGCGCGAACCCCTTTGATGAGGCCGATGCCATCCATATTCGGCATATTAAGGTCGGTCAGCAGCATGTCGACCTTCTGGGTATTCAGCTTATTAAGGGCATCCCGTCCGTCAACCGCCTCGACCACATCATAGCCGTTCTGCTTAAGGGTAAAAGCCACCATCTGCCTGACGCTGGCCGAGTCATCAGCCGTCATTATTAATTTTGCCATTAGTTAACACCTCCAAACCAGATACAGCTAGAATTGTTGTTATGCTTGCAAACCGAGTTACGCTCGGCACCGCTGCTGGTGACAATCTCTGCCATCGCCTGCGGCCGTGCCCCTTGATACGAAAAAGTTTTACCGCTCTCTGCGGCGCTTTTGCAGGCGGAACAGAGAACCTGCACGCCGGTAATGTCGATTTCAACTGCAGGCTCAAACTCGATCGCAACATTTGCGGAAGCTTCCAGAGCTTCGCGGAGAATACGGGAAAACTCGGCGGCATTTTCAATAGTCAAGCGGGCACCGCTGGTGACGATGATGCCGCCGTTTTCACGGACTGAACTGTTAAGTGGCATTTTAAAAGCTCCTTAAGGAGATTACTGTTTTTTTGTTTAAAAAAGGTCTACGTTATCGCCGAATTCCGAATCATCCACACTGCTGCTTGCGACACTCTGGACGACAACCGCACTCTGACCTCCTCGCTTACGGGCAAGAGCTTCGTGAATATGCCGCTCACTCTCCATAGTGTAATGCTCTTCCATATGGCGCAGGTTCTCTTTGAACTCGCTGCTGGCCGGCTCGATTTGGCGCGACCTGGCAACGACACGTTCCAGATCAGCAAGGACGCCGTCAGCCATGGCCTTTGTCCGCTCATGAACATCCACGCCTGCAGTGGCCTGTTCAACATCCTCCGTCAGACTGAGGACCCGACTATTCAGCCCGGACAGGACGGAGAGCATCTCCGCGTTCATTTGTCCCATGGTGCGCAGGATAACGGCTAACTCGTCCTGCATCGTGGTTATGCAGGTACCGAGCTGTTCATCTTCCTTTTCCTCATCAACCAGCAGATGCTTCGTTACGGCATGTATGCCAGTCAGGCTGGCGGCAACCGCATCAGTCTGCCGCACCGCTTCGTCCGAGAGTCGCTTTATCGCTTCTGCCAGGACCCCGAGAGCAGCCCCCTGCGGCCCGGTCAGCGCCGCCTTGATCTGCGAATTGAGGGCGATCAGATCAATCTCCGAACCGATAGCTTCTATGTCGGTGACAAAGTCAGCTATTTCATCAATCGTCTGCGCCACCCGCTTCATTGTGACCGTCATATTCCGGTCGGCCCGGGCACAGGACTCCAATACGGAGTTCACCGCAGCCATACCCTCACTCATGACATCCACGAACGAAGAACCGGTAGAATCAGCCGAGCCGGTAATAGTCATCGTTTCCTGTGCGACCACCGATTGTTTTCTGGTTACCTCGCGCAAATTGTCAACTATCGTGCAGACCGCCGCATAGAGCTCGCTCGATGCAAAACGGAGTTGCGCTTCCTGTAGTTCGCATACATCTCCGGCTTCGACGACAACCCGGCGCAGCTGATCGTTATCCACTCCGGTCAACTCACCGGAAAGTCGCTCCAGAGCTTCGACCACATGCTCAAGCTGCTGGCGGGTAATATCATGCATCTGCATCGACGACACGACTTCGCTGATGCTGTCCGTGACCTCCGACGATATGGTTGAAACAGTGCAGCCGAACTGCGTACAGCGTTCATTAACAGCAACAAGCTCGGCAAGATTTGCAGACGTGTCTTTCAATGTTGCCGACACCATTACATTCTGCTTTGCTTCTGCCGAACGGACGGCAGCCAGGTTATCGGTAATCAGCGTCGCCAACAGTTGGCGGTGGGCCAGGATCGCGGCCGATTTTTCATTGACCTGATGTGAAAGTTTTTCGACATCCATGGCCAGATTGACAAAACCGCTGCCGACCTCCCCCAGACGGGCGCTTTCGATTTTAGTAGAGATACTCAGCATCCGCAGCGACTTGTTCATCTTCTGAAAACCTTCCAGCGGCTCCGAAAGTTCATCAAGGATACTCTGTACCCGCTCAAGGGTACTGCAGCTCTCAACGCTGCGCCCCACGGCACTGGCCAGATACTCCTCCATCTCGGTTATGATCTGCTGCATCCGGAATGTCAGCGAAGCAACATTGTCACCGGACACGACTGATACCAACTGACTGGCCATTCCGGATATATCCGCCGAGCGCTGATAAAAAGAATGCAGCATGGATCCGATGTGCAGAAACTCGTCTTCAGTTGTACCTGCCATGCGGCGCAGCGTTTCAATTGCAGAAGCAACGATAGCCCGCCATTCGGCAAGCTGATTATTGCTGTCATGTTGTGAAGTAATGTCAAACGTCATGGATTTCATACCTATGGTAAAAGTTTAAGTTTGCGCAACTCAGTCGTGAGCTTCTGCCTGCTGAGCGGCTTGACTATGTATGCATCTGCCTCACACTCGTTAAACGACCGGATAACCGTCCGCGGGTCATCAAGGGCGGTTGTCATGATAACTTTAACCGTCAGAGCAGCCGGGATTTCCATCTTCCGCTCCAGGGTGCGGATGCACAGCAGCGCCTCCATGCCGTCAACTTCCGGCATCATGATATCCATGAAAATCACATCGTAGGGGCGTTTGGACTCATGTGCCAGTTGAAAAGAGTCAATAGCTTCCTGGCCGTTCACGGCGATGTCACAGTCAAACTGCTGCGAAAGCAGTTCCTTCAGGATTCGGCGGGACATCAGGTTGTCTTCGGCTATCAGACATTTCACAGAATCTCTCCTTCTCTCACGGAGTTTTTATTTTCAGGGTTACAGTAAAACGGCTGCCGCCGCCTGGGACGTGCTCGGCCCGCAGATGCCCGTCCAGCAGCAGAGCATTCTGCCGGGCAATGGCAAGCCCCAGTCCGGCACCTTCATGACGGCGAGAGAGTGAACAATCCCCCTGCACGAACGGCTCGAAGATCCGCTCCAGCATCCCCTCCGGAATGCCGACTCCGCTGTCGGTTAACGCACAAATCAGCAGATCGCCATCGTCAGCAGAGAAGGTACGGGAGACCGCCAACGACACTGCGCCTTTCCCGGTAAACTTGAGTGCATTGCCAAGCAGAATATCAAACAGACGCCGCATTTTTTCCCGGTCGGTCCAGATCTGCTGAGGCAGGCCATCCTCTGCCTGCAATGAAAGTGCAAGCCCTTTCCGCGTAAAGAGCGGTTGTTGTTCTGTAACTATTGACCGCAGGGTGGATGGCAGATCGATCAGTTCGTGATGAACGGCTCCGGCACCATGAACACTCTGGGCATTGAAGGCCAGCAACTGATTAATCAGCGTCATCATGTTATCCGCCGACTGGCGTGCCATTGCAAGAAACTCTGACGCTGGCCCGGTCAACCCCTCTTCAGTCAGCAGTTCAAGTGACCCGATAACACCATTCATCGGCGTGCGCATTTCGTGTGAAACGGTAGACATGAAAGCACTCTTGTCCGTAGCGGCCTGCTGAAGCGCCGTCCGGGCAAAATCCAGTTCGGCCATGGACTGTTTCAGTTCGGCAGTTCGCCTCACCACCGTCTCTTCAAGTTCGGCACGATAGTTTTTTTCCATCCTCTGAAGCTTAAGGTAATTGACCGCCCGCGTAACTATTTTACGCAGATGTTCAAAATCAAACGGTTTGCAGACAAAATCAAATGCACCCTTTTTGATGGCCTCAACGGCCATCTGCAATTGTGCATGACCGGTCATCAGAATAACCGGGATCTCCGGCCAGGAATCATGTACCCGCCCCAGAAACGAAATACCATCCTCACCCGGCATCATGACATCGCTGATAATGGCGTCAAAAGGCTCCAACACCAGTTTTGTGCACGCTTCCTCCACATTTTCGGCACAAGAGACAGTGAAACTGTTCTGAAAATAGAGGGCAATCATCTGACGGATTCCAGATTCGTCATCCACAACCAGTATATGCGGCTTTTTTTGTTCTGCAGGTTGTGTGGTTTCAGTCATGGTTGAATCCTCAGACAACCCCTCCCCGCTCCCTTTAGGCCCCAGAGGGTCCTTATCAGGGGAGAGCTTTTCAAAAGCCTCCCCCCTGACAAGGGGGGATTGAGGGGGGTTGGGTTTCTGTGCAGTCTGCTACTTACTTAAAATCCTTCTTCGTCGAGATCACAAAATCCCTACCTGCGGCATCTTTTTGGTGGCAGCCAAAACAGGTGGTCACCGGATCGAGACCACTCGGTTTGCCGTCAACATCAAAGCCGGCAAACCGCCAACCGCCAGTTGCAGTTTGGCGTTTATCCTTCTGCATCAGAACAATCATATTTTTGGGGCCGTCAACGGCCGGGCTCCCCTTGATAGCGTAGGATTCAACAACGATACGACTCCCCTCCGGAAACCTGTTATCTGCCAGATAGCCTTTCTGTGCTTTTTTGTCGGCATAGATGTAATGAATGCCATAAAAGAGTGAGTTTTTATCGACTACAACCTTGCGATCGCTTTTCTTCCAGGCGGCGTACCCCTTGGGAAGCACCGAAGTAGCCGCTCCGGAAACGGCGCTATTAAGACAGAGTAGTAGAACGGACGACATGATGACGGCTGATTTCATGATAAAGCTCCACCGGTGTGATTATTGGAAGGCACTATATCATCAACAGCTTTTTTGTCACGCTCCGATGTGTCAGCAGAACATGAATTTTGCGGTTGAGCGCCAAGAGGAGTGGTATCGTGCCCCAATGTGCCGACGTGCATCAACCTGTCAGATAAATCAGCCGCATGTTCGGCGGATGCGCGTATCAGCGCCACGCACTGCAGCAGTTCACCATTAGCAGGAACATCCTTGTCGATCAGCGAGCAGGCGCCCATAACCGTGGTCAGGATGTTATTGAAATCATCCGCCATCCTGCCCGCCAGAGCGGCCATCGATTCCGGTGTCTGGGCAGGTGCGGCTGAAGCTGTATGCTTGTTGCGAGATCTTTTCATGGCGTTTTGTCAGGGTCAAGGGCCACAGTATTGTGTGAACCCCTGACCCTGCTCCTCAGATCGGATCCATGTTGTTAGAATTTCTCAAACTCGTCATCCATATGATCCGGACCGGCCTGACCAAGCTGCAGGTTTATGCCTCCACCGGAGGAACGTTTGGCTTGCGATTGAGCTGCACTGCTTTTAGCATGGGCAATCTGCATTTTTTTGGCAGGTTTGCGGCTACTTGCAGCCGTCGAATTCCGCGCTTGGTTACCGATATTGAAGAAGCTTATTGAATCCTGCAGCTGCTCGGCCTGACTGGAGAGTTCTTCCGAGGTGGAGGCCATCTCTTCGGAGGCCGAGGCGTTCTGCTGGATGACCTGGTCGAGCTGTTGAATGGCCTTGTTGATCTGCTCGGCACCGGTATCCTGTTCTTTACTGGAGGCAGTAATTTCCTGAACAAGTTCTGCGGTTTTCTGAATATCCGGCACCATCTTGGTCAGCATCTCGCCTGCCTGCTCGGCAACCGCCACACTGCGGGTTGACAATCCTGATATTTCACCTGCTGCCGATTGGCTCCGTTCGGCCAGTTTACGAACCTCGGAGGCGACAACCGCGAAGCCCTTGCCATGCTCACCGGCACGGGCGGCCTCAATGGCGGCATTCAGGGCAAGCAGGTTGGTCTGACGGGCGATCTCTTCGATGATGGAGATTTTGGTGGCAATTTCCTTCATGGCGGCAACAGTTTCAATAACAGCTTTACCGCCCTCTTTGGCATCCGTGGAACTCTTCATGGAGATCTTCTCGGTCTGCATCGCATTGTCAGTATTCTGGCGAATGCTGGAGGCCATTTCTTCCATGCTGGAAGAAATCTCTTCGGCGCTGGCTGCCTGCTCGGTGGCACCCTGCGACATCTGCTGGGCAGTGGAGGATAGCTCCTGGCTGCCGGAGGCGACGTTGTCGGCGGCACCCATAACATCTCCGACAACCTGCTTGAGCTTTTCAACCATCTGACCGATGGCAGCCAACATCTGGCCTGTCTCGTCATTCGATTTGGATTCAACGCTGATGGTCAGGTCACCCTTGGCAAGGGCGTTGGCCACTCCAACAGCTTCGGTAATCGGACCCACGATTGTGCGGGTAATCCAGTAGGCAGAGATTATTCCGATCAGGATTGCAAATCCACCAACAATGAACATGAGTGTTCTGGCGCTTTCATATGCTTGCCTAGCCTCTTCGTAGCGGGTGGTCGTCCTTTCCATCTGCAGTTTTGCAAAATCGCGCAAAGACTGGCGCCACTCCCTGACAACCGGCCCGGATTCACCCATAAGCACTTTGACCGCTTCATCCTTTTTATTGGCCATCGCCAAATCCATCACCTTGCCGTTGGCAGCCCGCCCTTTTGCCTTTAGTTCGTTGATCTTGGCGAACATTGCCTTACCTTCGGGAGTCACGATCTGCTCTTCCAGCTTCTTGGTAGCTTCATCATATTTTGCTCTAGAATCATCAATTTTTTTCTTTTCACCCTGTTTCCTGTCCATGTCATCCAAAAGGGCAACGGTGCGAACTACGCGACTGACGATGTGAACTTCATCAAGCATTTGGTTGGCAAGATTCACCCGCAGGTTGTTGACTTTAACGATTCGGTCCAGTTTATTCTGAATTTCCCCCATTTTCTGGATACCCAATATAATCAGTACGATCATGAGCACGAATACTAAACCAAAGCCTAGTCCCAACCGCATTCCAATTTTCATGTTTTTGAACATTTCTACCTCCTTGGATTGTGCTTTATAAATTAAAATAAATTTAAAATTATCTAGATTTCCTTTCCTGCAACCGCCGCCAACTCAGTACCGGAAAAAACTTTGTCAATATCAAGTATCATGACAAACCTACCGTCATGCTTTCCCATACCCTTGATAAATTCGGTATTCAGGTGTGTGCCGATGTGCGGCGCCGCCTCGATCTGGGACGGCTCCATCTCGATAACCTCCTGCACACTGTCGGCGAGGGCACCAAGGACTATGTTCTCGCCATCCATATCAACCTCGACCACAATGATACAGGTGTTGACGGTCTGGGCGGTTTCCTTCATGCCGAACTTCAACCGCAGATCGATGACCGGCACAACGCAGCCGCGCAGATTGATGACACCCCGCATAAACTCCGGCACCTGCGGCACCTTGGTGATGCTCGGCATCTCCAGAATCTCCCGCACCCTGGCGACATCGACGGCAAACACCTCGTCGGCCAGCGTAAAGGTCAAGTACTGGGTAGCCTGTAACTCTTCAGCCATCGTATTCCTCCCTCTCTGCCTTGATAGATACAAATTAACAGGCTATGTGTTTACATCATGTGTGCCAACGCAGAATAAATATGCAGGGCAATGAGGGAGGAACGGATGTACGCGGGGTGTAGTGGATAAAGGGGAGACTGGAAATGAAGCGCTGCCGAACGGAGGTGTAACATGTGACACATTTTACTGTCACATGTTACACTCGTACAGTGACACATGATACATGGATGCTGCGGATCGTAATACTACTAACTATCAAACACTTCCCTGACCTTACACGCCAGATCAGACAATGAGGACGACTTCTGAAAGCAGTTTACCGCACATACCATCAGAACCGATATGATGACCAGCATTAAAAAGATTGCTATGCACAGATTATGTCCGCAGCGACTTTTTATGCTCCCGTACAAAGGCCAGTTCAATATCGGTGGCTTTGACATCCAGACTGGTCATTGACAGAAAACGGAGCCCACCTTCGATACTGTTTTCAATAACTGAGAGCGGGCCATCCTTCTGCTCGTTTATCTCTTCCGTCACACTGCCAACAGTCAGATGTACATTTTCATACATCACCGCCTTTGCATTGATCTTGGCATTGGCGCGTGAGTCTGCCTTGTTCCGGATAGCCATGATGCTATCGGTCAATGTCGCAGACGTTTTCCTCAGTTCCGTGATCTCGGTCAGCGACTGTGATTTTTTCGCTTTCTCCTGGGTTTCGGCAAGTGACGCAAACAACCCTTCCAGCGTTTCAGTATCATGGTAATCAACTCCGGCGTGCAGCTTTGTGTGCTGTGATGATGCCGAACCGAGTTTTTTTGCCTCAATACCGCCAAGTGCAATGCATGAACCGCCGGAGATAGCGCCCTTGTCAACAACGATCCGCCCGAGCGTCCTGATGGTACAGTTATGAATTTCAACGTCGACAATAACATCACCGGCGCACTCCACAATGACATCGTGAATAAAGTGGGCCCGCAGCGTTCCGCCGCAGGTGATGATGGCCTTGTCCTGGCCATCCATGCCGCAGAAGGTGACATCGCCATCGCTGACGATATTGCAGACACCGATGTTGCCGGTGACGGTTAACCCCTTGGAGGCCGTAACATCAAAATGGTCCAGCACATCGCCACGCACTTCAACAACGCCTTTGAAATTGATCGAACCGATCCTGAAATTAACGTCCCCTTTGACAAGGTACTCTTCCTCGACGGAAATTTCTGTCGCCGAACAGCAGAGACGGCCGGTTGCAGAGGCAATAAGGAGAGCGCCGTTCTCCTCGGTACTGATGTTTTTCCCGATCTTCACATGCAGCGGCTTGCCTGGCTGAGGCGGAATCGGTTGCCCCATGATGTTGCGCCCGGGGAGACCCGGCTCTGCCGGAATAATGCGGCCGATTTCATCGCCGGAAGAGACATTGATAAATGCTTGTACTATATGCATATCAACTTTTGTTATATCCTCCTCCCCACTTCTGACAGCTGCTGAAGACTGAACTGAGAGGGAGAGGTGCTCATCGGCCCCGGCAACAGGCTCTATTCCTGAAGCCAGCAGCACATCCAGCTGCTGTTGCCCTGCTGTTGCCTTAAGGACAAAATCATCGAAGGCATCCAGAGCAATCCCCTCATGAACATTATACTGTTTCAGGAAGGCCGCCAGTTCTTCACCGGTGATCATAGAGCCCTGATCATGCGGAACATAACTGCAACGGCATTCCAGTCCGTTGTCCGGTATCCGGATATAAAGGCTGTAGCCGAGTTTTTTGATTTCACTACCGCCAATAGCGGAGGGTGCAGAAGATGCTGATGGCTCGTTTTGGTCAGTCATATGGTCCTCCTCTTTAACAAACAATGTCCAACAGCAATCGTGTCGCTTAGGCCTCCCCTTCAGCGCCTGTAGCGAAAAAAACCTGTTACTGCTCCGCAGTCGCACCCATCTGCCGATAAAGCGTCATGCGACTGATGCCGAGCAATCTGGCAGCACGCGCCTTGTTGCCGTCCGATGCGGCCAGCGCCTCGGCAAGCGACAGCTTGGTAACCGGAACGGAGAGTGAAGGTGAATATTTTGTCACGGCGGGGGCAGACATAAGCTGACTCTGAAGCAGATCCTGCGGCAAATCATCGACAGTAATGGTTGTGGCCTTACAGACTATGCAGGCGTGCTCGATAGCATGTTCCATCTCGCGCACGTTGCCGGGCCAGCCGTATGAACGAAACAACGCCATGACATCATCCGACACAGCGACCACCGCTTTGGACAACTTGCCGTTGAATTGGGCAATAAAATGTGCGACCAGCAGCTCAAGATCGTCGCAACGCTCCCGCAAAGGCGGCAGATCAAGACGGACAACATTCAGACGATAATACAGGTCCTGGCGAAAGGTCCCCTGAGCAACCTTTTCAGCCAGACTCTGGTTGGTGGCGGCAACGATGCGCACATCCACCTTGATCGAGGACGATTCTCCCACCCGCTCGAATTCACTTTCCTGCAGTACACGCAGTAAACGCATCTGGATTGCGGGGGAAACGTCACCGATTTCATCCAGAAAGAGTGTGCCGCCATGCGCTTTCTGAAAACGCCCGACCTTATCAGATATGGCACCGGTAAAAGCACCGCGAACATGGCCGAAAAGCTCACTTTCCAGGAGAGACTCGGAGAGCGCCGAACAGTTGACCTTTACAAACGGCCCCCCGGAACGCGTTCCACAGCCATGAAGTGCCGCAGCAACCAGCTCCTTGCCGGTGCCGCTCTCACCATTGATCAGGACGGTGCTGGGAACGTCTGCAAGCGACTCAATCAGTCTGTAGACCCGCTGCATCGGAGCAGAGGCGCCGATAATGCCGTGAAACCTCCCCCGCAGCTGAAGCGACCGCTCCAGTGCAACAAGTTCGGTTTCATCACGGATAACAGCAACCGCTCCCCTCGCAGTACCATCCGTTTCGGTCACCGGCGTTGCGGTCAGGCTGACGATGCGTGTTTTCCCGGAGGGAGCATGACACTCGATACGCCGGAGTGAGAGGGGAGCGTTGCTGTTCAGCACGTCGAGCATAACAGTCCGGCAGGCACCACGACAGCCAAGATGTATAGCGGCGGCATCACTGCCGATCAACTCGTCACTATATCCACAAATCCGCTCCGCGGTCGTATTAAATTGTACGAGACGGCCATCCCGATCGATCATGACGATACTGTCGGTAACTGTCCGGAAAATGGCATCCAGGTTGGCACGGTTGCGTTCCCGTTCATCACTGAGTGCCTTCGTACCCAGAGCGTGCCGTGTGACGGCAATAAGCGTTTCGTAGCGCACCGGTTTGGTAATGTAATCAAAGGCGCCGAGCCGCACCGCTTCAGCGGCAGATTCTACCTGAGGACAACCGGTAAACATGACCACTTGCGCAACCTGTGCAGACCCCTTGATCTCGCGCAACAGATCAAGTCCGCTCTCGCCGGCAAGCATGATATCGGAAAAGACCAGGTCGTAGCGGCTGTCCTGCAAAAAACTCCTGGCTGCGCTAAGATCGGCGGCGACATCGACCAGATATCCCTCTTTTTTCAGCAGGGTTCCCAGCGTAAAACGGATGCCATCCTCATCATCTACCAGCAGAATTTTTTGTTGCGCTTGCTGCATCGGCACTATAAGTCACCTCTTTAGTCATTTCCCCGTGACGACGGCATAGACCGGGGGCAGTGGTCACAAGCCAGTGGGGTGCGAACTTATTACTCTTTTTTTGAATATAGTACATTTTATGACTGTGCAAGAGAATTATATTGAAAAACCGGCAACAATATTGACCTGACCTGCAGAGTAAGGTACTTTACCGGCAGACAGATTGAAGGAAGGAAGTACCACAACATGCAACGCCCCTCATGGGATCAGTACTTTATGGACATAACCCGCCTGGTGGCAACCCGTTCCACCTGTCTGAGACGTCAGGTCGGCGCAATTCTCGTTAAGGATCGCAACATTCTGGCCACAGGATATAATGGCGTCCCGTCCGGGATAAGCCACTGCGAAACTGTCGGCTGTCTGCGCGAACGCCTCAAGGTGCCATCCGGCGAACGCCACGAGCTCTGCCGCGGCCTCCATGCCGAGCAGAACGCCATCATCCAGGCCGCCCGGCACGGCATAAATATCGACGGAGCCACCCTCTACTGCACCACCATGCCCTGTATCATCTGCACGAAGATGTTGATCAACGCCGGCATATCAACAATTGTGTATGCCGAAGGGTATGCGGATGAGCTGGCACGTGAAATGCTCGCAGAAACCGGCATCAACATCAGTCAATTTACCCCTGAAAACACGGAGCACACCGCGTGAAATGCCCCTTCTGCAACAATCTTGACAGCAAGGTCGTAGACTCGCGTCCCGACAAAGGTGGCTCCGCCATACGGCGTCGCCGCGAATGCGAGCAATGTGGCAAACGCTTTACCACCTTCGAGCGGATCGAGGAGATGCTTCCCCAAGTCTGCAAGAAGGACGGGCGCCGCGAGCCGTTCGACCGGATGAAGATTATCAATGGTATTGTCAAAGCCTGTGAAAAGCGGCCGATCTCCAAACCCGATATCGAAGCGCTGGTTGACCGTCTGGAAACACGGCTGCAGGAATCAACCGAACGGGAAATTTCAACGACAACAATCGGCGAGTGGGTCATGAAAGAGCTGCACGGCATGGATGAGGTTGCCTATGTCCGTTTCGCCTCGGTCTACCGTTCGTTCCGCGATATCAGCGAGTTTATGCAGGAACTGCAGGAACTGCTCAAAAAATAATGTTGAATTTTAAATTTTAAATGCTGAATTTAAACCCATAATTCAAACTCCATAATTCAAAATCGGGTTTTTATGTACACCGACACTAACTATATGAAACGCGCACTGACGCTGGCAAAGAAGGGGCTGGGTAAAACTCACCCGAATCCGGCGGTCGGCTGCGTGATTGTCAAGAACGGCATGATTATCGGCGAGGGGTGGCATAAACGGGCAGGCGGACACCATGCCGAGATTCATGCCCTGGAAATGGCCGGCGCTGAAGCAGTCGGGGCCGATGTCTATGTAACCCTGGAGCCATGCAGCCATACCGGCAAGACCCCACCCTGCAGCGAGGCACTGATCCGGGCCGGAGTCAAACGGGTTGTCGCCGGCATGAGCGACCCTAATCCGCAGGTCAATGGCGGCGGTTTGAGGGCCCTGCAGCAGGCCGGGATTGAGACATGCTGCGGAGTGCTGGAGAATGAGTGCCGCACCATCAATCGCGCCTTCATCAAATTCATGACCACCGGCCAGCCATATGTCACCTACAAATGCGCCATGACCCTTGATGGCAAGATCGCAAGCGTAACCGGCGATTCCCGCTGGATCAGCGGTGAAGCATCACGCAGGATCGTACACCGCATGCGGGCTGACAGTAACGCCATCATGGTCGGCGTGGATACAATTATCCACGACAATCCGTTGCTGACGGTTCGGCACGTCAGAGGGAACAACCCTCTCAGGATCATCGTCGACAGCCGCCTGCGTACACCAGAGAGCGTCGCGGTATTAAGCGGAAAGCTAGCTCAGGGGACCATGATTGCCACCACCGAGACAAACCCGAAGGTCCATGCCCGCTATCTGAAGGCCGGCACCCGCCTGCTGGTCTGCAGTGCTGACAATGGCAAGGTGGATCTCCATGATCTTTGGCACAAACTGGGTGAGCTCGGCATCCATTCCCTGCTGCTCGAGGGGGGGAGTCATCTGGCCGGTGAAGCCCTCAGGCATGGCCTGATTGATGAATGCGTATTTTTTTATGCGCCCAAGGTAATCGGCAGCGACGGCTTCTCTCCCTTTGCGCTTACCGGCACCACCACCATGGCTCACTCGATACAGTTTAGCGATCTCAGCATACGGCGCGTTGGCACGGATATCATGGTTAGCGCGCGCCCGGAGCATCAATGTTCACTGGATTAGTAGAAGATACCGGCCGGGTGGCCTCCTTTCACCGCCATGGCGAAGCCGGGGTGCTGACCATAGAAACAGCACTGCCGACGGCAGAAATTGCCATCGGTGATTCGGTTGCCGTCAACGGCGCCTGCCTGACCGTGACGGCCAAGGGTCCGCAGACCCTCACCTTCGATGCTTCTCCGGAAAGCATTTCACGTACGTTGATCGGGAAGCTTGGCAGCGGCAGTCGCGTCAACCTGGAGCGGGCCCTGAGGCTTGGCGACCGTATGGGGGGGCATATCGTCAGCGGCCACGTCGATTGTACAGGGCAGCTGACCCGTCTGGAAAACCGTTCCGGCAATCACCAGTTACAGTTCACCCTGCCGTCTGGACACGCACGCTATCTGGTTGAAAAGGGCTCCGTAACGATCGACGGCATCAGCCTGACGGTCAACTCGGTCTCCGGGGACGGATTTTCGGTGAATATCATCCCGCATACGTACGCCAATACCACCCTTGGGCAGCTGAGGGCCGGGGACACAGTCAACATAGAAACCGACATTATCGGCAAGTATGTAGAGCGACTTACCTCCCCCTGGAAATCCGACGGCGGTCTGAGTATGAAAACATTGGCAGAAAATGGATTTATATAGCAACAGTTTTGCATGCTGAATTCTGAATATAGAATTACATTCGCCCCCTTGAATCTATTAGTTAAAAATGCAGTTTAGAGAGGAATTTCAATGTCAGTAGCAACTATTGAAGAAGCGATCGAAGATATCCGTCTCGGCAAAATGGTCATCCTGGTCGATGATGAAGATCGTGAGAACGAAGGGGATCTGACCGTGGCGGCCGAGGCGGCAACACCGGAGAACATCAATTTCATGGCAAAGTATGGTCGCGGCCTGATCTGCCTGACCCTGACGCCGGACAAATGCGACGAACTGGGGCTTAGGCCGATGGTGCGCGATAACACCTCACCATTTGAGACCGCATTCACCGTGTCAATCGAAGCCAAGCATGGCGTGACGACCGGCATTTCCGCGGCCGACCGGGCCCATACGATTGTGACCGCTGTCGCTGACGGCGCCAGCAGCAAGGACCTGGTCAGCCCCGGGCATATTTTCCCTCTCAGGGCGCGCAAAGGCGGTGTACTTGTACGTCTCGGCCAGACCGAGGGTTCCGTCGACCTGGCCCGCCTGGCGGGAATGAAACCGGCCGGTGTCATCTGCGAAATCATGAATGACGATGGCACAATGGCCCGCATGCCGGAGCTGAAAGTGTTTGCAAAAGAGCACAACATAAAGATCTGCACGATCGCCGATCTGGTGGCCTACCGCCTCAAGAATGAACGGCTTGTGCGCATTGTCGCGGAAGCTCACCTCCCCTCCTCTTTTGGCGGTGAGTGGCGGGCAATCGGCTTTGAGAACGATATCGACCAAATTGAACATATTGCCCTCGTCAAAGGTGACCTTAAAAAAGACCAGCCGGTGCTGGTTCGGGTCCACTCTGAATGCCTGACCGGAGATGTTCTCGGGAGTCAGCGTTGTGACTGCGGCGAGCAGCTGCACCGTGCCATGGAGCAGATCGCCGCGGAGGGGAGTGGCGTGATACTGTACATGCGCCAGGAGGGACGCGGCATCGGCCTCGTCAACAAACTGAAAGCGTATGAGCTGCAAGATAAAGGGCGTGATACGGTAGAAGCCAACCTGGAACTGGGATTCAAAGCGGATCTGCGCGACTACGGCATCGGTGCCCAGATCCTGCTGTCTCTCGGTATCACCAAGATTCGCCTGCTGACCAACAACCCCAAGAAATTGATCGGCCTCCAAGGGTATGGCATTGACATTGTTGAACGGGTCTCGATAGAAACGGAACCAAACGACACCAATCGTGACTATCTTGAGACCAAACGCGAAAAGATGGGACATCTGCTGGAGAACCTGTGATGAAAATCCTCCTGCACACCTGCTGCGGCCCCTGCGCTCTCTTCCCGCTGCGGCAGTTGCGTGCAGCCGGTCATGAGGTGACCGGCTTTTTCTATAACCACAACATCCACCCCTATCAGGAGTATGTCAGGCGGAGAGACACCGCTATCCGGATGGCGGAGCAGGAATCGATGCCGCTGGTTGTGCGCGACGACTATGATCTGGAGGGTTTTCTGGCTCATGTTGCCGCTGAACCTGAAAAACGCTGCAGCTATTGCTATTCATCGCGCCTTCGGGGAGCGGCAGAAGCGGCTGCCGAGGGGGGCTTTGACGCGTTTACCGCATCGCTGCTCTACAGCAGATATCAGAAGCATGAGGAAATCAGGACTCTCGGGGAACAGATCGGCAGTGAATACGGGGTGAACTTTTACTACCAGGACTTTCGATCGGGATGGCAGGAGGGAATCAGGCTTTCAAAGGAGCTGGAGCTGTACCGCCAGCAGTACTGCGGCTGCATCTACAGCGAAAAGGAACGGTATTTTCAGCAGAAGTAAACCGGAAGCATGGAACAGGGTGCAGACATGGGCAATACAGGGAAACTGCTGATCATCCTGGGACTGTTTCTGATCGCTGCCGGAGTGGTTATCTCCTTTGCTCCGAAACTCCCCTCCTGGCTCGGCAGACTGCCGGGGGACATCACCTTCAAACGCGGCAACTTCAGCTTTTACTTCCCGTTCTCAACCTGCGTGCTACTCTCGGCTATTGGGTCGCTCATCCTCTGGCTGTTAAGGAAATAGACACCTTCTACCCGAAATCTAAAGACAAAAAAAGCCCGTGTCGCCACGGGCTTTTTTTGTTTACATTGATAACAATGTCAATTAGGCATGGATAGCGCTTACAGGGCAAGTATCAACACATGCTCCGCAGTCGATGCAGGTATCTGCGTCGATAACACGCTTTGCGCCCTGCTCGCTAATAGCGTTAACGGGGCAGGAATCCTCACATGCTGCACAGTTTGTGCAATCGTCAGTAATAGTATGGGACATTACTTTCACCTCCTTGTTAGATTAGCTCACCTGACGGTAAGTCGAGTGTGATGTACCATACCGGTTTTTAAATGTCCAGCAAAGAAATCGGCTCTCAGGCAAATCCATCTGCACATATTTTGTTGAATTCAATTCTCGTTCCGTGTATATATCAAAAACAGTTTTATTACAGCTAGTTATTTTAGTTTCGGTGTTATTTTTTTACTTATATCATAACTATATCAATTGTTTATTTGAAGGGGGCACACATGATCATTATGGCACTGAACTGCGGAAGCTCGTCGGTTAAATACCAGCTTTTTGATTGGCAGAAAATGGAGGTTGTCGCCAAAGGGATGGTAGAACGCGTTATCATCGGCGGTTCATTTATCATGCATGAAATCCCCGGCCGTGACAATTTCCATCACGAGCAGGAGTGCGCCAACCATCAGGAAGCGATCGATCTCGTCATCAAGACCGTCACCGATCCGGTTCATGGTGTGCTGAAAAGTGTCGACGAAATTTCCGCAGTTGGCCATCGGGTTGTGCATGGTGGCGAAAAGTTCACCTGTTCCGTTTTAATCGACGCAAGCGTCCTGGATGCAGTCAAAGAAGTACAACACCTGGCCCCCCTGCATAATCCGCCAAACATAGAGGGTATCGAGGCGGCGCAGGCCCTTATGCCGACCGTACCGCATGTTGCCATATTCGATACCGCGTTTCATCAGACGATGCCGGAACACGCCTACATCTATCCGCTCCCCTACGAATGGTATGAAAAGCACCAGGTCCGTCGCTATGGCTTCCACGGCACGTCGCACCTGTATGTATCCAAACGCGCTGCCGTTCTGCTCGGCAAGGACCCAAAAGAGACGAATATCGTCACAATGCATATCGGCAACGGCGTTTCACACTGCGCCATTAAAAACGGCATTTCCGTAGACACCACCATGGGGCTTACCCCGCTTGAAGGGGCGGTCATGGGGACTCGCTGCGGCGATATCGATCCGGCTATTCCGGCTTTCATGATGCAGAAGGACAATCTTTCGGCCAAGGAGATTGACAGCATCCTTAACAAGAAAAGCGGCGTCATGGGCATTACCGGCCGCTTCACCGACCGCCGCGACGTTATTGAACATGCCAATGCAGGCGACAAGCGCTGCCAACTGTCTCTGGAGATTGAATCCTACCGCCTTAAAAAGTACATCGGTGCTTTCATGGCTGCCGTCGGCAAACTTGATGCGGTAGTGTTCACCGCCGGTGTCGGAGAAATGGGCGCGGCGATTCGCGAAAAGGCGGTTGAAGGACTGGAGCATATCGGCATCGTCCTTGACCGCGAGCGGAACAAGGGGGCCATGACCCGTAAGCGGGAAACACTGATTTCCACTGACGACTCCCCGGTCAAGGTATACGTCATCCCGACCGACGAGGAGCTGGTTTTCACCGAAGATGTCGTCGGCATACTGAACGGGACCTATACCGATCATATGCATTTCCAGTATTCGTTTGCAAAAGCAGATTTCATCAGAAAATAAGCAGAATATCCATCGATATAAACACAAAAAAACCGGCGCTCTGCCGGTTTTTTTTGTGTTTTCAAGACATCTAGGGATAGAAATTAGAACGTCTTGGTAATTTCCCGAAGCAGTGATGTCGCGTATGACCCCTTCGGTAACGTAAACTCCACTGTCAGCGCATCTCCTGAAACACTCCAGGACAGTTCCCCCGGAGGAACCCGCAGCGGTCGCCGCTCCCCTTCCATACGCAGACCACCAGAAAGGTCAAATGCAGACAGATCCAACCCCGCCTGTTCAAGAATTCCGTGTTCCAATTCCCACGCTGCCCCTTCGGGACGCTTCATCTTGCAGCCGAACATCGGCCCGCTGGCCGATATTTCAAACGTTGAAGCCCGTTCTGACTCAGCGGCAGCATCTTCAACGAGAAAACAGGCCCCGTTTACATGCTTGCAGGCGAGATCACCATCCATGAGCCGATCGATACTTTCAATCCGCACCGCTACCGTACGATCAAAAAGAAAAGACTGGACAGCCGAGAGATACAGTTTTTTCAGGCGGGGATGAACTGCGGAGAACGCTTTCTCATATTCGCCCGGACGGGCGACCAGCCGCTGCAGCACGTCGCGCTCGCTGCGACAGTGACGGGGAAAGAGCCGTAGTGCTTCGGCCGGTTCACCCTGACGATAGGCGCTGATTGCAGCGGACCATTCCTGGTCCCGCACCGCACCCGCTTCGCCAATAAGGTGATCCACGCACCCCTGCCAATCGCCCCGCAGCATCGCCGCCCCGATCAGATGTGAATTACCCTGAGCGCCATAGCGCTGATAGCCAAAATAATTAGGCACTCCACGCGTGACGAGTATATCCAGAATCGCCTGAACATGCTGTACGGCGGAAGGGTCAACACCCCTGATAACGATACAAAAACGATTTCCCCTGAGATGCCCGACTTTGAGCTTGTTTGAGTGCCGCACTGCCGAAACGACCCTGACCCCGTCCAGTTCCAGGGCAAGAGCCTGCTCCGGCGTGACCCACTGGATAGAAACAGTCTGGCTGGTAATACCGACCGCATCCTTCATACCGGCATAGCCGATGTCACGCTCCGGAACCTTCAGCGCTTGGGCGAGACGTCGGATAGCCTCCAGGGTCGTGATGCCACACTTTTCGATCGTCAGATAGCAATGTTCGCCTGAGCCACTGGGAAGATAGGAGGGGATCTCCTCAACCCGGAAGTCCTCCGGCGATTCCTTGATCGTTCCGCCACAGCCCGGCAGCTGAGCCGTCAGATACGGATGGCGATATTTCACCTCTGTGTCGTCACTCACCCGAGCCCTCCGCATTGACGCAGCGCTTCATAGAGCACTATTCCGGCCGAAGTTGAAAGGTTAAGGCTACGCACCTTTTCCGACGGCATCGGGATCGTAAATGACGTTTCAGGATTGGCATCAAGCAACTCTTCCGGCAGCCCTTTGGTCTCTTTGCCAAAGACAATGTAATCACCCGGCTGAAAACCCGCTTCCAGATAACTCCGCTCTACCTTGGTGCTCAGGTAAAAAAAACGCCCTCCCGGCGCGTCTGCCTGCAGCGTACCCAGATCAGGCCACACTTTCAGCGAGACAAATTCCCAGTAATCAAGGCCGGCCCTCTTGAGATAGCGGTCATCAAGGGAAAAGCCGAGTTTACCCACCAGATGGAGGACCGTGCCGGTGGCTGCACACAAACGGGCGATATTGCCGGTGTTAGGCGGTATTTCAGGTTCGATAAGAACTATATTAAATGGTTTCATGGTCAGAATGTATACCACTATTTACCGCTGGCACGCTTGCATTTTTTTTTCTGCGGCGCTATTGTGACAGATCAAAATTCCACAGTATCTGGAGATTCGGTCATGAAGATAATTGTAACTGATGAAGTTTCAGCAGAGGGCTTGGCGCTCTTAACCCAGGAACCCCGCATCAAGCTTGACGTCAAGCTTGGTTTAAAAAAAGAGGAGCTGCTGGCGGTCATCGGTGAGTATGACATCATCATCACCCGCAGCGGCACGACCGTTGACAAGGCGCTACTTGATGCGGCCACCCGTTTGAAGATGGTTGCCCGTGCCGGGGTCGGTATCGACAATGTCGATGTAGACTACGCCAGCTCCAAAGGGGTGATTGTCGTCAACGCCCCGTTCGGCAACACCAACAGTGCCGCTGAACATACGATGGCGCTGCTCCTCTCCCTCTGCCGCAACGTGCCGGTTGCCCATGCCAGCCTCAAGTCCGGCGAATGGAAACGAGCCCCCTTTACCGGGTACGAACTGAAAGGCAAAGTAGCCGGGGTAATCGGCATCGGCAAAGTCGGCGGACGTGTTGTCTCCCGCCTCAAAGCCTTTGAGTGCGAAGTACTGGCATGCGACCCGTATATCTCCGTCAAACGGGCCCAGGATTTGGGAGTCAAGCTGGTGTCCCACGACGATATTTACAAGAACTGCGACATCATCACCGTTCACACCCCGCTCAACGAAGAGACCAGGGGCATGATCGGCGCGCGTGAATTCGGTCTGATGAAAAGCGGTGTCATCGTTCTCAACGTGGCCCGCGGGGGAATCATCGAAGAACAGGCTATGCTCGACAACCTGACCTCCGGCAAGGTAGCCGGCGGAGCGTTCGATGTCTGGAGTGAAGAGCCTCCTGCAACTGAAACGCTCAAGCAGCTGATCGCTCATAAAAACCTGGTAGTCACTCCGCATCTGGGTGCCAACACCTTTGAAGCCCAGGTAAATGTTGCCGTTGACGTTTCCCAGGAGATCGTCAACTACCTGGACGACAAACCGCTCGAAAATGCGGTCAACATCCCCCGTTTTGACATGGCCCTCATGGATCAGATGCGGCCGTTCCTCAACCTGATGAGCGTTATTTGCGATTTCGGCATCCAGCTGGTCGACACGAACCTGGAAAAAGTAACCTTCGGTTTCAGTGGGGCTATCGCCCATTATGACTGCTCACCGCTCGCCGTGTGCGGACTTTCGGCACTGCTGAATCACAAGGTTGACCAGGATGTCAACATGGTCAACGCTACCCTGATTGCCGAGCAGATGGGGATCGTTGTTGATGAAACCAAATCGACGCAGTCCGATGCCTTTTCCAACGTCATCACCCTCACCATAGAGGGACAGGGGAAACGGCGACTGGTGGCCGGCACCCTCTTCGAGGGGCAGCCGCGCATCGTCCGTCTGCGGGATTATTCGATGGACTTCACCCCGGACGAACATATGCTGCTGCTTAACTACGAAGATCGTCCCGGCATGATCGGCAGAATCGGCACCATCATGGGGCAGCACGACATCAATATCGCTTCGATGAACCTCGGACGCAGCCAGAAAAAAGGCGAAGCGATGGTCATACTGTCGCTTGACTCTGCCGTACCGCCACCTGTTGTCGATGAACTGCGTACGGCGACAGAAGCATCATTTATAAAGGCCCTCAAGATGAAGAGCGGCGTGTGCTCCCGCAACTGCGGCTGCGGCCTGTAACGAGGACACGGCCCCACTCATGCAATTTCCAAATATTGATCCTGTTTTCCTGAGCATCGGCCCGCTCCAGTTCCGCTGGTACGGGCTGATGTACGTCCTCTCCTTTATCGCCACCTATTTCATCATCAGTTCCGAAGTCGTCCGCAAGCGGCTCCCACTGACGAAAGACGATGTTGCCGATCTGGTTTTTTACGGTGCCATGGGTGTGGTCCTTGGCGGGCGGGTCGGCTACATCCTCTTCTACAACCTAAGGTTTTATCTGGAAAATCCGCTCAAACTCTTTGCCGTCTGGGAAGGGGGCATGTCTTTCCATGGCGGTTTTTTAGGGGTCTCGCTCGCCTTTTTGCTGTATGCGCGGCGCAAGAAAATTCCGTTTCTGGCCCTGACCGACCTGGCGGCGCTCTGTGCGCCGGTCGGATTGGGGTTGGGGAGAATCGGCAACTTCATCAACGGGGAATTATACGGCAGGGCAACTGATGCTCCGTGGGGGATCGTTTTTCCCGGCAGTGACGGCGTTCCGAGGCACCCGTCGCAACTTTATGAAGCGGCCCTTGAAGGGGTTGTACTGTTTTTTATCGTACGCTTCGTGTCGAAGCACACAAAGGTGAACGGTGTCACAACCTGCGCCGCCTGTGCCGGCTATGGACTGTTCCGCTTTAGCGTCGAATTTGTCCGTCAACCAGACGCCCAGCTCGGGCTCTTTTTCGGGCTGTTTTCGATGGGACAACTGCTCAGCCTGCCGATGTTTATCCTGGGCGTATCCGCAGCACTGCTGCTGTCACGTCGCCAGGCGCGGTAATAAAATTACGAGTATGATTGAAAAAATTCTTATTTAAGCTATAGTGCAAGAAAAAATCTACTCGGGGGTTACACACATGATCAGCAAGAAAATGTCGGACGCACTTAACACCCACATGAACCTGGAACTTTTCTCTGCCCATCTGTATCTGGTTATGTCTTCCTGCGCCAACGAAATGGGTCTGAAAGGAGCAGCCAACTGGCTTTTTGTTCAGTACCGCGAAGAGATGATTCACTTCATGAAGTTTTATACCTACCTGACTGACCAGGGAGTCGTCATTTCAATGCCGGCCAACAAGGCGGTTCCGAATAAATATAAATCGCTGCTGGATATGATGCAGAAAACTCTTGCGCACGAGCAGCTTATCACCTCCTGCATCAACAACCTGAGCGAACAGGCGGTCCAGGAGAAGGATCACGCCACCCAGATCTTCCTGCAGTGGTTTGTAACGGAGCAGATCGAAGAGGAGAATAACGATCGCGATCTGATTGCCAAACTCAAACTGGTCGGCGACAACGGCCACGGTATCCTGATGATCGACGGAGAGATGGGACAGCGCGTCTTTGTCGCCCCGGTGGGTTCACCACTGGCGGTGTAGTATGAAGATACGCTTCTGCGAACACAACAAGGGTAAAGGGAAGGTGATCCGGCGGCTGGAAGAGGAATTCCCGGATCTGAACATAAAAATAAAAAGTTGCGTCAAACAGTGTGGAACCTGCCGCGATCAGCCGGTTGCGGTCGTTGATAAAGTAAAAGTAACCGGCAAGGATGGTGATGATCTGTATGCAAAGATTATCGAGCTGATCCGGAACGACACAACTTCAGAATGATAAAAAAAACGGGTCCTAACGGGCCCGTTTTTTTGCATTCAACATTCAACATTCAACACAATCTTATGTCCTGCACCCCTCAACTCCCCCACCACCAGTTCCGCCAAACCGGGCAGCTTTTCCGCCAGCAGCGGCGACAGCTCTACCCCGGCCTCGTACGATGCCGGTATTATCCCGAACAGAGATACCTGGTCCGGAGTTTTGCCGCGCAGGTCAGAAAGAGTCAGCACTTCCTGGATGCCGATCTGGTGCGGCGACATCTTGATCGGTAGCCTACCCAGGAGGATCTGCTCCTTCTCGTAGCGGAAGACTTCCCCCGGTTCACCGGCCGTATCAACGACATCGATCAGAAAGACCCGGTCGGCATCCTCAAGCAGATGGGTGACCATAATGCCCAGAGTTCCGCCGTCGTACAGTTCCACATCATCTTCAAAGAGATAGTGCTTCTCCAGGTACTGGATAAAATGTACGCCAAAACCTTCATCTGAGCAGAGCAGGTTGCCCGCACCAAAAACAAGTGTTTGCATCTACATCACCTTCACTTTCGTAATTTCTTTCCCATCAGGATCAATTGTATGGACCGCACAGGCGATGCAGGGATCGAAGGAATGGATCGTCCGCAGCACCTCCAGCGGCTTTTGGCTGTCCGCCACCGGATTGCCGATCAACGATGCTTCATAGGGGCCCATGACACCCTTTTCATCACGGGGCGAGGCGTTCCAGGTGGACGGCACCACCGCCTGGTAGTTCTTTATTTTCCTGTCCTTGATCACGATCCAGTGGGACAGCGTGCCACGCGGTGCTTCGTGGAACCCGACGCCGCGGTACTCCCCCTTGGGAATTTCGGTGTGGTTGGCATAGGTACTGTCACCTTTGCCAATATTCTCCACCAGCTTGTCCAGATACTCAAGTGAATAGTCGGCCATCAGATGGGCACGGATGGCACGGGCACCAAGGCGTCCCATGGTCGAATGGAGGTCGCCGACGCCAACGCCGATCTTACGGCAGGAGTCGTCTACCAGCTTTCTGACTTTCTGGTTGCCGCCTGCATAGGCGGCAAAAAGTTGGGCCGGTGGACCAACCTGCACCGCTTTGCCATCCAGACGTGGCGCCTTGCACCAGGTATACTTGCCATTGTCCTCAAAATCGGTGTAGTGCGGCTTGGTTTCACCTTCCCACGGGTGGTGGCTACCGTTCCCCTCATACCACGCGTGGGCTACGTTTTCGGTAATGCCGCTTATCAGCCCCGGATCCTGATGGTTGGTGATGATACGGGCCCCCTTGAGGTCGCCGTTGTTGATGATTGCACCCGGCAGAGCAAATTTTGTATTTTTGGTGTCTTCCGGCATTTCCGGCACAGCAAGATAGTTGGTTACACCTTTGCCGTATTTAAACCATTCCTTGTAGGCCGAGGCGATGGCCAGCATGTCCGGGTAGTAGACCTTCTGGACGAAATCGCGGGTCTCTTCCATCAACGCGCGGAGAGCCGCGATCTTTTCCATGTTGATGGTCGCCAGATTGTCCATATTGATGGCAGTGGCAACACCACCGACGCAGAGGTTCTGGATATGTGGATTCTTACCACCCAAAATCGCGCCGACTTGGGCCGCCTTGCGCTGGTAATCAAGCGCTTTCAGGTAATGGGCAACCGCCATCAGGTTGGCCTCTGGCGGCAGTTTCATGGCAGGGTGCCCCCAGTACCCGGAGGAAAAGATGCCGAGGCGGCCGGTTTCGACAAACGACTTCAGTTTTGCCTGGACCGCCCTGAACTCAGTTTCGCTGTTGCCTGACCAATCAGAAATACTCTGGGCCAGTTGGGCGGTCTTCTTCGGATCGGCCTTCAGGGCCGAAACGACATCAACCCAGTCCAGCGCCGACAGATGGTAGAAATGGACGATGTGATCCTGCACCGAATGCTGGGCCATGATCATATTGCGGATATATTGGGCGTTGAGCGGCACCTCCACACCAAGGGCATGCTCCACCGAACGGATCGAAGAAATGGCATGCACCGTCGTGCAGACACCACAGAAGCGCTGGGCATAGATCCAGGCATCCTCGGGAGGGCGCCCCTGCAGAATGGTTTCAATACCGCGCCACATCTGGGCCGACGACCAGGCATTGGTGACGGCACCGCCATTTACTTCCACATCAATTCTCAGGTGACCTTCAATACGGGTGACCGGGTCAAGGGTGATACGAGCCATTATGATTCCTCCATAGGTTTGTTGAATATTTTATTAGAATCTAACCCAACCCCTCCCCCGCCTCCCCTTATCAGGGGAGGAGCCTAAAGTCCCCCCCTGATAAGGGGGGCTAGGGGGGTTGGGTTAGGTTGGAGCTGATGTTACGTTTTTTCCGCATCAAGCTGCTGCCTCGTATGCAGTTTCGGCAGCACCGGCAGGATCTTGACGATCACCTGGTAACCGAGAATTTCGAACGCGACGATCCCGACTGTGATCAGCAGCTCGGCCAGCGCCGGGAAGTAATGCCACCCCTTGCCGGGGTTGAAGCCGATCAGGTAGACGTTGAAACGGTACAAGGCCCCGCCAAGGACGATCAGCGCCGCCGAGACGAACAGCCAGCGGATCGACTCGCGCTTGCGCCCGCTAAACAGCAGCAGCGAGCCCCCCGCGACGAGGCCAAAATCAAGCAGAAAAAAACGTGAATAGAAATCAAGGGAGAGCGCTGCGCCCAGCTGTCCGCGCCAGGTCAGGTCGCCGATGACGACCGTCAGCCAGATCACGGTCAGCCAGGGGATGATGCCGGCGATGCCGGACAGCTCTTTGGTCTCAAAGGGGCGCTTGAAAGCGTAGCTGGAGATGACCGACTCCAGAATGGCGATGGAGTAGCCGATGAACATGCAGTTGATCAGAAACAGCAGCGGCAGGAAGCCGGTGTGCCAGAGCGGGTGGAGTTTTGTCGAAGCAATCAGCAGCAGTGAGCCGAGTGAAGACTGATGCATGGTCGGCAGGGTAATGCCAAGTACGATGATAAATATCAGCACTTTGTCCAGGCGCGGCTTCAACCAGGCCGCCACATCCTTGACCTTATCGAGGCGGTCGCCGATCCGCTCCGGTCGCTCCATCCCCATGCGTGAATAAAGCTTGTCAAGCAGCAGCTGCAGCGTTTTCCACTGCGTATTCTCCAGTGTCGTCAGAACAGCCGGCAGGAATTCCAGCAACAGCACGGTCGTATACGCCATGACGCAGAGCGCCACCTCAAACATGGCCGAATTAACCTGCCATTTGGAAGGGATAAAAAAATTATAGGAATTCCAGGGGCGCCCAACATCCACCATAACCGAGAAACCGGCCAGTCCGTAGCCGAACATGCTCGTCAGAACTGCCGAGCGGATCATGGGATGGTAATGCATGCGGTTGCGGATGTAGATAAGGATCGCCATGGCGTAGCCGCCGCAGGCGATGGCCGTTCCGACCGCCACGTCATAGGTGATCCAGATTCCCCACGGATAGCCGTCGCTCATGTTTGTAACAGCGCCGAGCCCCCAGATGAAGCGCACGGCAACAAGGGCAAAACCGATCACGGTTAATGTCAGCAGAACGACGAAAGAGGGTGTCAGAATCCTGGCATCATACTTCTGGTACTCATCGTGACTCATTCGTCATCCCCCTTCTGATCCAACCCTGAATCGCCATCACCGCCGCTCTTTGCCGCCTGATGCTCTTCATCCGCATGCCCCTTCTTCATGTTCCTGATTGCAACGAAACAGAGCGTGCCGTACAGCGCCACCGGAGCGATGAACCCTTTGTAGATCGTGTGCTGAATCTTCTCTGAGAATTCCGCCGGTGCCTCATCTTTGAGGATCGGCAGCCCCAGTTTATTGGCCTGCATTGCCGACAGGTAGAGGTGATTGGTGCCACCGACCTCTTTTTCGCCATAGATATGTTGCACATACCTGTCGGGGGTTTCCTGCAGACGCCGCCTGGCTTCGGCAAGCAGATCTTTCCGCTTGCCGAACATGATCGCCCCGACCGGGCAGACCTCGGCGCAGGCGGTGATCCCTTTTTTAATGAGGTTGGTGTTCTTGCACAGGTCGCACTTGACGATCTGGGGAATAGCCTTATCCCACTGGAACTTCGGGATGTTGAAGGCGCAGGCAATCTGGCAGTAGCGGCAGCCGATGCAGGCATTCTTGTTGTAGTCCACAATTCCGGTGGCGGCATCACGGGTCATGGCGCTGACCGGGCAGACCGACACGCAGGACGGTTTCTGGCAATGCATGCAGGAATACTTGACGTACGACCACTTTTTATCAGACTCCTTGAAGAGCTTTATCAGGGTACGGGTACTGCCGGACAGATCCTGCGGAGCATCCCAGAGCCCGTCTTTATCGAAAGACGCCCGTTCATAGGCGAGGCTGCCGTAATCGCTGTTGACCCTTTTGCAAGCTGACATGCAGGCCTTGCAGCCGACGCATTTTGTCGCGTCATAAAGCATGCCGAGGGTCTCGTTGTTGACATGGTGCTCCTCGGACGCGGTCGCCCCACCCCGCCCCACTAAAAGAGCTGCGCCGGTTGTGCCGATGATCTTGAGAAACTGGCGTCTACTCGGTTTTCTCATCGCCATCCCCCTTCTCGGGCCCATCCGGAAGTTTTTTAGCCATCATCACCCCAACCCCGATCGCCGCACCGGCAGCAAGACCGATGACACCGGTCGTCAGCGGATCAGGCCCCTTTCCCTTATCCTTGAGATCAACCGGAGCATAGCTGTCGAACGGTGTCGGCTCGTGAATCTGGACCTTGTCGGCGATCGCGGTCTTAAAGAGCAGATCCGGTTCGGTACAGCCGATACAGGGATGTCCGATTCCGACCGGCCAGGCAACGCCATCGTTAAAACGGATCACCGAGCAGTTGGCATAGGTTGCCGGCCCCTTGCACCCCAGCTTGTAGAGACAGTATCCTTCGGCATGGGTCGGGTCGCCGTAGGACTTGGCAAAACGGCCGGCATCGAAATGGGCCCGCCGCTCGCAATGCTCGTGGATCTTGCGGCCATAGGCAAACTTGGGACGCCCCAACTGGTCCAGATCCGGTAGCTTGTTGAACGTGACATAATGGAGCACCGTTGAAAGAAAGTTGTACGGGTTGGGTGGACAGCCGGGGATGTTGATGATCGGCTTGTCCTTGATGATGTCACGCACACCGACCGCTCCGGTCGGGTTCGGGCCAACGGACTGGATGCCGCCGTAACTGGCGCAGGTACCGATGGAGATAATGGCAGCCGCCCCCTCGGCAGCCTTACGCAGGGATTCCAGGGCGGTCTTGCCCCCGACCTTGCAATAGACGCCGTTATCATTGAGCGGAATGGCCCCTTCTATGACGAGAATATACTTCCCCTTGTTGGCAGCCATGGAGTCGTGCAGCGATTTTTCTGCCTGGTGCCCGGAACCGGCCATGAGTGTTTCATGGTAGTCGAGGGAGATCATGTCGAGGATCAAATTGGCAACCGCAGGGTGCGAAGAGCGCAGCAGCGACTCCGAACAGCCGGTGCACTCCTGAAAATGCAGCCAGATAACCGCAGGGCGAGCGTCACTCTTTCGTGCCGCGGCGGCAACCTTGCTGACCATACTTATAGGCAGCCCCAACATGGCCGAGACGGTTATGCATGTTTTGATGAAATCCCGACGGCTCACGCTGGGGAACAACTCTTCTTTACCCATTCAATCCTCCGCTTCCTGCTTAAATATGGCTCCGGTCCAAACCCGACGTATACGGCAACAGACATGCCAAGTGCGGCACATCGATTGTGTTTACAAAAAACGTCATCATTACAGGTTGTTGAAATCATGAAGCTGAGCGGCGTAAACAGCATGACAAAACAGTAGTTGCTTCTTTTTGTCCAGACATGTATCTTTTTGTCTCACACCCAATCCGAAATATGACACATTGCACTCGCCGAAGCGGACGCAATACAGGATACATAATGCCGACAATATTCATATGCGATGACGAAACGGAAATTCTGCGCTACCTGGACAAACTGCTGCAGGCCAGCGGCTATACGGTGGAAACATTCCAGCGGGGAACAGATCTGTTGACAAGACTGGATGGTGTGACGGCAATGCCGTGTGATGTGATCCTGCAGGATGTACGCATGCCTGACCTGGATGGCCTGCAGATGCTTGACCAGCTCTGCAAACGCTGGCCCGACCTGCCGGTGGTGATCATGACCGCCCACGGGACCATCGACGATGCGATCAATGCGATCAGGCTGGGGGCATACGACTATATTACCAAGCCCTTTCCGAAGGAGAAACTGCTGGGGGTGCTTGAGCGGCTGCTCGATCACCGCCGTCTCGCCAGGGAGAACCGGCTGCTGCGCGAAGGGATGCAGCGCGGGGCCGGCAGCTCGGATGCGATCATCTTCCGCAGTCAGGCGTTCCGTGAAGTCTACGACCTGACCCTGCAGGTAGCCGAAAGCGATGCCAATATCCTTGTCATGGGTGAGTCAGGAACCGGCAAAGAGTTGATCGCCGGAGCCCTGCATCGCAACAGCCCGCGGCGCGACAAACCGTTTGTCTCACTCAACTGTGCCGTCCTGTCCGACACCCTGCTGGAGAGCCAGCTGTTCGGCCACGTACGCGGGGCCTTCACCGGTGCGGTCATGAACCAGAAGGGGCTCCTTGAGGAGGCCGACGGCGGTACGCTGTTTCTGGACGAGATCGGTGACGTCAGCCCGGCGGTACAGGCAAAACTCCTGCGCGTCACCCAGGAAAAGGACTTCATCGTCCTTGGCTCGACCCGCACGCGCAAGGTGGATGTGCGTTTTGTCGCCGCCACCAACAAAGACCTGATGCACGAGGTCAGGGAAGGACGCTTCCGGGAGGATCTGTATTACCGCCTGAACGTCATCTCCATCAGCCTGCCGCCGTTGCGGGAGCGGCGCGACGACATTGAACCGCTCGCACGCCATTTCCTGAAGGCCTCCACCCGGCGCATGAAAAAGGATGTCCGTGGTATCGAAGACGATGCCCTGCAGGCCCTGCTGCAGTACGACTGGCCGGGCAATGTGCGCGAGCTGGAAAATGTCATGGAGCGGGCGGTCATCCTTGCCCGTGGGGGGATGATCACAATCGGCCTGCTCCCACTCGGCGCACGGCGGGAGACGGTCAACGCACCGGCCGGTAAAACACCGCTCGTTGGCCTGGATGAGATTGAACGCCTGCACATCACCTCGATCCTGAAAGAGACCGGCTTCCACAAAAGCCGGGCCGCGACGATCCTGGGCATCTCCCGCAAGACCCTCGACCGCAAGATCTCCGAGTACAACCTGGCGGCCGGGAACAGCCTGTGAGAACCTCACTCAGATATTCGATCCGCTTCAAGCTCACGGCGGCCACGCTGACCCCTCTGGTGACCGCCGTTGTCCTTTTCTGGCTGATTGGCGCCTCGACGCTGTATATGGGGATACCCGAACTCCCCCTTTTCGATCTGCGTTCCCGGATACACATCATCTTCTCGGCAATTCTTCTCTTTGTGACCCTGGTCGGCGTCGCACTTTCGGCGTGGCTCGGCTCAAGCCTCGCACGCCCGATCAAGGCGGTTGAAGAGGGAGCACGCCTGCTGGCGCTTGGCGAGCATATACCGGATATCGTTGTCGGCGGGCATGACGAAATTTCCATCATGGCCGAAGAATTCAACATCATGAAACATCGCCTGATTGAGCGTGAAGAGGAGATTCTGCTGCTTAACCGGACGCTGGAAGAAAAGGTGACGGAGCGGACCGCACAGCTGGACGAGAAAAACCAGTGGCTGCTTGTGGCTCAACAGGAGCTTTCCCGCGCCGAACGGCTCGTCGGCATCGGCATCCTGGCGTCAGGCGTAGCCCATGAGATCAACAACCCGCTGGCCATTATCCGCGGCAACGCCGAACTGCTGGAGATGTCGCCGCGCCTGAACGACTCGGATCAGGAGGAAGCGGAAACCATCATCCGGCAGGTCGGGCGGGTGGAGCGGATTGTGTCCAACCTGCTGGCTTTTGCCAGAACAAATAAAAAGATCATCCGCCCGTTTCATATTGAAGAACTTCTCGATGACATTCTCGAGCAGGTTGGCCATCAGATACCGCTGGACAGATACCGCATTGAACGGAATTATCACGCAGCACATGATGCCGTTGAGGGTGACGAAGATCAGCTACGACAGGTTTTTACCAATCTTGTATTAAACGCGCTGCAGGCGATGGAAGACGGGGGAACGGTAACCGTTTCAACGTCGATTGATCCGGACACGAGCGATTGCTCTGTGACGATAGGTGACAGCGGAGCGGGTATACCTGCAGATGTACGGGGAAAACTGTTCACGCCGTTCTTCACCACCAAACCGGGGGGAACCGGCCTCGGGCTGGCCGTTTCCTACGGCATCGTCAAGGACCATGGTGGCGACATCAGGGTTGAAAGCAAACCGGCGCAGGGAGCCACCTTCACAGTGGTACTGCCGCTGCGCCAGTCAGTACAAAATTGCGGCACCGAATTGACCGGCTGAGCCTGATAGCCACTCCCCCGGTAATCGCCGGCGGCGGATCCATTGCCATCAGAACCTGACCGGTTAACCGGTCAGACGTGACAACTGTCAAGCAGCCACGCCTGTGACCCGCCTTATTTCATTATCCAGCTCCCCTACGACCAACGGCTTGGAAACATAGCCGTTGAACCCCTCTTCAATGAACCGTTCTCTGTCCCCACGCAACGCGTGGGCGGTCAGGGCGATAACGGGCTGATAGCATGCGGTCCCAATCTCTTTCATACGTATTTCACGCAGGGCGTCCTCGCCATTCATGACCGGCATCTGGATATCCATCAGTACGAGATCAAAATGCCCCTGTTCCAGCACGGCAAGACATTCCATGCCATTCTCCACCACAACCACTTCATGCCCCATTTTACCGAGCAGTGCCATCCCGAGTGTGATGTTGATCGGGTTATCCTCTGCCAGCAGTATCCTTAAGGGGGGACCGCTCCAATTGACTATCGATTGACACGAAACCTCCTCAGCGGTGTCACTCATTTGAGGGAAGGTGAATGGCAGAGTCACCTTGAAGCAGCTTCCGGCACCCGGGATGCTTTCAACAGAAATGCTCCCGCCCATCAACTCCGCCAGGCGGCGACTGATGGCAAGACCCAGACCAGTGCCGCCAAACTGACGCGTGGTGGAACTGTCCTCCTGTACAAACGGCTTGAAAATTTCGTCAATGGCTTCGGCAGAGATGCCGATACCGGTATCAATCACGCTGATCTGCACCGATACAGCAGCATCATGTTGTGCGAGAAGCTGCGCCGAGATTGTTATACCGCCGTGGCTCGTAAACTTGACGGCGTTACTGATCAGGTTAAGGATTATCTGTTTGACCCGAAACGAGTCTCCCGTCAATACATGAGGGATATTCCCGGCGACGTCCACCTCCAGCGAGAGCCCCTTTTCATAAATGACCGATTTCTGCATCAAAACGATATCGTTTATGCAGTGCTGCAGGCTGAATTCAACCAGCTCCATCTTTATCTTGCCGGCTTCGATCTTTGACAGGTCAAGAATATCATTGATCAAAGACAACAGGTTCTTGCCGGACTGTTTAAGGGCGTCAACAAACTCACGCTGTTCCTCTGTCAAATCGGTAAACTCCAACAACTGGGTCATGCCGATAACGCCGTTCATGGGAGTACGGATCTCGTGGCTCATGTTGGCAAGAAACTCTGACTTGGCACGGCTGGCGGATTCGGCCTGCTCCTTGGATATTTTCAACTCTTCTTCCTGCTGCTTGCTCCCGGTGATATCGCGATTTGTAGCACGCCTCCCCAGATAGGCCCCATCCCGCCCATACACGCACTGGCACGCATGCGCAATCCAGCGAACATCGCCGCCACGGGTTATAATACGGAACTCCTGTTCGTGCGGCAACGCTGTCATCGCCGTGACGGAACCCTGATGATGATCACGCTGTGCCCGGTCTTCCGGGTAGGTTATATCAACAAGCAGGGCGGAATTATCAATAAACTCTTCTGCACTGTATCCGGTGATGCGCTGGCATGCGGGGGAGCAGTAGATCAAGCCCAGATCCGGCCCGATCCAGTACTCCCAGTCATAGGTGTAATCCGCGACCGTACGATACTTCTCTTCGCTGGTCAGCAGGGCGATCTCGATCATCTTCCGTTCGGTGATGTCGCGTGCCACATGGATTGATCCTGTCACTTTGCCATCGGCATCATGAAACGGCGTCACCGTTACCATCAGGTGTTTACCAAGAAGCGGTTCATAAACTTCCTCCTGGTGTTCCAAGCCGTCAAGCAGCAAAAGTGAATGGGGGCAATAACCGGGGGGGGCATCAAGACCGTGGACGACCTTATAGCACGGCGCCCCTAACTGGCATCCTTCACGGTGAGCGTCCATGGCGTTCAGCATTGCCCGGTTGGCGTGCAGAATATGATGGTTCATGTCAAGAATGGTAATGATATCCGGAATACTGTTAAAGGTGCGCTCCCATTGATCCCGTGACACTTCAAGCTCATGGGTGCGCTTTTTTACCCGCTGTTCCAGGGCGGCATTCATCTGCTGCAGCTCATCATGCGATTGCCGTATCGTATCGCTCATCAAGCGGACATTATCAGTCAAACCCTGAATTTCAACCGTTGACGGCAACGGCCACTCAATGGTTTCGCCAGCTGCTATCTGTGCCGGCAGCTGACGGGTCATTCCTTCAAAATCTGAGACAATAGTAGCCAGTCGTGCCGAAAACATCCGTGAGAAATAGACGAGGATGACCAGTAAGCACCCGATAGCGGCCAAAGAGAGGGATGTCTGATATCCAATTTCAGTCAATGTCGGCTTGAGTGAAGCTTCAACAACGAGTTTCCACTCCGGGTTGGCTTCAAGCGGCACCTCCTTCACGTAAAACGATGCCATCCAGCGTTTGGCAGCGCCGACTCCGGGCTGAGGATTCGGTATCCACTGGCTGACGCCGTCGGCTAACGGCTTCAGCGTGCCATCCTTCGGCAGGAGAAACGGATCGAGCGATTTAAGCGTTGGCCGGGTACTGATCACTGTCCGCCCGACGTTATCCACAAGCGTCACGTGCATGGCATATGCCTGAACAGAGCGCTGCAGAAGCTTCTTCAGCGGCTCAAGCTCTACGACGCCAAAAGCCGCCCCCTGATAACGCGCTGCCACAACTATCGGCGCCACCAGAATCAGCCGCGGTCCGGGAGTACCGATTTTACCCAAAAAGAACTGAGTTACCAGGGGAAACGGTGCAGTTCTAGCGGCGGCAATATAGGGCCGATCAGAAAGATCAATCCCTATGGACGACCCACCGCTTTCATTGGTAGATGGTGAAAATGCCCTGGTAACCGCGTGCGTATCAACAATTCCGAGGCGCTTGAATTCCGGCATGGCAGAGTGCATGTACTCCAGCTTTTTCTGCAGGATACCGGGAGATACCTGCTCGGAATTAGTGCTGGTCACCGCCAGGTAACGGATAATTTCCTGATTGCGCTGAAACCAGAGCGAAACGGCTTGTTGTGCCGTATGAGCTACGACAGAGGTATTGACCCGGTGATGGGCAAGCTGTGTCGTAAGGGTGCGCCGTATATCCACGTACAAAAACAAAAAGGACGGAAGCAACACAAAGAGTGAAATAGTCACAAAAATGAGTTGGCGCAAGCTTGGCAACTCCCCCTGCAGGCGGTTCCTGTAGCAGTAACCGATATACAGGGTGCTGGCCACCAGGGTGTTGGCTATCCCGTTAATACCCTCTTTAAGGGCAATTAAAATGGCTGAAGAACACGAGAAATCCATGATGTACTGGTGGAACAGCAGCACCAGGAGGAGCCCAGCGGTGAACCAGAAGGTGAGATTGGCGACCACAATGTTCCAGCCCCGCTTCCGATACAGCAGACCGGTGCAGAGCGCCTCGGCGGTGAAAATGACAATTGCCCAGGGATGACTCCAGTGAAACCAGGTGCTGCTTGCCGCAATAATTGCCGCCGTCACGCCGCTCACCAGACCAAAGCGCATGAGGACAAACATCGTGAGGATGGAACCGAAGAGGAAATCCACACTAAACATGAGTTCCAACTTGAACCAGTTGATTACAAAACCGGCCAACCCGAAGAGAAGGCCGGTTATCACTTCATTGAGCAATCGTCCCTGTTGATTGCCACTCTGAGTATGTGGTACTGACTCCATCATGCCCCCCGTAGGCGAGTATGCGTCACCCTGTCCATCTCAAGCGGGTCCAAACCACATGCTTGATTCACCCCATTACCCGCGTAATCTCATCAACCAGCTCCGCTATTATCAACGGCTTTGGAACATAGCCATCGAAACCTGCAGCAAGAAACCGTTCCTTCTCCCTGTCCAGCGCATAGGCTGTCAGGGCAATGACCGCTTGATGGCATGCTGTCCCCTGCTCTCTTCTGCGAATTTCACGCAGCGCCTCTTCGCCGTTCATGACAGGCATCTGAATATCCATCAGCACGAGATCGTATCGCCCCTGCTCCAGCGCTGCAAGGCATTCACGGCCGTTTTCCACCACGACAACGTCATGCCCCAGCTTCTTAAGGAGTGACATGCCAAACCTGGTGTTGATCGGATTATCCTCGACAAGCAGTACCCGCAACGATGCGCTTTTCCCGGTGGGTAATGCTTTCAGGGTAGATGCCCCCGCCACGTCAGGCTCTTGGAGGAGGCAAAACGGAAGAGTCAGCGTGAAGCAGCTGCCTGCTCCCAACGTGCTTTCAACGACAATACTCCCTCCCATCAGCTCCGCCAGGCGGCGGCTGATCGTCAGGCCAAGACCGGTGCCGCCATACTGGCGGGTTGTGGAACAGTCCTCCTGTGTGAACGGCATGAAGATCCTGCCTACTGCATCAGGAGTGATGCCGATGCCGGTGTCGCGCACCGCCACCTCAACAAGCACTGAATTACCATGCTGTTCAAGCAGTTGGCCAGATATGGTAACCCCGCCCTGCTTCGTGAACTTAAGGGCGTTCCCCAGCAGGTTGGTAAGAATCTGCTTGACCCGCAACTCATCTCCCACGAGGATGGCCGGGACGTTTTCGTCCAGCTCCACCTCGAGGGCAAGCCCTGCTTCCTGTGCAGTAAACGCTTGCATGGTAACAATGTGCTTAATGCATTGATGCAGGCTGAATTCAGCCAGCTCCAGCGTTACTTTTCCCGCCTCGATCTTTGAGAGGTCAAGAATATCGTTGATCAGGGTCAGAAGATTTTTACCTGAAAGCTTGAGAGCCGTCACATATTCCTGCTGCTCTTCCGAAAGATCAGTAACTTCCAAAAGCTGGGTCATGCCAAGGACACCGTTCATAGGGGTTCTGAGTTCATGGCTCATATTGGACAGAAACTGGCTCTTTGCCGTGCTGGCGGATTCCGCCGCAATTTTGGCAAGCCGTAATTGCACTTCCGCCTGCTTACGCCCGGTGATGTCACGGGACACACCGATCACGCCGGTCGCAATGCCTTCATTATTGAGTAATGGCACTTTTGTACTCTCAAACAGCACCTGAGTACCGTCTGGCTGCGTCACCGTAATTTCATAGGAAACTGGCCGGTCAGCCACCATCGCCTCTTGATCTTTCCGGCGCACAAAATCTGCCAGTTCCTGATCTGCAAGCAATTCCAGATCGGTATGTCCGATGATCTCTTCCCGTGGGCGTCCCACAAATATTTCAGCGTAGCGTTCATTACAGCCAAGATAGCGGCCGGCCGTATCCTTGTAAAAGATCATGTCAGGGATGGTATCCATCAGTGTATGTAAAAAATTACGCCTGTTTTCAAGGTATTGTTCCCGTACATCGCGCTGCTTGATCAACTCTTCAATGGTTGCGGCCATTTTATTAAAGGCCGAGATACAGGTGTCAAGTTCATGAACCTGGCACGGCATGGCGCGGGTATGGTATTCGCCGTTACCGAAACGTTCGGCTGCACTACCCAGCATACGAAGCGGTTTCAGGGCGCGCCGGATCGTCGGGGCTATCAGGGCGGCAAAAACCAATAATCCACCCAGCAGAAAGCTCAGCTGAACCTGAAGCGAACGCCACAGCATCTCGATCTCCAACTGGGGTGAATGAATCATGGTCAGCTCACCATACGAACGGCCGCCGACCTCCAGTGCCGAGCGTTCGGTGCGCACCGGAATATTAGTGAGTGCAGTAAACCAGGCCGGCACGGCCGTGGTCGGCAGTGAATCGACAGCCTCAACGACCTTGCCGACCGGATCAACCCAACGGATATGGTAGATGTGCTGGCGTTTCACATGGGTGCGGAATATTTCCTCAATAGACGCGTAGTCACCAAGAATGGCGCTTTCACAGACTTCCATCTTGAGCTCGCGCAGATGGTCGTACAATTCGTCATTGATCCTGCCGCGCAACGCTTCCCTCTCATGGGCCACCTGACTCCAGATCAGCAGCGAACTGGTGACGAACATCACAAAGCCGCTGACCAGCAGCAAGCGGCTGAACAGACCAAAACGCAAGCGCTTGAAGTCAATGACCATGGGTAAACTCCGGCATGAGCGACTGCTCATAGAATTTCCACTGATTACGGTATTCTCTGTCCGTTGCCCGCACAAAACCATAGGGAGGCGACTGCCCGATCAGAGCTCCCCCCTTTTCCAGTATCTGCTTCCCTTCCGGGTCATGGGCCATGCCGACAAGGGCACCAATAACCGCCGATGCCGTACCGGCCGCAACCCGTGGATGGGCGGCAACGGGCAGGTTCAGATATTCCGGTGAGCGCCAGACAACCCTGTAACGGAAATTTTCCCGCGTAGCGTATGAGCGCATTATCTGCGAATTCACGCAGGCTGCTGCAATGCGACCGGCTTTGAGCTGCCCCATAATCCCTTCCTGGTTACCGGCAAAGACCGGTTTAACAGTGATCCCTTTTCTGGCCATGGCCTCCAAGGGAACGGCATAGGCCACAAAGGCGGCCGGTGAGGGAAAGCCGACCTCACTGCCGTTCAAATCGTCAATACCGGTAATGGGAGAGTCGTGCGGGACGACAATTTCACCGGTAATGGGAGGCCCGGCAGGGCGGGCCAGCACCCGGTAGCCCGCTTTGGCGTTGTTTTTGGTAAAGAAGTGGTTGCTGTAAACCAGATCGTAGCTCCCCCGTCCAACCTGACGTGAATGTTCCGGCGCCGTCTTTTCCACTTTCAGAACCAGCGGCACGCCGCTCCTCTTTTCCAGATAGATAAGTATCGGGTTCCAGTATCGGGCGGTGAGGAGTATGCTGCGTTGTGTGACGACCCCGAAACTGAGCGGGGCTGTGGCACAGCAGGCTGACTGCGGTAAGCAGAAAAGCATGCCCGCCACTATCGCACAGCTTACCATCAGATGTAGTATGACGCAAAAGAGCGACCGCCTCAGCATGACCATCTGCTTATCCATGATGTGCCTCCGCGTTGCATTGAACGGCTTGACCAGCCAAACCGAGAACCCGTTTCATTTCGTTTACCAGTTCCTCTATTACCAGGGGCTTTGCCACATAGCCGTCGAAACCCTCGGCAAGAAACTGTTCCCTCTCGTTGCGCAGCGCGTAAGCGGTCAGAGCTATGACCGGAATATCAGCGTCATGTTCGCGGTGGCGAATAGCCTTCAGCGCCTCAATGCCACTCATTATCGGCATCTGAATATCCATCAGGATAACATCGAACCTGCCATGGTCCAGTGCCATCAGACATTCGAGGCCGTTTTCCACCGCAATGAAATCATGCCCCAGCTTCCTGAGTAGTGATACGCCGAATTTTGTATTAATCGCATTATCCTCGACAAAAAGCACCCGCAATCGCGGGGCATTCCAGGCGAATGACGCCTTTTGAGAAACGTCTGCCACCATGGTACAGCTTTGAACGATGGACACCGGAAGAGTCACGGTAAAACAGCTGCCGGCGCCTATCGTACTCGCAACGGCAATGCTCCCTCCCATCAGTTCAGCGAGGCTGCGGCAGATCGTCAGGCCGAGTCCGGTCCCACCATAATGACGGGTTGTGGAACTATCCTCCTGAGTGAATGGCATGAAGATTCTGTCGAGTGATTCTGGCGAAATACCGATGCCGGTGTCACATACCCGCAACTGTATAAGAGCCAGATCATCGTGCTGTTCAAGAAGTTCCGCCGACATTGTAATGCCCCCCTGCTTCGTGAACTTGACGGCGTTCCCCAGCAGGTTGATGAGTATCTGTTTGATGCGCAACTGGTCACCCACCATGATTGCGGGGAGATCGCCGGCCACGTTCAGGTCCAGAGTAAGCCCCGCTTTTGAGACGGCTGTTTTTTGCATCAGCACGATATCGCTGATGCAGTGCTGCAGGCTGAATTCGGCCAGCTCTATCCTGACCTTTCCGGCCTCAATTTTGGAAAGGTCAAGAATGTCATTGATCAGATCCAGCAGATTTTTACCGGACACCTTGAGAATATCAACGTATTCCTGCTGTTCCTGCGTTAAATCGGTATACTCCAGAAGCTGGGCCATGCCGATGACGCCATTCATGGGGGTACGCAGCTCGTGACTCATATTGGCGAGAAATTCGGATTTGGCAGTATTGGCAGATTCGGCAGTGGCTTTGGCCTCCTGCAGCAGTATCTGGATAGTTTCGTACTCGTCGATCTGCATACGGAGAGTCTCTTCAACATACTGTAACTGACCGTTCTGCAGCAGTAATTCCTCCTTGTTCTCCCGCAACGCCTGCTGTTGCAGCAGCACGGTACGACGCTCGGCCTCCAGCTTATGATTGGTAACCATCAGACGTACGGCTTGAAACAAGATCAAGCCAAAGCCACTCAGGGCCGCCACCAATTGCCAGAGATAGCGCATGCAGACATCTTGCAGCGTGAACGAAGGCGCTGCTTCAAATGGTGGCAAACGCAGCTCCCGCATCAACTCCTCCACCGGCGAGTAATCGGCCGGCATGACGAAACCATGGATACCGATTGCCCGAATGGCGGCGCTGTTTTCTTCCAGGAGGAAAAGGGCAGCAGAAACATGTTGGGCGAGATTCTGGTCAACATGCGGCAGAGCAGTAAACGGCCACTCAGGATAAAGACGTGTGGAAATTGGCAACGGGAATCCGGGCGCATCCCGGCGGCCAACAATCTTGAGCTTCTTCATGTCCAGCTTGCCTTCACGTGCCAAGCCTTCCAGCAAACCGCTCCGCACAAAACCGACATCAGCACGACCGGACAGCACGGCTGCAACAACATTGTCGTGGGGCATACCGGTTGTTGTCACCGTGGCATCCTGCGGCAGACGAATCCCCAGGCGGCTGAGTTCATACGCCTGCATCTGATAGCCGCCCAATGATTCGGTGGCAACCGCCGCCACCGTTTTTCCCTTGATATCACTCAACGTATTGATTTTGTTTTGGTCAGCTCGAGCAAAAACGACACCGCCAAAGACCGTGACACTTTTGCCATTCTCATTATCAGCCAGAGTGGCGAGTGGCACAGACAAGCCATTACGTTTTTTTATCAGCACATAATGTCCGGGATTGGTCAGGACAAAATCCAGCTGCCCCTTCGTAATTGCCATCTCCAGCTCGGGATAACTAAACGCCTCCACCACAAAATCGCGATCCGGAACAGCCTTTTTCAGGGCGATCGCCAGAGGTTTCCATTGCTCCAGAGTTTGTGGTTTGGGGCGAAAGGCAAGCACGCCGACCCTGACCGGCGCCGCCGCACAAACCGGAGTAGGCACCACGGCGGCGCTGACCAGACAGGCTGACAATAATACCATGCGGACAAAAACGGTTATGCGCATGAAGCTCTCCACGAATTAATGATTAAAGACAACAGTCTGCTACTCACACACTCGTTGAGGGTCGCCGATAGCCAGAGCGACCGCTCTGCATAATTCAACTTTTCGATACGGTTTTTGAATGAAGCCGTGTGCCCCGTACGTGTGAAAGTCCTCTTTTATCCCCTCCTGACTAAACCCGGAGGAGATAAGGACTCTGACCTCAGGAAAACGTGCTTTCAGCCGCAGCAGGGTTTCTTTCCCCCCCATTATCGGCATTACCATATCCAATATCACCAGGGAGATATTCCCCCTCTCCCGGGCATAGACTTCGAGAGCCCGCTCTCCATTCTCAGCAAGGTAAACCCTGTAGCCCAGCTCTTCCAACAGTCCCTTACCACTACTGCGGATCAAGGCTTCATCATCAACAAAAAGGATGCCGCCGGTGCCACGAACAACTTTATCTTCCTGTGGTGCAATAACGTTTTTGCACCCCGCCAGCGGGATATACAGCTTGAACACCGTTCCGATATTCGCTTCGCTATAAACACTTATGCAGCCGTGGTGTTGCTTGATGGTACCGTACACAGCCGCGAGGCCGAGCCCGGTACCCTTGCCGATCTCCTTGGTGGTAAAAAAGGGTTCAAATATATGTTCAACGACCTCACGTGACATCCCCATGCCGCTGTCGGATACCGATATTTCAACAAAAGGCCCCTCACTGATCTTAAATCCGTGAGAGCCGCAATAGTCGGCGCCAAGCACCACGTTTGCAGTGGCAAACGTAATGGTACCACCTTCACGCATGGCATCACGGGCGTTGATACCGAGATTTAGTATGGCATTCTGCAGCAGTGCCGGATCACCGATGACGACCGCGTCGCTGGCGACAAGTCTGGTCTCCAGCGCAATGTTCTTGTCAATGGTGCGCTCCAGCATGGTTATGGCGGCCTGAATCGTTTCATTTATACAGACAGGGACCGATGTTTTTTGTCCCTTGCGGGAAAAGGCGAGCAGTTGGCGGGTAAGGTCTGCGGAACGGTTCGTTGCCTCAAGAATCGTAGCGACAAACTTCATCGCTTTGGGGGCATCCTTGACATAGTTTGTCAAGAGCTCCGCAGACGACATGATGGCGGAAAGCATGTTGTTGAAGTCATGAGCCACACCTCCAGCCAACCGTCCAAGAACCTCCATTTTTTGCGTCTGGCGAAGGATATCAGCCATCTTCTTTTGCTCGGTAATATCCATATACACAAGCAACAGGCATCTCTCCCCTTTATACTCCATAAAGTTACTGTATATCAGTACGTTAAGACTCACCCCGTGAAGAGTTTTTACTTCCGTGCCAAAACCGGAGATCCCCTGTTGACAGCTGATGAGCTTGAGAAAACGTTCCCTCTCGTCACCGCTCCCCCAGAAACCGAGTTCACTGACATTTTTGCCAATAACATCACTGCACAGATAGCCAAAGTCATCGCTGAATTTCTGGTTGATCTCACGAATCGCCCCTTCCGGATACGAAGAGATTGCCAGTGCCAGCGGGGATACATCAAAAATTGTCTGAAGACTTTTATTCGACTCCTGCAGAAGTTTCCGGCTGGCCTCATATTCCTCAATCTGTACGCGCAACATCTCCTCAGTTGCCAACAACTCGTCATTCTGTTCTTGGAGACAGTACTCGCTCGCCAGCAGACGCTCATGCGTTTCCATATACTCATTAACCTGGCAGCGCAACGCTTCCTCAGAGACCTGAAGCTTTTCCACAAGCGACCGTAACTCGGCTTCATCTTTCCGAATGCGCAGATGACGCAATCCGAGCAGCAAACCTATGGCCCCTCCGTAAACGAGCGGCACGATAAAAGCCCTAGGGTCCGGGGTAAAAACGAAGCCCATAATCTTACGCTGAATAACGGCAAAGCAGGAGAGCGTCAGAAAGCCTGCAAGCGTTGTCAGAACGAGGAATTGCGTGCGATGTTTCATGACTTTATGCCCCCTTTATCTTCATAGGATAAATGAGTACCGAGCATTAAACCGACGGATCTATAGCGTCAATTACTATTTGAACGGCTGCAGCAACCTCTGCTACATCTCGCAGAAACTCTCCCGTTCCCCTTCCGAAAACATGAGGTCAACATCCATAATAACAAGTAATCGTTCGGCGTGGTTATAAACGCCGGTAATAAACTCCTGGCCAACGCCGCCGGAGAGAACCATCGAAGGGGGCGGTTGGATTTCACTGCCGTGAATGCGGATGACTTCCGAGACGGAATCAACGATAAAGCCGGTCAGGCTTCCAACGACGTCCATAATGATGATACGAGTCTGGCTGCTGTTTTCACGCTCCTCCAGATTGAAGCGTCTGCGCATGGAGATGATCGGGATGACCTTGCCGCGCAGGTTGATTATCCCCTCAACATGCTGCGGTACGTTGGGCATCTTTGTGATCGTCGGCATACGGATTATCTCACGAACCTTGAGGACTTCGACACCATATTCTTCATCAGCAAGCATGAAGCTTACCAGCTGGATCAGTTCGTCGCTTTTTGAGGCAGCATCCAGCTTTACCAGTGCGTTTGTGGACATGGGCTTCTCCTGTTTTAAAGTTTAAACTGCCGTACCAGCCGCTGCAGCTCCTCGGCATTGCCATTTAACTGTGCCGCAGCCGTGGCGGATTCATGTGCACCGTGTGATGTCTGCTGAACAACCTCGGTAATCTGCATCATGTTACTGGATATCTCGCTGGTGGTTGCGGTCTGCTCCTCGGCGGCGGTGGCGATCTGGTTGACCTGCATGGCGACATCGTTGATCTGCTGCAGGATATCCTGAAGTGCTTCTCCCGATTTGGCCGCTTCAATCGTACCGTTCTCCACCTGGTTGACACCCTGCTCCATGGCGGCAACGGCCCCCTTGGTCTCGCTCTGGATCGCTTTGATCATTTCGCTGATCTCGCGTGTCGCCCGGGAGGTGCGCTCCGCCAGGGCGCGAACTTCATCGGCAACTACCGCAAAACCACGACCCTGTTCACCGGCCCTGGCCGCTTCGATGGCGGCATTGAGCGCCAGCAGGTTGGTCTGGTCAGCGATATCTTCGATCGTACCGATAATAGCGCCGATCTGGTCGCTCCGCGCGCCAAGGCTCTCCACCGTTTTGGCCGATTCCTGCACTTTTTCAGCAATCTGGCTCATGACGGCAACGGTTTTCTCAACGACAACCGCACCACTCTGGGCAGATTGTGATGCCCGCTGTGCCCCTTCTGCCGCAAGCAGGCAGTTCTGGGCAATATCCCCTGACGTCGCTGACATCTCCTCACCCGCGGTGGCAACCGTCGCAGCCTGAGCAGCGACTTCCTCCGAACCGGTGGCAATTCGCTCTGCAGTTACGTTTACCTTTGCAGCAGCCAGAGAGACTTCTTCCGATGAATTATTAATCTGTACCAGTAACCCCTTGAGTGCGCCTGCCATCCGCTGTATCTCTTGAGAAAGGCGTTCCACTTCATCCACGGATTTAGGACCATCGGCATCAATGGCGGAAACATTCCTGAAATCTCCCGAGGCCAGCAGCGTGGTCATGGAAATTGCTTCACCCAATGGCCTGGATATCCAGAGCCGAACAAAGTACATGAACGTCATAACAAGAATGACCACGACGAGCGCCGTTGCCCCGATCATCGCATTACGCAGTATTTTTGCTTCTGCATTCAGCTCTTCGATATACGAACCGCCGGCTATCACCCAGTTCCATTCCGGAAGATGACGGTAGGCAACCATTTTTTCGCGAGGCGAGGTCTCATTCGCCTCCTTGTTAAGCCATGGGTAGCGAATGACCCCATCTTTCTGTTTGAGCATCTCCCGGACAAATTCGCGCCCAGCGGCATCCTTGGCATCAGCAATATTGCTCCCCTCCTTGGCCGGGTGAATCTGCAGCTTGCCGGCGTCTTTCCCCTCCTTGGCGTCAAGCGCGAAAAAATAACCGGTCTTGCCAAGCTTTACACTCCGAATCTTCTCTTTGAGTGCCTTAAGCCCATCCGTAAAATCATGACCGATAAAAAGCGCGGCAATAACGGTACCGCTCGCATCTTTTACCGGCAGATACGTGGTCATGTAGTCCTTGCCGAACAGCGCGGCCTTGCCGATGTATTCTTCTCCCTTGAGCAGTCCCTGATACGCAGGAGAGTTCCTGTCCAGAGCAGTGCCGATGGCGCGACTGCCATCTTCCTTTTTGAGCGAGGTACTGGCGCGGATAAAATCATCGCCGGAGCGGACAAAGATCGTGGCAACATCCTTGGTTACAGCGGTGAATCTGTCCACTATTTCCGTATTCAGATTGAGCGGGACTGAACCGGTGCTAAGAGTTGGTACCTGTAAGTCGCCGATAGCAACGTTTTTTGACGTATCAATACGGAACGAACCGGGGAAGTACGTGCGAAACACCGCCATCATCTTGGTGGCGCTGTCAGCCTGGGCAACATGGTAGGAAGACATGAAATTGGCCAGCAGTGTAACCTGCTGAGTCAGATCCTTCTCAGTGCGTTGTTCAAGCTTTTTGGTAATTAGTAAGGAAAGCGAAACGGTAAAAAACCCCATGACAACAAAAACAATGATCGCTTGTACCAGTGACAACCTGATCCCAAGAGAAAATCTGGCTGGATTCTTCATACACTCTCCTTTTTCCTGAATATTTCTCAGCATTCCGAGAATTAGTTTTGTTATTACCGGTGGTTAGCAGTCAAGACGCGCCATATCTTCAGGCTCTACCGGGTTGTCATGGGCAGTCCTGACCGGCAGCTGTTTCCGTCTGTCTCGGCGGATAGTGGATCTCCTTACAGGAAGGGCAAATACCATGGCTGAACATGGCTTCCGAATGTTCTGAAATATACTGCTCCATCTGCTGCCAGGTTTGCTGATCATTACGTATCTGTTTGCAGTACATGCAGATGCAGATGATTCCCTCAAGCCGTTTTACTCGTGAAAGAATTTCCTCCAGCTCCCGATTCTGAGCCTCCAGCAAATTCCGTTGCCGCTTACGTTCTATCTGATTACGAATCCTGAGTCTGGTCAGAGCGATATCAAACGGCTTATGAATATAATCAACAGCACCGAGCTCAAGCCCTTGAGCCTCATTTTTGCCCTGATCAAGTGCCGTGACGAACATGACCGGAATATTCGCCGTTGCCGGGTCAGCTATCAGAGTTTGCATAACCTCAAAACCTGTCATACCCGGCATCATGACATCAAGCAGAATCAGATCAGGCAGCTGTTCTGCGGCAAGCCGGAGCGCCTCTCTGCCGTCATACGCAGAACTGAGATCATATTCCAGCCTGAGGGCACTTACCAACAGCGAAACATTTACCGGGTTGTCATCAACAATCAGTATTTTGGCCCTTTCGGACGCGGCAATCGGGCTCATATTCTCTCCGGGTTCGGCCAACTGTACTTTTTTGGGACAATAATATCAGGATATGACTATAAGGTAGCAGCATCAGTGCCAAAAACGGTCTGGTGAATAATCAGCAGGTTAGAGGAACAGCAGGATGGAGTAGTGTACTATTTTGGGACAGTCCGGAAAGAAGAGGCAGGGGAAGAGTGTGATCAGTCGCGGTAGAACATTTTACGATCGATCTTCAGCAGCTGAGCAGCCTTTGATTTATTCCCCTTGCAGCGTTCGAGCGTCATGGAGAGGATCCGGCTGGTCAGTGACGTCAGCGACAGGGAGTGTGTCGGGAGCTGCAGGTTATACGTGGTGCAGGGTGAAGACGGATCCTGCGCCTCCGCTTGTTGCTGGGCATCCCCTTGGCACAAACCGAGATGCTCGGGTCGTATCAGGTCTCTGGAGGTGAGAATCGCCGCCCGCTCAAGCCGGTTGCGCAGTTCGCGAACATTGCCCGGCCAGTCATGCCCCAAAATGGCATCCATCGCCCGCTGTGAAATTCCGGGAAGCGGCTTTCCCAGATGCTGTTGCAGTTCAGCAAGCACATATTCGCAAATCTGCCAGATATCGTCCTTCCGCTCACGTAGCGGCGGGATGGAGAGAGGGAATACATTAACACGGTGATACAGGTCTTCGCGGAAGAAGCCGCCCTCCACCCGTTGGGCCAGGTTGGCGTTGGTGGCAACGATGACGCGGCAGGCAAGCGGGATGAGGTCACTTCCGCCGATCTTTTCGAACGTGCGTTCCTGCAGGACACGCAGCAGTTTAGCCTGCAGTGGGAGCGGCATATCGCCCACCTCGTCAAGCAACAAGGTACCGTTTTTTGCCTGACTGAACTTGCCCTCCCGGTCCCGATCGGCACCGGTGAAGGCACCTTTCACATGGCCGAACAGCTCGCTTTCCATGAGGTGTTCCGGGATAGCGGCACAGTTGACCGCAACGAAGCGGGTCGGCATTCCGGTGCTGGCAAAGTGGATCGCCCGGGCCAGCACCTCTTTGCCGGTTCCGCTTTCACCGTAGATGGCGACAGTCGTACGCGGGAACGCTGTCACCTTGGCCGCCATCTCAAGCATCTCCTTCATGGCCGGGTTAACAGTGATGATATTATGGAAGGTAAAGCATTCCTGAAGATATGCCTTGATCTGGCGGTTTTCTGACAGGGCCCGGTGATAGTCGAGGGCTCGCTGTACCGTCAGCTGGAGATTGTCGGGATTGAATGGTTTTTCGAGGTAATCGCAGGCCCCCTGGCGCATGGCGGCAACGGCGCTTTCAATGCTGCCGCAGGCGGTCACGACAATAAAGGGGATGTTCACGTCACACGTGCGCATCTCCTTCAAAAGGGTAATGCCATCCATGCCCGGCATGCGCAGGTCGGAAATCAGCAGATCAAACTCCCGCTGCCTCAGGAGCTCCAGCGCCTGCACTCCTCCCGATGCCGTGGCCACTGCAAAACCAAACCGCTTGAGGTACCCACCGAGAACAAGCAGCGAGGTTTCATCGTCGTCAACAATCAGTATTAAAGGTGTATTCGTATGTACCCTGTCATCAACAGGCGCAGATGGTGACATGTTTTCCTTGATAATAGACAAAGCGCCCTTTGTAAAGGAGTTTGATGCCCCCCTTCCTGCCCGTTCCTGAAAATCGTCTCAAACGTCGCATCCACCTACATTTATACCCAGACGCCGTTATTTAACGAAGGTTCCGTGCTGGTACTCCTCAAATGCAACCTTCAACTCCTCCTGGGTATTCATCACGACCGGACCGTACCATGCCACCGGCTCTCCCAGCGGTTTTCCCGAGACAAACAGAAAGCGTACCGGCTGGTCTGTTGTCGTAATCTGAACCGCAGAACCGGCATGTTCAAACAGCACCACGGTTTCAGCAGCGCAGCTGCAGCGACGTTCGGTATCAGACCAGCCGTGACCGACCATCTCATAGGCGTACGCATCCCGCTGATCGTCGAAGTACCCCTCCCCCTCCAGAATATAGGCAAAAGCGGTGTGCCCGAGCGGCAGCGAATGAATGAATACGGTTCCAGCCGGCACGCTGATATCGAGCATCTCGGGCTCTATGACGATATCCCCCACCGGCCCCTTTACGCCCCCCACCTCACCGGCAATGACTTTAACCATCACCCCGTTCTCAAGCGTTACTTCCTGAATATCGGCCGCCTTGACGTCGCGGTAGCGTGGCGCCATCATCTTCTGCGCTGCCGGCAGATTGGCCCAGAACTGGAATCCCCACATGGTACCGGTGGGGCTCACCTGCGGCATTTCCTGATGAATAATGCCGCTGCCGGCGGTCATCCATTGCACATCACCCGCCCCGATAGTCCCCTTATTACCCATGCTGTCACCATGTTCCACCAGACCTTCCAACACATAGGTGATCGTCTCGATACCCCGGTGGGGATGCCACGGAAAACCGGCCAGGTACTCATCAGGGTTGGATGTATGAAAATCATCCAGCATAAGGAACGGGTCGAACTGCGGCACCTGTGAATAGCCGAAAGCCCGTTTCAGGTGGACACCGGCGCCTTCTACGGTAGGGCGGCTCTTGAATATCTTTGCGATGCGACGGGTGGTCATATCAGGCTCCTTTTGTCCCAAGAATGTGAAATATACTCACCCTGTTGCGCCCGCCGGTCTTGGCAGCATAAAGGGCAGCATCCGCCTCCTCGACAAGTGTGATAAAGGAGGCGCCTGCTAGTGGGACCATGCTTGCTACTCCCACGCTTACGGTGGTATATGGTGCAACCTGTGAATACTCGTGCGGCACCTTCAGCGACTCAACATTCTTCCTCAATACCTCCGCAACATGCAATGCGCCTTCAGCATCAGTTTCCGGCAGGATGCAGCCAAACTCTTCTCCGCCATAACGGGCAATCAAGTCAGAAGGCCTTTTCAGCGTTTCGCTGAGTATTAGTGCAATTTTCTTCAGACATTCGTCGCCGGAAACATGCCCGTACGTATCATTGTACTGTTTAAAACAATCGATATCGATCAACAGAAGAGACAATATGGTCCCGGAACGCACCGCCCGTTTCCATTCCAGCTCAAGAAATTCGTCGAACCGCCTCCGGTTGGGAACACCGGTCAGCCCGTCCGTCAAACTGATATTTATCAGTAAATCGCGTTTTAGCTTGAGCTCAAGATTGTTTTTCACTCTGAGCCTGACGATTTCTGCGTTGTATGGCTTCGTAATATAATCCGCAGCTCCGAGCATCAAACCGCACGATTCATCGGCTTCCCCTTCAAGTGCAGTAACAAAAATCACCGGAACGTTCACCAGTGATTCGATCATGCGCAATTGACGAAAAACCTCGAACCCATCCATTTCCGGCATAACAATATCCAGCAATATCAGATCGGGTTGATATTGGCAGGCAAGAGCCAACGCCTCCGGGCCGTCCATGGCAATGTACACCTCGTATTCTGACGCAAGCATAACCTCAAGGAGGTGACTATTTATCGGTTCATCATCAACAATCAGAATTGTTGAAATAGCGTTACTCACAGTAACCTCCTCCTCACAAAACAGTCGCTATTCAGTTTATACGATTTATTTAATAATAAACAAGGTACCTTTTGTAAATGAGTTAAACGCTCAAATCGACGTGCTACCCGTTCCTGATAACAGTCTCGAACGTATCTGCGCCAACATTTATATACAGGTTTCCGTCCGTGATCGTGACCGACCAGTTTATGGAGCGATCAAGGGTGGCGGCCAGAGCGCTGATGAAGGTTTGATCGAAGCGTATCAGCGACAGATTGGTTACACCTTTGAGCTTGGGGAGGTGCAGCTGTTCCCAGTTATGCAAGGCCCTGCCGCTGGCGATAAGGACGACCCGTTCCGCATGGCGCCCTGCCTTGATAATACGCTCTGCCTCGGGCAGCCCGACCTCCACCCACAGTAGCACCCGGCCATCCGGCCCCTTCACCCAGAGATCCGGCTCATCTCCAGCACTGACACCCTTGGTGAAAGCGAGTTCCGGCTCGTAGAAAAGTGCGTACGCCAGCAACCTGGCGACGAGACGATCTTCTGTTTCCGATGGATGACGGGCGACGGTCGCCTGCAACGACTCGTACACGCCACGGTCTACATCCGAGAGCTGAATAGTGACCCGGTATATGCTTGAAGGTAGTGCCATACGTTTTTCTATCCTTTAGGAGCTGTAAATGAATAACTTAGTTAATATTGCGCTCAGATTTAGGTCAGGTTTGGCTGACCTGATTGAGGCAAACCGCAGACGTAGCAGAGCTACGTTGAGGATTTGGTGATTAAAGTTCGGGCAAAGATGACCTGAAGATGAGATGCAAGATGGTCAAGTTATTTGTTTACAGCTCCTTAGTTACGATATTCCAGCTCTCCGACGTGAGGTCAAACACGACCTTGGCCCTGTTGTCGTGCAGCTGCTTCAGCACCTGAGCTATTTTATCATCAAGGGTGTAATCCGAATCACCCAGATCCGCCCACTCCCGCGTGACAAATTCCGCGACCATATTCCTCAAGGTATCAGGATTTATCTGTTCCAGGGGGATGTCTACCCCCTCTTCGGCATGGTCGATCTGATTTTTCCGGGAATCATTCATGTATGACCTATCGCACAAACGTCAATATTTTGAAAAATAAAGTAACAACAACGCGGCGCACCTGCCAAAACCATGACACTCTTTCACGATTTTCCACGGCACACACCAATTAAAATAACCCCACGCAAGACCCGTTAGCCCATAACATACTGACATGTTTAAAAATTTCACTAAAACCATAAGCCGGCACACATATTGCTAAACACCATCCAGTCAGTATAATGACAATCAATTGATGCTGAGTCGCATGAATGATGGCGACAGTGAAGCGGAGACAGCCATGATGCCGGAAAATCATGACACAGTAGCAGAGAATGAAATCAAAAGCACACGTGCTGAAACCGGCGTCAGCGTGAGCGGCTATGAAAACATCCAGACGCAGCTTGAAGAGGCGCGCTTCATCAGCAGCTTCATGGCTGAAATATGCACATCCCTGGAGCTTGACGACATCTGCTCAATTGCCGCCCGGGCGATTTATAAACATACCCCCTACTACCGGATCGTCTTTACCTTTTCTGCAGAGTTAGAAGATAAAACAGTCACCTTTTCCCCGATTCTCCAGAAGGGAGTTCTTGCCGCCACTGCGAAAGTCAGCGCCGCCAAGTCCTGCTCTCTTCCCGCTTCACCTGATAACTCGCTGGCTTCCGTCCATCTCAGCCTCCATGACAACATGGGCAATATCGCCATCTATTTTAAAGCCGCGCAGGTAAAATCACTCTCCGAATCGTTCCTTGTGGGCGTGGCGGCCTGTTTCAGCCAAGCGGTCAGAAACGCGCTGCAACACGGCAAGATGAAAGACCTGGCCATGCGCGACGGTCTCACGGAGCTTTTCAACCGCCGCACCTTTGACGAATCACTGGCCAATAGAATCAAATGTCCGGATACGCGACCGGTTTCACTGCTCATCATCGATCTGGATAATTTCAAACAGGTTAACGACACCTTTGGCCACCAGGCCGGTGATCAGGTACTGAAAACATTCGCCAGAATCCTCAAGGAGAGCTGCCGCGGCCAGGATCTTGTGGCCCGTTTTGGCGGTGAGGAGTTTGCCATCATCCTGTCACAGACAAAAGCGGCTACGGCACATGCCATCGCCCAACGGATCAGAAACAGGCTGGAAAAAACCGTATTCACGTTTGACGATCGCCAGCTCCAGATGACCGCCAGCATCGGCCTGGCAACCTGTCAGGAGGGGATCACCGTTTCGGCGTCAAACCTGGTCAAACAGGCTGACCGGGCACTTTATCAGGCGAAACGAAGCGGTAAAAACAGGGTCTGCGTGCACCCTGCCGATTTATTGACAGCAGCACCTTCACTCGGCGGGGAGAGCTTTGGCGCGTTTACTCCGGCGAGTTGCTGACAGCGGCTCGCACCAGCACAGCTTCAATCCATAACGAGAGCGCCTTGCCACTCTTCAGGGTTTCATCAGCTATAACGAGGCTGTTTTTTTGCGCCAGGCTGTTGGCATACTTGAGCTGGGCTTCGCTCGGGCCGCCCCCTTCAACCCTGGCAGGCGGGATAAAGAACCCCATCTTGTTGTGAACCCCACGGCAGAAACGCTGCCAGGTCTCCTTGTTCTCCACAACCAGATCGAGGAAATTCTCCATCTTGCTGGTCAACTCATAATCAATCACCCAGGCATGCTTGTCCCTCAGATAGTCGATCAGCGTTTCACCGGGCAGCAGCGGCACAACTCTCCCCTTCTCTTCCTTGACGTAACCGCGGTCGGTAATGTTCTTGGTGATGGCGGCGTAGGTGGAGGGGCGCCCGATGTCGAGCCGCTCCAACTCCTTGACCAGTGATCCCAGCGTAAACCGCCCCGGCGGCTTGCTCTTTTTCTCTTCAAGAATCTCCTTCACCTTCGGCACCCGCTCACCAACCTCCACAGGCGGCAGCAGCTGCAGCTTGTCCTCCTCCCCCTTCTTTTCCTTTTCCTCGTCCACCTCGGCGTAAACTTTGAGGAAACCGTCAAAGATCAGCACCCGCCCGGCCGATTTGAAGCGCTCACCGGCGACATCAAAGAGCATGACCGTCGAATCGTAGCGCGCCGCCGCCATCTGGCTCGCGACCGCACGCTTGAAGATCATCTCGTAGAGCCGCGCATGGTCGGCGGTCAGCCCCTCTTTGCCGGTCATGGCGGCGATATCGGCGAGCGAGTGCATATGGGTGGGACGGATACCCTCGTGGGCCTCGGCCTGGGAGTTCTTGGATTTGTGCTGGTGGGGCGTGGGGGGGAGATAGCTGCTGCCAAGGGCGTTGGTGAGGAACTCGCGAATCTCGGTGACAAAGGCATCATCCATCCGCACCGAATCGGTACGGTGATAGGTAATGATGCCGTGGTCAAAAAGAGCCTGCGCCAGTTTCATCGTATGTTCCGGGGTAAACTTCAGGCGGGCTGCCGCCGCGGCCTGCAGGTCGACCGTCGTGAACGGCGGCTTGGGGGACTGCTTGACCTCTTTCTTTTCAACCTTTTCGGCAACGGCATGGCTCTCCGCCCTTATCGCAGCAATGATCAGCTCTGCATCCGCCTGTTGCGCGAACTTCCCCTTGACGTGCCGCGCCAGGAAGGTCGTGCCGTCCTTGTCCAGCTGGATATCCAGCATCCAGTACGGGGCGGAGGTAAAGTTGCGGATCTCCCGCTCGCGATCAACGACCAGTCGCACCGCCGGAGACTGAACCCTCCCGACACTGTAGCCTCTGCGGAGACTCTTGCTGGCGATCGGCGACAAAATATAACCGACCAGACGGTCGCCGATCCTCCGCCCGAGAAAAGCGTTGTACAGCCCGGTATTGGTACTCTCGAACGGCACTGCCTTTGCAATCGCCTCCTTCAACCCCTTCTCGGTGACCTCATAGATCTCCATCCGCAGGCATTCCTTGGCGACCTCTTTCACCTCTTCATAGATATGGCAGCTGATCGCATACCCTTCCCGGTCCGGGTCACCGGCAAGCATGACGGTCTCACCGCGTGCCGCGGCACGCAGCTCTTTGGGAAGGTGCGCTTTTTTCTCGTGGTAGACGAAGGTAGGCTCATAGGTTTTGAAATCAACGCCGATGCTGGCATCGGGCAGATCCTTGAAATGTCCCACCGTGGACATGACCTTGACCTTGAGGATTGATTGTATTTTTTTTGCCTTGGTGGGCGATTCGACGATTATTAGCATGAAGCCTGGAGCCTTATTGGTTTATTTGTCAGTCAAGGAAAGATGATCCAGCGGTTTTCAACTGCAGCAAGTGTTGGGTGAAACCATGGGGGCGCGGCCGCTCGTCACAACATCCCCCTACCTCTCAATTCGTCCATGATTCTCGCACAGACCTCCTCCTGGGTCAGGCCGGCATACGTGATAGTGATATCGGCGTACCTGCGGTAAAGGGTGAAGCGCTCGCGAAACAGATCGGCAAAATCCTGGTCCGGTCTTTTGGCAATGCCTCTCGTGCGTAAATCGTGAATCCTCGCTTCCAGCGTCGGCAGGTCCACATCAAGAAAAACAACAATGCCGGCCGATTTGAGGTGCTTCATGGCAGAGTCACTGTACACAGCGCTGCCGCCTGTGGCGATGACGCACTCCCGGACGGAAACTCCCAGCAGAACCTCTTCCTCGATTTTCCGCAGCGCGGTGTATCCTTCACTATCGACAATATCCTGCAATGTCCGCTTTTGTGCGGACTGGATGAGTACGTCCGTATCCACGAAATCACGCACGGTCTGCTTCGCCAGAATGACTCCGACGGTGCTCTTCCCTGCCCCCGGCATGCCGATCAGGATAATATTTGTTCGTTTTTGCTGTAAATGCGGCATACAACCTCTGCTATGTCGAGCTATTCCATCCACGCTCCAAAGCGCATCAGCTTTTCCGCCCATCCTAAAATCGGCTTTTGAATCCACGAAAAGACACGAAAATTAAACCATTACAGCAAAACAGTCATTCACCAAACAGGTTACGCCGTAAAGACATATATCTTTCTGATTTTGTTCGTGTATTTCGTGATTTTCGTGGATAGCTGCTTTTTATAGGCTCATTCGTCGGCGGCGAGTTTAACACACTTTTCGTAAAACAGATGACCCGCCTTGCCGTTTTTTTCTCACAGGATTCCAGATTTATCGGCAGAGACCGTCTGTATCAGAGGTATGAGCGCCTGATCAAGTGAATCCATCTTCTCTTTGCCGAGCCGCACTAGTGCCTCCCGCACCTTATCAGCATCGGTAATAAGGGCGGCCACATCAACCCAGAGACAGGCATCGGACACCCGGTTCAGGTATTTGACTCCGCTTTCAAGGAGGCTGACCGCGCCGCCATGGTTGCCATTACGCCAGTGATGCAGGGCAACGGCGATCTGCAGAGCCCCCTGCAGGAAGTTTCGCACCTCCCCGGTCTCACCAAGCCACAGATCTTCAAGTGTTTCATGGCAATTATACCAATCACGGCCATTGAACTGACGGATGGCCAGCAGAAGCTGGCCCGGTGGCGACTCCTCACATTTGCGCATGATCAAACTCCCTTGAAACGTTCAAACCATCCCACCAACATAAAAACTGCACCGCTCGGGCAGAGCCACAACACCCGTTTCCAAAGATTATCCACACTGTTCATGCTGCAGATTGTAACGTTTCATCTTTCGCCACAGGGTGGTTTTATTGATCCCCAGAATCCTTGCAGCTTCCTGCTTTCTGCCGTCACAGCTGCCAAGTATCCTCAGGATATGCTCCCGTTCAGCTTCGTCAACTCGCAGAGGCTCATCATCTCCATCTTCAATATCTGCCGCAGCGCCAACCAGCAAATTCTGCGGAGTGAGCTCGATTCCGTTTGCCAATATCATCGCTCGCTCAATAATGTTCTCAAGTTCACGGACATTTCCTGGATAATAATAGCGCTGCAGAAGCCGCATGCCGTCGGCACTGACGGACGTCACAGCCGGATTGATAGAGCGGAAGGTACTTAAAAAATGTTCCGTCAGCATGGGGATGTCTTCGGGACGATCGCGCAACGGCGGTATCTGCAGGGTCACAACGCTGAGACGGTAATACAGGTCACTCCGAAAGCATCCCTGACGCGCATCATCTTCCAACTGCCGGTTTGTAGCGGCTATGATGCGCGAATCCACCGCAATCGGCGAACTGTTTCCGACTCTGCAGACGGTATGATCCTGCAGTACCCGCAGGAGTTTAATCTGAAACTGACTGCCGGTCGTGCCGATTTCATCAAGAAACAGGGTCCCTTTGCTGGCCATTTCAAAATAGCCGATACGGCGAGCTATCGCTCCGGTAAAGGCCCCCTTTTCGTGTCCAAACAGCTCACTCTCCAACAGCCCCTCGGCAATGGCCCCACAGTTCACCGGTACAAATGAAAATTCGCGGCGTGGCGACCACTGGTGGATGGCACGAGCCACCAGCTCCTTGCCGACACCGGTTTCACCCTGAATCAGAATGGAGCTGTCGGTACGAGCGGCCCGCCGGGCCAGGTCGAGCATCTGCAACATACGTGGATTGAGTGTCAGTGGATGGATACGTTCCTGTTCCAACGAGCGCTCCTGCCGATAACGGCTGACGGTCTCCTCCAGATGGCGTTCTTTCAGGGCCCGGTTAATCCGCAACAGGACGTCATCAGGATCAAACGGTTTGGCGATGTAGTCATAGGCCCCTTTCTTCACGGCAGCCACCGCACTTTCAAAGGAAGAGTGCCCGGTGATGACAAAGACCAGCGCCGCCGGATCAATCGCTTTGACCGCACTCAACAGCTCCAGCCCTCCCATGCGAGGCATTTGCAGATCGGTCAGCAACAAATCGGCGCCGAGACGGCGATAATGTGCCAACGCCTCTTCACCGTTTGCATAGGTATCCACCTGATAATCCGGCCCCAACAGGCGTTTGAGAATTTTACAGGCCAACGGATCGTCGTCAGCTACCAAGACCCTGATCATACAGCCTCCTTCCTGTGTATCGGCAGATGAATGATGAAGTGCGCCCCGCATTCAGCGGAAGGCACAAGCTCAATGCTCCCCCCCATGGTGCGGATCATACCGTAACTGACAGACAGTCCGAGACCGGTGCCTTGTCCGACATCCTTCGTCGTAAAAAAGGGGTCAAAGACCCTGTCCCGGTGTTCAGGCGCTATGCCGCAGCCGGTGTCGATGAAATGGAGCTGCATTTCACCGTCAAAAGGCTTGATAAAAACAGACACCACGCCGTCCGGCGCAGCATCAATGGCGTTGAGCAGGATGTTGACAAAAACCTGACGGAGCTGATCTCCGTCAACCAGCAGCCGGGGAATGTCCGCTGCTGGTGAAAAGAGGATACGGACATTGTTTTTCTCAGCACGGAGGCGCACGAGGGAAATCGCTTCCTGCAGCAGAACCGCAGGTTCATGATCGGCTGGTGAGCCCTCCGACCGCCTGGCGAAGCTGAGCAGTCCGCCGATAATGCCGCTGCATTTTCCGGCCTGATCGGCAATGTCGTCCAGGTCGGTTACAAGCGCGCTTCGATCACACTCTCCCTGCTGAATCCCTTTTCTTGCCAGTATTGCCAAAACCTTGATATTCCCGAGAGGTGTGTTCAGTTCGTGGGCCAGACCTGCCGCCATTTCACCGACCGAAGCCAGTTTTTCGGCATTGCGGATCTGTTCCTCCACCTTGAGTTTTTCTGTGGCATTGAGCTGAATGGCGTCTGCCATGCGGTTGATCTCGGCGGCAAGAAAGCCGACCTCATCCGCCGAATCCTCGGCTATCCGCGCGGCCGGGTCCTGCTCCATCCGGCGGATGGCCTCAACTACCCGCTGAATCGGCCCGGTCAATGAACGGGCAAAGAACAACGAGGCGGCCGCTGCCAGGATAACAACCACGACGCCCCAAAGAGCTATCAACCTGCCGATGGATAGCAGCGGCTCAAGAAAAAAATCGCGGCGGGCATGCACGACGACCACCCAGCCGCGATCTTTCCGGTTATAGGGTGAATAATAATAGTGAGCCAGAATATCATTACTTTTATCTGAACGGACAACTCCGGCGTCGCTTGTCATCCAGCCGGAGGTGATCTCTGCGGGGAAGTCCTTGAAGACGCTACGCCGACTACCGGTCTGATCACCAAACTCACACGATTTATCACGATGAAACAGGTAGATGCCGTTGCGCGTGACGTCGGCCGGGTTTCGCTCAATCAGGAACGCACTCCCCTCTTCAGGACTAATCAGCCGGTTGATAAGCCTGCCAGCCTGCTCTCCCCACACGTTGATTATGACAACCCCTCCTGCAGCCCCATTCATGCGAAAAAGAGGCGTTGCAAAGCGCACCATAGCCGGGCAGAACAACTCTTCATCCTCTATCTTGCCCCGCTCCAGATTTGATATCAGAACACCCTCTCGTGGCAACCGGATAGCTTCTCGAAAGAAGTCTCGACCTGCCACCGAATGAACCGCACGCAGGCCAAACGGCTGGCGAGGCGCGCCAACGGGAGCAATCACCTTCCCTTCACGAATCTTGACCAGTACATTGCCGGCCGGATCGACCAGGCGGATCGCCTGCAGGGTGCCATCAAGCTTTTGCCATCCCAGAAAAGCTTGTTCCAGTCGCTTTATTGAGGATAAAAGCGCTGCCGGATCTCCTGCATCCAACGCCGACAGGTAGGCCGCTATCTCCGGCGCAGTTGCGATATTTTTCAAGGTGGTACGGGAACGATCTACAAGCTCTCCGAGGCCGGCAGCGGAACGTGACGCCTGCGAACTGACCTGTTTGGCTGCATTGTCACGCAGTATGTGGGCCGTTGAAGTAATAATCAGCACTGAAAATGCGATGAGCGAGGGGACAGCCACCCCAAGCATGGTTATCATCGCCTTGCGGCGTATGCCAAAACGCTTCATACAGACCCCTTGAATGCATATTGCACCGCACCATGCAATTACATCCCAACAGAACGGTGCATATTGCAACGCAACCACTGTATCGATTAGCCGGATGCTGGTCAACTACTTTTATTTGCAGCACATTTTGATCTGGCACAGAACGTGGTATAGTTGGAGCAGATTTTGTTTCATAAGAACAGATGGAGTGAAGGGGGAATCATGAAAGCAGCACTGTTTACAATCGTAGCATTGATGACCGTTGCCACAGCCTGGGGATTCGATGCCGGGTCCAGCTGTGTGACCTGCCATGGCGACATGGCCAAGATGAAAGCCAATGGGTCTGAGTCGATGTATCTTGACCCGGCCCAGGTAGACCGTGAGGTTGCCATGAAAGGGAAGCCAACCTGCGTGGACTGCCACAAAGGGAACCCTGCAGCGCAGGAAATGAAGGATGCGCATGCAGGGCTGCTACGACCATTTTTGGTGGGAGCGGGCAAAAAACTGAAGGGGCAGGCGATTTCCCGTGAAGACGCCGGCGCCATGCAGCCGCTTGTGCCAAGCGGAAAAGGGATGAGCAGCATGGTTCCCAAGGGAGACCCTAAAAAGCTTGAAGTGGCCGGCGTCAACAAGATTGTCGGCATACAATGGCATGACCGCGATCGCGAGACCATGGCCTATTCACCCAGGGTGGCAGAGCAGACCTGCGGTCGCTGCCACAGCAAAGAGGTCAAGGATTATAACAGTTCGGCCAAGGGGCTGATGAAGCATCAGCGCGCGTACCGCAGCTGGGCCGAGAAACTGCCAGGGCCGCAGAATTGCGGGATGTGGTTTGGTCAAAACGAGGACAAAATCAGGGCAGAAACCTCGGTTCCCTATACGAAGGCTCAAAACAGCGCCTCGGATCGTTCCTGCAACATGTGCCATGCAAGCTGTAATGATTGCCACTACAAGCCGGTTGCAAATAAAGGGAGCCACTCCTTCGGACAGCCGGACACGCCGAGCTGCTACGGTGGTGGCCGAGCCAGCATCTGCCACGCCGGTCCGATGGATCGTCGTCGTGGTGCCGGATATGTACGGGGAGAGTATTCTTTTCCCGCCAATCTGCCTCAGGATACCCATGCGGCATCCGGCCTTCAATGCACCGATTGCCACAAGCCGGTCAACCATCAGTTCGGCCATCTTTCCGCCGACGATGCCCGCACGTCATGCGCAACCTGTCACGCTGACGTTGCCAAGGCGGTCAGCAGCTCCGCCCATGGCACGGTTGACTGCACCTCCTGCCACGTCACGGTATCCGGCGCCTACCAGTACACCTTCTGGGGGCAGGGAAATACATTCGGCGTCGAGACACCGTACGGCAAGCATAAGGAGTATTACGGCACCCGTGACCTGCCAACGATCATCAAGAACGCATCCGGTCGCTGGATTCCGGTCAAACCCTATCCGATGGCGGTCATGAATCAGACAGTTGAACTGGGTCCATCCGGTCTTCTGTTCCGTTCTATCCCCAAGCGCACCATTCCGGGGAACCCTGCGATCGGAGAACCGCTTACCTTTGATGTCTCCCGTGCAGTAACCGACGTCAACGATGCCTTTATTATCGTCGGAACCCGTAACGATCTGCCGTCCGGCAACAAGGCGATTCTCTGGGTGCAGATGGACAAACTCAGCCACGCCATCGGCAAGCCGCGCGGTTGTGGCAGCTGCCATGATTCGCATGACCAGGTCGGGAAATCCGTGTGGAGTTACTTTGAGGACAAGGATGTGACAAAGCCATTCAAGGGGAGCTATACCGTGGTGGCAAGTAAAAACGGCATACGCTTTACGGACGTCGTCTGGGAGCAGCCGTCACTGGCGGCACAACGCAAACTGGAAGACATTGCCCCTTTTGCCGTGCTGCCTTCCACCGCCTGGGATGTAAAAGGGGTTGATCTCTCACTGCCGTTCCGGGACAAAAAAACATCTGCTGCCCGCAAGGAGTTGGAGAGCTTTTTGGCCGTACTTGACGCACGCCCGAAAGATGCGCGCACAAAAGAAATTCGGGTGGTTGCACACCACAATCTGGCCATGGCCAAAAAGATGCTGAAGGATAAAAAATAGAGAGCGGAAGGTTATAATAATACCCGTTAAAATGAATGCTATAAAAGGCGGGGGAATTTATCCCCCGCCTTAGTCATTGCCTGATAATTAAAAATACATGCCTTCAGACCGCTGATATTTTTTTAATTTCTTCCGGAAAAAGCCAAGAACGCAACCGCCTGCGCCCAAAAGGAAAATTGATAAAGGTTCCGGAACCGGAGCAGGCAGGGTGCGTTCCAGCCATAAACTGCCACTGGATACGGATTGCGGATCCTCCAGTTGCGTGATGAATGGTGCGCCCCCCATTTCAATACAAGGGGCTAACATACCGAAATAGTTATTATCAGACCAAATCGGCTGATACCCGTTCATGTCAGCATCATAAAATCTCAGGACAGAATAAACATTATTCCAATAATCTTCCGGGTTATTAAGATACCACTCCGTCTCAAAGGGCAACGACTCGACCCGGTGGTCAAAAGCCCGGTTCACTCCCGACCAGACCAAATAGCCGCCCCCGCCATGAGTATCATCGCCCGAAAAATTGTATGCGGCTGTTGGCCCGTTTACATGGAGCGAGAAGTGAGTGATTCTGAAAGAAAATGAATTGTCATAACGATCAAATGAATCAGAAATGGAGATGATTCCTGAAACATTATGTACCCCTTCACCAACTTTATAATAGCCGCTAAGGTTGTAATCATAAATATAGGCAACGGCTTGCAGAGGGAGGAGCATTGCAAGAAAGCACATCCACATTCCGATTTTAATTGTGGCTATCTTTTCCATGTCATTTCCTTTGGAACAGTATTTTCAGCACAGACAATCTATGCAGAACAAACACCAAGTTTCATTTTATAGTTATTACAATATGTTATGCAGAGTATTAATGAAAACACGTATTCTATCTGTAAAGTTTGCCATCATGAAAAGGCCAATTGTTTACAGAATTGAAGCAACAACAGGGTAAGAACCAAACCTCTGTGGCCATCCACTGTTGCGACAACAGACGTCCTTCTGCCCCCCTCTTGAGAAGCGCTTGCGAATATGGTAAGGTTTCACAACGATCCAGGCTAGTGTTTGCCAGCTTGTGGTTGTCGTTTACATTATCGCAATCTCAAATCTGCAGGTAAACCCGGAGGATCGTATGAGTACATTCTACAAACAGCTCAGTTATCTTGGCATTCTCACTCTGCTGGCCTTATTGACGGCCTGCGCCAGCAATCAGGAATTGCTTGTCGGCGCCGCGATCCGCGGCGACAACGAAGCCGTTCAGAAACTGCTTCAGCCAGGTAAAGCCGATATCAATGCGCCGTTTGCGCTGACTGACGAGAGGGACAGCAAGCTCTGCCCCGGCCACGGTGCGCTGACCGCACTCCAGGCAGCCGCCTGCGCCGGCAAGTTCGGAACTGTCGAGAAGCTGCTGGCGCTACGCCCCAATATCGATGCGCAGACCGCCCGGGGTGAGAGCGCTCTCTCGCTTGCGCTGGACAGGAGGGACGCCAACATCGTGCGCAGACTGATCGAGGCCGGAGCTAACCCGGACACGAAGGATAGAAAGGGGCTGACGCCGCTCATGCATGCATCCGCAGATGGCGATCTGGAGTCTGTCAAATTCCTCCTCAGGAAACAGGCCGATGTCTCGGTGAATAATAACAACGGCGTCACGGCGCTCACCATTGCCTCCACCCCGGAAATAGCGAAGGCGCTGATCGCCGCAGGAGCGCGGTTTGTGACCGCCAGCAACGGCAACACCCCGCTCCACTATGCGGCTATGTACCGCGGTGCCGACATGGCCGAGTACCTGCTGGAGAACGGCTTTGCCGCTGACCAAAGGAACAACGACGGCAAGACGCCGTTTGAGCTGGCAAAGCAACGGGCCGGTGCCACGGGCGGCCAGCAATCGACGACCGGAAACGAGATCGTACGGAACATCTCAAGAGGGCGGCGCGGCTTTCAGCCACAACAGGCTGACGACACACGCGCGCAGGGTGATGGCTCTGCCGTCTTCGCCCTCCTCAAGAAGGAGATGCAGCGGCTGATCGGGCTGGACCTGGCCGAAGCCGGGCAGCTTGCCGATGCCGGTAAATCGGGCGAAGCGCTGGCGAAATACACTACTGTGATCAACAGGGCAACCGGTATCGACCCGCTGCTCGAGCAGAAGCTCAGGGTGGGGATCGTCAGATACGCGGCCAGCCAACCGGTGCCGCCGACACTCTCCGAGTCGGCCCGGGAACATCTGGTGCGGAGCTCCTACCTGCTGAAGAACAATAAGGATCAGGCCCTCGTCGAGCAGGAACTCGTGGCGGTGCTGAATGAATCGCCCTGGTGGGCCGACGGTTACTACAATCTCGGCATCATTCAGGCGGAACGGAAGAAGCTCGACGAGGCGGCCAGAAACCTCAGGACCTTTATCGAGGCCGCCCCGACAGATCCGAAGGCCCAGGCGGCACAGGACAAAATCTACGAGATAAAGCTGGTGAAAGAGGAGATCGGCAAGGTCAACGGCATGGCGGGCAACTGGGTCTCTTCGCAGGGTAGCAGCTACTCGGTCGCGATCGGCGCAGAAACCGTGCTGATAAACTCCGGCGGGCTCAATTTCAACATGAAGCTGTCCGGCGAGACCCTGACCGGCACCGTTTCCGGCCCATCCACGGCGGGAGCCCATGGCTGCACAATCCCGGCGCAGTCGCACCAGGTGACCGGCAGGTTCGACGCCAACGCCCGGGTGATTGACCTTGAATACTCGTGGGCAAGCTACGAGAGCAAGTACCACTGCGTAAACATGGCTGGGCAGCCGTCTAATTGCTGCCTCCTCTGCACCGAGGTCTGCGACGGGGCGGTCATAACCTCGACCCAGACGGTCGCTCTGCGCCTCACTCCGGCGGGCCGCTAGCATGAAGCGCCCTCACCTCCTCCTGCTGCCGGCACTCGTCCTGACGCTGACGCCGGCAGCGGCGCACGCAATCAACGCACAGATAGAGTGTGATGCCACCTATCGCGCCTGGAGTATTGACCCTCAGATGAAAGACTACCTCCGGACCCACACCTGCGTCTGCAATGAACGGAGCAACTCTCTGTCGTGCACGCCGAACGGCTCTGCATCGGGCAAAGGGACACGGCAGGCCGCTCCTCAGGCTCCAGCCCACCACAAGACAACCAACGGCGACATCATGCGGAACGCGCTCAAAGGCGCGCTGGCCGATTATGCCGCCGACTCCGCCAGGGTATCCGCTGCTGTCGCCGCGCAGAGCAAGGCCAACCAGGCGATGGTGAAGGAGCAGAACGCATTGAAGAGCGAGGCACTGCTTGAGGACGAAGCCAAGAAGAGACTCGCTATCCAGAACGAGCTGGCCGCCAAAAAACAGGCCTCGCTTGACCTCGCCTCCCAGCTGACGGTGCTGCCGCCTTCCGGTGGTCTGTCTATCGGTGATGCCCTGCGGGCAGACACTCTGATGAAGCAGAGCCTCGCCAAGCGGAAGGATGCCTGCAGAAATGCAGCAGAGGTGATTGCACGGTTTGAAGCGGGGATGCCGAAGCTCGAAGCGGATATGGAGAAAAATCGCCGCCTCATTGCCGACGCCGAGAAGGGAATCGCCGCGGCAGCGGCGGATGCGGGCAAGGAGACTGCCGGTTTCTTCTACAACAAGAAATACGATGAGCTCGAGGACCGGCTCAAGGACTTCATGAAGACCAAGAAGCAGCTGCAGCTGATGAAAAAAGAGATTGACGGGTTAGAGAAGGTGGTTGGCCTGAAGAAGCGCGGCAGCAAACTTACCCCGGAGCAGATAGTGGCGGCCAGGAAGTGGATCGACGACGGCATCAAATATTCCGATGATCTGGTCGACTCGGTGAAGATGAGCTATAAATACAACAGTGACGGCGGACCGAAAAACAATGAGCAGGAAGAGGGGTTCCGACAGAAGGCGCTCGGCGCACTGAGCGACTTCAACACGCGCTTCATGAACGACGCAGGAGGCTGGGAGTTTGCCGGCGAGCACCTCTCTGAAGCATTTGCCGGTCCGGCTGGCAAGCTGATGTTCAAGCAGGCGGTCCTCGGTATAAAGCTCTCTGTCGATGCCGGCAGCATTATTATCGACGGCAGGTCGATCAAATGGTACAGGGAGAACCAGGAGATTCTGGAGTTGGAGAAGTCGAAGCGACTGCAACGGATCATCGACCTCAGGAAGGTTCTCTCCGACAACCGCTGCGATGAGCTTGGCTGATCTGGAGGGTGCCGCCCGGCCCCTCTCAAACACCGCTCAGGGGTATCCTGGCCACGCCGTCAATCTGAAGTCACACCACCAACTCACCATCCAGGAAATACTTTTCGTACTATTACTATGAAATACTGTTATAGCTATCAGTATGAAAAAACAGGTAAAATCAAAAACCAGCGAAGCACCCTCAAAACAAGACATTCCGTCACGGCAGGATGCCACACCCTTCCCTATCGTCGGCATCGGCGCCTCAGCCGGCGGACTGGAAGCGCTGGAGCTGTTTCTCACTCATGTTCCTCAAGGGTGCGGCATGGCCTTTGTCATTGTCCAACACCTCGACCCGACCCACAAAGGGATCATGCCTGAACTTCTCCAGCGGGTGACCGCAATGGAGGTTTTTCAGGTTAAAGACCGGATGAAGGTCAAACCGAACTGCGTGTATGTGATCCCCCCCAACAAGAACATGTCCATTCTGCACGACCTGCTCTACCTGTTCGAACCGACAGCGGCCCGCGGACTGCGGCTCCCCATCGATTTTTTCCTCAGCTCGCTTGCCGATGACCGGCAGAGCCAGAGCATTGGCGTCATTCTCTCCGGCATGGGTTCGGACGGCACAATGGGACTACGGGCAATCAAGGAAAAAGGGGGCGCAGCATTTATACAGGAACCTTCATCAGCCAAGTTTGACAGCATGCCCAAGAGCGCCATAAATGCCGGGCTGGCCGACCTGATCGCTCCGGTTGAGGATTTGCCGGTCAAGATCATCGACTATCTCCGGCATCCGCTTGTCACTGCAAAGGCCGAGAGCTCTCTGGAAGAGAAAGATCAGAGTGATCTGGAAAAAGTCCTCATCCTGCTCCGCTCCAAGAGCGGGCATGACTTCTCACTCTACAAGAAAAACACCGTCTACCGCCGGGTCGAGCGGCGCATGAGCATCCATCAGATTGGCAGGATCGCATCGTACGTCCGCTATCTGCAGGAAAACCCCCAGGAAGTGGAACTTCTCTTCAGAGAGCTGCTTATCGGTGTGACCAGTTTTTTCCGCGATCCGGAGGCATGGGAGCAGTTACAGAGAGAGGTTATCCCGGCACTTCTGGCGAGTCGCCCAAGCGGCGGGGTTTTACGGGCCTGGTCGGCAGGCTGTTCAACCGGGGAAGAGGCGTATTCGCTCGCCATTATCTTCAAGGAAGCGCTGGAGCAGGTAAAACCAGCGGAGAATTTCACGCTGCAGATTTTTGCCACCGACCTTGACAAGGATGCGATAGACAAAGCCCGCCAAGGGCTCTATCCGGCCAAAATTGCTGCAGAAGTTTCTCCCGAGCGCCTGAAACGTTTTTTTATCAAAGATGAGGAGGGCTACCGGGTCGGCAAAGAAATTCGCGAGATGGTGACCTTCGCCACACAGAACGTCATCATGCACCCACCATTTACCAGGCTTGATATCCTCATCTGCCGCAATCTGCTGATCTACCTGACACAGGAACTGCAAAAAAAACTCATGCCGCTCTTTCACTACAGCCTGAACCCGGGCGGCGTCCTCTTTCTGGGGAGCTCGGAAGCGGTCAGCACCTTCACGGATCTTTATGCACCGCTGGACATCAAATCGAGACTCTTCCGGCGACGTGAATGCGTACTGCCTTCTGAACCGCTGGCGTTTCCAGCCTCGTTTGTCCCCCCTATGACCGGAGCCACAAATGAATCAACCATGTTAAAACCGGAAACAAATTTACAGACGCTCGCCGACCAACTGCTCCTGCAGCACTATAGCCCGCCTGCCGTGTTGACCAACGACAAGGGTGATATTCTTTATATCAGCGGCCGGACCGGTAAATATCTCGAACCGGCAGCCGGTAAAGCCAACTGGAATATTTTCGCCATGGCACGTGAAGGGCTCCGTTTTGATCTGGGCAGTGCCTTCCAAAAAGCGATCCGGCAAAAAAAGGCGATACCCATCAAGGGACTCAAAGTCGCTAACGGCACCGGCGCACAGACCGTTGACATTACGGTACAGATGATTGAGGAGCCGGAAGCCCTGCAGGGAATGGTGATGATTGTTTTTACCGATGTGACAACGCTTCCGGAAAAGAAAACCGCTGGCCGCTCCAAAACCGGTCCATCAGACAACGCCACTGTTCAGGAATTGGAGCTGGAGCTGCAGCAGAGTCGCATAGAAATCCAGACAACCCGCGAAGAGATGCAATCCTCACAGGAAGAGCTCACCTCCACCAACGAGGAGCTGCAGTCCACCAATGAGGAGCTACAGTCTACAAATGAAGAGCTGACCACATCACGGGAAGAGATGCAGTCCTTAAACGAAGAGCTGCAGACGGTGAACGCCGAGCAGCAGTCCAAAATGGACGAGCTGGCGCGGGTGAACAACGACATGAGGAACCTGCTCAACAGCACCGAAATTGTCACCGTGTTCCTCGACAACGATCTCCATATCCGGCGTTTCACCACCGGGGCCGACAAACTCTTCAAACTGCTTCCGGGCGATGTGGGGCGACCGCTTTCCGACATCGTCAGCAACCTGAACTACCCCGACATGGCCATAGAAGCGCGGGAGGTGTTGCGAAAGCTGGCCTTTTCAGAAAAGCAGATTGACGCCACCGACGGGCGCTGGTTTTCGGTGCGCATCATGCCCTACCGCACCATGGAGGATGTCATCGCCGGTGTGGTAATCACCTTTTCCAACATCACCGCCGCCAAGGCGCTGGAAGCGGAACTGCGGGCGGAGAATGCCCGGTTGAAGAAGTTGGTTGAAGGCGGAAAATAGCACCTAAACCAACCCCTCCCCGCTCCCCTTATCAGGGGAGAGCTTTCAAGCTTCACCCTTAAAAGGGAGCGCTTTTCAGCCTCCCCCCTGATAAGGGGGGATCGAGGGGGGTTAGCTTTTAAAAGGAAAAACTACATGAAAAACAATAAAACTATCATTGTTCTGTTTGCCAGCCTCGCTCTACTGTTTGCACTGATAGTGGGGATATCATTCCGCTCTTTCAGCCAGATCGAAACAGCTGCCAAAGCGCGCAAGCATACCTCAACTGTATTAAACAGTGCAGACGATCTACTCTCTGCGCTAACAGATGCCGAGACGAGCCAGCGTGGCTATCTGCTGACTGGTGACGCGGCCTTTTTGCAACCGTATCTGACGGTGCGTGATAGCCTTGGCGACCAGCTGAAAAACTTGCGGACACGTACATTACTACCCGTTTCCCATAAAAGCCTGGACGCAATGGCTCCATTAATAGAAGCCAAACTGGCTGAAATGGCCCGTGTCATTGACTTGCGCAGAAATGGTAACGTGACTGCGGTAACAGCGGCGGTAGCAAGCGGCAACGGCAAGCGCTTGATGGATTCTATTCGTGCCGAGATGCAGAGCTTCATACAACAAGAGGAAAGCGCACGAGCGCGCTATGATGTCGAGTTACAATCAAAGATGCGCCGTTTGTTTACCACGATTGTCATCGCCAGCATGCTTATGCTGCTGTTGGCGCTTGCATCCGCATATTTGATCTATCGGGAATCACAGCAGCGGCTCAAAAACATTGTTCACCTCGAAACCGAGCACCGGCTTGATCTTCAGGAGCAATCGAATAAACAGCTGCAGATTCTCAACATCAATCTGCAGGAGAGTGACGCAACGACGAAGAAGCTTTTGAGCGAACTGGAAATCTCCCAGATCGAGACAGAGGTACAGAATACGGAACTGCAACGATTCCAGCATGAGCTGGAGACCCAGCAGGTCGAACTGGAGATGCAAAACGATGAGTTGCGCCTGGAACGTGAGGCCGCCAGCGAGTTGGAGAAGGTGTTGCGGGAAAGTGAAGAGCATCTGGCCGTTACGCTCAACTCCATCGGCGATGCCGTCATAGTGACAGATTATGAGGCACGTATAACGCGCCTCAATCCGATTGCCGAGCAGCTCACCGGCTGGACGCAGGCTGAAGCCAGCGGACGTCCGGTGGACGATGTTTTTAACATCATTAACAAAGACAGCCGCAAGCCCGCACCGATCCCGGTATTGGATGCCATCATGCATGGCACGATCCAGGGGTTGGCCAACCATACCGTCCTGATTGCCCGCAACGGCAGCGAATACGATATCGCCGACAGTTGCGCGCCGATTCGTAACAGCGACGGTCAGGTGGTCGGCGCCGTGCTGGTGTTCCGCGATGTCACCGAGGAATACGCGGTGCAGCAGTCATTGCGCGACAGTGCCGCGTTGATGCGGGCGATTCTCAATACCGTGGTTGATGGCATCATCACCATTCATGCGAGCGGCGGCATTATCGAGACCGTCAACCCGGCTGCCGAGCTGATGTTTGGCTATAGCGGAGCAGAATTGGAAGGACAAAACTTCAGCATGCTGATACCGGAGCTTGATCAGGATCAGCGCAACGGTTCACTCGAATATTACAGCGCGAGCGCAGAAGCGCTCGCCAGCGGCCATGGACGTGAAGTCATGGGGCGGCGTAAAGATGGCAGCTTTTTCCCGCTGGAGTTGGCAGCAAGCGAAATGCTGCTGGGTGGCCAGCGTTACTTTACCGGCATTTTACGGGATACCACCGCGCGCAAACTGGCGGAAGAGGCGCTCCTCAAAGCGGGAGCGCTGCAGAGCGCAATTTTCAACAGCGCCAACTTCTCCAGCATCGCGACCGACGCGAAGGGGGTCATTCAGATTTTCAACGTCGGTGCCGAGCGGATGCTCGGCTACACCGCCGCCGAAGTAATGAACCAGATCTCGCCGGCGGATATTTCCGATCCGCAGGAAGTCATTGCCCGCGCCGCTGCACTGAGCATCGAACTTGAGACCACCATTACTCCCGGCTTCGAGGCGTTGGTGTTCAAGGCCTCGCGCGGCATCGAAGACATTTACGAACTGACCTATATCCGCAAGGACGGCAGCCGCTTCCCGGCGGTTGTGTCAGTCACGGCGCTACGCGACGACCAGGGCAGCATCATCGGCTATCTGCTCATCGGCACCGACAATACAGCACGCAAGCAGGCGGAAGAAGCGCTCCTCAAAGCGGGAGCGCTGCAGAGCGCAATTTTCAACAGCGCCAACTTTTCCAGTATCGCCACCGACGCAAAGGGGGTCATCCAGATTTTCAACGTCGGTGCCGAGCGCATGCTCGGTTACACGGCTGCCGAGGTGATGGACACGATCACGCCGGCCGATATTTCCGATCCGCAGGAAGTCATCGCTCGCGCCGAAGCGCTCAGTATCGAACTGGGAACACCGATTACCCCAGGATTTGAGGCGTTGATATTCAAGGCGTTGCGCGGCATCGAGGACATCTATGAGCTGACCTATATCCGCAAAGACGGCAGTCGCTTCCCGGCGGTCGTATCGGTCACGGCTCTGCGCGACGCTCAAGGCGCAATTATCGGCTATCTGCTCATCGGCACTGACAACACGGCGCGCAAGCAGATTGAAGCAGAACGGGTACGGCTGGAGCAGGTACTCCAGGACAAGAACACCGAACTTGAGGGTGCCAAGCTCGTCGCAGAAAAAGCCAACCTGGCAAAATCCGATTTTCTTTCCAGTATGAGTCATGAGCTGCGTACACCACTCAGTGCGATCCTGGGTTTTGCGCAACTCATGGAATCCGGCTCTCCCCAACCGACGCCAGCCCAGAAGCGGAGTATCGATCAGATCCTCAAAGCCGGTTGGTATCTGCTAGAGCTTATCAACGAAATTCTCGATCTTGCAGTGATCGAGTCCGGCAAACTCTCGATGTCGCTCGAACCGATATCACTGGCTGAAATCATGCACGAATGTGAGGCAATGATAGAACCGCAGGCCAAAAAGCGCGGCATCAGTGTCACCTTTGTTCATTTTGAAACACCCTGTTTTGTACGCGCCGACCGGACACGGGTGAAGCAGGTTCTCATCAACCTTCTTTCCAACGCGATCAAGTACAACAAAGTGGGGGGGACAGTGGTTGTCGAAAGTGCCCTGAATAATGCGGATTCGGTTCGTATCAGCGTCAGAGACAGTGGTGCGGGGCTGACTCCGGAGCAGCTCACACAACTTTTTCAGCCGTTTAATCGCCTTGGACAGGAGGCGAATACCGAGCAGGGCACCGGCATCGGCCTGGTCGTATCCAAGCGGCTCGTTGAATGGATGGGAGGCGTCATCGGGGTCGAAAGTATAGTCGGCAGTGGCAGTGTGTTCTGGATTGAGCTGAACCTGACGACTGAATCAGAAGTTATCACCCTTGCAAGCAAACCCTCACCAACCGTTCTGACACACGTTCAAGGCGATGAGCCGCTGCATACGGTTCTCTACGTTGAGGACAACCCGGCCAATCTGATGCTGGTCGAGGATATCATTGCGCGCCGCACCGATATCCGCCTGCTGAGCGCGCTGGACGGCAAAAGCGGCATCGAGCTTGCCCGCGCCTCCCTCCCTGATGTTATCCTGATGGACATCCACCTGCCGGGCATCAGCGGTATCGACGCGATGAAAATCCTCGTTGCAGACCAGGTCACAGCGCATATTCCGGTGATTGCGCTCAGCGCCAACGCAATACCCCGCGATATCGAGAAGGGCCTGGAAGCCGGATTCTTCCGCTATCTCACCAAACCGATCAAGGTGACCGAGTTTATGGACACGCTGGATATGGCAATAGAATTTTCAAAAAGGGATTAATATGATGCTTACCGAATCAGAAATACGTAACGCCAGCATCCTGATCGTTGACGATCAGGAACCGAATATCATGGTGCTTGAGCAATTGCTGAGTGATGCCGGTTACACCTCCGTTGCCTCAACGATGAACCCACTGGAGGTCTGCACGCTGCATCGCAAAAACTGCTACGACTTGATCCTTCTTGACCTGCAGATGCCGGTTATGGATGGATTCGAGGTCATGGAAGGCTTAAAGGAGATCGAACCCAACAGCTACGTTCCGGTCCTCGTCATAACCGCACAACCGAACCATAAATTGCGCGCACTGGACATCGGCGCAAAGGATTTCATCAGTAAACCGTTCGATCTGGTTGAAGTCAAGACGCGCATCCACAACATGCTGGAAGTGCGGCTGTTGTATAAAAAATTAGTTACGTACAACAAAACCCTGGAAGGTACGGTGCAGGAACGGACAAAAGAAATGTCCAGTGCAAACATGCAGCTAACCCAGGAGATAGAGGAACGCAAGAAAGCGGAAGAGTCACTCCAGGGGACGTATGCAGAAATCAAACGGCTGAAAGACCAGCTCGAAGCCGAGAACATCTATCTGGAGCAGGAAGTTGCCAAACAGTACAACTTCGGCGAGATTATCGGTCAAAGCGCTGCCCTTTCGCGGGTATTTACCCAGGTCGAGCAGGTAGCGCCGATGAATGCGACCGTTCTCCTCCTCGGCGAAACCGGCACCGGCAAAGGGGTGGTCGCACGGGCCATCCACAGCCGGAGCACTCGCAAAGGTCGCCCTTTGATAACGGTTGACTGCACGACTCTGCCGGCGGCCCTCATTGAAAGCGAGCTGTTCGGACGGGAACGCGGGGCGTTCACCGGCTCTGATGCCCGCCAAATCGGGCGATTTGAACTGGCTGACGGCGGCACCGTCTTCCTCGATGAGATCGGTGAAATACCGTTGGAGCTGCAATGCAAGCTGCTGCGGGTTATTCAGGATGGCGAGTTCGAGCGTCTCGGCAGCCCCCGCACCATAAAAACCAATGTACGCATCATCGCCGCCACCAACCGGGACCTGAAAGAAGAGGTCAAGAACGGTAAATTCAGGGAAGACCTGTTTTACCGGCTCAACGTATTTCCGATCACGATGCCGCCGCTCCGACTAAGAAAAGATGACATCCCGCTGCTCGTCAATCACTTTGTTGCCAAGTTCAACATCAAAATAGGCAAGAAGGTTGAGACTGTTTCAAAAGACACCCTGAATTCCCTTCAGGAATACTACTGGCCCGGCAACGTGAGGGAGTTGGAAAGTGTGATCGAGAGGGCGGTAATCATCAGCCAGGGGAGCGCATTGCAGGTACTGGACCGCTTTGATACGTTCAAGAAAGTTGAGGATTCGGCAGGCCAAGAGATCAAGGCCCTCGTCGAACTGGAACATGACCACATACTTCAGGTACTCCAGAAGGTCGGGTGGCGCATTGAAGGCGCCAACGGCGCGGCGGTAATCCTCGGCCTCAACGCCAGCACCCTGCGCGCCCGGATGCGGAAATACGGTATTGTCAGGCAGTAAAGGCAAATCCCCCCTGCCCCCCTTTAACTCTTATTCTTTCGCAGCAAACCCCTCTAAATCTCCCTTTATGCCCCAGAGGGTACTTATCAGGGGAGACTTCAAGGCCTCCCCCCTGATAAGGGGGGATTGAGGGGGGTTGCTTTTCCCCCTCAACTCTATCCTCCATATATGGCAGTTATGTCAAACATGACGGATTATACTGGCGGATTCCTCTTCACAGCTCACCCGATCTTCCATTTTTATTCTTTATAATCAAACCATTACACCTACCAACCCCGCGCGCATCCTCTGGCACGCTAGTTGCCAATTACATTTCCGTCAGATTTGTGCAGTTGCGCATTTCCTGCATATTTTGAGATGTAATCCATTCAAGGGGAGCCCCATGGATATACCAGAAACAACACTGGAAATTTTAACACTCGGACGCTTCAGCATTTCTGTCGATGGCAAACCTGTTGCGACTGACTGGCCGAACGAAACGGTAAAAATATTTTTCTGCTCGCTGCTTTCACCACTTGACCTGTACATCACGTGGGACCGGATCTGTCGCACTATTTTGGGTGCGCCGGATACGCGGGTCAGAAGACGCAGGCTGGAGGAGACCTTTATCCGGCCTCTCAACAGTTTTCTGGTCAAAGAGCTGGGTTTTACCCTTCTGGTGACAGGACGTGATGGTATCAGAATTCAGCACCATGGCATTCACGTAGATGCCATCGAATTCCACGATGCGGTTATTGAAGCGCTCAGACTGCTGTCCATCGGGAGCCATGACGCGGCACGTGAGAAGATCAGCCTGGCTGAATCACTCTATGTCGGCAACTATCTACCGGGAATATCCGGGAAAATTATTGAGAACACACACGTAAGGAGCTCGAGTCGCTTTACCACATTGCGGTCATGGACAGCGGCCGGCATGCCAACACAGGCCATAACCGGACCAGACAGCATTTTACAGCACCAATATAGTTTATGCGTCTAAACAGCCTACCCACCATATAGTGCAGTTATGCCACACATGACGGATTCAGCTGACGGTTCATCACCCGTCCCATCTCACTTGTTTTGAATTTTACCCTTTATAATCGGCACGTTAAACATTAATTATCCGCACATATTATCTGGCATTCTAGTTGCCATATACCTATTGAGAAGTGCGAGCTATTTTCCAGCGCACTAAAAGGAGAAATCATGAAGAAAAGAAATGTTCTATCCGCTTTTGTAACAGTTCTCGCAGTAGCATCAATGTCTATCGCCACCACAGCGTCCGCAGCGGAAACCCCTGGAGACTACGTTGCACTCAAGGCAGGAGTGTACTCACCAAGTGATTCGTACCACCTTGATACGTTCAATGCCGGCAACAGGGACGAGCTGGACAGCAAGACCGGATTCGCCGGCGAGATTGCCGTCGGACATTACTTCCTTCCGATGCTGGCTCTGGAACTTGGAGCTGGATATTTTGAAAGTGAAGGCTCACCAGCTGCATCTATTGGCGAAACGAAGCTGAAAGTCATACCACTGGTCGCAACCGGAAAAGTTCTGCTCCCACTTGGACCGTTTGAGCCATACGGTCTATTCGGAATCGGTGCATACATAACCGACCTGGATGTGAACAGCAATACCGATAGCTACCATGGTTCCACGGAAGTCACCTACGGCTTACACGCAGGAGCAGGCGTGAACATTAATTTTCAGAAGAACATGTTTGTCGGCGTTGAAGGAAAATATGTATGGGCCGAGCCTTCTTTTGGCGGCCAGCATGTCAAACTGGATGGCTTTGTTACGACCGCTGTTATCGGGTTCAGACTGTAGCGATTACCCGGCATTCAAGGATCAGCTAAACACGCTGTTCCTGCTGTCAAAGAGAGACTCTCACTTACAACACGTACGAAAAGGAGAAGGCCATGAAAGAAAGCACGAAGGATCAGGTAGAAGGAACACTTCATCAAGTGAAGGGAACAATCAAGGAGATTGCCGGGAAACTCAACGATGATCCGGAACTGGAAGGTGAAGGTACTGGTGAAAAAATAGCCGGAAAAGTTCAAAAGAAGGTCGGCCAGGTCGAGAAGGTTCTAGGTAAGTAGACATATTGACTAAGCCGGCACGCTATCAAGCTGCCGGCTTTTTTTAGCTAAGGTTGGTACGCTATGGAAAACGACAAAACAACGAGTAAACAAGCGGCACCTTCTGAATTGCCGCTGCCGCAGAGCCAGGAAGCAACAGAGCGGATTGTCCATGACCTTGAAGCCAGTCAGGTCGAGTTGGCAATAGAGAATGAAGCGCTGCGCGAGGCAAAATTTGAGGTGCAAGAGGCTTTAGGAAAGTACACCGACCTCTATGAGTTTGCACCGACCGGCTACTTCACCCTCTACCGGAACGGGGCGGTGAGTGCCGTGAACCTTGCCGCTGCGAACCTTCTGCGCATCGAACGATCTTTATTATTAGGCCGTAGCTTTGAAGAGTTTGTCACGGAAGAATACCGGCCCACCTTTACCGCCTTCCTCGAAGCGGTCTTTACCAGTCCGGTCAGCACAACATGTACGGTGGTGCTTCTGGATAATGTCAGCCTCCCGCTCACCATACAAATCGAAGCCACTGCCTGCGCTTCGGGGCAGGAGTGCCGCCTTGCACTTATCAACATCACCGGACGTGACCAGAGCGATCTCCATGATCAGGCAACAGAACCGGCCATCTCTGCAAAGCAGCAGGAATACGAGCCGCCCTCCACAGACACCTCCAAAGCAGCACCGTGCACAATGGAGCTTGAACTGGGTGTCTGTTCACTTCGGGAGTCACTGGATGCGTCACTGGCAATGCTGAGGGAGAAGGCTCTGGCAGGGTGTTTGGACATCCATCTGAATCTTTCACCGGAGAGTGACGAACGCATTGTGGCAGACCGCGGCATGCTGACACAGATCCTGTTCAGCCTGCTCGCCAATGCAATCAGATTTACCCCTGCGGGTGGAGTTGTGGACGTGAGTACAACGAGAGACGCTGCCCTGATCAAAACAACCGTGACGGACAGCGGTATCGGGATCAGCCAGGAAGACCGCCAGAACCTCTTCCCGGCTGTTACTTCGCTGAAACCGGTTTATACAAAGGAATTCAAGGGTTCCGGTCTCTGTCTGGCATTAACCAAGCATCTGGTGGAGCTGCATGGCGGCTCAATATGGGTAGATAGTGAGGTCGGAACAGGAAGCAGAGTCAGCTTCACCATACCGCTCAGGAGCTGCACGGGAATAACATGAAAAAATTCACCATCGAATCCATGATCGTCAGCGGCTTTATTACCGCTTTGGTACTGTTGCTGCTGGCCGGCGGTCAGATGTACCGCTCGTTTAAAGCAAATAGAGGCACCTCTCATACGGCATGAATTGCCGCCGTTATTAATTACTCACGCCATGTCGCCGTACTGCTGATAAACAGTCGTAATTTCAGGCAAAGCCATCAGGAACGAGTCAACAATCATTGGATCAAAATGAACAGTGCTGCAGCGCAGAATTTCTTTGATCGCATCATCAAACGACCAGGCACGCTTGTAGGGGCGGTCACTGGCAAGAGCGTCAAACATATCGGCAACAGCGACAATTTTTCCGAACAGTGGAATGTCGTTTCCTTTTAGCCGGTTGGGATACCCGCTGCCGTCCCAACGTTCATGATGGCTCAGTGCGACAGATGCCGCCGCGTTAAGCAGCCCCTCTTGATGGTCACCAATTATCTTGTGGCCAATATGGCAATGCGTACGCATGACATTCCACTCATCGTCATCCAGCTTGCCCGGTTTAAAGAGAATACTGTCCGGTATGCCTATCTTGCCGGTGTCATGAAGGGCGGCCGCATTATAGAGCAGTTCAGCTTCGCTCTCCGGGAGCCCGAAGGCCCTGGCGATGATACGGGAATATTGACAGACCCTGAGGACATGCTGGCCGGTTTCATTATCTCGATATTCTCCGGCGCTGCCGAGTCGGAACAGAATTTCAAGGCGGGTTTCATCCAGTTTGGCGGTGCGTTCTTGCACAAGGCTTTCCAGGGCGCGGTTCTGATCGTACAGGGCAAGGTGGGTCTTGACTCGTGCCATCACGATGGAAGCTCGTATCGGCTTGGTGATATAATCAACTGCACCGCAGCTGAAACCCATGGATTCATCTTTTATCTCCCCTCTCGACGTGACGAAGATAACCGGGATATTGCGGGTCAAAGGATTCTCTTTAAGTTGCCGGCAGGTTTCATAACCATCCATATCCGGCATCATGACATCAAGCAGAATAATGTCGATCGGCATATTGAGACAGATATCGATGGCACGTCTCCCGCTGGTTGCAGCTTTTATGATGTATTCGTCCATCAGTGCTGCATTAAGAAGACTGATATTTTGCGGTGTGTCGTCAACGATCAGAACGCTTGCCGGGTTAGATGATGATCTCATAGAATGGCAGACCCCTTTTCATCGGATGAAATCATGATGCCGTGTCTGGCCGTAAACGCCAGAAGTGCATCATGGGCTGCGATGAAATTGAAATTATTCAGATGATTCTTGATCTGTGAAATATTGTTGGGCGCCATACCTGCCAATTCACTTTGATAATGGTCCAGATACCCTTCTGCCCTGCCATCACTCCCTTTAATATAGGCCAGCAGCATATTCAGAATCGGCGTAACAATTGCCACATCAAACGAATCGATCAGGCTTTCGTCGCCGTTGGTGTTCTCTGTCTCTTCGGCGTGATCAGCGTCCGTTTCCTGTGTGCGAAGAAATCTATGCATAATCCGGAGAAACGTCTTGGCGTCAAACGGTTTGGTGAGAATAGCGTCCATACCGGCACCCATGATCTTTTGTTGTTCCTCATGCATGGCGAGACCGGTCATGGCGATGATGGGAAGTGTGGCAAAGCGGCTGTCCAGCCTGATGATTCTGGCGGCTTCATAGCCGTCCATGATCGGCATTTGAATATCCATCAGCACCATGTCGTACTGTGTGCTGCCGCTGAAAATCATCGTCACGGCATCCTTGCCGTTGGTGGCCAAATGCACCACAGCGCCGCTCTCCTTGACAAGCTCGATCCCAAGTTCCTGAAGAAACACGTTGTCTTCCACCAACAGGATGCAACGACCCGAAAAATCAAAGGGGGCCTCTTCATTTTCCAAGCCTGAATTGCTGGAAGAGGTGCACTGGGCCATGTCGTCAGCCTGGCCGATGCCGAACCAGGCGGTGAAACAGAAGCTACTCCCTTGCCCCACCCTGCTCTCGCACCATATTGTGCCCCCCATCAACTCCACCAGCCGTTTTGAAATGGAGAGGCCTAATCCTGTACCACCAAATCTACGGGTAGTGGAGCCATCGGCTTGGGTAAAGGGTTGGAAGAGTTTACTGATCTGTTCAGGCAAGAGGCCGATACCGGTGTCGCTAATGGAGAATTTTAACTCCACTCGATCGTTTTGCCGTTTCAGCAGAGAAGTCTTTAGCACAACGTCTCCCTGCTCCGTAAATTTAACGGCATTGCTCAACAGGTTGAGGAATATCTGGCCAAGCTGGTGTGGGTCTCCGAGCAGACAGGGAGTGACATCCGGAGAAACATCAACCTGAAGATTCAACCCTTGCTCCTGAGCCTTTTGCTGCACCATGCTTAACGTCGTAGCAATCACGCTGTCCAGCCTGAACGGGATCTGCTCCAGCTCCAGTTGCCCGGCCTCTATTTTGGAAAAATCAAGGATGTCACCTACAATGGCAAGCAATAATTCTCCGGCCGTCTGTATCTTCCGGACATAATCTTGCTGCCTAAGCGGCAGGCTGCTCTTCAGCGCCAGGGAGGAAAAACCGATGATGGCGTTCAGAGGGGTCCGGAGTTCATGACTCATGTTATCCAGAAACTCCGATTTGGAACGGTTGGCCGCATGTGCCGCTTTTTGTGCAGCCAGAAGTTCATCTGCTTTATGTTTTTGCTCTGTAACATCTTCCTTTATAGCCACAAAATGGGTGATAGTGCCGTCTTCATCCCTGATAGGAGAAATAGATGCATGCTCCCAATGGATGTCACCGTTCTTTTTCCGGTTACAGAAGTCGCCACGCCATTCGTACCCGGCAAGAATTGTATCCCACAGCTCCCGGTAAAACTCTTTCGATTGCAATCCGGCATTAAATATCCGCGTATTCTGGCCAACGGCCTCATCCGACAAATAACCGGTGATCTCGGTAAACTTCGGATTTACATACTCAATACGCCCAGAGTTGTCAGTTATAAGAATGGCAGCGGGACTGTTCTCAACCGCTCTTGAGAGCTGCTGCAGCTTGATGTTGGAAGCTTCTGCTTCGGCACGCCTCTGCTCAAGTTCCCTATTGATAGCTATCAGTTCATAATTGGCATCTTCAAGGGATTTAGTCCGTTCAAAGACTCTCTGTTCAAGTTCCTCATTGTGTCTTCTCACGGCATATTCAGCCATTTTCAGTGAGGTTATATCCTGAATAACGCAGATCAACCCTGCAAGCTCGCCAGCAGCACCGTTAAAACATGCCTTATGATAAATAACTTCACACGTGGAACCATTGTTCAACAGGAGCGACGTCTCAAACTGTTGGAGCCCTGCCCCGCTGAACAGCTTTACATCCATGGCAGTGAGTGCTTCGGCAGCGTCCGGCATAACCATATCGAATACGTTTTTACCGCACAAATCAGCTTTTGATATTCCGCGTAATGCTTCATATGCTTTATTACAGCCGAGGTATCGCCCTTCCATATTCTTGAAGAAGACCGGATTGGGAATAGCGTCGAGGAGTGTCTGAGTAAAGTACAATTGGTGTTTCAGGTGCCGCGTACGTTCCTCTACCTTCACCTCCAGACCAATATTCTGTTCTTCGAGCTGCTGCTGTCTATATGAATTCCATTTTTTAGACCACCAGAGATAGGCACCCATAGCAGCGGCAAAGACCAGAAGCAGACTGACTATCATCTGCTTTACATGTCCGAAGGCACCGTACCACTCCACACCAATAATAACTGCAACAGCAACCATGGCCGGCAGAAGTGTGTATTTAAGCATGCCTGAGTTGTTTGATGTTTGCGCTAGCATGCTAAAAAAGTCCTGCCGGTCATCATCCACCAACAACACAGTGCATGATAATTCTGCCGGGCATTGTCTGCTGCAGCTACTATTTGCGAGGTCATTGTCATCTCCTGTATTGGCCTTTTTATGTCACCGCTTAAACTGGCGTACCAATCGCTGCAGCTCCTCAGAACAACCATTTGACTGCGCGACAGCTGTTGCAGGCTAAATTAATGTATCATCTTGAAAAATCTAATTAAAGTCGGGCAGAGGATGATTGTTTTGTAATACATTCGGGGGCTGTGGGTAGGGAAAAGTCTTACTCCTTAGGAAAGAGCACACCTTTTAGATCAGATGATGTTGAATGCAATAAGCGGTAAGTTTAACGCTGTTTTTTAAACCGAGCTTGGCAAGAAGGCGTGAGCGATGAGTATTGATGGTTTTGATACTCAAGCGTAATTGTTCAGCAGCTTCTCTGGAAGACATGCCGGAGGCGATCATGCAGGCAACTTCCATCTCTCGATTTGACAGTAGCTCATGCGGCTCGGCATGGGAACTGCGACTGTTGTCAACTTCATGTGCCAGCAGCAGTGAAACTGTCGGACTTATATATTTACCACTGCTGAGAATACTCGCAATTGCAGTTGTAACGGCATCTGTTGCGGCTGTTTTCGTGATATATCCGGCCGCGCCCATTTTTAAGGTCCTGACTGCGTAAAGACATTCCGGGTGAGCACTTATGACAAGTACCGGCAGCGCATATTTTTCCCGGCGCACGTGCGTAAGGATTTCCAGGCCACTGCGATCCGGAAGCGATATGTCCAGCAGTACCATGTCATACTGATTGGCACCTAACAGGTTGAAAGCCTCTGCCGCCGTACCGACTTCATCAAATTTGAAGTCAGTATAATCCGGTTCGCAGGTGATCACCTGGATCAGCCCTTTACGAGTCAGTGGGTGATCGTCCACTATGAGAAACTGCATATAACCCCCTTGGTGATAATCAGTGCACAACATCGACACGTGTTGTCAGCGTTACTATACTAAGGGGGATAATTTAGTTACAGTCAGACGGCAGATGATTTTGTTGTAGGAGATCGGGAGGATAGAAGTAATACAAAGAGCCGCTTTTGGGGCCACATGAAGATTATTATATCAAATGGTTATTAATACAGTACGCTGCAAGCTCAACGCTGTTCTTCACGCCAAGTTTGGCAAGCAGACGAGCTCGATGCGTGTTGATGGTTTTGACACTCAGACTTAACTGGTTAGCAATTATTTTAGTCGATATCCCGGAAGCGATCAGGCGGGCCACCTCCATCTCTCTGTTTGAAAGTAATTCGTGGGCTTTGGTATGGGGGCGGCGACTGCTGTCTACTTCATGCGCCAACAGCAGTGAAACGTTCGGACTTATATATTTTCCGGTGCTGCGGATGCTCTCAATGGCCGTTATCAGCTTATGCACCGCTGCTGTTTTAGTGATATACCCCGCAGCCCCGATTTTCAATGCCCTGATTGCGTACAGACTTTCCTCATGAATACTGATAACAAGCACCGGCAGCGAGGGACTTTCCCCGTGAACCTGTACCAGCACCTCCAGACCGCTTCGGTCGGGAAGTGAAATATCGAGCAGCACCATATCGTAGTGATTGGCATGAAACAGGTCCAAGGCCTCTACCGCCGTCCCCGCCTCATCGAAGTGACTCTCCGCATACTCCGGCGCGCTGGTTATTACGTAGATCAGTCCCTTACGAATCACCGGGTGATCATCTATTATGAGAAATCGCATTGCCAGCCCCTTTACTCTTTATTGCACGGCAGATAGAGACGTACCACCGTACCTTTGTGTGTAGTACTGCGTATTTCAAGCCGGGCGCCAAGCAAATCAGCCCGCTCTTTCATGCCGGCAAGACCGAATGATTTAATTTTAGAAGCAGAGGGGGCCACAAAACCGATGCCATTATCAGAAATTGTAAACAGACACTCATCGGCGAGCCTGGCACAGGAAATAGCAATACGTGACGCCTGTGAATGCTCCAGACAATTATTAAGGGCTTCTTTCACAATTTTGAATACATGAATCGGTTCTGCGACGCAGCGACAAAAATGACACGGACAATCATAATCGATCGGGATGCCGCTTTTATTGGAAAGCTGCTCCGCAAGGATCTCTATTGACGCAACGAGGCCCAGTTCATCAAGGAGCAACGGCTTTAACGCCGTACGGATACGATGAATGGACGTTGTCATCGAGTCTATATATTCATAGAGTGTAGCAATACTTTCGCTGACAGCCGGAGTCGTGGCAGGAATCAGGTTTTCCAATTTTTTAACTTCAAAAGAAAGAGTCGTCAGGGTTTGACCGAGGTCGTCATGCAGATCGCGTGCGACGCTGGCACGTTCCTTTTCTATCATCTTCTCGGTATGAAGTGAACTGTTCCACAATTTTATCTCCATCTGTTTTTGCGCCGTAATATCACGACCTATAACGACAAGCCCTTTACGACTACCGTCTTTATTGAACAAAGGGACTTTCGTCATATGCACGTCGCGCCGGGGATGATCGTGTGGAAAAACAAGTTCTTCCGTATAGAAAGTATCCCCTGATATCCAGGCAGATGCATCACTCTGAGTGCATACGGCAAAAGCCTTTGCATACTCGGGACAGAGGACCATCAAATCCCGGTCACTTTTCCCCTCCCAGGGCACATCCTGAAGACCGAACAGCTCGATTGCCACCGTATTGGTAATAAGCCAACGCCCTTGTCCATCCTTGAAAAATACCGCATCCGGCATCGCCTCAATGAGTGTTCTTAACTGCTGCTGACTCGAAATTATCGATTCAGCCCTTTCAGTTGTTTGCTGCGCCTTCAGGCACGCAGCTTCAAGCTCTTTATGCTCTGTTAAATCCGTCAGAATACCGTTCCAGACAACGCTGCCGTCGGGCTGTTTTTTCGGCAGGGCTCTGCCTCTGACCCATTTAAGCTGACTGTCAGCAGTCATTATGCGAATTTCAAAACAACGGGGCTGGAGGTTACCTTCTACAACACGAAAAGTCTCTTGGTAGGCCGGCAAATCTTCATCAACTATACAGCGAGTCATTACACCTGCATCACGGCAGGCATCCGCTGGAGTAACGCCGAAAAGCTCCTCAATGCCATTGCTTACAAACGAAAAAAACCGGGTATCATCCGGACGAACCACCAACTGATACACAACGCCAGGAATAGAGTCGGTAAGTTCTTCTATAAAATCATTGCTGTTATCAGGCATAGTACGCACCTCTGCTTTTCTTCCCACATTTACTCACCACTTTTTTCCAGCAGCCCATAGCCGAATTTCCTGTACGCAACCAACTTTTGTTTTGTTTTTTTGGAGGCGCGAAGCGACCCGGCATTAATACGACTCAGAGCGTCTTCCGTAAGTGAAATAATTTCCCGATAGTCGTCCCGGGCGAAGGCTTTTTTTGACGCATTGAGATACATTACGACTGTTTTGTAGTAGTAACTTTTGGAAACAATCGTACGTCGGCCTTGGGGTAACGTCCGTTCTTTACGTTGCTCCGCAGGAACTGTTACCGTTTTTTCAGTTGCGGCCGGAGGGTGGAACTCCGGGCGGGGAACCGGTTGGGTAACGGGAGAGAGCGGGTTCGGATTGTCCAGCTTAGATGCGGGATCGTAAACATTTGATGCCGGATTTTTTATGTTGGTTGCCGGATTATACATTGTAGCGGCAGGGTTGTGTATAGTTTCGCCAGAGTTATCAATCTTATAATTTGCCGACATGGCAGGTGTATGAAGGGTAGCCAGTAATGCAACGGCTCCTGCAGCTAATCTTCTCCGCATCATAATTTTCTCAATCATGGCAATTCCGGTTCCGCATGCACAATCTGCATAATTTTCTTTGCGATATAAGCATCAAGGCCACCGGCAGAGCCTCCCACGCACACAACGGGAAAATCTTTTGCTGCGCTCTTGGCTTCCATTGGTAATCACTCCGTTTCCGTTTTTTATCCCTGTATTTAAAAATCTAATTCCACAAGGTTTTGACGCGTTACGCCATCAAAACTACCGCTGAACATTCATACCGGGCAATCCGACGCGGATCAGTTGCGAGAAATCAGGAGATTTGTCCTGATTTTTTGCCCGTCCGTTAATGAGGCTCAATTTCTTCAGTTCCGGAAACGGCAGAGTTGTATCAATAGCCGTACTCTCATAGAGCATTTCATCCATGAAGCCGTTGGCTATAATCCGCCAGTCGAGACGACCTTCCGGGTTATATGGCGCGGCAAGAATGTCGGTACTGGTTGTGCAGTTGTCGGTAAGGGCGTTGTACCATTCGGGGTGTTCCTTCAGTGAATTAACCTTGTGGAGATAATCCAGAAAAATCTTCCGGAGAGTCGCAGCTGACTCATGAAGGCGATACAGATGCACCTGTTCACCACGGTAACCGGTGCGCAGGCCGATCAGGTCACGTTCATCGGCAACCACATAGGTCAGCTCGTACTGCCTGAAGAACCCCTTGATGGTCGAGTATGCTTCGCCGACCTCCTTGCGGGTTTCGACAGAAAAACAGACAAAGCCGTTCCCCTTAAAACCGAAACTGAGCATGGTATGTGCGATATATGGCGAGCCCCAATACACCAGTGAAAGGTCGAGACTACTCAACGTGGTCAGGTCAAATGTTTTGTCGTAGTGGTGGACAGTGTAGTCGGTTTCACTGCGGTAATCACAGTTACGAATATTGTGAATAGTCACCCTGTTCCCCTGAATTTCAGCCCAGGGGAGCAGCGCGACATCCGGCTGCCAGTTTCTGTTGTTGGATGGCGGAGTTGCAAACAAAATAGCACCTGCCACCCACCCCGCCAGCGCCAGGAGGGAGAAACCTAAACTGATTTTTACGAGTCCTCTGAACCAGCGTGTCATTTAGGAGCGAGGCAGTATTGAAGCGATTGATGCAGCGGCATCAATCGCCAGGTCAGAATTCCCCTGACTATCTGTACCGGCAGCAATTCTTGCACGGATACGGGCATTAACCGGTGCCAGGTTCAGTCCGTTCGCGGCAATCATCTCCGTGAGAATCTCCTCCATCGCAACGATATGGTACGCCATACTGGCTGTCTTCTGCACAAGCAGATCGATTGTTGCATGCAATGCCACAACGGTCTCTGTCATCGCAGTGAGATTCTCCGCCACCAGATCATCACCGACTGCCTCAACGTCACTACTTCCCCTGCAATGTCCATTATGCTGTTCTGTGCCATGGTCCATTTGATTTCTCCGCTACTCTGGAATTACGTTTCTATTTCTCATATCGTTAGAGCAACGAACATGCCAAAGGACAGCGGAGGAGGAGACGTGCGCAACCAGCAGATAACAGGTGTAATTCGTTTCAAGACGGGAATAAAAACATGCGGGGGGCGGCAGTAAGACCCGTCACTGACAACATAACTGCCATATATGACGGAGCGTTTAAATCCTGCCTAACGTGCCACACAGAGCGCCGCGTAGATACGAGCTGCAGCGGACACTTCCGCAAAGAGTACCCGCTCATCGTGGGTATGAGCCGTTTCGAGCGAACCGGGGCCGAGAATCAGCGGCTTCACACCCGCCGCAAAAAAAAGATTGCCATCGGAATGAGAACGGAACGCATCCATCTCCAACGCCAGACCAAGCCTTGGATAAATCTCCTCTAAAATTCGCGCCAGGTGGTTGTCGGTGCCAAGATTGTAGCCGGCGGAAGCAAAATCGAAGGTAAGATCCAGGTCCAGCCCGGGAATGGTCTGGCCAAAATCGGCGACAATCCGGCGGATTGAATCCTGAAGCGCTACCGGATCATTGTCTGGCGGCAGATGCAGATCAATCCAGGTTTCACACCGATCCGGAACCACAAAGCCGGCCCGCGCCGACTTCATCTCCCTGATTGAATAGACGATCTCCGATTTCGCCCGGTCGAACAGCGGATCGCTCCCCAGCAGCAACAGCACGCGGAGCATCGATTCAACGGCATTGTGCCCCAGCTCCGGAAGCGAGGAGTGGCTGCGAAGACCTCTGGTAACGAAACCGGCCTCCAGATAGCCGTAATGGGCGAATTTGGCCGCCAGGCTGGTCGGTTCGCCGATAACGACCCAAGGTGGGCGGCAGGAGTCGAGAAACTTCGCGCTGCCGTCACCGTTTTCTTCCTCCCCGACAACCAGCAGCAGCCCGACAGACGGCCGCTCTGCAGGCTCCAAAGCTTCTGCCAGCGCCAGCCAGGTCTCTACCATGGCGGCACATCCCCCCTTCATATCGGCGCTCCCCAAGCCGAGGATGACACCATCCTCCTCCTTCGGCCCAAAGGCATCCAGATCCCAGGCCGGGACCGTATCCACATGCCCCACCAGGTATAGCCACGGTTCTTCCGGCCCCATGGTCACCCGCAGGTTATAGCGATCCTCGTCCACCTCCTGCCGCTCCACATTGAAACCGGCCGCAGCAAGGATCTTCTCCAGGTATATCTGGATATCTTCCTCCTTACCGGAGGGTGAATAGATATCAAGCATTTCAAGGAACGTTTTTCGCAGCCTATCAGGGTTGATGGCTTGCCAGATTTTTTCCAGGCGGGCGTTCATGGTTTCTTTACCGGTTTTTTCTTGCTCTTGTGCGACAGATTGAGGGACATATAGACATGCTCCTGAATATCTCCGAACCCTTTCTTCTGAAAGAAACGAACCGCCGGCTCGTTGTCGGCCGATGTATCGACAATCATCATCCGCACCCCCTGTTCCATCATCCGGTGCTTGATCTCCTTGAATAACCCGCTTCCCACGCCGCCCTGCTGAATATCGGTGCGCACCCCCACCCAGACAAGATAGCCGTATTTCCAGGGCGAGTTGTGCTTTGTGACCGTCGTTCCCAGGGCAAAGCCAAGAATCTGCCCCCCCGCTTCCGCAACAAGACAGAGCTCACTGTCCGAATTAAAGAAGGTGGTGATCTCGTATTCGTCCCAGGTGCGGTACAGACTCTGGAACGACTCGGCGGTAAAGACCTGCTCGCCGATGTGGAATACCGCTGAGAAATCATCGATGGTCATCTCCCTGATGCGGAGATTTTCCGGGCTTGCCGGGGGAAGTGCTGTCATGTGGAACCTCTTTATTGGTTTTATTGATCGGTTTGTAACCGCATGAATGGTGCCAAGAGAGACAAACTCTATAACATGTTAATCTTAGACGTCTTCGTATATTTTTCAATTCAACCGCTCCATATTTTTTTATGCATGCACCGTCATATATGGTAGTTACGTGACGTGTGACGGATTTTCTTAACGGCATCACCTTCACTGCAGCGGCCTTTTCGCTATTTTCACCCATACAATCGGAAAGTTACGCCAACAGCATCTGCACATCCCTTCTGGCACAGTAGTTGCCGTATACCTGTCCTAGCAGGGCAGTCGCACTGTACTGTTTTCTGCACAATCCAGACAGTTATCCCAAGGAGGATACAATGAAATCGAGCAATAGGGACTTGGTAGAAGGAACATTTCACGAAATTAAGGGCAACGCAAAGGTAGTTGCGGGAAAACTCTGCGACAATCCGAAGATGAAACTTGAAGGCACCGTCGAAAAGTTCGCCGGAAAAGCCCAGGAAAAGCTCGGTCAGGTAAAGAAGGTTTTGGGTAAATAGCAATACTGAGAGCAAAAGGGCGCACTCCGGTGCGTCCATTCCTTATCGAACGGAATATGCTCAACCGCACATAAACAGGCTTATTCCATGACAGACACACGACAAAACAGGTATCAGGCAGTGATTCACGCCTTCAGCTTCCTGCTGCAGGTAATACGTGGATTCATGCGCAATCAGGGTCTGCTGCTGTCGGGAGCCGTCGCCTATTACACCCTGTTGTCAATCGTGCCACTGTCAATCATTGCCCTCATTGTGCTGACCCATTTCATCGAAGAGCAGCAGCTGATTCACACCTTGTCAACATACCTGGAAATGGTGATCCCCGGTTATGCCGCGACGTTGACCGAACAGGTGCAGGAATTCCTCCAGCATCGCCAGGTCGTCGGTATCATCGGCTTTCTCGGCATGCTGTTTTTCAGCTCCACCGCCTTTTCCATGCTTGAAAACGCCATGGCGGTAATCTTTTCTCAGTCGGTCAAAATCAAACAACGCAACTTTGTACTTTCAGCAATAATTCCTTATATTTACATATTTTTAATGGGTATCGGCATCGTGTTTGTGTCGTTTATTGTGGGCGTCATCGAAACACTGGAAAGCAGCAATTTATCATTATTTGGCTTAAGCCTCGATCTTGGCGGCTCTACCGGCGTCGCGTTGTATATGTTGGGGCTTATCGGCGAAGTGGTGATGCTCACCTCCATCTATCTCGTGATGCCGGCGGTGCGGGTCAAATTCAGGCACGCACTAGTCGGCGGGATAACGGCGGCAATATTATGGGAGATCACCCGCAGGGTGCTGGTCTGGTATTACGCAGTCGTATCAATGGTAAATGTCATTTACGGATCTATCACCATCACGGTCGTAGCACTCATAAGCATAGAGGTTGTCGCCATAATTCTGCTGCTTGGCGCCCAGGTCATCGCAGAACTTGAGCAAAAAAAGGAATAATACATGGATAGAGTAAGAATTGGCTGCAACTACGTAAAGCAACCCTTTTGGAAGGTGGTTCTCGGTGTCCCGCTGGTATATTTACCGATTATTACAACCGTGCCGTTTGTGCTGGTTGGTGTTTTTCTTGTTAAAACCCACCTGAAATTTGTCGGCGGCATGGAGATAAAATCGTATTGGGATTTTGTGCCGGCCTCGGTTTCCCATCGCTATGAAAACAAAGACCAGCCGACTGTCAACATCCCCTGGTATCATCTGGCGCATTACCGGTTTTTCTGGGTGTTAAACTGCAAACACTATTGTCCATTGAGCGTCGCGCTCTTTAGCTATGCTGCGTATCTCGTCAAAATTGTGGAAAACTGGTGGTGTCCGTTTGCCCATGACAAAAAAGCAAATTATGCCGAAGGCGCCATCGACCTCTCTTTTTGGCACGTCGATCCGGAGGAATTGATAAAGCTGCATCCCGATGACAAACAAAACCCGATCTGGAATGAGAACACTCTGCCATAAAGGGTTGCCACGCAAGCCAGGTGCCACCCGGAGAGAGGTAATAACAATGGACAAAAAAACATACCTGAGTATTCTGGCAGCCCTTGTTACGGCCACCGCGGTCTATGTATGTGCCTTCCTTGCCGCACCGATCGCCAAACCGCTGGCGTGGGCTCTTATCATCGGCATCGCAACCCTGCCCCATCACGACCGGCTGGCCCGGAGATTCCCCCGGTCATCCCGACCGCGCTGCCGGAGTCATGGTACTCGCTATAACCGTCTGTTTCATCCTGCCGGTTGCAGCCCTGATCATCACCGTTATTCAAAACGCCGCCGAATGGTACAGTGAAGGCGAACGGCTCGTTCTCGCATTTAAGACAACCGGGGCTGCCACACTCAGCCATTTCCCCTTTGTAAGCGGGATCGTATCCCTTGGAGACCGCTTCGGTCTCGATCTTGCCGGTGTCGGTGCCAAGCTTGCCAATGGTGCTTCGGGGTATATTCTCGATATCGCCACAAATACCGCATTAAACCTGGGAGAGCTCCTCTTCACTCTGGCCGTTGCGCTGTTCATACTCTTTTTCATCTACCGTGACGGCGAGAGGATCGTTTCCGCCACCATTGCCCGCTTCGCCACGGATCAGGACAAGGCCAACCGTTATTTCGCCGAGATCCGCTCCACAACGACAGCCGTAACGGTAGGAACAATTTTAACCTGTCTCGTACAGGGTCTGACTGCCGGGATCGGCTATTATTTTGCCGGGGTTCCCGCCCCGATTCTATGCGGCACACTGACTGCAGTGGCGGCACTCGTTCCGGTTGTCGGCACCGGCATAATCTGGGTGCCTCTTGCAGCCCTTGTCGCCATCAACGGCGCCTACCTCAAGGCGGGACTCCTCGTGCTCTGGTGCATTTTTTTCGTGGGCCTTGCCGACAACGCGATACGTCCGCTTGCCATTGGGGCAAAGAACAACATTCCGGTCCCGGCCATTGTGCTCGGCGCAATCTGCGGCGTATTTGCGCTCGGGATTCTTGGTCTTATCCTCGGGCCGGTTACCTTTGCGATCCTCATTACGGTGTGGCGAGACGCAACGGAGACAGATCATCTGGTCTGAAACAGAATTGAAACCGGGGCACTGTCAAATAGTTAAAGTTTAGTGTAAGCTCTCCAACATTCCCACGACAGGGATGGGAGAGTTTTTTATTTGCGGTCAGGAGAGAAGCGTACCATGAAGCAAAAATCAATGATGTTCACCTGTTGCATACTATTATTTCTCTGCGCCGCCTGCTCCTCCAAGAAAGAAAAACCCAAAGCAAAACCACCCGTGCCGGTAAAGGTTGTCCAGGCGGTCCTGAAAAATGTTCCTGTCCAGGTCAAGGCAATCGGCACCATCGAGGCATTCACCAGCGTTGCCATAAAATCGCAGGTAAGCGGCCAGATAGCTCGGCTTCATTTTGCGGAAGGGAGCGATGTGGAGAAGGGAGCCCTGCTGATCAGCATCGACCCGGAGCCGTTCCAGGCATCGTTAAACCAATTTGAGGCTGCTCTGGCAAAGGATCAGGCCCAGGCCAGATTCGCGCGTGAACAGGCGGAACGCTACGCCGGGCTGCTCAAGGAGGGAATCGTAACCCGCGACCAGTATGACCTGTTGCGGGCAAATGCCGAATCCCTGGCGGCAACTCTGGTTGCAGACCGTGCCGCCATCAAAAACGCCAGAATCCAGCTCGGCTACTGCTCCATTCGTTCGCCGATTTCCGGCAGAACCGGCACAATCGCGCTGCATCCGGGCAACCTGGTGAAGGCTAACGACCTGCCGATTGTAACGGTCAATCAGATTACTCCTATCTACACAACCTTCTCCATTCCGGAGAAACTGCTGACTGAGGTAAAACGGGCCATGGCCGGCAATGAATTAAAGATCGAGGCGCTTATCCCGAACGAACCGGGGAGTACCGAGGCCGGGACGATAAGTTTTCTGGATAATACCGTCAATCCGGCAACCGGGACGATCAAGCTCAAGGGGACCTTTGCCAACACGTCGCGGAAACTCTGGCCGGGTCAGTTTACCGATGTGGTCATGACGCTGGGCAACCGGAAGAATGCCGTAGTTGTGCCGACCACTGCTCTTCAGACGGGTCAACAGGGACAATTTATTTATGTGGTAAAAGCGGATAATTCCGTAGAGATGCGTCAGGTAACTGTCAGCATGACGGTGGGTGAAGAAACGGTCGTCGAGAAAGGTTTGGGAGCCGGGGAAACCGTGGTGGTTGACGGCCAGTTGCGTCTGACGCCGGGGGCGGTTGTGGCAACTCCTGTAAAAGAGTAAACGAAGCGGAAGAGCGGACAAACATGAGTCAAAAGCACCCCCCCTCAGTCCCCCCTTATCAGGGGGGAGGCTTTTTTGCTCCCTCCCCTTGATAAGGGGAGGGTTGGGGAGGGGTTTGCCTTTGACTCTCCCTTTCTCCCCTACAACAAAAAACTCACCACACTTGCCCGAGAAAACCGCTGCAATCCTACGAAGGCCGAAAGCAAAATGTGGCAGGAAGTCTTGCGCATGCGGCAGTTTGCCGAATACAAATTCCTTCGCCAAAAGCCTATTGGTGGCTATATCGTAGATTTCTACTGTTCCGAATTGCAGCTCGTTATTGAAATCGACGGCGACAGTCATGCCGAAACGGTAGAGTACGATGAAGAGCGGACAAAGCTGCTCAATTCTCTGGGACTGCATGTAATCCGCTACACCAATGATGACGTTATGCAAAACATTGAAGGCGTGTACGATGACTTGAATCAGCGGGTTGGAGGAACCAATGAGTAAAGACTTGACCACTTCTCCCATAACCATGAATAACTCAGAAATGCTGATCTATCAGGCGCCGGGCGGAACGATCAGGATCGACGTTCGACAGGAGGGCGAGACGGTCTGGCTGACGCAGGGTCACTTGGCGCAGTTGTTCGGCAAAAGCAAAAAAAACATCTCGGAACATATCCGGAACATCTTCGACGAAGGTGAACTTGACAAGCGGGTGGTTGTCCGGAAATTCCGGACAACCACCCGGCATGGCGCGAGAAAGTCACAAACATGAGAACCAACTCTATCCGCAAGCAAATCAGGTCATTTGGATATGTGTTGTCAATCGATTATTAAGTAAAGTACACCACAAATGAAACGAAGCATAAAAGCAATCGAAATTGATTGCATTTTTCAAGGGTAACAACCAATGAACATCGCCGACATCTTCATCCGCCGACCGATCATGACCTCGCTGATCATGATCGCCATCTTCATTTTCGGGGTGGTTTCCTATCGCCTGCTGCCGGTGAACGACCTTCCCAATGTTGATTTCCCGACCATTCAGGTCAATGCCAACCTGCCGGGAGCCAATCCAGACACTATGGCGTCGGCGGTGGCGACTCCTTTGGAGAACGAGCTTTCAACCATTCCGGGTGTTGATTCCATGACCTCCACCAATGGTGTCGGCACGACCAGGATCACCCTGCAGTTCTCGCTGGATCGCGATATCGATGCCGCTGCGCAGGATGTGCAGGCAGCAATATCCCTTGCCACCCGACAGCTCCCCAAGGATATGAAAACACCCCCCTCCTCCCGCAAGGTCAACCCGGCCGATCAGCCGGTACTGTATCTGGCGCTCAACTCCCCTTCCCTGCCGCTCTCTGTCATTGACGAATATGCCCAGACGCTGATTGCGCGGCGCATTTCTACCATCAGCGGTGTGGCGCAGGTCAACGTGTACGGCTCACAGAAATATGCCGTGCGCGCCCAGCTTGATCCGAAGGCGCTCGCTTCCCGCCAGATCGGCATAGACGAGGTGGCAACCGCCATCGACGAGGCGAATGTCAATCTGCCGACCGGAACACTCGATGGCACAAAGCAGGCCTATACTATTGAAACAAGTGGTCAGTTGTTCAAGGCGGCTGAATACCGTAAACAGATAGTTGCCTATCGGGATGGCTCACCGGTGCGTCTGGAGGAGTTGGGAAAGGTTCTTGATACAGTTGAGGATACCAAGCGGGCCGCCTGGTACAACGGCACCCGGGGAATAGTCCTGGCGGTACAGCGCCAGCCGGGGACCAACACCATCGAGGTGGTGGATAACGTCAAAAAACTGCTGCCGACATTTCGGAGTCAGATGCCCGGTTCTGTCGAGCTGAATGTGCTCTTTGACCGTTCCATTCTGATCCGTGAATCGATGCACGAGGTCAAGTTCACCCTTATGTTGACGATCGGGCTGGTGATCATGGTGATCTTCCTGTTCCTGCGCAACCTCTCCGCCACGATCATTCCGTCGCTGGCGGTGCCGATGTCGATTGTCGGCACCTTCACCGTCATGCATCTGCTCGGTTTCTCGCTCAACAATATCTCCATGATGGCCCTGACGCTGGCGGTCGGCTTTGTCGTGGACGACGCTATTGTCATGCTGGAGAATATCGTCCGCCATATGGAAAAAGGGGAAAGCGCCATGGAGGCGGCGTTCAAGGGCTCAAAGGAGATTGGCTTCACAATTATCTCCATGACGATATCGCTGGTGGCGGTCTTTATCCCGGTGCTGTTTATGGGAGGCATCCTCGGGCGTCTGCTGCACGAATTCGCCCTGACTATCAGCGTCGCGATTCTGGTCTCCTGCTTCGTCTCCCTGACGCTGACCCCCATGCTCTGCAGCCGTTTTCTGAAACCGACGACGAAAAATCATAGCCGCATCTTCATGGCGATGGAGCGTTTTTTCGACGGCTGGCTTAATCTCTACGAACGGAGCCTGAAGCTGGTACTCCGCTTGCGCCGGACAACGATGGTCGTGACACTGCTGATAACGCTGCTGACGGTCTGGCTGTTCAGGATTATTCCGATGGGCTTCCTGCCGTCCGAGGACACCGGACGGATCAATGCGGATATTGAAACCGCACAGGGAACATCGTTTGCCAGCATGAAGCTTCATCAGGAGGCGGTGGCCGCGATCATCGCCAAGGATCCCAACATCGAAGGATTCATGTCCTCCATCGGCGGCGGGCGCGGCACCAATACCGGCAGTTTTTTCATGCGTCTCAAACCACGGTCTCAGCGCAAACTCTCGGCAGACCAGATCATCCAGAAGCTGCGCCCCCAGCTTGCCAAGGTGCCCGGAGTCAAGGTGTTTTTGAAAAATGTCCCCTCGATCCAGATCGGCGGCACCAGCTCCAAGAGCCAGTACCAGTTTACCCTGCAAGGCCAGGATACCGGGGAGCTGTACCGCTCTGCGGAAGATTTTGAGGCAAAGCTGCGCGAGATCGGGGAGCTTCAGGATGTCACCAGCGATCTGCAGATCAGCAATCCGCAGCTGCATGTTGAGCTCAACCGGGACAAGATAGCGGCGCTGGGGCTCTCGGTCCTGCAGGTGGAGGACGCCCTGGGCTATGCCTACGGTTCGCGTCAGGTTTCCTCCATCTTTGCGCCGACCAATCAGTATCAGGTCATCATGGAACTCGACCCACTCTATCAGGGTGAGCCGGCCGCGCTCGGGATGCTCTATATTCGTGGCAACGCAGGGCAGTTGATTCCGCTGGAAACCGTCGCGACGATCTCCAAAACAATAGGCCCGCTGGCGGTGAACCATCTGGGACAACTTCCTGCGGTGACGATCTCGTTCAATCTTCGCCCCGATGTCGCGTTGGGGGATGCCATGAAGCTGGTTGACAAGCTTGCCGACACAGCGCTCCCTGCCACGATCAGCACCAGTTTCCAGGGGACAGCCCAGGCCTTCAAATCCTCATTCAGCGGGTTGTGGATTCTGCTGACCATGGCGATCTTCGTCATCTACATCGTGCTCGGTGTACTCTATGAAAGCTATATCCATCCGATCACAATTCTGTCCGGACTGCCTGCTGCCGGATTTGGAGCGTTGATCACTCTGATGATCTTTGGCAGTGATCTCAATATCTACGGATTTGTCGGGATCATCATGCTGCTCGGCATCGTCAAAAAGAATGCCATTATGATGATCGACTTCGCCCTGGAAGCCGAGAGAACAGAGGGGAAACAGCCGATTGACGCCATTTATGAAGGGGCGATCGTCCGTTTCAGACCGATCATGATGACCACGATGGCAGCACTGATGGGAACCCTTCCAATCGCCATCGGCCTTGGCGCCGGCGGCGAATCCCGGCAGCCGCTGGGTCTTGCGGTGGTCGGCGGGTTGCTGACATCCCAGTTATTGACCCTCTACATCACCCCGGTGGTGTATTATTATATGGATGTACTGCTGACCAAAGTGCGACCAAGAAAAGCGCAATTGAACTAACAAACCACTCTCCCGTCATACATGCCGGTTATGTCAAATATGACAGATTCTGCTGGCGACCTTCCCGTAAACATTCCACCACACATTTATTATCACCTTAACAATCAGCATCTTGCACGCGCTCATTCACCGGCATGCGCTGGCATGCTCGTTGCGTTTCATCCTAACAAAACTGTTTCACAGGAGGCATAAAATGAATGTCATCATCGGAGTTTTTGTCGTGATTGCTTTAATGTATGTGGTTGTCTTCTTGGCGCAGCGCCCTCTGTGCCACACGAAACAATCCAAGCGAGATAATTACCCTCCACACGATTAGTCTGATTGCGGGGCGGTTTCTGGCGATAGTCGCTGCCCGGTTCCTGATACGTTATGTTAAAACCGAGCTCCGAAACAGCGAAAAACGGATCTTACACATGTGTCGATTCAGCTTACATATCCTGCAGTTATGAATATGATGCGGTGAATAACATGCGGTAAGTTAAGAACATTATATCTCGGCATATATTTTGCGGTACTGGATCGTCTCATATGGCATTCACTCATCACATGGAGGAAAAGCATGGGAATAATATTGATAGTCATTTCAATTCTCATGCTTGTCGGCGTAGTGCCAAATCCCTTTCGGCAGTGAGCACGCAAAAACAATAAAAGGAGAGCACATCATGTTAAAACTGCATCGGATTATGAAATTTCTGGCCTGTTTTGTACTGATAGCCTCATTCATGGGGTTGGGGTGCGCAACCTCACAGAAACACGAGAGTACCGGCGAATACGTCGACGACTCCGTCATCACCACCAAGGTGAAAGCCGCAATTTTTAACGAAGCAACACTGAAAACGTTGCAGATCAATGTCAAGACGTACAAAGGGGTAGTCCAGTTAAGCGGTTTTGTCGATACGGCGCAAAGCGTGACAACAGCAGGTGAGGTGGCCGGACGTGTTGAGGGTGTCGCAGAGGTGAAAAACGACCTGGTTGTTAAATAATAAGAGAAGGAGAACATCATGCTCTGGACAATCTGCGTGATTCTGGTGGTGCTGTGGCTGTTAGGTATAGTTACGGCTTATACCATGGGCGGCCTGATCCACATTCTGCTCGTACTTGCTATTATTGTGGTGCTGGTACGCATCATTCAAGGGAGGAAGGTCCTGTAAGACGCGGAATCCTGCACTCCATCAACATCCACACGAACAGCAGCAAACACCTCGAAGTTTCGGGCACGAAAAAGAGGGTCTCCCATGAGCAATGAAACAATAATTAATGGCATGGGGGCGATCCCACACACGGGGGGAGTTGCGTTCCGTGTGTGGGCACCCCATGCGAAGCGGGTATCCGTCATCGGAACGTTCAACGAATGGGACGGCGGCACACATCCCCTGCAGGCAGAGGAGAACGGTTTCTGGTATGGTGACGTGGCAGAAGCTCATATCGGTGATCAGTACCAATACATGCTGACCACGGGACTGGGCGATTTTAAGCGCATCGACCCCTATGCCCGCGAAGTGACCAGCTCGGTCGGCAATGCCGTCGTCCACAATCCAGACTTCGACTGGGAGGAAGACGATTTCCATCTCGCACCATGGAACGAGCTTGCCGTCTATGAACTGCATATCGGGACGTTCAACGACCAAGAGAACGCCGACCTCCCTGGTACATTTTGCACTGCCGCCACGCGTCTGAAACACTTGAAAAAACTTGGTGTCAATGCGATCCAGATCATGCCGGTGGGGGAGTTTGCGGGGGACCGGTCGTGGGGTTACAACCCTGCCCATATTTTTTCAGTAGAGCTCGCCTATGGAGGCCCACTGGCGCTCAAACAGTTTATTAAGAGCGCCCACCAGGAGGGTATCGGGGTGATCCTGGACGTTGTGTACAATCATCTGGGACCCAGCGACCTTGATCTCTGGCAGTTTGACGGCTGGTCAGAGAACGATCGCGGCGGCATCTACTTCTACAACGACGGCCGGGCCGTCACCCCCTGGGGAGAGACCCGTCCCGATTACGGACGCGGCGAGGTTCGTCAATACCTCCTCGACAACGTCTTCATGTGGCTTGAAGAATACCACGTTGACGGTCTCCGCTTCGACTGCACCCAGTTCATTCGCACCGTCAACGGTGCCGACACTCAGGATTTGCCCGATGGCTGGAGCCTCCTTCAGTGGATCAACAGCCAGATTTCAGAAAAATTTCCCGGCCGGCTCACCATAGCCGAAGATCTGCAAAACAACAGATGGCTCACCAAGGAACCCGGCGCCGGTGGAGCCGGGTTCGGTTCGCAGTGGGACGCCATGTTCGTCCACCCCATCCGCGAGGCGGTTATCACTCCGCAGGACGAGGCCCGTTCACTCACCGCCATCCGTGATGCCATCTGCTATCGCTACAACGATGATGCCTTTGACCGGGTCATCTACAGCGAATCGCACGACGAGGTGGCGAACGGAAAAGTGCGCGTGCCTCAAGATATCAGCCCGAACGACCCCAAGGGGTGGTACGCCCGGAAACGATCGACGTTGGCCGCAGCCATGGTCTTTACCGCACCCGGCATTCCGATGATCTTCCAGGGGCAGGAATTCCTCGAAGGGGGATGGTTTCGCGACACGGTCCCCGTCGATTGGGACCAAAACGAGGACTTCCACGGCATCGTCCGTCTGTACCGCGACCTCATCCGGCTGCGGCTCAATCGTGACGGCTTCACACGCGGCCTCTGCGGGCAATTCACCCAGGTCTACCACCTGCACGATGAGCGCAAGGTCATCGCCTTCCATCGTTGGGACAAGGGGGGACCGGCGGACGATGTTGTCGTCGTTGCCAACTTTTTCCGCGAGCCCCAGGAAGGCTATGTCATCGGTTTCCCGACAGAAGGAATGTGGAAGCTCCGTTTCAACAGCGATTGGCAAGGATACTGCGACGACTTCCAAGGCAATCCGAGCAGCGATGTCGTCGCCGAACAGGGGGAGTGCGACGGCATGCCCTGTCACGCCGCGCTTTCAATCGGCCCCTACAGTGTGCTGATCTTTTCGCAATGAGCGGCGATGATAAAAGCAAAACCGATAAGTAACATATTGTCACCTCCCGGATTGACCTAAAAGACTATTTACGTCTGGCAAAATATTTGCGCGTTTCATCAGTGACAAACATCAAAATGGCAAATGGAATCAACAAGATCCAGACATCTGCGCTGATGGGGGCACAGCCGAACAGTGAATTACCGAGTGATGTGTAGATGATAAGAGCCGCCAGCACGACTTCGGTGGTTATCCCCACCAATACGAGCCGATTCGAGAAGAATCCCAGCGTCATGAGGGACGTGTGTGGTGAACGGCAGACAAAGACGTTGGCGACCTGTGTCACAACAATACCGGCAAGACAGGCGGTGGTCGCCTGAAGATAGAGCGTTGACGTGGTCGCCAGCGGCTGCCCCCAACTCCACCCACCTCCGTACATGACATAGAAATAGGCCGTCATCCCGGCAAACGCCTCCAACAGCCCCAGATACAGATAGGCTCGTATAAGCACGCCCTTCGTGAGCAGATGCTCGTTCTTTGGCCGGGGAGGCCGCTGCATGATATCCGGCGACGGCTTTTCCGCCCCGAGCGCCAGCGCCGGGAACATGTCGGTACCCAGGTCCACCGCCAGGATCTGCATAATGGTGAGGGGCAACGGTATGCCAAAGAGGATGTAGCCGATGTAGGGGACCAGCTCCGGGATGTTGGAAGCGAAGATGTAGGTGGTAAAGTTCCTGATGTTCTCGAAAACGGCGCGCCCTTCCTCGATGGCATGTACGATGGAGGCAAAATTATCATCCAGAAGCACGATATCCGCCGCCTCGCGGGCGACGCTGGTTCCAGACAACCCCATGGCGATGCCGACATGGGCCTTTTTCAGGGCCGGCGCGTCATTGACGCCATCGCCGGTAACAGCGACCCGGTGCCCTTCCTCGATGAGCAGACTGACAACATGCATCTTGTTCTGCGGCGACATGCGGGCGAATATCAGATTCTCCTTTTTCAACTCCTCACGCAAACGCTCGTCCGGCATGCCTGCGCACTCATACCCCTCTATGATGACCGGATCTCCGGTGATCAAGCCGATATCCTTCGCAATAGCAGCGGCAGTCAGCCCGGCATCACCGGTAATCATGATGACCTTTATACCGGCGCTGTGACAATCTTTAAGGGCCTGCGGTACCTCGGGGCGTGGCGGGTCAAGCAGCCCCATGAAACCGGCGAAGGTCAGCCCCTCTTCAGGAATATCTCCAGCCGGAAGTTCATCCAGCTCCCTGAATGCGAGGGCGATCACCCGCAACCCCTCGGAGGCCATGGTCTGCAAACGATCCTGAAGTTCGGACCTGGTGGCACCCTCCAGCGGGATACTCGCAGAACCGCCCTGGGAAAGCATCGTACAGAGCGGCAGCACGCTTTCGCCCGCCCCTTTGACCAACACGAACAGTTTCCCGTCGATCCGGTGGAGGGTCGCCATCCTCTTCCTCTCCGAATCGAAGGGTATCTCGCCAAGCCGCTCACCGCTTACCGCACCCTGCCTGGCCGCATAGGTGTAAAGCGCCGTCTCGGTCGGATCTCCCTTGACCTCTTCCGGAGCGACGGTGACGTTGTTGCAGAGCTGGGCAACGGTGCGGCCCATTATGCCATCATCATCGGGACTCCAGGACGTTTTGACGGTCATCCGGTTTTGCGTCAGCGTGCCGGTTTTGTCGGTGCAGATCAGGTCAACCGAGCCGAGCGCCTCCACGGCGTTCAGGCTTTTGACCAGTGCGTTCCGGCTCGCCATCCGCTTGCTTCCCATAGCCAGAGAAAGGGTGACTGTCGGCAGCAACCCTTCCGGTACGGTGGCGATAATGATGCCGATGGCGAAGAGAAAATTATCCCAGAACCCCCGCCCGACCAAGCCGCCGATCAGGAAAAAACAGGCGCCGCCAGCCACTGCGATGATCGCGACGATGCGGCTCACCCTCGTTATTTCGACATGAAGCGGGCTCACCTCTTCCACGACCTTGCCGGTTATCTGGGCGATCTTGCCGAATTCCGTTGCCATGCCGGTCGCATAGACGACCGCCTTGCCGCTGCCACTCACGACAAGGGTCCCGGCAAACACGAGGTTTTCGCTCTCAAGCATCTCCCCCTCAGAGGGGGCAGCGGTTAACTGTTTGGAATCTGATTCACCGGTCAGCGGGGCATTGTTAACGGTCAGCCTGCTTGTCTCCACGACCCGCGCGTCAGCCGGAACCTTATCCCCCTCTCGCAGCAGCACCAGATCTCCCGGCACAACTTCGGTGGCATCTATCTCACATTCAGTTCCGTCCCTGATCACGGCAACCCGGAAGGGGAGCATCTTGCGCAGTTCTTCAATCGCCTTTTCAGTACGGTACTCCTGAATGAAGGTGAAGATGGCGTTGATGAAGATGACCGCCAGAATGGCAACCCCAAGGCGCAATAGTCCTTCGCCGGGGTGGAGATATTCGGACAGAAAGCAGAGGGCAGCGGCAAACCAGAGCAACAGGGCGAGGAAGTGGGTAAATTGAGCCGCAAGGCGTAAAATCATGGGGCGGCCATGCACCTCACGGATCTCGTTAACGCCATACTCGGCATGTCGCCGCGTCGCCTCTTCAGGTGTGATCCCCTGCGGACTGCTCAGCAAGCTTGAAAATACTTTATCTGGTGAAAGGGCTTGAATTTTCATGTCGGTTCACTGCCCCGCACGGAACAGGATGGCGTTACAGGGGGGCTGATGCATGACATCACCAGCGGGGTTACCAAAGAATATTCGCCTCAATAGGCCGCGCTCGGTTGCCCCCAGTATGATCAGGTCATTGTGGCGGGTGATCGCTTCAACGGTGATGGCTTTGCCTAAAGGACCGCTGCCGCCGCGTTCCAGCACGGTAACGTGTTCCTGTTGCAACCGTTTCCTGAACCAGGTGATGTCGTCAGACATTCCGCCTGCATCACGCGCGGCGGAGAGGTGAAACAGGGTGACCTGTGCGTGGAAACTCCGGGCCAGTTCGGTGATAAACATCAGGCGGCTTTCCTTGTCGCTGATGCTCTTTCCGAGTGGCACGAGGATATGTCCTGGGTGCGGCTTGGCCATGGTGATCGCCCGCATGATCACCAAATCGGAGCCGATTGTCCGCAACAGGTGGTGAACCGTATGCCGCTGCAGGCTGGCCCCGTAGCGTTCAAACGGCGTCATTGGGTAAAAGACGAGATCGGCACTTTCCACCTGTGCCCTTTTGGGCAGCAGCGTTTTGATATCCCCAATCTCGGTTATCCGTGTCACCGGGATATCCTGCTCAAAAGCGATCGTTGTAAGATGATCCAGATGACGGTCCGTGTGGGTAAGGACGGTCTCGTGACTCCCCTTGTCGTGAGCGGCATACAGCACAAGCTCGGCTTTGCACGCTGCCGCCATCGATATGGCATAACGGGCGATAATCGTGGAGACCGTGTGTTCGTTGATGACGGAGAATATTTTACGGTAGCTCATGGTATCGTCCTCGACTTTGCTTAGGGACTCGGAAAATTCCGAGTCCTTATCTATAACCAAAGTATACAAGGTACCGGACAGATGTCGATGGCATCATCAGGCTGTAAATCTATGAAACTAAACTCCTCCGGTTGCGTTCCTGTTCCTGACCACAACCTTTAACGCATGTTCCCGCGCAGCATTGCCGAACGTATCGTACGCCTTCAATATTTCCGACAGCTCGAAGCGGTGACTGACAAGTTTTTTGGCCTCAATGCGGCCCGACTGGACCATTCCGAGCAACATCGGCGTTGTGCTGGCATCCACCAGGCGCGTGGTGAGCGTGATGTTGGAAGACCAGAGTTTTTCAAGATGCAGTTCGACCGATGTGCCGTGGACCCCCACGATGGCTATGCATCCACCAGGGGCGATGATTGCCTGGCAGATATCGAACGTCGCCGGCAGGCCGACCGCCTCAATGGCAACATCGACTCCAGCGCCCTGCGTCAGCGCCATGACCTGTTCCGCCGCTGTCCCCCCCGAACTGTTCACGATCTTTGTCGCGCCGAGTAAGCGGGCGGTTTCCAGCCGGTTATCGTCAAGATCAACCATCACGATTTCAGCGGGGGAGTATAATTGTGCCGTAAGCAGAGCGGCGAGCCCGACCGGACCGGCGCCGATAATCGCCACGACATCCCCCGGTTTCACCCGCCCGCTCAGCGCCCCGCATTCCAGCCCGGTGGGGAGGTTACAGCTGAGCATGACGACCGCGTCCTCATCGACCTCAGCCGGCAGCAGGTACAAACTGGTATCGGCATAAGGGATTCTGACGTATTCCGCCTGCGTGCCATCAATACTGTTACCCAACAGCCACCCACCGGTGCGGCAATGAGAATACATCCCCTTCTTGCAAAAACTGCATCTGCCACAGGAGGTTATGAGGGAGATCAGCACTTTGTCCCCCGTATGAAAATCCAGTACGTTCGTCCCGACCTCCTCGATAATCCCTACCCCTTCATGGCCGAGGATACGACCGGCAGCTATTGTCGGCACGTCCCCCTTTAGTATATGGAGGTCGGTTCCGCAGATACTGGTCGTCGTGATCCGCACAATGGCATCAGTCGGCTTTATAATTGTCGGCTTTGGCACCTCCTCCAGTGCCAGATTGTTCGGCCCATGGAATACGAGCGCCTTCATTGTCGTAGTCATTTTTTTCCTTCATCGAATTTATTTTCTGGGAGCACGGACATCCTGCCCCTGTCCGAGCAGTTTATACAGGGATTGCTTTCACTTCACAGTCGATTCGCGAACCCACGATTATTTCTTCCTGAGCACCTTTTTAAGCACAACGACAACCACCACCAGTACGGCGAGTACCGCCCACATCCATATCTGTCCACCCATCCATCCGTTTGTCTGGTTCATTATAAAGATCCTTTTGTTGCGACGTGAATTTCCGTTACGACGTGCCTCACGCGATCCTGAAAGAGTCCACAAGACAGCAATGCAGCGGCCTGACGAAATGTGAAGGTTTGGTGATACCGTCCCCGGTCGGGGTGCCGATGGACATGGAGGCGTACCCCTCCCCCATGCCGAGACCGTACAGGGTTGAGGCGTTATTGACGAAGATGGAGCACTGCATGCGACGTCCCATGCGGGTCAGGTTGCCGATATTGGTCGAATACATGGCGGCGGAATGATGGTTGCCCGCCTCAACGCGACAGGCCAACTCGATGGCACTGTCCACATCCTTCACAAAGGTAACCGGCAGGAGCGGCATGAGTTGCTCTGTCCGGACCAGGAGGTGATCGTTTGACACCTCACCCCACAGCAGCCGGGTAGAGGGGTGCACATCGAGACCGATACCTGTGGCGATGACCGCCGCATCACGCCCGACATAATCCCGGTTCATGAGCGGTTCGGTGCCATCTTCACCACTCCCGGTGATAACGAGCGCCGTCAAGGCATCAATCTGGGACAGTGACAGCTCGAAGGCCCGCTCGTCTTTGCGCATACTCTCAAGGAATCGCTCCCTGGCCGCCTCGACGACGATGACCTCTTTTTCTGCGATGCAGAGCACGTTGTTGTCAAAGCTGGCGCCGAAGATGATCTCCTCGGCACAACCGGGGAAGATGGCGGTCTCATCGACAACAACCGGCGGGTTGCCCGGTCCGGCGGCGATGGTCTTGCACGGCTTGCCGGTGGTCATGGCGACCTTTACAATCGCAGGGCCTCCGGTCACCATATTGAGGCTGACTCCGGGGTGTGCGAGGAGTGCCTTTGTTGTTTCATGTGAAGCGGGACAAACCGTGGTGATCAAGCCGAACGGAGCCCCAGCCGAAACCGCAGCGGCAGCAAGAACACGCATCACGTCATGGCAGACATTGGCAGCAGCGGGGTGCGGGGCAAACACGACGGAATTGCCGGCCGCCAGTATGGCAATAGCGTTGGAGATGACCGTCGCGGCCGGGTTGTTAGAAGGGGTAATAGCCGCCACCACGCCGAATGGTGCGTATTCAACCAGGGTCAGCCCTTTGTCGCCGGTGTAGGCACGCGACTGCAGGTCTTCTACCCCCGGCGTGCGGGTGGCGCAGAGCATGTTTTTTTGCGTCTTATCTTCAGCACGCCCCATCTTCGTTTCCTCGACCGCCATCCGCCCCCAGCGTTCCGCGTTGACAACGGACGTCTTGCGTATGGCTTCGATAACAGCGCGGCGGACTTCGAGGTTCTGTTCCTCATAGATTCTTTGCGCGTCTACTGCGACGGCGACTGCGGCGTCCACGGTGGCGAAAACAACCTGGTCGTTGCCGTCAGAGTGGTTGCTGGCAGATGGTTGCTTGTTCATTGTTTCTCCTCGAAAACATTTAACCTATAAACGGCTGTCGGTCCGCAGATTTCGCAGATAAACGCAGATAAAACCAATAGTTATTTAAAAAAGCATGATCTCCTTTTTGGTTAAACCAGTATTTGTTTCAAGCCTTTGATTTATCTGCTTATATCTGCGTATATCTGCGTTAATCTGCGGATAACTGCTTTTTAAGTTTTATTCATTTTGTACGACTCACCCGCCCGGCCGGGTCCTGGCGGTAGTAGGCGCTGAGGACGTGATAAAGGTCGGGAGAGTGTTCCAAGAGAGCACGTGGGCGGTCGAAAAACTCTTCCGTGGCCACAGCAAAAAACTCCGCTTCGTTCTTCGCACCGTAGGCATCAAGGAAAGTTTTGTGCCCCTTCTCGGCATGAGTACGCAGGCGTAAAAATTCGCGGCGGCAGACGGCAATCCATTCGTCAAGCTGCTTGCGGTCGGCGAGCGGCGGGGTACCATCGGCGGCTCCATCGAGCATGTCCAACTTGTGGGCAAACTCATGGTAAACCACATTATGTCCCTGCTCGGGGTGGCGTGCGCCATGAAGGACAGCATCCCATATGAGGATTACCGGGCCTTCGGTGAAGGCCTGTCCCAGAATCGGCACAGATGGCTCCACCGGACCAGCTATGCGTTCGAAAACGCCGGTCTGGCGCTCCGGTGGCACAACAGTGGATGGATAAACAAGGATCGACTCCACGTTGCGATAGTAGTCATGGGGGATTCCCAGTTGCAGCAGACACGCCTCGGCCGCAATGGTGACGCGGATCTCGTCAGTTAATTCGAGTCCGCCGCACCCCTCCCACTCTTTTTCCTCCAGGAATACCTGCATCATCGCACGCAACTCAGCCTGCTCGGCGTCATCCAGCACGCTGTAGTGGGCTACGTTTGCACGTACAAAAGCTTCCCATTCGGGTGGAAACGCTCGCTTCCGCGCTTCGGCGCGGTTATGGTCTCGAATCCAGTGGAACATTAATAACACCCGTCCTCAGGAAAAGTTGTCGTCGGTGGCTTGTAGAGCATTAAGGGTGCCAAGAACAACGCGGCAGATAACAGATCAATTTTAAAGATATTTGCACGTGTAAAAACGTGCCGGACAGTCACAGCAATCTTATAGCCGCATACAGTGACCGTCATATAGTGCGGTTATGTTAAACCTGACGGATTCTCGGATGGCATATATTCACACCGTACTCCGCCTCCCTGTTTTACCCTGTACAATCGTACCGTTACACTGTCAGCACGCGCACGCATTCTCTGGCACGTTAGTTGCGATGTATAACTCAAGTACAATCCCGGCAGAACAGAAGCTCGGTCGTTCTTTCTGCTAAATTAAGTTACAATGGAGCGATAAAAATGAAAAAAACACTTTTGCCCAGAATCGCAATTCTTCTTTTGATGATCTCGACGCTGGCCGGTTGTATTTTGGTACCGGTAGATGACGGATATGGTCGTGGAGGAGATGATCACCACAGGGGTGATCGTGGTGAACATAGAGGAGATCGTCACTAGTCGTATCAAGTCGAGCGGTGGGTGGAACATGGGGACGAGCTTTAAGACTATTTGGGGACAAAACTGTTTCGGGGAACTTTTATAGACTTAAAAACTGGTAGTTTTTTTGTACGAGGCAATACGAGGCGGAAACTAAAAGCGGGTTCACAGAAACTCTGTGAACCCGCTTGAAATGGTCGGTGCGACAAGATTTGAACTTGCGACCACTAGACCCCCAGTCTAGTGCGCTACCAGGCTGCGCTACGCACCGAAAACCAAACTACAATAAATCTCTCAATATTCTTAAATCATTCCGAACAGACTTTAACACTTCAGTGTAGTCAGTATTACCGATGCTATCGAAATGATCATCAGCGTTAACAAGCTTACCTTTTGTCGTGATACGCTTTTTCACACCCTCTATTGTAAACTTTTCGTCATAGAGAAGATGCTTAACCTGCAACACAAGATCGACTTCATTTTTTGAATATAAACGTTGTCCGGAACTACTTTTTGCCGGCTTTAAAAAAACAAATTCAGATTCCCAGAAACGTAATACTGATGTTTTGACACCGGCAACTTCAGCTACTTCACCAATTTTGTAGAACAGTTTTTCAGGCAACATTGAAGACATGTCAGAACCAACCGGCACAAGACCTACTTAACTTCAGCGTTTATCGCACTTTTCAAAACCTGACTCGGCTTGAATGTCAGAATTCTGCGTGCATTTATTGTAATAGTCTCACCTGTTTGAGGATTGCGACCGCGACGATCAGCCTTTTGTTTTACGACAAAATTACCGAAACCGGCAATCTTTATTTTTTCACCTGATTCTAACGTTAACTTAAGAAGTCCGAAAACCGTTTCTACCATTTCAGCAGATTCTTTTTTTGAAAAACCGATTCTCTGATGAATGCGTTCAACGATGTCTGCTTTTGTCATATTTACCTCTGTATTTAACGGTTAATGCACTGAATCAAAAGGAGAAATTTTATAGCACACAGAATTCTATTACGCAATAAATTTATCGCACGGTTACCTGTAATTTATCTGTCAGACTGGTAACTATTTTATTGTGAAGCGCTGAGATCTCTTCTTCGGTAAGTGTGCGCTCAAAGGATCGATATCTGATACGCACGGCGACGCTTTTATGTCCCTCTGGAACACCTTTGCCGCGATAAACATCAAAGATCTGCACGTGCTCAATCTCTTTTGATTTTTCCGCCCGGATACATTCAATGATCCTGGCAGCCGCGAGCTCTTCCGGAATCAGCATCGCAATATCGCGACTACTGTCAGGAAACTTGGAAGGCGCGGTAATGGTTTTTTTACTTTTTGAAAGCTGCACAAGCTTTTCAAAATTCAGCTCAAAGCAAAAAACAGGTTTTTCAATCTCAAAGTTCTTTTGAACGAGGGGATGTAGTTCTCCTACAGAACCTATCTGCTCACGACCTGAAAATACACGGCACGACTTGCCAGGATGAAAGTATGATTCCGTGTTTTCGGTGACCCACGAGATCCCGCCAACATCAAGGACATCAAGGACTGTTTCGACAATTCCCTTTGCATCAAAGAAATCAACCTGCTCGTTGGGGCGACTCCAGCCATCACCGTCGCGTGAACCGGTTATTGCTCCCACTATGCAAAGTGGTTCACGTGGCATACTTTCGCCATCACCAGGAAGATAGACACGCCTCATTTCGAAGAGCTTAAGATCAAGCGAGCGGAAGTTCATATTTCTGGCCGTTGTCTCCAGGAGACCTGGCAGTAATGTTGTCCGCATCACCGATTGCTCATCAACCAGCGGATTGGCCAGTTTGATGGCGACACGGCGCGGGTCATCTTCGCTCAGAAGCAACTTACCAGCAGCATCCGGCGCTGTGAAGCTGAAGTTAATAATTTCTGTCATGCCGTTATTAACCAGCAGATCCCGCACCCTTCTCTCAGTTTCCTGGTGCCGCGTTGGCCTGTCCGAAACAACCCGTGCAATCGGCATGGTTGCGGGAATCTTATCGTAGCCGTTCAAACGGGCTATTTCTTCAATAAGATCTATTTCACGCTCTATATCAATTCTGTAATGTGGCGGAATAACAGCGACCGAACCGTCTGCACATTGCGAGACCCGGAATTCCAGGCGCGTAAGAATATCTATTATGACATCCCGCTCAAGATTTATGCCGATCAGTTCATTAGCCTTTTCGGGACGGAAGGTAATTGCCGCACGCTCACTTTTACCCGGGTACACATCTATAGATCCGTTGGCAAGCTCGCCACCGGCAAGCCCGATGATCAGAGATGCAGCCCTGTCAAGTGCACGCCCTACCCCGTCAATATCTATACCGCGTTCAAAGCGATGCGATGATTCGGTGTGGAGGCCCAGACGCTTGCTGGTCTTCCTGATGGCTGACGGTTTGAAAAAAGCGCTTTCAAGAAGAATTGCGGTCGTTGTATTCTCGATCTCGGAGTTTAATCCCCCCATTACTCCGGCCAGCGCAACAGGGCGCTCTGCATCACAGATAACAAGATCGGCCGAATTCAATACGCGCTGCTGATTGTCCAGAGTCGTGAACGGCTCACCATCTTCTGCGGTGCGCACAACAATCCGCTTCCCCGAGAGACGATTGCAATCGAATGCGTGCAGCGGCTGCCCTGACTCCATCATGATCAGATTTGTGACGTCGACTACGTTGTTAATTGAGCGTATGCCAATATCGCTTAGTCGCTTGACCAGCCATTCCGGTGATGGGGCTATTTTACAACCGGAAATATAGCGAGCGGCATAACGAGGGCAGAGTTCTGTGTTTTCAACCGTCACCCCAATGATCGAATCTACCTTCTCAGTCCCTTCCACTAACGTAGTTTGCGGATATTTCATTTTGAGATCAAGCTTGGCGGCAATGTCCCGTGCAATCCCTACCACGCTCAAGCAGTCGGAGCGGTTGGGAGTCAGGCCGATTTCGAAAATGGTATCCTTACGTCCAAGTGCGGCAAAGACCGGTGTACCAAGTGGTGCGAGAGCTGGTGGCAGCACCATGATTCCGGCACTCTCCTCAGCCAGGCCCAGCTCTTTTTCAGAGCAGAGCATGCCGGATGATTCCTCACCGCGGATCTTCGATTTCTTAATTTTAAAATCGCCGGGAAGTACCGCTCCGATCTGAGCCAGTGCAACGGTATCACCCTGGTTAAAGTTCTGAGCACCGCAGACGACGTCCACAACTTCTTTGCCGTTGTTCACGCGGCAGAGAGAAAGTTTGTCGGCATTGGGATGCTGCCGTTTTTCCTCCACCAACGCCACGACAACATCATCCAGCCCGGCACCAAGCTTTGCCATCGACTCAACCTCAAGCCCAAGCATGGTTAACAGCGCTGCTAATTCGTCAGGAGTAGCATCAAAATCAACAAATTCTTTTAGCCAGTTGTATGTAACGATCATATCAATGCACCAATAAATAAAGTGGGGTTAGAACTGCCGAAGGAAGCGGACGTCATTTTCGAAAAGCAGTCGCATGTCGGAGATGCCGTACTTTAACATTGCAATGCGCTCAATCCCCATGCCGAAGGCAAAACCGGAGATATTTTCGGCATCGTACTGTACATGGCGATACACTTCCGGATCGACCATTCCGGCGCCAAGGATTTCAAGCCAGCCGCTGTTTTTACAGACCCGGCACCCCTTGCCACCGCAGATGACGCAGGCGATATCCACCTCTGCCGACGGCTCGGTAAAAGGAAAGTAGCTGGGACGCAACCTCACTCCTGTCTTCTGGCCGAAGAGCTGGTTTGTGAAGACCGTGAGGATACCTTTAAGGTCACCAAAGGTCACCCCGGAGTCAACCATCAAGCCTTCTATCTGGTGAAACATGGGAGAATGTGTCGCATCCGAATCACACCGATACACAGTCCCCGGAGCTATAATGCGCAACGGAGGTTTTTGCTTGAGCATCGTGCGTATCTGCACTGGTGAGGTATGGGTTCTCAACAACAGGTTGTTTTCAACAAAGAACGTATCCTGCATATCCCTGGCGGGATGTTCGGGGGGGAAGTTGAGTGCCTCGAAGTTATACCAGTCATGTTCGATTTCCGGACCTTCGGCAACAGCAAACCCGAGTCCGGCAAAAATCGAGCAGATCTCTTCAATGACCAGGGTTACCGGATGCTTGGTACCTTTAAGCGGACGGCGACCGGGCAGAGAGGTGTCGATCCGTTCAGACTGAAGACGAAGAGCGATAACCTGTTCCTGTGCCGAGACAATCGCAGCACCGAGTGCAGATTCAATTTCATCACGAACAGAGTTAACCAACTGCCCTACAACCGGACGCTCTTCGGCTGAAAGAGAACCAAGACCCTTCATAAGGGCCGTCAATTCACCTTTACGACCAAGAAGACGTATACGTATATCCTGAAGTTGTTCCACTGAGGACGCTGCGGCAATAGCCAGCTTGGCGCCATTTCTCAATTGATCAAGTTGCTCCCGCATAATTAAACACCTTCGAGACTAAAAAGTAGTGACAGCAGATTAGTGCTGTACAAAAAAGGGAATGGGAGCTATTCCCATTCCCTTTTCCTCATTTAACTTACAAAGCAACTAAATTCCGGCCTTTGCAAGCTCCGCAATCTGTGCAAATCCGTTTGGATCGGTCACTGCAATATCTGCAAGTACTTTACGATCGATCTGAACGTTGGCCTTTTTAAGACCGAAGATAAACTTGCTGTAAGACAAGCCATTGATACGTGAAGCAGCATTGATACGAACAATCCAAAGACTGCGGAAATCACGTTTTTTGACGCGACGATCGCGGAAGGCATAATTTAGAGCCCGGTCAACCGCTTCTGTCGCGCTGCGAAACAGCTTGCTGCGCGCGCCACGGTAACCTTTAGCCAGCTTCAATACCTTGTTACGTCTGCGTCTCGCTTTAAATCCTCTTTTTACACGTGCCATACGTACTTACTCCTTTGCTGCTGAATTGGCCAGATCCACAAGGGGAGACAATTTCCTCATGGTTCTTGGCATTATGCACCCCCACAAAAGCATGAGGGGACAATCGTTACTTGTAAGGAATCAAGCGAGCTATATTCTTCTGGTCAACAGCTGCAACCATTCCGCCGCCACGCAGATCACGCTTACGTTTGCTGGACTTGTGGGTCAGGATGTGACTGGTGAATGCGCTACCACGCTTGATGCGACCGGATGCAGACTTTTTGAAGCGCTTTGCAGCACCACGGTTGGTTTTAATTTTCGGCATGAGAAACTCCTTCTTTGTTTATAAGAACTTACCTAAAGAGGTATATATACTTTATTTTTTAGGTTTTGGTGCAACAATCATATACATATTGCGTCCCTCAACCCGCGGGTGATTTTCAATAACACACACATCCTGTAGCTCTTTAGCAACTTTTTCAATTACCGCCCTACCGACATCCATGTGGGTGATTTCGCGGCCACGAAAAACAAGCGTAATTTTAGCCTTATTTCCTTCTTCAAGAAAGCGTTTGACATTGTTTATTTTGAACTCAAGGTCGTGACTGTCTGTCTTTGGCCGTAATTTCACTTCCTTCAGGAGGACATGAACCTGCTTCTTTTTTGCTTCCTGCAGTTTTTTGCTCTGCTGATACTTGAACTTACCATAATCCATTATCCTGCAGACAGGCGGAACTGCTGTTGGAGACACCTCAACAAGATCCAACTGCTGCTGTTCGGCCAATTCGAGTGCCTGTGAAAGGGTCAGCACACCCAGCGCTTCTCCTGTTGCACCAATGACACGAACTTCAGAAGCCCTGATGGTTTGATTGATATTGACGGTCGGTTTTGCTATGGCGACACCTCCTGACAGCAGTTTATGCTTCGCTACTATCTCACTTACATACTATTTATAGTCTTTACATTCCTGCGTTACAAATTCAATAAAAGCTTCCGGCGTCATGGAGGGGAGGTTCTTTCCATCCCGGTAGCGCGGCGTAACAGTCCCCTGCTCTACTTCCTTATCACCGATAACGAGCATATAGGGAATCTTTTGCAACTGTGCCTCGCGAATCTTGAAGCTCAGCTTCTCATTGCGAATATCCCGCTCAACACGTATCCCGGCATTACGCAACTGCCTATAAACATCCTGGGCAAACGGTATCTGGTTATCAGTCACCGTAACTACAACGGCCTGAACCGGAGAGATCCAGAGCGGAAAACTACCGGCAAAATGTTCGATAAGAACACCGATGAATCGTTCGATTGAACCGAGAATCACGCGATGCACCATGATGGGACGCTTACGTTCACCATCTGACGCTACATAGGTGAGATCAAACCGTTCTGGCAGGGTAAAATCGCACTGAATAGTAGCACACTGCCATCTCCTGTCAAGACAATCACGCAGTTTTATATCTATTTTGGGGCCGTAGAATGCGCCGTCACCCTCATTTATCTCGTATGGACGACCGGAATCCTTGAGCGCCGTCAACAGAGCGCCGGTTGCCTGCTCCCAGTCGGAATCCGATCCGATTGATTTTTCCGGTCGGGTTGAGAGTTCCATTTCATACTCAAAACCGAAAATAGTCATCACATCGTCAACAAATGCGATAACAGCTTTAATTTCGGCATCAAGCTGTTCGGGAGTACAGAGGATATGGGCATCATCCTGGGTAAAGCATCGTACACGCATGAGACCGTGAAGCACGCCGGCACGCTCATGACGATGCACAGTACCGAGTTCAAAGAAACGGAGAGGAAGGTCACGATAGCTGCGCAACTGTGACTTGTATATCATCATGTGAGAGAGGCAGTTCATCGGCTTGATACCGTAACTCTGCTCATCAACCTCGGTGAAATACATGTTTTCACGATAATTCTCGTAGTGACCTGAACGCTGCCAGAGTTCGCTCTTGAGTATCTGCGGTCCAACAACAATGTCATAATCGCGCTTCAAATGTTCCTTGCGCTCAAAATCTTCCAGAACCGTGCGCAACATGGCACCCTTGGGATGCCAGATCGGAAAACCCGCGCCAACTTCATCCGAGAAGGAAAACAGGTCGAGCTCACGACCTATCTTGCGGTGATCACGCCGTTTTGCCTCTTCAATACGATGCAGATACGCTTCCAGCTCTTTTTTATCGACAAAGGCGGTTCCGTAAATACGCTGAAGCATGCGGTTTTTTTCGTCGCCACGCCAGTATGCGCCAGCGATGGAAAGAAGCTTAAATGCCTTGATCTTTGCCGTAGAGGGGAGATGCGGACCGCGACAGAGGTCGGCAAAAGTGCCCTGGCTATACACTGAAACGCGTTCGACGCCAAGATCGTTTATCAGTTCGGCTTTATACGGCTCACCCATAGACTCAAACATGCTGATGGCTTCAGCGCTGGAATATTCGTGCCGTTCTATCTTCTGATCTGCGGAAGCCAGCACCAGCATCTTTGCCTCGATACGCTCCAGATCTTCGGGCGTAAACGGCTTTTCCACGTCAAAATCATAATAGAATCCGGTTTCGATGGCAGGGCCGATCGTAACCTTGGCTTGGGGAAAGAGCTCTTTAACGGCCTGAGCCATCAGATGTGAAGCTGAGTGGCGAATAATCTCAAGCGCTTCAGGACTTTTTTCGGTAACAATTTCAACACGGTCGCCATCAGAAAGACGGCACGAGAGATCTACCGACAGCCCGTTAATCTTTCCAGCGAGCGCGGCCTTTGCCAGCCCGGCACCGATCGAGGCTGCCAGATCGAAGACAGTGGCTCCTTCGCTCAGTTCACGGGAAGAATTATCAGGAAGTGTAATTGTTATTGTCGCCATTATTTTCCCTTTAGAGGGCAAACAGAAAAGGCATCGATACATCGATGCCTGCATCCTGCCTGCTTCAACTCTGCTTTATTAATGGTAGGCGCGGGCGGTGTCGAACCGCCGACCTCTACCGTGTCAGGGTAGCGCTCTCCCGCTGAGCTACGCGCCTACATCAAAAAGCTGGTGAGTAATAGCAAGTTGTGCCACGGATGTCAAGCTGATTTTACTATTTCAATGATCTAATCTGTTCGAGCCTCGCGACGTTCTCTACATGTACCGTCTGTGGAAACATGTCAACCGGTTGAATCTCGCGACAGACATATCCGAGCTTGTCCAGAATATCCAGATCGCGCGCCAGACTCTGCGGCGAGCACGACACATACAGGATCGATTTCGGTCCGAGAGCGGCAACCCGCTCCAGCACATTCTGATCGCATCCCTTACGAGGCGGATTTAACACCGCCACATCGACAGGCAGGTGTTCTTCCGCCATGTCGTCAAGCAAGTCGGCAACATCACCCGCTTCGAACCGGCAGTTTCTGATGCCGTTTATGCGAGCATTCATGGTCGCATCCGCAACAGCCTCTTCAACGACTTCAACACCGATGACGTTTTTGGCAGATCCGGCCAGAAAAAGCGCTATTCCTCCAATGCCGCAGTACAGATCCAGTACCGTTTCAGCACCCGTAAGAGCTGCCCATTCACGCACTTTACTGTAAATAAGGTTGGCGCCGCTGTTATTCACCTGAAAAAATGAGCGCGGTGACAACCTGAAAGAGACATCGCCGATCTGCTCCGTAAGGTATAATTTCTTTGTCAGAAAATAATCTTTCTGCCCCATGATCACGTTGCCTTCAGTTGCGTTAACATTCTGGACAACTATTTCAACCTCCGGGACCAGATCCTGTACAAAACGACCCAGGTGGTGAATCTCATTGAAGGAACGCTTGGAAGTAACAAAAACCACCATCGCCTTTTTTTCGTAGGTCGATACACGGACTATCAGGTAGCGCAGCAGCCCCATTTTACTCTGTGGATTATAAACCTGCACCTTCCCCTTCTTGATACCTTTTCTGACCGCCTCAACCACCTTGTCAATAAGCGGGTGATGGATCGGGCACTGTTCCAGGTCATAAACGTCATGACTTGCCCGGCGGTAGATACCGATAAACGGCTCGGAGAACTTGCCGGCGACTGTCAGCTTTGCTGTCGTGCGGTAATGAATCAGATTGTCGGGCGAGAGCAGTGGATGCACAACACAGGCTGACAAAACGGGGTATTTAGCCATTTCGGCCAGGATCATGCCCCGTTTCCAGTTTTTCTGTTCGGTATATTTCATGGCGATCAACGGACAACCGAAACAGTCTGCACTTTCACGACATGGTGGATTGTTGCTCCTCAATTGAGAAGGTGTTAACAGCTTTTTCACATGACAAAATGCTGTGCCACCCGCAACATGGTCAACACCGGCAAACACGACATCACCAGGCAGCGCTCCGCCAACCTTGAGGGTCATCCCGTCTTCATTGCGCACGGTTCCGTACCCATCTTCATCCAGAGAGGATATGCGCAACTCCAGGACGTTTTTACGGGTCAAGGGCACGAATGCCTTGGCTACCGGCACCTTTTCAGCTGTTTTTTGCGCTATCGGGCGTGCCGGTTTTGGCTTCGCATGTTCAAACGTATCTTTTTTCAAAGTATTAATTCCTTTTTGTCTTCCTGCTTTGTCCAAACAGAGCATTACTTCATTGTTTTGATGTATTCCCGAAATTTATGGAAGGCCTGGGCGCGGTGACTTACGGCGTTTTTCTCCGCCAGCTCCAGCTCTGCCATGCTGCGCTCAAAACCATCCACCAAAAAAAGCGGGTCGTACCCAAACCCCGCCCCCCCTCTGGCTTCAGAAAGAATCCGCCCAGCAACCCTGCCGGTAAAGAGCTGCTCAACGCCTTCAGGAGTCACAAACGCCAGCACGCAGACAAAAGCCGCCTGGCGATGCTCCTCCGGAATGCTTTCACATTCGTTCAGCAGCCGCGCATTGTTGGCGGCATCGTCGGCCCCGACACCGGCATAACGAGCAGAAAAAACACCGGGGCGACCATCAAGGGCATCAACAACCAGTCCCGAGTCATCAGCCAACGCCGGAAGCCCTGAGAAATTCGAGGCCTCACGGGCTTTCTTAAGGGCATTTTCCTCAAAAGTGGCGCCATCCTCCACCGTCTCCGGAAAATCGGCAAAATCGGCAGCGCTACTGACCTGATCTACCAGACCTGCCAGCAATGCATTTATTTCCAGAATTTTGCCTTTGTTACGTGTTGCGACTATCAGTTTTTTCATTTTCCCAACGATTCCTGCTGTAATGTAAAGAGCTGCTGCACGCCATCAATTGCAAGACTACGCATGGCATCCATCTCCGCACTCGTAAAAGGCTCGGCCTCAGCCGTACCCTGTACCTCCACAAAGCGGCCACTGGAGGTGATGACAAAATTCATATCGACTTCTGCAGAAGAGTCCTCCAGATAATTGAGGTCAAGCAGGGCCTCTCCCCCCACTATACCCACACTTACCGCAGCCACAGCCTCCTTGAGCGGAATTTCAGCTAATAGCCCCTTTGACTTCAACGTTGTTAACGCATCGACAAGCGCGACATACGCGCCGGTTATGGAAGCGGTCCGTGTACCGCCGTCAGCCTGTATGACATCACAATCGATATAAATGGAGCGTTCGCCCAACTTTGCCAGATCAGTTACCGCCCGCAATGAACGACCGATCAGACGCTGAATCTCAAGAGTGCGGCCGGTCTGCTTCCCTTTTGCTGCTTCACGCTGAGAACGGGTATGAGTTGCCCGCGGCAGCATGGAATATTCAGCAGTTACCCAGCCTGTACCCTTGCCCCGCAAAAAAGGAGGTACCGACTCCTCAACCGATGCCGTACAGAGAACCATTGTATCACCAAACTCTATCAAAACAGAGCCTTCTGCGTGCTTGGTAAAATTGCGCGTAAATTTAACAGGACGTAAAGCAGTGGCGCAGCGACCGTCATTCCTCATACAGGATAACTCCTCAACTCAATAATAAATCAAAACGTGGAGCTGTTCATTAACCTGTCAGCGATGTCGTGTCAAACAAAAAGGGAACCTGAAATCAGGTCCCCTGGACGCCATGCGACTAAATCCGGTATGTGCCGCTACCCGAGCTGCGTGTTGTTGTTCCTTGCCCGATTGGCGAGAATGGTGGAATCCAGTAGTTCACCACAACAGGTACACTTCCAGGCATCGAAGGAACGAACAAAGTCATAGAACTTTTCAGCGAACATGCGACCTTTGCAACGTGGACAATGCATAGAATCCCCCCCGGCTACTGTAATTAAATATCAATAGCGAGATCCTTACATCATATGTGCCAACTAATGTTAAGCAAATAACTTTAGCAGCAACAATAATATTTTATTGTTTATTTACAGATAGTTGGAAATATCTATGAAGCATTTTATACTTCTTTTCACCTATCCCATTGATCCGCGCAAGATCCCCGACAGTCAACATACCGCCATTTTTATGACGCCACGCAACTATTCTCCCTGCCAAGACCGGACCTATTCCTGGTAAGCAGCTAAAATCAGCCTCACTCATCACACTAATATCGAGCGGAATACCCAAAATCATTTTTTCAGGGACTGTCATGTGCTCCACCGTCAGCAGCAGAGAGCCGTCAGGCTGCCCAGACAGATTGACAGCAGACCCATTTCGCAACGGAGGTACTGCAGAAGCTGCGCTCGCATACCGTTTCAATGGACGCTTTTGTACCGCCAACTTTATGACGCTTTCCGCCATAAAGTTGGCAGGGACATCATACACCCCCGCATGCAGGACTTCCCCGCTGACTTTTACGTATATTCTGTCACTTGGTAAAACAGCAAAACCCGTACTAACAGGTATTTCCTGATTCGTACGGGTTTTCAGCACCAACGGCACAAAGAGCAGCGCGGCGCATACAACCATTACGACCCGCTGCATTGTTCCGGATTTCAGCTTATTCTTCCGATTTGTGCAGCTTGTAATCGATACTGTCAATCAGAGCCTGATAGGAAGCATCGATGATATTGTCCGACACCCCGACAGTCCCCCAACGGGCATGTTTGTCACCGGATTCTATCAGTACGCGGGTTGACGAAGCTGTTCCCTGACCGGCAGGCAGAACACGCACCTTGTAGTCAAGCAGCTTTACTTCCTTCAGTTTTGGGTAAAACTTTTCGAGGGCTTTACGGATTGCATTATCAAGCGCATTGACCGGACCATTACCCTCTGCGGCAGTATGCTCCACCTTGCCACCAACCTTGACCATGATAGTGGCTTCGGCCATCGGTTTTTGATCCTCGCCACGCTTTTCGTCGATAACCCGGAAGCCAAGCACGGTGAAGAATTTTTTGTGAGCGCCGAGAGCTTTTTTCATCAGCAACTCAAATGATGCCTCAGCCCCCTCAAACTGATAGCCACGATTCTCCATATCCTTGATGTTATCAAGAATCTCAAGAGTGACCGGATCTTTGCTATCCAGATTGATATTGAACTCTTCCGCCTTGGCCAGAATATTGGAACGCCCTGACAGGTCGGAAATCAGTACACGGGTACAGTTTCCAACCAGTTCCGGGCGCATATGCTCATAGGTTTCAGGGTGTCGCTGGATAGCACTGACATGCACCCCGCCCTTGTGGGCAAAAGCTGAGTTGCCGACGTAGGCCTGATGCTTGTTCGGCGAGATATTGGCCAACTCATACACGTAACGGGATACTTCCCGCAGATGCCGCATCTGTTCGTCGGTGATGCACTCCTTACCCATTTTTGCCTTCAGGGCCGGAATAATCGAGCAGAGATTGGCATTACCACAGCGCTCGCCAAAACCGTTAATGGTCCCCTGCACCTGTACGATCCCCTGCTCAACCGCAATCATGGTGTTGGCAACGGCGCATTCGCTATCGTTATGGGTATGGATACCAAGCGGAGTCTTGACGTGCTTCTTAACCGTTTTGATAATTTCTGCCACCTCAAACGGCATGGTACCACCGTTGGTGTCGCAGAGAATGATACAGTCCACGTTGGCATTTTCAGCCGCCTGCAGAGTTTTAATGGCGTACTCCGGATTGGCCTTGTAGCCGTCAAAAAAATGCTCGGCATCGTAAAAGACTTCCGGGGCATGTTTTTTCAGGTATTCCAGCGAATCAAAAATAAGCTCCAGATTTTCTTCCAGGGAAATGCGCAACGCTTCACGCACATGAAAATCCCAGGTTTTACCAAAAATTGTAATCGCATCCGGCTCAGCTTTAATCAGCGTTATGATATTGCTGTCTTTGTCCGGTGTCACCTTGGCACGACGGGTAGAGCCAAACGCTGCAATCTTGGCCTGAATCAACTTCTCTTTTTTGATATCCTTAAAGAAGGCAACATCCTTGGGGTTGCTGCCGGGCCACCCCCCCTCAATATAATGAACACCCAACTCGTCAAGCTTGTGGGCAATGCGGATTTTATCCTCAACCAGAAAGGAGATATCTTCAGCCTGGGTACCATCCCGCAATGTTGTATCGTACAACTTGATTAAACTCATGAGTGCCTCCGGAAGATAGTAAAAACATGCTGCTTTCAAGACAAATAAAATTGTGTTCCGTTTTAGCCGTTTTTTCCGAATTTTTCAACTAAAACGGCTAACTGTTTTTCCTTGACCGGTGCCACGGGACATCTTACCCTGCAGTAATGACTTCCGACCTGATATCCGCACCGATTCCCCAACTCGTCAGACGCCTGGCGATACCGGCAGGAACCGGCTTTTTTTTCAATACGATGTTTAACGTTGTCGACACCTGGTACGGCGGACAATTGTCGACCACTGCACTGGCCGCCATGTCGCTCTCCTTCCCGGTTTTCTTTCTGATTCTGGCCGTCGGCAGCGGCGTATCAAGCGGCGCAACGACATTGATCGGCAATGCCCTGGGGCGCAAGGACAGTGACGAGGCCCGGCGGTATCTATCCCAGTCACTGTCATTCGCCCTGCTCCACGCTCTGCTCCTTACGGTAATCGGCCTGGCACTGGCTCCACGGATCTTCACCCTCATGGGTGCCCGAGGCGAGTATCTCACACATGCGCTGAGTTACATGAACGTGATTTTTGCCGGCAGCTCCTTCTTTCTCCTTAACTTCGTGATGAACGCCATTCTCAACGCACACGGCAACACCATGGCGTACCGGAATTTTCTGATCGGCGGTTTTTTCCTCAATCTTATTCTTGATCCATGGTTCATGTACGGCGGAGCCGGGCTCCCTCCCCTTGGGCTGGCAGGCATTGCGCTGGCAACAGTTTTAATCCAGTGCGCGGGTGTACTTTACCTTTTCAGCCAACTCTCTAAAACCGGCAGCATGCCATACTTTCGCCTTGACGACCTTAGACCTCGCTGGATTTATTTCCGCGAGCTTTTCAGGCAGGGGTTTCCGTCAGCCGTGAACATGATGACCGTATCGCTCGGCATCTTCATAATAACCTGGTTTGCAGGACGCTTTGGCGAACAGGCTGTCGCTGCCTATGGTATCGGTACGCGCATCGAGCAAATTGCGCTGCTGCCGGTCATGGGACTTAACATATCCACCCTGGCCCTGACCGCACAGAATTTCGGTGCCGGGAGAATCGACCGCATCCGCAAAACTGTCAGGGTTTCGCTCCGCTATGGCGTCCTGTTTGCCCTGTGCGGGGCTGCCGCCGCACTGCTGTACCGCCACCAGTTAATGGGATTATTCACCAACGATGCCACCGTCATTGGTGTCGGAGCCAGGTTTCTTGCCATAGAAGCACTGGTTATGCCGGCTTACGTTCTGCTCTACATCAATGTGTCAGTTATGCAGGGGATACGAATGCCTCTTTTCGGCCTCACTATCGGCCTCTTTCGGCAAATTGCCGGACCGTTATTCGTGTTCCCCCTGTTCACGACGATCATGGGATTGGGACTGGTCGGCCTCTGGTGGGGGATCTTCGGTATAACGTGGTTGGCGGCACTGGTAGTTGTCGCCTACGTCAGCAGAACTATTGCAAAACTTGAAAAGGATCTCACACCGACATGAAACGCGTAGCCATAAGCACTCTGGGATGTAAAACCAATCAATTTGAATCGGCCGCCATGATTGAACAGCTGAAAGCCGCCGGGTACCTTGTCGTCCCCTTTACCGAGCCGTCTGACATTTACATCGTCAACTCCTGCACGGTTACCGCAAGAACAGATGCGGAAACCCGCCGTCTGATCCGCCGCGCCCGCCGGCTGAACCCGGGGGCACGCATTGTCGCCACCGGCTGTTATGCCCAGGTTTCGCCCGGCGAGCTGGAAAAAATGCCGGAGCTGGACTCCGTGCTCGGCAATCAAGAAAAACAGCACATATCCGCCCTTCTCGAATCAACAGATCATTCCGTATCCGATATCTCCACCATCAGCCAGGCCGAGCCTCTCAAGCTGACCAGCTTTGCCGAGCACACCCGCGCTTTTCTCCAGATCCAGAACGGCTGCAACTCGTTCTGCGCGTACTGCATCGTCCCCTATGCCCGCGGCCGCAGTCGCAGCGTCCATCCTGACGATATCCTGCGTGGTGTGCGAGACCTCACAGATAATGGTTTCAAGGAGATCGTGCTGACCGGCATCCACCTTGGTGCCTATGGCCTCGACCTGACGCCTGCCATGTCACTGACGTCTCTGGTAAGGGAGATCGATAAAGCCGCTCTTGTGCCCCGGCTGCGCATCGGCTCGATTGAGCCCAATGAGGTCAGCGATGAGCTTCTGCAGTTAATGTCCACATCGCAGAGCATCTGCCCGCACCTGCACCTGCCGCTGCAGAGCGGCAGCAACTCGGTATTAAATCGCATGGGGAGGCCGTACAGCTCGGACGTATTCCGGGATTTAACGACAAGGATCTATGCAGCCATGCCGGATGCCTTTATCGGTGCCGATGTTATTGCCGGATTTCCGGGGGAGACGGAGAAGGAGTTTGAAGAGACCGCCCGGCTGTGTGAGTCGCTGCCATTTTCCGACCTGCATGTTTTTCCCTATTCCAAACGCCCCGGCACCAGAGCGGCCGGCATGGCCGATCACGTTCCGGCTCAGATTGTTACCGAGCGGGCAGCCCGTTTACGGGGTATCGCCACATTAAAAAAGGCGGCTTTTCTGGAACGCTTTACCGGCAGGGAGTTGGATATACTGGTTCAGGGGTACAATGAAAAGACAGGGCAGTGCAGAGGGCTGTCGCGGAATTATATCGCCGCTTCATTTCCCGGAGAGAAATCGAGTGTGAACGAAGAGGTGGCGGTCTTGATAAGAAGCTGCAGTGGTGACGTTTGCGCGGGAGAGCAGAGCAGCACGCTCAGGGCATCATAACCTGATCAGGTCTTCATGTTCCTCATCGTGCGGATTGATGTGGATCATGACGTCTCCGACGCCGGGATAGCGATCGAAGATGAGTTTTTTGACACGGGTTGCGACATCATGGGATTGCTTGACCGTCATGTCCGGGTCCATTTCAAGCTTCAGGTCGACAATCATGTACTGTCCGGAGCGTCGGGCACGCATCTCATGCACATGCTCCACATGCTCGACACTTTCCGCCAGTTCTTGCAGCGCATTGATAAAATCGGCCGGGGCTGTCCCGTCCATCAGGTCATGTGCCGTTTCACGAAATGTCTGGTAACCGATATGCAGGATAAAGAAGGATGTCAGACCGGCCGCCAGCGGGTCCATAATCCCGAAACCAAAAAAGGCGCCGATGACGCCAATCAGTGTGGCAACAGAGGTGATGGCATCTTTGCGATGATCCTTGGCGATCGCCAGTAGCGCTGGACTTTCGAGCTTTTTGCCGGTACTGGTTGAGAAGCGGTAAAGCCACTCTTTGGTAGCGATTGTGACGGCAGCGGCAGCAACTGCAATCCAACCGGGTGTTTTAAAACTTCCCATTATCACCGTAACAACCGCTTCATAGAGGATCCAGCCGCCGGTGGCACATATCACCAGCGAGACGAGAAGCGCGGCCAGACTTTCGGCACGGCCATGGCCGTAGGGATGGTTTGCGTCAAAAGGCTGGCGACCCAGCCTGAGCGCCATCATGGTGGCAAATATCGCAATAAAATCGCAGGCACTCTCGATTCCATCCGCAAAAACAGCCCCCGAATGCCCCCAGTATCCTGCTGACAGTTTCATAACCATCAGCAGTGCGTTAACCCAGAAACCGATTTTTATGATCCGGTCGGCGCTATCAAAACGTTCATTTCGTTGCATTATACTTCCATCTTCCGGATCGCTTTAATCCGTAACTGTAGGGTGGTTGAGTTATTCCAGACATTAAGTTCCGGAAAAAAGGCGATGTCAAGCATCCCGTCCGTGGAATATGCTGCCTGCCGGAATGCTATGGCGCTGAAAATTTGTCCAGCTGCCGCCACACGCAGCTTCAAATGCCCGTCTCCGACAGTCCGGCGCTCCACAACAGTGACTCCGCGCATCAACAGGGTCGGCTCCGGATTTCCGGCACCAAACGGTTCCAAACGTTTCAACTCATGAACAAGCGCTTCATCAACATCAGCCGGGCGGACATCACAATCAACATCAAGAGTCGGCACAAGCTCGGAATCACCAAGGATCCGGCTCGCGGCGACTTCAAAGGCGGCAGCAAAAGCATCAATGGCCTCAGCCTGCAAACCGACGCCAGCCGCATACCGGTGCCCACCGAAACGCTCCAGATGTTCGGAACAGGCGGTCAGCGCTTCTAACAGGTGGAATCCGGGGATACTGCGCCCGGAACCTTTCGCGTTTCCTTGTTCATCAATTGCTATCATGATTGTCGGGCGATGATAGCGTTCGACAAGCCGGGAAGCAACTATGCCGATAACCCCCTGATGCCAGGCACTCGACGCCAGCACGATGCTTTTACAGGCGGGATAATTTCCACCACCATCAACCAGCGCAACCGCCTCTTCAAGAATCGTACGTTCCACATTCTGGCGTTCGCCATTTGCCGTATCAAGCTCGTCAGCAACAATGGAGCACTCTTCCGCATCCGCACCAAGCAGCAGCTCAACACCCGGAACCGCACTTTCCATGCGCCCGGCAGCATTCAGACGTGGTGCGAGACGGAATCCGACCTGCCCGCATGTAACAGTGTCCGTGATCCCGGCAACCTTTTTAAGTGCTGTGATGCCTGGTCTGCTGCTGTTTTCAAGTTTTTGCAAGCCAAAGAAAGCATACATACGGTTCTGTCCAACAAGCGGGACAACATCGGCAATTGTCCCAAGGGCAACCAGATCAAGCCATTCCCGCAGATCCGGCTCTTCACCCGCGGCAAAGTGCTCCTCCTGTCTCATGCGACTGCGCAGCGCCACCAGCAGGTTAAAGGCGACACCAACCCCGGCCAGCATCTTAAACGGATAGGAACAACCATGCTGCAGGGGATTTACCACGGCGGCAGCCTCCGGAATATTCTCCCCCGGAGTATGATGATCCAGTATAATCAGGTCAACACCAGCCTGACGGCAGAATGCAGCTTCCTTGACAGATGTAATACCGCAATCAACCGATATGATCAGCGTAGCACCGGAATCTATGATTCGCTGCAGGGCCTCTTGATTCAGGCCGTAGCCATCATCAAAACGATTGGGTATGAAATAGCGGCATACCAAGCCGACCCGGCGCAGAAAAGAGACGAGCAGAGCCGTACCGCTGATGCCGTCGACATCGTAATCGCCATAAATGCAGACGTTTTCACCGGCTTCGCGGGCCCGCATCACTCGCTCTACCGCTGCCTGCATACCCTTCAGAAGAAATGGATCAGACATGGTTGAAAGAGCGGGAGCGAGAAACTGTCTGCCAGCTTCAACAGTGTCAATCCCCCTGCCGAGCAAAATCCGGGCGGTGGTGGAGCAGAGCCCGAGATCTCCTGCAAGCCCACCCTCCTTCTCGCCTCCCGCCGTTTTGACATTCCATTTTTTCTGCATAGCGCGTAGCACCCTGGTATAGCTTTAAGAAAAAAAATCCCCCGGCAAGCGGGGGAGATGTTTCATTTATTTCATCGCCGGCCCCATGCCGGAAGCCGGTTGTGCCATCATGCTTTTTATCTGAAGTGCGGTCTGGCTACTTGAGTCCAGCTGAAGATACCTTCGCCAGTAGCTGGTTGCTTTTTCAGTCTGCTTCAGATCCGTGGCATACACAAGGCCGATATTATACAGGCTTTGCAGATGGTTAGGATCGATCTTACCGGCCTTTTCAAAGTTGGCAAGCGCCTTGTCATACCACCCGACTCTGCGGAACATAATCCCTTGGTCGGTCAGGATATTAGGGTTGTTTGGCTCAAGCTCCAGCGCCTTGCCATAGGCATTGATCGATTTCTGCGGCTGCTCCATGTCAAAATAATCGTTACCCAGCGATATCCAGGCATTGAGGTTCTTTGGATCCTGCGCAACCACCTTTTCTGCCTGGGAGATACGCTGCGAGTAATCGGCTGGTGATCCGGCACCGGCCTGAATTGCGCTATTCTGTTGTTGAGCCTTCCCGGAATTACTGATGCTGAAGATCAGATATCCACCAAACAAACCGATGATGAGAGCAACGACGGCAATCAGAATTGAATCTTTATTCACAGGACACCTCTCAGAACAGGTAGATAAATGGCCTTAGGCTTCTTTAGCGGCTTTTGCCAAGGCACGGTTTTCGAGTATGACCACGATCGGGCTGGCAACAAATACCGATGAATACGTGGCAACACCGATTCCTATCAACAGCGCCAGTGAGAAGTCGTGTATTACCTCACCGCCAAATAAAAACAGCGCCAGGGCGGCCAGGAAGGTTGTCAAAGATGTCACAATCGTACGGGACAGAGTCTCGTTGATGCTGCTGTTGAAGATGGTATGCATGGCACCCTTGAGATTCTTGTGCAAGTTTTCCCGGATGCGGTCAAAGATGACCACTGTATCGGTGAGTGAATAACCGGCAATCGTCAGTACTGCGGTGATAAAGAGCAGGTTGATCTCTTTGTTGAAAAGGTAGAAGACGGCAACCATTGCCAGGACATCATGCATGGTGGCAATGGTCGCCCCGACACCGAATTTCAAATCAAAACGCCAGGCAATATAGATAATGATGCCCAAAAGTGAGAGAGCAACAGCTATCAGCGTATCTTTGCGCAACTTGTCACCGACAGAAGGACCAATCTCTGTTGAACTTTCAACAGAAAACGGATTGTCAGCGAACTCGGCTTTGAAAGAGGTCTGTACCATTTCCGATTGTTTGCCGACAGCAGCACCGGCCATCTTGACCAGCAGCATGTTGCCCTCTTTGATTTCCTGCAGATCGGCCTTGGCAATGCCGTGCTTGTGCAGGGCTATTCTGGCCTCGGCAATGGAGAACGGCTTGCTGAATTTCAGCTGCATGGCGGTGCCGCCGGAAAAATCTATCCCCATGTTGGCGGCGCCACGACCGATCTGAATGATGCCGATAATACCGATAATCGCAATAATCGAAGAAATAACAAATGTAATATTACGCTTGCCGATAAAGTCTATGTTGGTCTTGCCTAGAATTTGCATGAACGATGCTCCCCTTATATGCTCATTTTTTTGACTGTCCCTTTGTGTAGAAAGATGTCAAATATCACCTTGGTGCCGACCAGTGAGGTGAACAGGTTGATGATAACCCCCAGACTTAAGGAAACGGCAAACCCCTTGACCGGACCGGTACCGAACTGAAACAGAACCGCCGCCGTAATCAGGGTGGTGACATGAGAGTCCATGATTGTCAGGAAAGCCTTGTCGTAGCCTGCATCAAGAGCAGATTTGGGCGCTTTGCCCAACTTGAGTTCTTCGCGGATACGCTCGAATATAATGACATTGGAGTCAACCGACATGCCGACCAGCAGCACGATGGCGGCGATACCGGGGAGCGTAAGCGTTGCACCGAGCGCAGCCAAGGCGCCCATCAGGAAGAGTATGTTTAGAACCATACCGAGGTCGGCAACAAGACCCGACGCCTTGTAATAGACCGCCATAAAGACAACAACCAGCAGCACTCCGATCAAACCGGCGTACAACCCTTTGCTGATGGAGTCCTGTCCCAAAGAGGGACCAACGGTCACATTCTGGACAATTTTCACCGGTGCAGGCAGTGCCCCGGCCCGCAGTACAATCGCAAGGTCGGCAGCGGTTTTCTCGGTAAAGTTACCCGAAATCTGGGCGCTACCGCCTGAAATCCGTTCACGTATGACCGGAGCGGAGTGAATATTGTTGTCAAGAACAATGGCAAAACGTTTGCCGACATTTGCCGCCGTCACCTGATCAAACAGTTTGGCACCCAGTGAATTGAATTCAATGCCGACATACGGCTGGTTAAACTGTGAGTCGATCCTGACCTGGGCGTCAGTCAGCAGGTCACCGGTGATCATCGGTTTTTTCTGCACGACAATCGGAATTTCGGTGACCGCCCCGGTTGCAGCATCAACTATTTTTTCTTTGAGCAGCTCAGCGTCATCAGGAATCGTTCCCGATGTTGGCGAGATATCCTCACGCACCATTTTAAAATCCAGTCGGGCGGTGCGGCCAATAAGATCAATCGCCCGCTGCGGGTCTTTGATACCCGGCAACTGGACAACAATATTGCTGACCCCTTCACGCTGGATAGTCGGCTCAGAAACGCCAAACTGGTCAATCCTGTTGCGGATCGTTTCAAGAGCCTGCTGAACAGCCTTATCCTTGCGATCCTGCGCATCCTTCTCGCTTACCCGCAACGTCAGGGCAACAAAGCCACCTTCATCAAAAGTCGGACTCTGTTCATAGGAGGGGTACTTATCCTTGATCAGTTTCTGTACGGTATCGGCAGTACCTTTCTCGTACAATACGACGGAGACCTTGTCAGAGCCGTCTCTGGAAATACGTTTGAAATGCAGGTTCTTGCTGTTCAACGTATCTTCAAGATCGGTGGCAACAAGATCCAGAGACCCTTCAACCGCTTTCTGGGTATCGACCTCCATCACCAGGTGCGTTCCACCCTGCAGGTCAAGCCCGAGATGGATCTTGTCCTTTGGCAGTAAGCTTCCCCACCATGACGGCAGCTTGCTGGCCAGGGTCGGAGTCAGGTATAGAAACGAAAATGCAACAAAAACAGCTATCAGGCTTATACGCCAGCCAGTTCCTTTCGGCATGAGGCTTGTTCTCCCTTCAGGATTTTGAACTAGTCCTTCTTGATTGCTGCGATATAGCTCTTGGTAATTTTGATATTCACATTGTTTGCAACCTCGAGAGTAACAATATCGTTTTCTACGGCACTAACCTTACCGTGAACCCCACCGGCGGTAATGACATTATCACCTTTTTTCATCGCCTCCAGCAGCGCTTTATGCTCTTTGGCTTTCTTCTGCTGCGGACGGATAAGTAAAAAGTAAAAAATAGCGAACATGAACACCAGCGGTATTATCTGCTGAAACGCCGCCATTCCACCGCCTGCTCCACCTGCTGCTCCCCCTGGTGCACTTCCCATCGCAAAAGCCAATCCAAACATGTTATTATCCTCCCTTTTAATTTTTTTACTTCTGTTGCAGTGCCGATTTGAATTGCCTGCGAAACTCGTCAAAAGCATTATTCCGGATCGCTTCCCGGATTCTCCGCATAAGATCCAGATAAAAGTGGAGATTGTGATAGGTATTCAACTGCGATGACAGAATTTCGCCAGACCGGTACAGGTGCCTCAAATAGGCCCGTGAATAATTCTTGCAGACTTTGCAACTGCAAGCTGGATCAAGCGGCCCTGCATCCTCTTCATAGATCTTTGACTTGATGTTGACCCGCCCCTGGCTGGTAAAGAGCATGCCGTTGCGGGCATTTCTGGTCGGCATGACGCAATCAAACATATCATACCCGTGCCAGACAGCCTCCACCAGATCTTCGGGTGACCCTATCCCCATAATGTATCTCGGGGAGTCCTGCGGCAGGAGCGTTGAGCAACATTCCATCACCCCGTACATCTGTTCCTTTTCTTCACCGACGGACAAGCCGCCCAGTGCGTAGCCGTCAAACCCGATAGAACAGAGGTCGTTCACGCTGCGCGCTCTCAGATCGTAATGCATCCCCCCCTGAACAATTCCGAACAGCTGCTGGCCGACGCGCGTATGGGCATCCTTGCAACGCCTCGCCCAACGAGTCGTTAATTCAAGAGAACGGCTGACATAGTCATAATCCGCTGTGGCAGGCGGACATTCGTCAAAGCACATAATGACGTCGGCACCCAACGCTTCCTGGATATGGGTCGCCAGCTCAGGGGTCAACATGTGATAGGAACCGTCCAGATGCGATTGGAACTTGACCCCTTCTTCACTGATTTTACGCAACTCCCCGAGGCTGAACACCTGGAAACCGCCACTGTCAGTCAGAATAGGCTTATCCCAATTCATGAACTTATGCAGTCCCCCCATCTGTTCGATAAGGCGATGCCCCGGCCTCAGGTAGAGATGGTAGGTGTTCGCCAGAATGATCTGCGCCTTGACGGCCAGAAGGTCTTCCGGCGTCATCGCTTTAACGGTGGCGTTGGTACCCACCGGCATAAATATAGGTGTCTCCACGTCGCCGTGGGGCGTTTTCAGAGAGCCGAGGCGCGCTTTGCTGGATGAATCACGATGAATTACAGAGAATGTTTCAGCTGAAAAAGTTTCTGGCACACGACCCCTCAAGAGATGAACATAGCATCGCCGTAACTGTAAAACCTGAATCCACGCGATACCGCTTCACGATACGCTTCAAGCACCGCTTCGCGGCCGGCAAGAGCGGCGACCAGCATCAGGAGTGTAGATTCCGGCAGGTGGAAATTAGTAACAAGGGCATCGACAACGTTAAAAGTGTAACCGGGGTAGATAAAAATGTCAGCTTCTCCACTGCCCGCTTCAACGCGTCCCGTTTGCTGCGCTGAATATTCCAGTGTTCTGGCGGATGTCGTCCCGACCGCAACAACCCTGCCGCCGGCAGCCTTTGTCCTGTTAACAGCATCAGCCGTCTCATGCGGAATGACAAAACGTTCCGTATGTATCTGATGTTCCTCGACATGCGTGGCGCGCACCGGCTGAAAAGTGCCCAGACCGGTATGAAGGGTAACATAAGCCGTTTCAATTCCGCTTGAAGCCAGCTGTTCCAGCAGTTCGCGGGTAAAATGCAGTCCTGCGGTCGGTGCGGCAACGGCGCCAGGTTCCCGTGCGACTACCGTCTGATAGCGTTCGCGGTCAATCTGGCTGTCCTCACGCTGCAGGTAAGGCGGCAAAGGGATGTGCCCTTCACGATCAAGCCAGACATTGAACGGCTCTTCGCCCCTGAATTCGATCAGCCAGTTTTCTGAATCGCTACGGGAGCGCACAACGGCGGTCATACCGGACTCAAGCAGAACTTCCTGCCCTTCCCGAAATTTCTTGGACGAGCGGAGCAAGCATTCCCACAACTCTTCAGCACCCAGAAGGCGGCGCAGCAGAAAGATTTCAACCTTGCCTCCGGTCGGTTTGCTGCCAAACAACCGGGCCGGTATGACGCGCGTGTCGTTCATAACCAGCAGATCACCGGGACGCAGATACTGCTGAAGGTTACAAAAGGTGTCCTCGGCAATTGCTCCGGACGCGCGTCCGAGCAGCATTAAACGGGAGCTGTCCCGTGCTGCCAGTGGATGACGGGCAATGAGCTCCTGCGGAAGATCAAAGGTAAAATCCTTAACGAGCATTTAATCCCTGTAGTTAATCCTGTTGCCAACGAATATCAGAGAGCTTTTTCAACTCCGTACCGGGGTAGTAGTAGGACAGTATCTCTCCGCTGCCAAAGCCGTCAAGTGCGCGCTGTTTTGCGCCCCATTGGCATAAACCGACACCATGCCCATTGCCGCTTCCGGTAAAGCTGATTTCGTCCTTGTAGTGCTTCACGGTAAAACGGGTACTCTTTATGACGCCGTAGCCGATGGCCTTGCGAAATTGGTCGCCGCTCATTGCAACGCCACCGTTTGATGCCAGTATGGCAACCTGCTTCAGTCGACCGCGCGAATTTGCCATACCCGCCTTTACATCATACAGCCCTGACACGTTATGCCCAGCCGCCCGCAGCCGTTCTTCGATCTCTTTCAGAGACAACTTGTACTCCCAGGTTGTGCCGGTAGGCGAAGAGAGGCAATACTGGCACTCTACCCCTTTCAGATACGGCAAAGAAGCTCCCCAGACATTCTCTGAGGCTTCGGTGCGGCCGCCGCAACTGGAGTGGTAAAAAGCCTGGATGATGCCGCCGCCGGACGTCAGCACCTCCCCCTCTGTTTCCATAACCGCACGACGAGCACGACTGTCTTCTGTCAGACTCCCCTCGTATACCTGATCAAGTACCGAAGACTCCAGGTGATAGGGTGAAGCCATGCGAGCCATCTTCCTGTTCAGAGCATAGGTCCTGGCAATTATTGCCTGGGCTTTTACGGCCTCAATCGGCCATGCAGAAGATATTTCACAATTTATCAGCCCAACCAGATATTCTTCGAGGGGTAACTGGTTCACGACGAGAATGCCCTTGTCCGTCAGGGACAACTCCGCAACTCCGCGGTACGGTTTGTTGTTAATATAAACCGCAGCGGGGGCAGAAAAAGTCAGGCGCTGGAACAGCCTCCCCCCCACGAGCAAACCACCCTTAGCAGGCTTTACTGTTGCCGGAAAGGAGAGAACCTGGGGATATCCGGACTCATTAGTCACAAGTAGCCCGTCACCAGCCACCGTCACTTCGGGAGATGATTTAACGATTGCAATCCGGATGCTTTCATCCAGAACTGCAGCGTTTATCCTGTTTATCCCGGACAACGACAAAACAGTCATTGACAGAGACAGGAGGATAATTATGCACGTACGATACAATGGCCGCAAAACCTGAGAATAGAAACACATAAAGCGGCACCGTGTCAATTTTTTTGATTGTCGGTTTTACCTGATTTTCATTGCTCAATGATCACCATTGGACAATTAGACAGACATACTATATATTCACTCGCCCGGTCGACAATTAATTACCACCCACCTGCGAGACCCGGAAAAAATTAATGGATACTGTATAGGCCGCGATTTGGCACCTGCCCGACAGCCGCTCAATCTGTTTCATACGCCTGACACAGACAACCTCACTCAATGAGTTCCCTATGCCAGAACTACTTTCATTACACAACCTAGAGGTATCCTTCCCCACAAAAGAGGGCACTTTCAAGGCCGTCCGGGGAATTTCACTGTCTCTCCCGGCTGGGTCAGTGCTGGCGCTTGTAGGGGAATCAGGGTCGGGCAAGACCATGACGGCCCTGTCGGTTATGCGGCTTGTCCCGCCACCCGGCTTTATCAGTGCAGGTAAAATCGTTTTTGAGGGGCAGGAGGGGCAGGAGGGGCAGGACCTGCTGATGCTCCCGGATGATGCTCTGCGAAACATCCGCGGACGGCGGATTTCAATGGTCTTTCAGGAACCGATGACCTCGCTGAACCCGGTACTGCGCATAGCGGATCAACTCTGCGAGCCGCTGATACTGCACATGAGCATGTCGCGACGTGATGCCCATGAGCGAGGGGTCGAGTTGCTGGCAAACGTCGGCATACCCTCTGCCGGCGACCGGATGCGCGACTACCCGCACCAGCTGAGCGGAGGAATGAGGCAGAGAGTCATGATCGCCATGGCGCTGGCGTGTCATCCCTCACTGCTGATCGCAGATGAACCGACAACAGCATTGGACGTTACCATACAGGCACAGATACTTGAGCTTCTCGATGCTCAAAGAAAATCCAGCGGGCTGTCGATCCTGCTTATTACACACGACCTGGGGATAGTAGCCGAGCGCGCCGACCATACCGCCGTCATGTATGCCGGCCAGGTAGTCGAGTCTGCACCGACCGGCACCCTGTTGTCTGCTCCACGACACCCGTATACAAAGGCGCTTCTGGCCTCTCTGCCACAATATGCCGAGCCGGGCAAGCCACTGCCTACCCTGCCCGGCCAGTTGGATATCCGGAATGCATCTGGCACCGGCTGCAGCTTCTCAGAGCGCTGTCCGCTTGCAACGGCACGATGCAACATTGAAACCCAGGATCTTCACGAAATTACTCCGCAGCATTCACTTCGTTGCTGGAAATGCTTATGAGCGAGGCACCTATTCTCAGTGCAGTTGAGCTGCATAAAACATTCAAGGTCTCTTCACAAAATTACTCAACCGCCGTCCTGACTGCACTTGACGAGGTATCCCTGCAGCTGTCAGCCGGTGAAACGCTTGGAATAGCCGGTGAGTCCGGGTGCGGCAAGTCGACGCTGGCTAAAATCATGGCCGGCCTCATGGAACCGGACCGGGGAAGCGTTCTTTACAAAGAGATGGAGTTGTCGCAGCTTGGGCAGAGCGAACGGACTCTGTTTCGGCGCAAAACCCAGATGATCTTTCAGGACCCGTTTTCATCCCTGAATCCGCGCATGCGAATTGGCGACAGCATAGCAGAACCGCTTAAGATTGCCGGCGCATCTGCTCCGCAGCAGCGCGAAGAACTCGCCCGCATCATGGCGGCGGTCGGTTTACAGAGCGATGCCGCCAATCGTTTTCCTGACGAGTTTTCAGGAGGGCAGCGCCAGCGCATCGGCATCGCACGCGCGCTGGCCGCTCATCCGGAAATACTGATCGCCGATGAACCGGTGTCATCTCTCGACATTTCGATTCAAGCCCAGATAATCAATATCCTGCTGCAGATGAAGGTCGACTTCGCGCTCTCCATGATGATTGTCTCGCACAATCTTCTGATATTACGTCATATCTGTGACCGGATTATCATTATGTATCTTGGGGCGATTGTTGAATGCGGCCCCGCCTCAATGATCTTTCAGCGCTGCAGGCACCCGTATACCGAGGCACTCATTGCGGCAATTCCGGGCTTGCACACCGCTGCTGCTCCCAAGAGCGAACTGTTGCGGGATGACCTCCCATCTGCCCTGTCAATTCCGTCAGGATGTCGCTTTCATCCACGCTGCCGTCATGCCGTTGATCTCTGCCGCCACGAAATCCCGAAAACAGTGGAATATGCGAGCGGCCATAGTGCCGCGTGCCACCTGAGCAACCGCTTGTACGATTGAAGAAAGCGGCCACCTTGATCAGCCTGAAGTCCAGTTTTGAATTGACGAGCGCACATTCCATATATATGATAATCAAAAATTTCACGGGAGCCGCAACGATGGCCTTTGATAAAGACAATCAGCTGACCACAGAAGCAGAAGTGTTAAAGGTACTTGGACACCCGATCCGCCTGAAGATAGTTGCCGGCCTCTGTACCCATGAGTGCAACGTGAAGCACATCTGGGAATGCCTCGGACTGCCGCAGGCAACAGTTTCGCAGCATCTGGCGTTGTTAAAAAACAAGGGAATAATTGACGGCAAGCGCGAAGGAGTAGAAGTGCACTACAGCGTTATCAATGACTTTGCGAAAAAGATCATCAGTTCGTTATAACCGTAAACAACCGACACCGGACTGCAGTCAACTACTCGACCGCAATCCGGTGCGGGCAGACAGGTAAAGCACCTTATATGTAGCGGGAATGCGGCCGTTCTGCCCATACCGCTCCTGATAGAGCCGTGAAGTCTCCTGCAGTATCCCCCTCCACCCCAGGCCGCTGGCGGATCCGCCCGAAACAGTTCCGGCGCCGATGTTTTTAATAGAGCGCAGCAGAGAGTAAAGATCCTCGTACCAATCGACCTCCGTCTCAACGGTAACCACAAAACGCTCAAAATCCATCTCGTTCAAAATTGATCTTACCTCTTCCGCCGTTCGGAAAGCGTGCAGACGCGACGCTCTTTGCGTGCCGCCTGCGCCGTTCCTGCCGGCAACATCCCGGAAGCAGTGCTGTAGCTCATCCAGCGTGCCGTGACAAAAAAAGGCGAGACAGACATCCCCGCCTGGGCGAACGACACGGCGCATCTCATGCAGCGCAGCCGGCAGGCTCCCCACCCACTGCAATGCAGACGCTGACACAACCAGATCGAACACCCCGGTTCTGAACGGGAGGTTCTCGGCATCACCGTTGACACTCTGACAGAGTGCACCCAGCTTCTTCTGCGCACAGAGACACATGTTGAGAGCAATATCAACGCCGGTCAGCCGGGCTTGCGGATAAAGTGAATGCATTTTTTCCAGCAGGGCACCCGTACCTGTCCCGACATCGAGAATACGCTCTGGCGACCGGCCCGGATGAAGTTCTAATGCAGCTGCCAGATTGGCCACGACCCGTTTCTGTACGAGTATATGCTGATCATACTCAGTGGCCTTTTGATGAAATGCCGCAGCAACCCTGCCGGCATCAGGCATTCTGTCCACATACCCTCCTTGCAAAACATATAAAATCGGCATTGAATTGTTCACTGTGAGTAAGAAAAGGTGCATGGCCGCAGTGTGGATAAACTATCTGTTCGGCACCGCTTACGTGGGCTTTCAGATAGCTCGATGCCTGTGGCAGACAGATCTGATCCAGCCCGCCATTGAGAATCAACGTCGGCACATTAACGGCCGGCAGCAAAGGGCGCATATCTGCCTCGGAAAGCGCGTCAAGTGCATCAAGCACGTCGGCGGTGTCAGGCGATGTTATTTCCGAGAGTAGCTGCTTGATTCCTGCCGCCGCGGGATGACCTTTGAGCTCCCCTTCTGCAAACATCCGGGTATAAAAGCCATTGAGTGCGCGCTCCTTGTTGCGCTGCACCTTGAGACGCATCCCGCTAACCTCATTGCGGGCAAGAGCGTACGGAAAATCCTCTGCGGCGGTAAAACAGGGGGTTGCAGACACCAGCACCATGCCGGCCAGCCGGCGAGAGAGCTCAGCAGACACCTGAAGCGCAATTTGTGCGCCCATAGACCAGCCGACCAGCACGACCTTCGCAAGACCGAGAGCATCAAAAAGATCAACCAGATCTTCGGCAAAACTGTCGAAGTCCAGCGGTCCCGAGGTTTCCTGCGAACGGCCATGGCCGCGAAGGTCCGGCGCCAGGAGCCGAAACGAGCCTTTGAGCCCTTCATACTGGCACTTCCAGACCGCAGAGGACAGACACCAGCCGTGGACCAGCACAACCGGGCATCCCGCCCCCCTCTCTTCATACCATAGTTGTTCTCCACGACGATTCAAATACAGTGGCATCACACGACCCCAAGGCGTCGGCCGACATGGGAGATTCGCTCAACGGCACCAGCCAGATCGGCAGCAGTATGGGTGGCCATCAGTGTAAAGCGGAGACGACTGGTACCAACCGGCACCGTCGGAGGTCGTATCCCCTGGGCAAAGCACCCTTCCGCCAGCAAATCTTCTGAAAATTGCATGGTGGTAACTGCAGAACCGATGACAATCGGCACGATCTGGGTCGAGCCGTCAGGTATGGCAAAGCCGGCTTCTGTCAGGCTGTCCCTGAAAAAGCGTGTGTTGACAGAGAGCTGTTCTCTCAGCAGGTCCCCCTCCGGCGATTGTACAAGTTCCACCGCTGCCAGCGAAGCAGCGAGCACTGAGGGGGGCAGAGAGGTGGAAAAAATGAAGCTGCGGGCACGATTGATCAACAGCTCACGTAATTCAGCCGAAACAGCGGCGTATGCCCCGAAACTTCCCAGCGCCTTGCCAAACGTACCCATCTGAATATCGACGTCATTCCCGACACCCAGCAGTTCGGCACTTCCCCTCCCCTGATTTCCCAGAACACCGCAGCCATGAGCATCATCTACCATAAGCAGCGCCCCATGTGTGCGCTTGAGCAGGACAAGTTCAGCGAGCGGTGCGATGTCACCATCCATGCTGAAGACACCATCACTGACGATCAGGGTGCGCCCCTTGGCATGTTTTTCCATAAGCATGCCAAGCTGCTGGTAATCATTATGACGATAGCGCACCAGACGGGCCCCGGAAAGCAGGATGCCGTCAACAATGCTGGCATGATTGAGCCGGTCAGAAAAGACAACGTCCCCGCGACCCACCAGAGCCGGAATAATGCCGGTATTTGCAGCATGCCCGCTATTGAAGATCAGCGCCGCCTCACTTTTTTTAAAGCCGGCAACCGCATTTTCCAGCCGTTCGTGGAGTTCCATTGTCCCGGACACCAGCCGGGAGGCGCCGCTTGAAGTGCCATACTGCTGAATTGCCGCTATGGAGGCTGCCGCAAGGGCCGGGTGATCTGCCAGCCCCAGATAGTTGTTGGAACAGAGCAGTAGCACGTCACGGCCATTGCATGTAACACGTGCCGTCTGTCGGCCGCTAACCAGCCGGGTGCTCCGTAACAGCCCCTGACGTGTAATCTCCTCAAGTTCACTCTGAATCGTTCTTTGCATAACTGACCTTCCTGATGGTTAACCCTTTTACAGTACATGGTTGACAATGGGCACAAAAAAATTAACGGCCCGGTGCTACAATATTACAGATAGGACGTCATCCCGCCCGCCCGCAACTGTTCAACCACTTTTTTCACATCCTGGCACCGCTCACGGTCACAGACTAAAATGGCGTCGGGAGTAGAAACAATCACCACGTTATGGACACCAACCGTCGCGACCATCCTCCCGTCAGCATAAATCAAGCAGCCGCTTGAATCAATAGCAACATGCCCGGCCGCGTTGATACAGACCGTCCCGTTACAATCAGGTTCAATAACCTCCGGCAGGGCGCTCCAGCTCCCGACATCACTCCACCCCATCTCAACCGGAACCATCTGAACCCGTGAAGATTTCTCCATAACACCATAATCAATAGAAACGCTCTCGATATCCTGATAGAGGGCCGCAATCTGTTCCTGCGAAATTGCCTGTTCCCACCCGGCAGCAGGTGACATCAGCTGCTGCAGTTTTTCGTGCAGTGCCGGCATAAACGCCCCCATTTCCTCAAGGATCGTGTCGACCCGCCAGACAAACATGCCGCTGTTCCAGAAAAAATTCCCTTCCTCAAGATATCGGACAGCCTCTGCCAATGGCGGCTTTTCAACGAAACGTTCAACCGGGAACGGTCCTTGCTCACACACCTGGGGATCCCCATCGTTATGTGAATACAGCGCCGCTTCAATATAACCATAGCCGGTCTCAGGGCGTGACGGCAAGATGCCAAGCGTCACCAGAACACGTTTTTTAGCAGCCTGCGCCGCAAAAGTCAGCGTATCGCGCAGCTTCTTTTCGTTCTTTATGAAATGATCTGCAGGAAGGACAACCATTATTCCGGAGGGATCGTGAGCGGCAATGCGCGCGGCGGCGAGGCCGATGGCCGGGGCGGTATTGCGCGCAACAGGCTCAGCCAAAATCTCAATCGGAACCGAATCATAACCAAGCATCTGCCGTACGGTCTCGTCTGCCTGCAGGTGGTTGGTTACAATTAGGATCCGTTTCGGCTTAAGCGGCAGAACCCGCTCAACCGTTCTCTGCAGCATGCTCCGGTCGCCGGTAATCGAGATAAGCTGCTTGGGACGGGCAACTCGTGAAAGAGGCCAGAATCTGGTCCCTGACCCGCCGGCCAGAATAACAATATACATAGCTGCTCCAAAAGTTATTTGTACTGAATCCGGTCAATAAAGTTTGCTACTTCACGTCCGAGCAGGCCGAGCGACTCAGACGCGTCCAGAACATCCCACAGCGTCTGCCGGAAGTAGGCCACCTCTTGGCCACTGAGGCCGTCACGCAAACTGATGGCAGTAGATATTTTAAAGCGTCCAAGGCGCTTGAATTCGCCGATCAGCAACAGCGTTGATGCATCCGGTTTCCCGTCACGAGAGATTTTTTTATAGGTACGTCGTGACTTGACGTAACGCTCGATATGCTCGGATAATTCCCCCGGAAGCTTCGCATAGCGGAGTTCGCGCTCGCTCATGTCAGGATCGGTGGAATCGGAATACAATTCCCGTTTAAGTGTCAGGTCCCGAATCACCAGTGACGTGTAGCTGTACATTGGCTTGGGATTTGTGACGACCTCCTCTTCAATAATAGTTGTGGAAGAGGCGGCGCACCCCGCAGAGAGGCACAGCAGACAAGCGGAGCAGAGGAGCAGCAGCGAACGCCTGAAGAAGCGTAGTCTATTCAACATCGGGGTTTTCACAACGATCGTAGTCATCATTAAAGCGGACAATATCATCTTCTCCCAGATATTCACCACTCTGCACCTCAATGATAACGAGCGGAATCTTGCCAGGATTTTCGAGACGATGATTCTTGCCGATCGGAATAAAAGTTGACTCATTGACGTTAACGGTCTGCTGCACTTCTCCGCAGGTGACAAGAGCTGTGCCGGACACGACGATCCAGTGTTCACTGCGATGATGATGCATCTGCAGCGACAGGCGCTGACCGGGCAAGACTTCAATCCGCTTTATTTTATAACTGGTATTTTCATCGAGAACCGTATAGGTGCCCCACGGGCGTTCACCACGTTCCATGATTGATCCCTTCAGAGTTGATTCGAGATGCGAAGCTTCAGATATTCCCGCAGTGCATCCCGCCATGGTTGGGGCTGGAATCCGGTGTCGTTGGTCAATTTACTGCACTCCAGAGTCGAATAAAGCGGCCGTCTGGCCGGGCGGTTTAACTCCGTGGTCGTCATCGGTTTAACAGTAACATTCATGCCGCTCTCTGCAAAGATCACTTTGGCAAAAGCATTCCATGAACAGTACTCTGAATTCGCCGCATGATACGTTCCCCTGCAGCCGCCGTCGATCAATGCAATAATCGCTTGTGCCAGATCCACGGTCCAGGTCGGCGAACCGATCTGATCATCGACAACGGCCAGTTCATCCTTTTCAGCTCCCAAACGGAGCATGGTCTCAACAAAATTTTTCCCGTGCAGACCGTAGAGCCACTGCGTCCGTACGATCAGATGCTCCGGGCAGAATGCCGCGTTCATTTCGCCCGCCAGCTTTGATTCACCGTAGACACTGACGGGGTGCGGAGCATCATCCTCAACATACGGAGTACCCTTGCCGCCATCGAAAACGTAGTCGGTACTGACCTGTACCAGCAGGGTGCCGAGGTCCCGGCAGGCCATCGCCAGATACGCCACACCTTCACCGTTGACCGCCATTGCCGTTTCGGTGTTCCCCTCGCAACCATCCACATCGGTATAGGCGGCACAGTTAACCACCACCTCCGGCTTAAGTGCGGCAACTACCGTCAGTACCGATTCAGGCGAGGTAATATCGATATCAGCAATATCAATGCCGTGCCCCCGGTCACCCAGGAGGGCGACGAGGTCGCGCCCCAACATGCCATGTGCCCCAACGACCAGGATCAAGATGCACCTCCGCCATACTGGCTCTGACAATATTCGCGATACGCACCGGAAGTCACCTCAGCCACCCATTCCTGGTGGGCGAGATACCAGTCGATCGTTTCGGCAATCCCCTGTTCAAATGTATATGCCGGGCTCCAGCCAAGATCGGCTTTGAGGCGCGAGGCATCAATGGCATAGCGGCGATCGTGGCCGGGACGGTCCTTGACAAAGGAGATCAACGTGCGGTTTTCGCCGTTTGCACGGCCGAGACGCCCGTCCAGCAGGTCACAAACCAGATTAACGATGTCGATGTTTTTCCATTCGTTGTTGCCGCCGATATTATAGACCGACCCGGGGGTCGCCTTTTTCAAAACGGTCTCGACCGCCACCGCATGATCCCGGACATGCAGCCAGTCACGGACATTCAAGCCGTCACCGTAGACCGGTAGCGGCTTCTTGTTGATGATATTGTGGATCAGAAGCGGGATCAGCTTCTCCGGAAAGTGGTAAGGGCCATAGTTATTGGAGCAGCGGGTGTTCAGGGTCGGCATGCCGAACGTTTCATGATACGCGCGCACCAGCAGGTCAGCCCCCGCCTTGCTGGCTGAATAAGGTGAATTGGCGGCCAGCGGTGTTTCTTCGGTAAAGTAGCCGCTATCGCCCAGGCTGCCATAGACTTCATCTGTTGAAATCTGCAGATAGCGAAAACCGGCAACAACTCCGGACTGCCAATGTTTGCGACACTCCTCCAGCAAAATCTGGGTACCGAGCACGTTCGTCCTGACAAATAGTTCCGGCCCGGTAATTGAGCGATCGACATGGGACTCGGCGGCAAAATGCACAACCGCATCAATCCGCTGGTCGCCGAGAAGGCGTGCCACCAGCGGGGCGTCACCGATATCCCCTTTGACAAAGCGGTAATTCTGGTTCCCTTCGAGCGCGGTCAGATTTTTGAGGTTGCCGGCGTAGGTAAGACAGTCAAGGTTGGTGACCTTGCATTCCGGATTGTTTGCTGTGAAAGAATGAATGAAATTGGAACCGATAAAACCGGCCCCTCCGGTAACAAGAAGAGACAAGGGCTTAAATATCATAGGTATATGTTTCCTTTAAGGACGTTGGGAATGATATCCGGCATTGTTTCGTAGAGAACAATCTGTTACCGCACCATATTTTTTCGGTTCTCTGGCGGATTGGCCGACATGCAAACTATTTTCTTTTTCACGCTGTTCTGATATTGTAACCGCGACTTTTAGCTGCCTACATAATTTCCGGAGGAAGACACAATGACCGCCACAACTACATGCCGCTGCGGCGCCGACCATCATGGCCATCTCTGTATGTTGAGAAGTAACGGGCTGCACGATGAAATTGCCAAGATAAGCAGTGACCCGAAATTCTATTGCTTCACCTGCGGCGGAGAGGCTAACTGCGCTGAGAACCTGTGCGAACCGGCCCCCATAGAGTAACGTTCACCCCCTGCTCTAATCACTGCATGGAACAGAGAAGCTGCCGCTGTCAAACCTCCAGCGCAGTTTCTCTGGATTCCTCCAACATCATCTCAAGCTCAATAATCTGTGTATCGGTTATATCGAGAATTTCCGCTTCCACCGTATCTATCAAGGCCAGGTCCGGCTCATGTTTCAGGCCGATCCCGAGCCGGTGACAGGCCATGTTCACAAACCTTACAATAGCCAGCATCTTGTTGACGGTATCCCATTCTTCAGAGTTATGATCGCGGATCACGTCACAGTACATCGCCGGAAAATTCCAATGCTGCATCATGCGATATCCCTGCTCTGCATGCATCACTTCAAAAATCTCCAGAATCAGCTCATCATCAAACAGCGAATTAATAACCCCGGCTGCCACCAGTTTCTCAATCGATTTCAGCAGATAGAGCTTGCCGACATCGTGCAGGAGTGCCGCCAGATAGGTTTCATCGGCAACACCGCGCATACCGCACGAGTGGGCCAGCCAGCGGGCTCCGAGGGCGCAACTATGACTGTGCAGCCACAACTCCTTCATATAGTGATCAAGCGCCGGATTACTGGACGAGTGGGCCGATGCCTGAGAAGCCGCAATCACAAGATTGATCACCTGCTGTGCTCCAAGACGGATGACAGCTTCTTTGATTGTAGCTACTTTGGAGCGTCCCATATACATGGGAGAGTTGGCAATTTTAAGCATCTGGCTGGCCAGCGACATATCCTCATTTGCTACCTGGGACACCTCGTCAACGGTAAAATCATAATCTGAAAGCATCCTCTGAAGCTTCAACGCTACCGGATGAAAGATCGGCAGTTCAATCGGTTGCGACGCGAGTAGTCTTCTTACGGTTTCAGGGATAGATGCTGATGACATGGCCGATCTCCTTGACACTAAATTATGCGGGTAACAATAACCATCTGCACAGGGCTAACAGACCTTACGGGACAATGTTTAGCACCCGCAACCGCAGTTATGGCAGACCTTTCTGAATTCACTGGATGGCGCCACCGTTTCCGGTGCAAACGCCACGCGCCTGATAGCGACATTGATGTCTTCCAGGATATCGAGTCCCCGGCTTTTCCCTATAATATGCCCAACACACTGATTGCTATGCCCATCCTGATGGGAAGAGATTTTCACAACATTCAACAGGTCGGCATAACTGTTGATTGTGATTATCGAATCGTGATTGCGCACAACGGTCAGAGCCACTCCTAACCGTTCCATATCCGTTATCACGCCAGCCAGAAAATCATGAAAAGGTTGACCGTCAAAATCAAAGGACCAATCATTTCTGAGATACTTCCGGGCATGGATCGTGAGGACCATCTGCTTCGCACTCTTACACGTCATTTCCATCACTCCGTATCAACCGTTACAAAACGGCCGGGCACTCTGCATCCCAGGCGGCAAACCCGGCACCGGTAAGATTCAGGAAAGAGTCAATCCGCTGACGGTAAAACTCGGTCTGCCCTGCCTCCTCCAGAAGGAAAGAGAGCTCATCTGCGGAAATCAGATGCTGACGATGCATGTACCCGTATAACTCGGATATTGCAGTCAGATGACGCTCCAACGTGGCAAAATCCGGATCTAGCGTATGGGTGATAAACCAGGATCCGGCAAACTTGGTAACGATGCCGGGCTCCGGGCGTACAATGTTCTGCCGGCCGAAGTCAATCAGGTAATCCCGCAGATAGAGATCGGCGCTAAAGGCCAGCTCAGAAGCACTTTCAGCGACCATCCCCTGCTGTTGGAGGAACAGATAGAATTGCTTCAGAACCTGTTGACAGCGCCCGTCAACCAGAAGCTCTTCGTCGATTGTTTCAAATTCAAAGTCATCGTGTTCAAATACTATTTCAGGGCTCTGCGGCATAGGTTTCATACTCTTTCTTGGTCAGTTATGATTTGTTTCTGTGAATTTCTGGCAAAAAACTTAGGTAATGCACTTATCCAGCTTATTGAGGTCCGACAGGGTTTAATTCTAAAAGTTCCTTATGAACAAAACGGCCGTTTTTCTGGATAAGAACACCGTCAAACAATATTTCACCATCGGCAAGAATCCGCACCAGGTCCCAGTGTACGGAGGAGCGGTTACCGTTATCACACTCGTCATACGCCTGCCCGGGGGTGAAATGAATTGAACCGAAGATTTTTTCATCAAAAAGGATATTACGCATCGGCTGGCGAATCCCCGGATTGACACCGATAGCAAACTCACCGATGTAGCGGGCACCATCGTCAGCATCCAGAATTTTGTTGAGGGCCTTGCTCATCCCTCCATCGGCGGTTGCTTTGACAATCTTGCCGTCAACAAACTCGAACCTGACGCCGTTATATTCCTTCCCCTGATAAATGCTCGGGCAGTTGTAGGAGATATGCCCCTGGACAGAGTTTTTGACCGGAGCGGTAAAAACCTCACCGTCCGGCATATTGAGGCGACCATCACACTTAATGCCGGGCAGACCGTCAATACTGAAACGGAGATCCGTGTCAGGAGCCAGAATTTGCACATTTTTGGTCCGGTCGATCAGCTTTTTAAGCTTTTCCTGCTTCTTTGACTCTGCTTTCCAGTCAATGCAGCAGGCCGAGAACAGGTAGTCCTCGTATTCATCAAGGCTCATGCGAGCTTCCTGGGCTGAGGCGTAGGTCGGGTAGCGGGTCACGCACCAGCGAGTGTGCTTAACGCGCTGATCGACCAGCGGCCTGGTAAGCTTGGCATATGCAACCATCGAATCCTGACGCGCATTAGCCATAACCATGGAATTATTACCGGCGGAAATCCCGATATACACCGTAACCTTTTTGTAGAAATCCAGCTTGTGCTGCGGGAAGTAACCAAGTTGCTGTTTATTGGCGCCATTATAAAAGCTGCGATCTATTTCCGGGACTGAAAAGCTGTATTCAACATATGCGGCGCCACGTGCGAGGCAGAGAGAATACAGTTCCTTTACCAGCGGCATGGCCTCCAGGCCGGCGGCATTAATCAGGACAATATCGCCTTTTTTCACCCTGGTAGAGTAATCAACCAGTATCTCTGCAAACTGCCTGATTCTAGGATCGTTCATAGGTAACCTTCAAAAATAGTGGGAATTTAATGCATCATCAGCCTGGTGACGTTCAGGACAAGCCCGCTCTGTGGACCGGCCAGTAACTGAACACCTATTTTCAACACCGGGGATATAATGTACGAAAAGATGTTGGTAAAAAAGACCAGCGCGATAATTACAATCATCCCGTACGGCTCGATACGAGACAGGGCAGCAGCCTGGCGGTTGGGGAGCAATCCGGACAATACGCGGCCACCATCCAGAGGTGGCACCGGGATCATGTTGAAAATTGCCAGAAGAAGATTTATATAGACTGAAAAAGCCAGCATCAGAATCATCGGTTCAACAAGCATGGCGAGCAATGATCCCGGAGCGGCCGGACCGGCAAAAGCCACCAGACCACGTAGCATAAACGCCGAAACTGTAGCCAGCAAGATATTAGTGACCGGCCCTGCAGCCGCCACCCAGATCATATCCCGTTTGGGGTTGCGCAGATTTTCCGACACGACCGGAACCGGCTTGGCCCAGCCGATGCCAATAAAAAAAATCATAAGTGTGCCGAAGATATCGATATGTTTCAGAGGGTTGAGTGTCAACCGCCCCAGCATTCGTGCCGTTGGATCGCCAAAACGCCAAGCCACGTAGCCATGGGAAACTTCGTGGCAAACAATAGCCAACATGCCTGGCACAAGCATGACCGAAAGCTTTAGAAAGAAACTTTCCATTACAAGTCCTTTAAACTGAATAAATCTTACCTCTTCTAGCAGAGTGGGCCAGCAAAGTCAATTGCAAGGCACCCTCCAAACGTAGAAACAGCCGTATTTATACAGCCCTTTACTCCCTTTAAACCACCAATGAATTACAATGTTTTACGGTTAAGAATAAAAATTAATAACTAAACACAAGGGTCAGTGGTTAAAAACGAAGCAATCAATGCCAGTGGAACTCCCTCAACCGGCAAAGACTGCTGCCTTCACTGAGAGTTTTGGCACTTATATTGCTTTAAATTCAAAAATTCAATACAAAACTTCTGTAACCGATTAAAACAACGACCACACCCAATAAGCTCTTTGCTTATTTTTTAAACAACGCTGCCAAAAAAGGAGGCTGTACAAATGGAGATGTTTGGAAAGAACGTATTCAACCAGACGGTTATGAGAGAAAGGCTACCTAAAGGTGTTTTCAAAAACCTGAAAAAAACCATCGATGAAGGCCTGCCGCTTGACCCTACAATCGCAGATGTTGTCGCTACTGCAATGAAAGAGTGGGCTGTTGAAAGAGGTGCAACACATTTTACCCACTGGTTCCAGCCGATGACCGGTATTACGGCAGAAAAACATGACTCATTCCTCACACCATCAGAAAATGGTACTGCCTTGATGGAGTTCTCCGGGAAAGAGCTTATCAAGGGAGAGCCCGACGCGTCGTCTTTTCCCAGCGGCGGCCTGAGAGCAACCTTTGAAGCGAGGGGCTACACAGCGTGGGATTGCACCTCTCCTGCGTTCCTGAGAGAAGAAGCCGATGTCATAACTCTCTGCATACCTACCGCCTTTTGCTCGTATACCGGTGAGGCTCTGGACAAAAAAACCCCTCTGCTCCGCTCCATGGAAGCGCTTTCCACACAGGCGGTGCGTGTACTGAGATTATTCGGGAATACAACCGTCAGCAGGGTTACATCTACTGTCGGCGCTGAACAGGAATACTTCCTTGTGGACAAGTCTTTTTTTCTCAAAAGACCCGACCTGATGATGGCTGGCAGAACACTCTTCGGGGCCATGTCTACAAAAGGCCAGGAGCTGGAAGACCACTATTTCGGCACTATCAAGGAAAGAGTGCTGTCTTACATGAAAGAAGTAAATGAAGAGCTCTGGGTACTGGGTGTTACCGCAAAAACCCAGCACAATGAAGTTGCCCCCGGACAGTTTGAACTCGCCCCGATTTTTGAGAACACAAACATTGCCACTGACCACAATCAGATGGTTATGGATGTTCTGAAGCGGGTTGCCATCAGACATGACCTGGTCTGCCTGCTGCACGAAAAACCATTTGCCGGCGTCAACGGCTCCGGTAAGCACAACAACTGGTCCATGAGCTCAAATGACGGACAGAACCTGCTTGAGCCGGGTCAGACCCCCCACGAGAACGCCCAGTTCCTGACCTTCCTGATGGCAACTATCAAAGCTGTCGATACGTATGCGGGACTCCTGCGTTCCTCATGCGCCAACGCCGGCAATGACCACCGCCTGGGCGCTAACGAGGCACCCCCGGCAATTATTTCCATTTTCCTTGGCGACCAGCTTGCCGACATTATCGACCAGATCGTGGCTGGCGGAGTAAAATCATCCTCCGTAAACGCCGATATGAAGATCGGGGTAACCACCCTCCCTGCACTGATCAAGGACGCCACCGACAGAAACAGAACCTCTCCGTTCGCCTTTACCGGCAACAAGTTTGAGTTCAGGATGCTCGGCTCATCCTTCTCTATCTCAGGCCCCAACATTATCATTAATACAATCATTGCTGATGCGCTGAAGGGATTTGCCGACAAACTTGAAAAATCGAAAAACTTTTCAGCCGACCTTGAGAAACTGCTTCAGGAAACCGCTAAGAAACATAAGCGTGTTGTGTTCAACGGCAACAACTACTCCGACGAGTGGGTTAAAGAAGCCAAGAAGCGCGGCCTGCTGAATATTCCGAACACCCCTCAGGCGCTGAAAGAGCTGGTAACAAAAGAAGCGGTTGAGTTGTTTGTTGCACACAAAGTCTTCACCGAAAAAGAACTTCATTCACGCTATGAAATCATGGTTGAACAATATGTTAAGACGCTGAATATTGAAGCCCTGACCATGATTGACATGGCCAACCACAGCATAATCCCTACCGCCATAGAATACGCGACAACGGTAGCATCTTCTATCAGTGCCGTTACAGCAGTATCCGGAAAACTGAATGTCTCGACACAGAAAGCGTTGCTGGAAGAACTCTCCAACAAACTTGCTTCTGCAAGCAGCAACACCAAGGCACTGGAGAAAGCCCTTGAAAGCGCACTGAACATTGCCGATCTTGAAAAACAGGCCGCTGCATTCAGGGAAAAGGTATTCACGAAAATGTTTGAACTGCGTGCCGATGGTGATGCGCTGGAAAAAATAATTGCCGCCAAATACTGGCCGCTGCCGACCTATGGGGAAATGCTTTTCATCCTGTAATCGCGAATCTTTACGTGCTTGCCTAAAAAAGGAGCCTCCTGACGGGGCTCCTTTTTTATGTTTGACACTGTATAATCAATGCATGGCTTTGCTTTTATCCTATAAACGGCAGTTGCACCGCAGAGAACGGCAGAGGTTCACAGATAAAACATGATGACATGATGTTATGGGAAAAATGCTATCACCGTTAAGGTGCAACGTATTTAAGTCATAAACATTCGATTTTACTCCGCGTTCCTCTGCGTACTCTGCGGTAAATGTTTTTTTGTTTTATATCTTGATTGCGGCTCTGAATCAGATACGCAAAAAGGCGGGATCGCTCCCGCCTTTCATTGTTGTATGCTGCTTTAGTTTTAATTAAATATCGTAGTACAATTCAAACTCAAGTGGAACCGGACGCATACGAACAGGGTTAACTTCGGCCTCTGTCTTGTACTCGATCCACTTTTCAATTACGTCGGGGGTAAATACATCACCCTTCAGAAGAAACTCATGGTCATCTTTGAGGCACTGCAGAGCTTCTTCAAGAGTCCCCGGTGCTGACGGAATGTCTTTGAGCTCTTCCGGAGTAAGACCGTAAATATCTTTGTCCAGAGGCTGGCCTGGATCTATTTTGTTTTCAATACCATCCAGACCGGCCATCAGCATGGCGGCAAAAGCCAGATAACCATTGCATGATGGATCCGGGGTACGGTATTCAACACGCTTTGCTTTCGGATTAGTTGACATCATCGGAATGCGCAGTGAAGCAGAACGGTTACGGCTTGAGTAAGCCATGTTTACCGGCGCCTCAAAACCGGGCACCAGTCGCTTATACGAGTTGGTGGTAGGGTTTGTAATAGCGCAGAGCGCCTTTGCATGTTTGATAATCCCGCCGATGTACCAAAGAGCCATCTGGGAAAGACCGCCGTATTTATCACCGGCGAACAGGTTCTGTCCGTCTCTCCAGATCGACATGTGGCAGTGCATCCCGGAGCCGTTATCGCCATAAAGCGGCTTTGGCATAAATGTTACTGTTTTGCCATTACGGTAAGCAACGTTCTTGATAACATATTTGAACCACTGCAACTGGTCAGCCATATCAACCAGCGATGAGAAACGCATATCGATTTCAGCTTGACCACCGGTAGCAACTTCGTGATGTTGACACTCAACACGAATACCGACACTCTGAAGTACTTCGACCATTTCGTTACGCAGGTCATTTTGGGAATCAACAGGTGAACAGGGGAAATAGCCTTCTTTGTGGCGCGGCTTGTAACCAAGGTTCGGGAACTCTTCACGACCGGTATTCCAGGCACCTTCAGAGGAATCAACGGCAAAGAAAGATTGATTGGCTGTTGAAGAGTAACGGACATCATCAAAAATGAAGAACTCTGCTTCCGGACCAAAGAAAGCGGTGTCGCCTATACCGGTTGACTTCAGGTACATTTCGGCCTTTTTCGCAATGTTACGTGGATCACGTGTGTAATCTTCCTTGGTAATCGGATCGAAAATATCGCAAATAATCGACATGGTCGGGACCTTGACAAAAGGGTCCATCTTGGCGGTAGTCGGATCTGGAAGAAGGATCATATCAGAAGCGTGGATAGGCTGCCAGCCACGAATTGAAGAGCCATCAAAACCCTGACCTTCTTCAAAAGTATCCTCACTAAACTCGGACATTGGCACTGAAACGTGCTGCCAGGTACCAATAAAATCCATAAACTTGTAATCAACCATTCTCGCGCCGTTTTCTTTGGCGAATTCAAGCACTTGCTTCGGGGTCATCTGTTACTCCTTTCTATATTTGTTTTTGTTACAGTGCATCTTCTCCGGTTTCGCCAGTTCTGATACGAACAACTTCTTCTACATTGGTAACAAATATTTTCCCATCGCCGATACGTCCGGTTTTAGCGGATTTTTCAATCGCCTCGACGACTTGTGGAAGGATTGAGTCAGCGACAATAATTTCCAGCTTAATTTTAGGAATAAAATCCACGACATATTCTGCTCCTCGGTAGAGCTCTGTATGCCCTTTCTGCCGTCCGAACCCTTTCACTTCGCTTATAGTGATCCCCTGAATGCCAATTTCATTAAGAGATTCCTTAACTTCATCCAACTTGAACGGCTTTATGATCGCTTCGACTTTTTTCACGATATTACCCTCCCGTTACTTGATATGTTATGAAAGCAAGGAAAGTCAGGAAAACGATCCTGACACTAATTGAACCGCCTAATCAGAAGGTTTGGAAGCAAGCTCCTTGCCAATTATTTGGCTGTGTTATTATGGCTGTATATTTAGACAGTTTAAGGTGAGCCTTGGCTTCCAGCCGTCAACGACCATCACCACATGCACAATAAAAGGTCATGCAAGCGGGCGTGGCTGCATACATTCTATGCACGCCAAGCAACACTACTCATACATTTATATCCTTCAGCTCCTTGATTATCTCAACCTGGCGCTGATTAATATAGTAGGCAATCTGCTGCTGAGAATGTTTTTCTGCATGAAATTCGATTATGCAGGTAAAAGGAGCACTTTCCCCGACAACTTTAACGATAGTAGCACTCATGCCAACTTCACGCATTGAACCATTATAAAGATCTGGCAGCTTCAAAAACATGTTTACGTCAAGACCGGGAACCAGAAGGTCGGCAGACATGGCGCTGATGGCAGCCCCTCCGAGCGAAAGGTCTTTCACATTACCCACTAAAACGTCCCCTTCAAACAGCAACTCGGCTTCAACGGGACTGTCAAGAAGGACACGCACAAATCGTCTCATGTCAGAGCGAATATTCGCATATCCGAAGTTGCACAAAATAACACGTTTTTTGGCCGAACTCACATAAAAGGCCTCACCAATCATATCTTCAGGAAACGGGCTCATGGCATGCGAATGAATAAGCGTTTTTTTCTCCATATTTACGACTTTGGCCTGATATTCATGAACCGCAAATTCCGCCATTTCGTTCTCGACACTCAGTAAAGTTGCATCATATGAAACAGGAATTTCCTTATAGTAATTTAAAAAAGAGAATTGTTGACCGATCATCCCCTGCAGAAACTGAAGAATAACCAGCCTATCTTCCCGTTCAGTGCCCCTCACCGCTTTGTCGTAATATTGAAACACCTCAGACACCCCGAAGATGATGAATTGAACTATTTACCAGAATGAGATATCCTTGTCAGATGAAATTAACTATCAGAAAAAGCGTCGAACAACAAGTACAATTGACACGACTCACCAAAGCCCCCCACATAACCCCGGGCATTCTCCCCTGTTTATGTTCACTCTCTCTTGCGGTTGTTTTCTGTCTGTGCAGCTCTGCTGCAAAGGCGGACATCTATCGTTTTGTCACGGTAGACGGTGTTGAAACATTTACCGACACTCCCAGCAGCAAAAGCGCCACGGTAGTTATTAAAGACCGCCCGGCAAGCGTTACAAAACGACGAAAAACATCGCCTGGAGCCAATGTTCATGATATTTCACTTGATGAGATTGTCAAAAAAACGGTGATGGCCTCCCTTACCCCTCACGACGAATCCAAAGAGAACAGCTTTGAGCCGCACCTCCCCGTAGTCGGGGGGGCAATAACGTCAATGGTAGGCATGAGAATAGATCCGATTGATGGAAACTGGCGCCAGCATAACGGTATTGACATCGCGATCCCTGCCGGGACCCACGTCATGCCTGTTGCTCCCGGTACCGTCGTCTATAGCGGAAGTCGTTCCGGGTACGGCAACACTGTCATCGTTGAACACGACAACGGAATCATAACCCTGTATGCACACAACAGCCGAATACTCGTAGCCGTGGGACAATCTGTTACGGCTGAAAGCACGCTGGCTCTATCGGGCTCTACCGGAAGATCTACGGGGCCGCACCTTCATTTTGAAGCGTGGCAGGCGGGAACAAATGTCACTGCAGCCTTTCTCCCCGGCAACGGCATGACGCTGCCTAAAAAGACACTTATTGCCAGTACTCATCGAGTGCCCCGCTTCCGGAGCGAGACACTTTCAGACGGTTCTATACTGTTTACCAACATTCCAGCAACTACCCCCTGATGCATGACCAGATTTTAAAATATACCGCCAAACTGATTTCAGAAGGCTCGGCGCCGGCAGGGCGGATCGCTTTTGCTGCCCAGGATGACACATTAATTTCTGCTGGTGAACCTTTTCTGGCAGCGCTCTCAGAAAAGGTCCTATCCCGCATGAACGGCCTTGCGCTGGCTGCCGCCGTCCCTTCGCTTCCGTTTGCAGACTTTCTCATCCAGAGAGCCGCCAGCGACGAGCATACGATTACCCCCCGTGACACCGAAACCCGTACATTTCTGCATGACATTCCAATTATACGCAGGGGCGAGACCGGCGCTGACCTTGCGAAGACGATAGCGGCGCTGTTAGGGGGCCGCAAAGGGATCATTGCAGAAGGAATCGGCATCATCGCGACCGGTACATTGACGGTTGAGCAGGCCTATATCAACTGGTCCTCGGTTTTCCACTCAACTTTTATCAAATACCTTGAAGATCTGTTTGAAAACGGCTACATGCTCCCCGGTGAAGAGGAGGCCTTTGACCATTTCCGGAGCGGCCTGCTCGTTCCGCTTTCGTCTGATGGACTAGAGTTTCGGCAAGGGCCGCTTTATGAAAAAAGTGACATCCTGGAGGAAATAGCTCGCGTCGGCAGATATACCGTTCAGCGTGGTCTGGTTGATTCCTTTTTCGGCAACATTTCATATTCAAGTGGAAACATTATCTATATCTCTCAAACCGCATCCAGCCTGGATGAACTCCCCGGTTGTATTGATCCTGTTCCTTTTGAAAACAGCTCAACGGTCGGCATAACCGCCTCAAGCGAGCTGGTTGCACACCGCGCCATTGTTGAGGAGAGCGGTTGTCGTGCAATACTGCATGGCCACCCGCGTTTCGCAGTCGTCATGAGCATGCTCTGCCGTGAAAAAGAATCATGCCATATGACCGACTGCTGGAAGGATTGTGCAAAAGTACGCTTTTTGGGAGACACTCCGGTAGTAGCAGGAGAGATCGGCGCCGGCGGCATTGCAAAGAATGTCCCGCCGGTGATAGGTAAAACGGGTTCGGCCGTTGTCTATGGCCACGGAGTCTTCAGTATCGGCAGGACCGATTTCCGTGAGGCGTTCCAGGCCCTGGTTGATGTAGAGAACCGGTGTCGCTCGGAATACTTCAAGCTGTTTGACGAAAAAACATTGAAAACCTAACCCCGCACCTTCCTCGCAATCTCAAAAAGAGCTATCCCTCCGGCAACGGAGGCATTCAGTGAGCTTACCCCACCATACTGCGGGATCGACATCACAACATCACACTGTTTGCGCACGAGCGGCCTGATTCCCTCCCCCTCTCCTCCGACCACCAGGGCGACGTTTCCAGAAAACTCTGTTCCATAGACCGACTGCCTGGCAGCGCCATCCAACCCGTACACCCAGTAGCCTGATTTTTTAAGTGTTTCGAGCGTTTGCGCAATATTTGTAACCATAGCCACCGGGACAGTTTCTACGGCACCAGCCGAGGTCTTCTCGGCTGCGGCAGTGATACCGCAGGCGCGGTCCTTCGGGATTAAAACGCCGTCAACCCCGGCACAGGCAGCTGATCGGATCAGAGCACCCAGATTGTAAGGGTCTTGAATTGCGTCCAGAACGAGAAGAAAACCATTCGAACCTGGTTGGCCGAGTGACGCCAGCAGCTCGTCAAAATCGGCGTAGCGAAAGGGCTCGACCTCAAGAGCAATGCCCTGATGATGCGATGATGCGCACATCCTGGTAAGATCGCCCTTATCTCTGCGATGTACCGCAACGCCCCGCTCCTCGGCCAGCCTGATGATTTTTTCAACGCGATGGTCAGTGGCGCTGATTTGCACATAAAGATTGAAAGCCCCGCGTGTTCCCTGCAGAGATTCTTTCACCGGATTGACACCAAAGATCAGTTCACCTTTCATGGGGCACCTTCCACTATCTCATTTGCTATACATTCTGCCGCCTGAACCGGATCAACTGCTTTAGCGATCGGCCGGCCGATGACCAGATAGTCTGCTCCTGATGAGACCGCTTCTGATGGAGTCATAATTCGCTTCTGGTCATCAACAGCGGCAAAAGAAGGACGCACGCCTGGAGTAACAATCAAGAAATCAGGGCCGCACGCTTCCCTGATCAAACCGATCTCAAGCGGGGAGGCGACAACACCATCCATACCAGACTCCTTGGCAAGACGCGCCAGACGTACAACCATATCCTGGACCGAATGCTCTATTCCCACCTGCTGCAGCGTCAGGGCTGTTGACGATGTCAGAATAGTCACCGCGAGAAGCCGTGGACGCTCTGCGCCGCTGAATTCCTTATGTACCGCTGAGACAGCGGTTTCCATCATTTCTGCGCCGCCCAGAGCGTGCAGATTGGTTAGCTGGACACCAAGGCGGGCAGCCTCAAGCATCGCGTTCGCAACAGTATTCGGAATGTCATGATATTTAAGATCGAGAAAGACCTGGCCACCATGCCTCTGAACAGCTTTTACCGCTGCCGGACCACAGGAGGTGAACAGTTCCTTGCCGACCTTGAACATCCCCACGTTGCCTGACAGTGCCTCAGCCCAGCGGTCAATATCTTCCAGACCATGTACGTCCAGGGCAAATATGATTTTTTTGCGTGCTTCATCTCGTGTCATAATATCCTCATTTCACAAATTCTAGTGCTGCTGCGGTAATTCCTTCTGAATCTATGCCAACATCTTTGCGCAGCTGGACCTGACTTCCCTGCTCGATATAGTGGTCGGGAAGTCCGAGACGGCGCACCTTTACGTCCTGCAGGTTGTTGTCATATAACAACTCCAGAACGGCACTGCCGAAACCTCCCTGCAGGGCATTCTCCTCCACCGTCAGAACCCGTCCGGACGTGCGAGCGGCACTGAGGATGAGTTCTGCATCAAGCGGTTTCACGAAACGGGCGTTGACGACTCCGGCTGAGATCCCCTTCTGTCTCAGCGCGTCGGCAGCCTGGAGTGCCGGGTAGACCGTTGCCCCGATGGCGATAATAGTCAAATCACTGCCATCAAGCAGCTGTTCCCCCTTCCCTATCTCAATAAGTTTCAGCTCATGGTCAAGAGCGACTCCATAGCCTGCCCCTCTCGGATAGCGCAACGCAACCGGTTGACCGGAGTAAACAGCCGTCTTGAGCATGTGGCGTAACTCGTTCTCATCCTTGGGGGCCATCACGGTTATTCCCGGCAGATGCCGCAAATAGGAGAGGTCAAATGCGCCATGATGAGTCGGGCCATCATCTCCCACCAGTCCGGCACGGTCCATAGCTATGGTCACCGGCAGTTTCTGCAGACAGATATCATGAAAGACCTGATCGTAGGCACGCTGAACAAAGGTTGAATAAATTGCAACAACAGGCCTGAAGCCTTCTGCCGCAAGTCCTGCCGCAAACGTCATGGCATGCTGTTCGGCTATGCCAACATCAAAGAAACGCTCCGGAAAACGCTGAGAGAACGGATTGAGCCCGGTTCCATCAGGCATGGCGGCGGTTATGGCAACTATCTTCGCATCTTCCTCGGCCAACTGCAACAGCGTCTCACCGAATATATCCGTGTAGGATTTTACAGCCGGTTTGGCAGCACCTTTGCCGGTCGCAACATCAAAGGCGCCGACACCATGATATTTGGCAGGAGTATCTTCTGCCGGCTTGTATCCCTTCCCTTTGGTTGTCATCACATGCACCAGCAGAGGGCCGTCAAGTTCATTAATATTTTTAAAAACCTCTACCAATTGGCGCAGATCGTGCCCATCAAGAGGCCCAAGATAGTCGAAACCGAGAGCCTCAAAAAGTGCACCGGGAGTAAGAAACCCCTTCAACGAGTTTTCCGCACGACGGGCAAACTGTAGAATATCAGTACCAAAAGCAGGAATATGCTTAAGAAGCACCTGCATCTCTTTTTTCAAATCACGGTAGTAGCGGCCGGTCATCTTGCGTGAAATAAATGTGGAGAAAGCACCGACATTCTTTGAAATCGACATTTCATTGTCGTTCAGGATGACAATCAGATTTTTTTTGAGGTGCCCGGCCTGGTTCAGCGCCTCAAAAGCCATCCCTCCGGTCAGTGAGCCATCACCTATCACCGCTATTGAATGATTCCGCTTTCCGTCAAGGCTGTCGGCCGCAGCCATACCGAGACCGGCCGAGATAGAGGTGGATGAGTGGCCGACCCCGAACGCATCATGCTCTGACTCGGAGCGTTTTGGAAAACCGGAAATTCCCTTGTACTGACGTTGTGTATGGAATTGATCACGACGGCCGGTAAGAATCTTGTGGGTATAGGCCTGATGCCCGACGTCCCAGATTATTTTGTCATTGGGGGAGTCGAAGCAGTAGTGCAAGGCGATAGACAGCTCCACCGTCCCGAGATTGGAACCGAGATGACCACCGGTGGCAGAAACCGTCTCCAGAAGAAATTTCCGAACCTCAGCCGCAAGATCCGGCAATTGTTCCGGTTTCAGTTTTTTAAGATCTGACGGTGAGTTTATTGTTTCAAGCAACATCGTTGACACCTCATCTGTTTCTACACATATCCGTTTGCAACGAACCATTCTACTGCCTTTTCCAGAGATATCTTCACAGAAGAGTGTTTCAGACCAAGCTCCCGAACCGCCCTTTCTGAGTCAAAATACATATGGTGCCCTGCCATCTGAACTCCGGCCAGCGGAATCAATGGCTCGCGTCCGGATATCCGGGAAAGCCCCTCATTGAGCCAGGCGGCCACCAGTACCGGGACATATGGCAAGCGTACTTTGGGCGCCGGAATCCCGGTTATCTCCTCGAGCATCCTGAAAATATCATGCAAAGAAATATTCGCATTGCCAAGTATGTATTTCCGGCCGACCTGGCCTTTTTGCTCTGCCAGGATGTGCCCGCGAGCACACTCCTCCACATCAATTAAATTCAAGCCAGTATCCAGGTAAGCCGGCATCCGTCGTTTCAGATAATCAACTATTATTTTCCCGGAGGGTGTCGGCTTTACATCCCACGGTCCAACCGGGGTTGAAGGATTCACTATTACTATTGGTAACCCGCGTGCAACAAACCTTTCTGCTTCTCGCTCAGCAAGGAATTTGCTTCTCTTGTAGGGTCCGACCATGTCCTCCAGCGTTACTTGAGTATCTTCATTACCCGGCATACAATTGCCGGGGTTACCAAGGGTCCCGACACTACTGGTATAGACCACTCGCGAGATACCGTTCTCGAGCGCCGCTTCCAGAACAGCTGCCGTCCCTCCCACATTGGTGCGGTACATTTCAGCAGAGTTGCGTGTCCAGAGACGGTAATCAGCCGCCGCGTGGTACAGGACATCACACCCCTTAAGCCCTGACCTCAATCCGGCTGTGTCGCGAAGGTCCCCCTTCCAGATCTCGATATCAAGCCCTTTCAGATTGGCAAGATTCGAGTCCGGCCGAACGAGCGCCCGGACTTCCCGCCCGTCGCGGAGCAGCTCACGCACGATATTGGCACCAATAAAACCGGTCGCTCCCGTAACAAAGGTCTTCATATAAGAGGATAGATAATTATCGCTGGCATAGCATCACGGTTCCATTTCCAGCTGCAGCGGCCAGGGTTGGTCACGAATCAAAAGTTTCAGCATTCTTCAAGCAACAAACGGCGATATCTGCCAAGGGCTGTCAACGGGAAGCAATTACGGTAAATGTGGTACTTTATCATAAAGAATTTGGGGAATCCCGTCCCGGTGAAGGCATCCTCATCCCACGAACCATCAGGTTTCTGTGTGGCAATGAGATACTCAACACCACGCGAAACAGCTTTTGATCGCACCTCTCCGGCGGCAAAGAGTGAGAGAAGCACCCAACCGGTTTGCGACGGGGTACTGGGACCGCACCCCATCAGAGAGCGGTCACTGTACGATTCACAGACCTCTCCCCAGCCACCATCAAGATTTTGCTTTGACTTAAGCCAGTTAACCGCCTTCCTGATGTAAGGCAGCGTCATATCTTCGCCAATGGCTGCCAACCCGCCAAGCACCGACCAGGTGCCGTAAATATAATTTACTCCCCAACGCCCCCACCATGGCCCTTCAGGTTCCTGCGTCTCTTTGATAAACTCCAGCGCCCGTATCACCGCAGAATGATTTCTAGGGAAATCAAACGTGCCAAAGAGCTCGAGCATGCGGCCGGTAAGATCCGCTGTCGGTGGATCGATCAACGCCTCCAGATCGGCAAAAGGTATTTTATTCAGAAGATACTTTGTATTGTCTTTATCAAAGGCCCCCCACCCGCCATTTCTGCTCTGCATCGCGAGGCACCAGGCAATCCCTCGCTTGATGGCCTGATCTCTCTGCTTTTCATCGCGAACCTTGATATCCTTAAGTGACAACATGACAAAGCCGGAATCGTCAACATCTGGATACCAGTCATTCAGAAACTCAAACGCCCAACCACCAGGCTCAACACCCGGAGATTTGACCTGCCAGTCCCCTTTAAAAAGGACCTCACGGTCCAACAGCCACTGTGCGGATTTTACCAGAGCCGGGTGGTCAACCGGAACACCCGCCTCCTGCATCGCAACCAGGACCAGTGCAGTGTCCCACACGGGGGAAACGCACGACTGCAACAGAAGATGTTCATCATCTTCGATGCAAAAGTTTGCCAGCGCCTCAAGACCTCTTGCAACCACCGGATGGTCATTAGCATAGCCAAGACAGTGTAGCGCCAGAACAGAATTGAGCATGGCCGGTTGAATCCCGCCCCAGTCGCCACTTGACTCCTGGTGGTCAAGTATCCACTTTTCAGCGAGAGCAACCGAGCGTTTCTTTAAAGGGCGGACTGGCGATGATTCATAGATTTTAAGTAGATGATCAACACCAATAAAGAAGTTTTTCCAGCTGAATATACCGTCCTGGAGGGAAAACGTATAATCAGAGGGGCGAAGCGGACGGACAAAGAGCTCCGGTACTCTGGCTCGTGGCGGCAATTTTCTGACCGGGTTTTCCGCCATGACGACAGACAGCGGAATAATTGTCGCACGGGACCAGCTGGATAACTCGTAAACGTTGAAATACGCCCATTCCGGGAGCATCATAAGCTCAATCGGCATTGAAGGCACACCGAGCCAAGGGAATTCACCAAACAATGCCAGAAAGATTTTTGTAAACACGCGTGCCTTGAGAAGGCCGCCTTTGGAAAGAATAAATTCACGTGCTCTGCACATGGCAGGGTCGCTGGCAGCATAACCTGCAAGTTTAAGTGAAAAATACGCTTCAATAGTTGTTGAGAGATCCCCGATGCCGCCAAACCAGAGCGGCCATCCCCCGTCTTGCGTCTGCTTACTTAAAATATAATGCGCCATTTTTCGTTCGCGCTGCTTATCGACCATACCAAGAAAGTGAAACAACATGATATATTCTGCCGTTATTGTCACATTCGACTCAAGCTCCGCCCACCAGTAACCATCTGGCCTCTGTTCACTAAAAAAGAAGTCTCTGGTTCGTTCAATGGCCTTATCAATTGGGCTCAGTGCATCTCCAGCCATATTTTTCCAGATTGTAGGAGGAAGGCGATGTACTTTGCCGGGAGTCTTTACTCCGGGCAAAGCATCAGAAGCATCCGGCTGAATATTAAGCGAGGTGAGAGAATTTGAGATCGAATATTTATGCATTTCCATCCAGGCCCACTCCCCGCCAGCACTAAGCGCGACATTACACCGCACGGATGCTAGCATAATACACTCCTTAGTTGTATATTTTTTTCCATTAAAACGCACCGGAGAAGAGGGCTTGAAGGAGTGGACTCTGCGAATGGATTACTCTATAAATCATATATGCAAGCATGGCTGGTAATCGGAACGAACTGTTTGAAGTTACTTGACAATTTACGCATCATACACGTAAAAACAAGTCCGTAGAGTTCCCAACAGACCATGTCCACCACGGCGAGGCAGTTATGTCACACCTGTTTTTACAATTATGTGTAGTGGTAACGCTCTTATGCGGGCTTCCGTACCATGCCCAAGCCGGACAGTGGAAAGCGATGAAGGGCACATCTCGGTACAAGGTCGCCTATGATGTTAAGTCCATCAACCAGACACCGCTGGGGCGATTGGAAATATTGCTCCGTTTTATTCCTCTGGGAGAAACTGAGCGTAAATCGGCAGCCACTGAATACAAGGAGAAACGCTATCGCTCACATCTCGAATCCTATGAAATAGACTGTCAAGAACAAACCGCGCTGCTCGGCCCGATCGATATTTTGGGTGCGACGGGAGAACATCTAAAGCGACTGCAGGAAAACAGCCAGCCGGAGCCAATCCTCCCCGGGTCGGTGCTTGACTACGCAGCAGAGAGCATATGTCCGGTTATGGATGAGGGGAGTGTAGAAACGAGTGGTGCTGCGGAGATTAACCAAGAAGAGGAACCTGACACAACCGGTGACAAGGCGCTAAGCAGCGACAAGCTGCAGCAGATTGAAAACATTAAAAAAAAAGCGGCCTCTACTGAAGCAACAGCTGAGACCTGGAAAGAGCTTGGCAATATCTACTTCGACACTGACCAACCTGAACAGGCGATTAATGCCTATGCGCGCGCTCTTGAAATGCAGCCCGACAACACTGACATCCTCAATGATCAGGGAGCCATGTATCGCCAGACCGGCGATTTTAAGCGAGCATTGGCAAACTTCGAGAAAGCGTACCTCATAGACCGGCACAACCTCGAAAGTCTTTATAATAGCGCCTACGTATACGCCTTTGACCTTAACAACATCCCTAAAGCTCTTGTCATGTGGCGCCAATATCTTGCGCTGGAGCCAAAAAGTGAAACGTCCAGGCAAGTACAGTCGTTTATAGATCAATTCGTGAAATAACAGCTAAAGCTCACAGCTGCACATATTTTATTGTACAAATCAATTCAGTTTTTAAATTACATATGATAGTGTGCCGAAACAATACATATCATGCGCGCCCGTAGCTCAGCTGGATAGAGCACCAGGCTTCGAACCTGGGTGTCGGCCGTTCGAATCGGTCCGGGCGTACCAATTCTAGAAAAACCGGCAACTTGTCCAGCATTATTCTTCGGAAACAACCACAAGCCTTGACAATAACGGCTGCGAACTATATAGTTTCCCACTTGCAGCAAGAAAACATCCTTGGTGCAGCCCTTGTGCGCTCGTAGCTCAGCTGGATAGAGCAACGGCCTTCTAAGCCGTAGGTCACAGGTTCGAATCCTGTCGGGCGCACCAATAATTATAGTGGGTTACAGCCAAGCTGTAGCCTATTTTTTTTGCCACGTTTTTTACGTATCCTGAACGCAATCTCAATAGGAGACAACAATGAACGCAACAATCATACACAAGACAAACGTTACTGACGCCTTGCTTGACAATTTGGCAATGGCATTGCCCAGCATCTTAGCCGATACGCTTGAGGCGCCCGGCGGAAGAGCGGCCATAGTCAAACCTGAACAAATTTCGCTCGGGTTTACCACAGCCAGCCCTCGTGATGTTGGTTCAGACATAAAGATTATGATATTTGCCAAGGAACTTCCATCACGTGCTTCCAGAGAAAAAGAAATGGCCAAGAAGATCCTTGAATCTATTGTTTCATTACCTACAAAGCCTGGCGATACACATTCGATTGATGTCCGACTGTATCTCATGGTTGTTGGCGTGGCGGAACACTCCCTGAACAACTCATAGATAGTTGATCAACAGCAAGAAAGCCATTCCTGATACCCGGGTGGCTTTCTTGCTGTTCTGCTGCAGGGCCCATTCACCAACAAAACATCCACTCAACTTACCGTATACACTCCTGGTATTCCTTATAAACATCTTCGACACACATCAAAAACACAACCAACCACCCCAGCAGGATCAAGACCATATACAAAAACAAACAGAGGGTTACAGCATATGCTGTAACCCTCTGTTTTAACTGGTGCGGTGGAATGGAATCGAACCATCACGGAGTTGCCCCCGCCAGCCCCTCAAGCTGGTGCGTCTACCAGTTCCGCCACCACCGCAAGCAGAGCACACTAATCTGTGCAAATTCTGTATTATGTATAAATACCTTGTAGCTGGATACCACACTCAAAAGAAGTTAGCTTTCTAACACAGCCGCCAACTTTTATCAAGTAAAAATATTACTTTTGCGGTTGAGCCGGAGTTGATGGCACAACAGGCGCGGCAATCGATTTTCCTTTACCGGACATCAGAGAAGAAGATGATGGCTGACCGGAAATATACGCCAGAGTCAATGATGTCAGCATAAAAATAATAGCGGCACTTGTGGTCAATTTACTCAAGAATGAAGTCCCGCCACCGGCACCAAAAACAGATTGGCTTCCGCTACTGCCAAATGACGCACCCATCTCAGCACCTTTCCCGGATTGCAGCAATACGACAGCAATCAAGAAAAGACTAACGATTACATGTAAAATTGTAAGAGCGATTGTCATACGATCCCCTCGGACATTTTAAAGAGAAAATTTATAGCACAGCAACTTACATACTGTAAAGTCCTAAATTCAGCAAAACCATAAGACGGGCGCGAGCACGACCGAAATCAGGCGTCAAAACCTGCAATTGCAGCAAACGACTCCGCCTTAAGACTCGCTCCGCCAACAAGCGCACCGTCTATATCGGGCTGGGACATCAAGCCCTTGGCATTATCCGGCTTAACACTGCCGCCATAAAGAATACGCACGGCGTCAGCGGCTGGCTGATTAAACAGGCGTGCAATCAGCCGGCGGATAAAGGCGTGCACCTCTTGTGCCTGGGCGTCACTGGCTGTTTTGCCGGTACCGATGGCCCACACAGGTTCATAGGCGATAACGACATGCGTCAAGGAATCGGCTGTGAGCCCTGCCAATCCGCCCTGGATCTGCGTTTCTATGACTGAAAACGTTTGTTCCGCTTCCCGTTCCGCCAGCAATTCACCAACACATACAATGGCAGTTAACCCGGCAGCAATGGCCGCTTTGGTTTTCTTGTTTACGCTCAGATCCGTCTCTCCGAAATACTGACGCCGCTCTGAATGTCCTATAATAACGTGACTACATCCAGCGTCTTTCAATAGCTTTGGAGCGACTTCTCCCGTAAATGCCCCCTCTTCTTCCCAATAGCAGTCTTGGGCTGCCAGCAATATATTTGATCCCTTAACAGCGTCACAAACGCGGCTTAAGGCTGTAAACACGGGAGCCACAACAATTTCCACACCATGTATATTCGCTACCAGAGGCTTAAGATCTTCCACCAGAGCGACAGACTCACCGATAGTTTTAAAGAGTTTCCAGTTCCCAGCAATAACCGGTATGCGCATCAGTCTCCCCTTTTTATTTATAATGTGACTTCAAGTGCATTGACACCAGGCAGCGTTTTGCCCTCTAGCAACTCCAGGAAAGCTCCACCACCCGTTGAAATATAGCTAACCCGATTTTCCACTCCGGCCTTGCGAACCGCCGAATCGGTATCACCTCCGCCGATGATGGTTGTGGCAAAGCAATTGGCAACGGCCTCCGCCATTGCATATGTCCCCCGGCAAAAGGCATCCATTTCAAAAACGCCCATCGGACCGTTCCAGATGACGGTTTTAGCATCCCGCAAGGTTTCTGCAAACAGGGTGGTCGTTGCCGGACCAATATCAAGAGCCATCCACCCTGCGGGTATTTCCTGGGCAGTGGTGATAAAGTTGGTCGCATTGGCCTCAAACGCGTTGGCAACGACACAATCCACGGGGAGGTAGAACATGACCCCTTTTGTACGCGCCGTTTCCATAATGGTGCGCGCGGTCGGTATCAGTTCGTCCTCAACCAGCGACTTGCCTACATTGTAGCCCATGGCCTTCAGGAAGGTAAATGCCATTCCACCACCGATAACAACCTTGTCGACCTTGTTGATGAGTGTTTCAAGAACCTCCAGCTTACCGGACACTTTGGCACCGCCAAGGATTGCGACCAGTGGGCGAACAGGATTCTGCATCGCTTTATCAAAAAAGGTCATTTCATTTCTCATCAGAAAACCGGCGGCTATTACGGGTATATGCCTGGTAATGGCTTCAACCGATGCATGTGCGCGATGCGACACCGCAAAAGCATCGTTAACGTATATCTCGCAACCATTAGCGAGTTTACCGGCAAAATCCATGTCGTTCTTTTCCTCACCGGAGTAAAAGCGGACATTTTCAAGCATAACCGCCTCTCCAGGCTTCATGGCATTTATAAGTTTGTCGACATCCGGTCCAAAACAATCAGGCGCCTGAGTTACCGGCTTGCCAAGCAACTCAGAAAGGCGTGCCGTGGCGGGAGCCATACTGTATTTTGCTTTTTTTTCACCCTTGGGGCGTCCCAGATGCGAGGCGAGAACAACTTTGGCACCCTGTTCCAGAGCGTATTTTATCGTGGGAACCGCCCCGACGATACGGGTATCCTCGGTAATAGCTCCATTGTCATCCTGAGGAACATTGAAATCGACACGGATGAAGACTTTCTTCCCTTTCAGATCCTTAATTTCATCAATATAACGAATTGGCACAGTTCACCTCCTGATTTGTTAACGTTTTAGTGGATGGCAAAAAAAGAGGGGGAAAAATCCCCCTCTCCTTCTTAAGCAATGTTCTGCTATTATTTTTTGGACGCGATCAAGCGAAACAGGTCGACCACACGGTTCGAAAATCCGCACTCATTATCATACCAGGAGAGCACCTTTACCATAGTGTCGCCGATTACTTTTGTGCACGAGGCATCAACTATTGACGAAAGAGGGTTGCCATTGAAATCTATTGAAACAAGTGGTGACTCCTCGAAACCCAAAATACCTTTAAGAGCCCCCTCGGACGCAGCTTTAAGTGCAGCATTCACGCTGGCGGCGTCAGCCTTTTTAGCCAAAGTCACGACCAAGTCAACGACGGAAACGTTCGGAGTTGGTACACGGATAGCCATGCCATCCAACTTGCCTTTCAACTCCGGCAACACGAGCGCAACGGCCTTGGCCGCTCCAGTGGTAGTCGGAATCATCGACATGGCGGCAGCTCTGGCCCGACGCAGATCTTTGTGCGGAAGATCAAGAATATTCTGGTCATTTGTATAAGAATGAACGGTGGTTACCAACCCCTTCTCGATACCGAAGGTGTCATGAAGAACTTTTGCTACAGGAGCAAGACAGTTGGTCGTACACGAAGCATTGGAGATAATTACATGCTTTTGTGGGTCATAGAGATGGTCGTTAACCCCCATGACAATTGTAATATCCTCATTGGTCGCCGGTGCCGATATAACAACCTTCCTGGCACCCGCCTGAATATGCATCTCAGCCTTTTCCTTGGAGGTGAAAATACCGGTTGACTCGAGTACAACGTCGATATTGTCGTTTTTCCACGGAAGTTCGGCCGGATTACGAACGGCATAGATTTTTATGGCCTTACCGTCAATCAGCAACTGGTTATCTTTTGCCTCTACCGTACCAGGAAATGTGCCATGCACAGAATCATACTTGAAAAGATGCGCCAAAGTTGCTGCATCGGTAAGATCGTTGATCGCCACAAACTCAATATTACTGTCTTTACTTGCGGCTCTCAGTACCATCCTGCCAATCCTGCCAAACCCGTTAATTGCAACTCGTAACGCCATCATGACCTCCTTGATTTGTATGATTTACTGCGCTAACAGTGGGATGCCGTAAAAACCTGGTCAAATAATAGAGCATAATAGCGAATCGTCAACCATATTTAATCACAATATTTAAAAAAGCTCCTGAACCAAACCAGTTTCTCGCATGGGACGCCATTCACAACAAAATACCTTAAAATCCTTCATTGCGTGGGGTTTTTCATTGTTTTACAAATAAAAGAAATGCTATTTAAATATCGCAAAAAAACCAAAGACGGGGAATAGGCCACCAAGATATATGATTACTTTTCCAAATGGAATAAAGGCTGAAGCCGTTATTTTTGATTTTGACGGCGTTATTGTTGACACTGAACCGCTTCATTATGAAGCCTTCCAGCGAACATTAGAACCGCTTGGGCTAACCTTTACGTGGCAGGAATATGTCGAAACTTACATCGGCTTCGATGACAGGGACGCATTCAGGCATGTTTTTTCCTCGAAAGGCAAGATTCTCAGCCAAGAAGAGCTGCACGGGCTGATTGAGCAAAAAGCAACGTTCTTCAAGGATGTCATCGGAACGGGCGTCCCTGCGTATCCAGGTGTATTGGATCTGATTTTTCACCTGCACGCAAACAAGTTTCCACTGGCAATATGCAGCGGAGCGCTCAGGACTGACATCGAACCCATCCTGACCATGCTCGGCATCTCCGACTATTTTGATGTTATTGTGACGGCAGATGACGTTGCGGCAAGCAAACCAGATCCTGAATGCTACCAACTTGCCTTCCAGCTGCTACAATCGGCCAATCAGAACGTCTTCTCAAAAGACGTTACTATGGCTATTGAAGACACTCCTGCCGGGATAACCGCCGCCAAGGGTGCCGGATTAATGGTTTGTGCCGTCACCAACAGTTACCCTGCCGACAGGCTCAATCAGGCGACATTTGTGACCGACTCGCTCTCGTCGCTCATGTAATTATCACCTCAGACTTCGTGACCTTGACCGAAGCGGCTATACCTGTTATTAGATACATTTCTTTTTTGCATCATAATTTATTCAGACTCCCCATCCGGAGGTACATAGCGTGACATTTCAAGATCTTATTCTATCCCTGCAGGGTTATTGGGCCAAACAGGGGTGCATCATCCAGCAGCCCTATGATACGGAAAAAGGTGCCGGCACATTCAATCCGGCCACTTTTCTACGTGTGCTCGGGCCAGAACCATGGAACGTAGCATATGTTGAACCGTCTCGCCGCCCCACCGACGGCCGTTACGGCGAGAACCCTAACCGCCTGCAGCACTACTATCAGTTTCAGGTCATCATGAAGCCTTCGCCGCTTAACATCCTCGACCTGTATCTGGATTCGCTCCGCTCCTTCGGGCTTGATCCAGCCAAACATGATATCCGCTTTGTCGAAGACGACTGGGAGTCTCCCACTCTGGGTGCCTGGGGGCTTGGATGGGAAGTGTGGCTGGACGGGATGGAGATTACCCAGTTCACCTATTTCCAGCAGGCAGGCGGAATTGACCTGAAACCGATACCATCGGAAATCACTTACGGCTGTGAACGCATCGCCATGTACCTGCAGGGAGTAGACAATGTGTATGACCTGGAGTGGGTCAAGGGCATAAAATACGGCGACATCCATCACGAGAGCGAAGTAGAGTTCTCCCGCCACAACTTCGAAGAGGCCGATGTTGACATGCTGCTACAACTCTTTTCCATGTATGAAAAAGAGTGCCTGCGCCTGGTTGAGAAAGACCTGGTGTTACCTGCATACGATTATGTCATGAAGTGTTCCCATACGTTCAACCTGCTTGACGCTCGCGGAGCAATCTCGGTCACCGAACGTGCCTCATACATCGGTCGTGTTCGTGGTGTCGCCCGTGCCTGCGCTGAGGGGTATCTGCGGATGCGTGAACGCCTTGGCTTTCCGCTGCTGAAAGGAGGTGTCGCCTGATGAATACCAAAGAACTGTTTCTTGAGATCGGTTGCGAAGAAATCCCAGCCGGATTTATACCGCGAGCCACGGCAGAAATGAAAGCAATCATCACCAGAGAGCTTGCTACTGCCCGCCTCTCTTTTAGCGAGATAAAAACGTTGGCAACCCCACGCCGCCTGGCGCTGGTCGTAAAGGGGATTCCGGCCGTACAGCCTGACGCAGAGATCTCCGCGACAGGACCATCATTAAAAGCGGCCTACGACCCCACCGGCAAGCCGACCAAGGCCGCCGAAGGATTTGCTCGTGGACAGGGCGTTGATGTTGCCGACCTGCAGACGATTACAACCGACAAGGGTGAATACCTGTTTGTCTGCAAGCAGGTAACCGGTCGGCCGACTTATGAGATCCTGACAGAGCTGCTGCCGGCACTGGTAGCAAACATCCCTTTCAAGAAGTCAATGCGCTGGGGAGATGGTGATGTACGCTTTGCCCGTCCGATTCACTGGATTGTGGCGCTGTTCGACGGGACCGTTGTCCCCTTCTCATTCGGCACCATTGAGAGCGGCAAACTCTCGCGCGGACACCGTTTTATGGCCAACACAACCTTTCCGGTAAGCAATTTTGCAGGTTATCTGGACGAATGCGAGCGACACTTTGTCATTCCGGACCCTGAAAAGCGTAAAGAGATTATCCGTCGTGAAACTCACCGCGTCGCTGCGGCTGCTGGCGGACACCTGTTACCAGATGAGGAGCTATTAGAGCAGGTAACATATCTTGTCGAATATCCGAGCGCGGTTCACGGCACATTCTCCTCCGAGTTTTTGAAGGTTCCAAAGGAGGTGCTGATTACTTCAATGCGGAGCCACCAGCGCTATTTTTCGATTATTGACGCTAACGGAGGGCTGCTGCCCGGCTTTATTACCATTAACAACACCCTTACCGAAGATCCATCAGTGGTCGTCAAGGGAAATGAGCGTGTTCTGCGCGCCCGCCTCTCCGATGCCCGGTTTTTCTTTGAAGAGGATAAAAAAGTCCGCCTGGACGAACGGGTGGAATCGCTCAAGAAAGTTGTCTATCAGCAGAAGTTGGGAACATCTTTTGAGAAGATGGAGCGCTTCAGGTCACTCGCGGAAGGACTGGCCGAACGACTCAACCCTGCCGTCAAGATATACGCTTCACGTGCGGCCTGGCTCTGCAAGGCGGACCTGGTTTCCGGCATGGTAGGAGAATTTCCCGAAGTACAGGGGATCATGGGGCGTGAGTACGCTTTGCTGGAAGGCGAAAACTCCGCCGTTGCCAATGCCATTGCGGAACATTACCTGCCGACTCAGGCGGGGGGAGAACTGCCCGCATCTGATTGTGGCGCTTTTGTTTCGATCGCGGACAAACTGGATACGATCTGTGGCTGCTTCGGAGTCGGCCTTATCCCGACTGGTGCCGCTGACCCCTATGCACTGCGTCGCGCGACGATTGGCATCATTGCCATCATCCTTGACAAAGGCTACCGCTTGTCGTTACGGGAGCTGACAGACCAATCGCTGGAGCTTTTGTCCGCCAAGCTGACCCGACCAAAAGAGCAGGTTGCAAGCGATGTACTGGAGTTTTTCCGCGCCCGCTTCGTCAACCTGTTGGGGAACCAGTTTGCTGTTGACGCAGTAGATGCTGCTATTGCCGCCGGATTCGATGACCTTGTCGACGTCAAGGCCCGTATTACAGCACTGGCAGAATTCAAAACCCACCCGGACTTTGAACCGCTGGCCGTCGCATTCAAGCGTGTCGGCAACATCATCAAAGCGGGTATTGACACTTCGGTAGATCCGTCACTTTTTCAGGATACTGCGGAAGGTACTTTGTATGAAGCTATCCAGACGGTCAAGAGCTCTGCTGATGAATTAATAGCATCCGGTGCATGGCTTGATGCCCTGACCGTAATTGCAACATTGCGTGGACCGGTAGACAACTTCTTCGACAAAGTCATGGTTATGGCCGAGGAACAACACGTAAGATCAAACCGCCTTGCACTCCTGACCACAATCGCCCGTTTAGTCAGCAAAGTCGCTGATTTTTCGAGGATTGCTTAATCCACTGTCACCAACCGGTATCACCTGAAATGGAGAGAACCATGTCATTTACTTCGCGTGTAGTTATCGGCAATGCTGTAAGCGTTATAATTGCTGTTGCAGCAACAGCGGCCCTGAACCAGAAGGGGCTGATTTGGCTGGATGTGCTCATCGGTACAGTCGTACTTGTTGTAACATCGGCCACACTCGGACTTCTCAGCAGCAGTACGTTCAAACCTCTCGCAGCTATTTTAACCGCTCTTGAAAAAGCGGCCGGCGGTGACCTGTCCGTCCGGGCAGATGCCTCCGGCGGCGGCGAACTAGGACGTCTTGCAACCGCCTTCAATACGATGATGACCGATATGAACAAGACCATGCGCCAGTTTTTTTCGGTCGCAGACACAGTACGTGACTCGGTCGTCATGGTTCGTTCTACAACCGATGCCATGGCATCTGCCGCCGAAGATGTTGCCATTCAGGCCAGCACGATTGCCACCGCAAGCGAGGAGATGTCGGCAACCTCCGGAGACATCGCCCGCAACTGTCTGTACGCCGCCGAAAGCGCCCAGAAGGCGACCGAGCAGACACACAGCGGCTCGCAGTTGGCCCAGAGCAGCTCACGCCTGATGGAGAACATCGCACAACGGGTAAACGTATCGTCTAGCACGGTTGAGGGGTTGGGGAAACGTTCCGACCAGATAGGTGCGATCGTCAACACCATCCAGGACATCGCTGACCAGACCAATCTCCTGGCGCTAAATGCGGCCATCGAAGCGGCACGGGCCGGTGAACAGGGACGCGGCTTTGCCGTCGTTGCCGACGAGGTAAGGGCACTGGCAGAGCGCACCACCAAGGCAACGAAAGAAATTGCAGCAATGATAAAGGCCATTCAAAGCGAAACGCAAAACGCAGTGACCTCCATGTCTGAAGGGGTTGAGGAAGTCAAGCGCGGCACGGCTGAGACAACAAGATCTGGCGAAGCCTTGGAAGACATACTCAACAAAATAAATGAGTTAACAATGCAGATCAGTCAGGTTGCAACCGCTGCGGAAGAGCAGACCGCCACGACTCAGGAGATTACCAACAACATCCAGATGATCACCGATGTTGTTAACCGAAATGTAGAAAACTCTCGCAGCACCACGCTGGCAACCACCACACTTTCCAAAGAGGTTGATAACCTACATGAATTAGTCGGCCATTTCCGCCTTTCAAAAGCACTGGAGTGGGATGCATCGTTTGCAACCGGAGTGTCGAAGTACGATGACCAGCACAAGGTCCTCTTCAATATGGTTAATGACCTCGCTGATGCCATGCAGCAGAAAAAGAGTAAGGATGCGGTTGGACGAGTGCTGAACGGACTTGCTGAGTACACGATCAACCACTTTGCCGATGAAGAGCGCAACTTTGCGCAGACCCATTACCCTGAAGAGACCCAGCATAAGGCCTTGCACAAGAAGCTGCTTGATCAGGTTACAGAACTTATAGGAAAGTTCAACGCTGGTGAACCACTCATAGCCCAGGACGTAATTAATTTTCTGCAGGATTGGCTGATCAACCACATCAAGGGTACTGATAAAAAATACGGTCCTCACCTCAACAAGAACGGAATCAGATGATAGCCATTATTGACTACGGAATGGGCAATCTCCGTTCTGTACAAAAAGGATTTGAAAAAATCGGCAGTGAAGCGATTATCACTGATAATCCACAGGTTATCCTGCAAGCAGACAGGATTGTGTTACCGGGAGTCGGCGCTTTTCGTGACTGCATGCGCAACCTGGAGAATGGCGGTTTTGTCGAACCGATCCTGAAGGTCATTGCCGAAGGAAGGCCGTTTTTGGGAATCTGTGTCGGCATGCAGCTACTGTTCACCGACAGCGTGGAATTTGGCCTGTACAGTGGATTAGATGTCATTCCCGGTCACGTGCTCCGCTTCCCCGACCAGATGACTGTAGCGGGCGAAAAGCTGAAAGTGCCACAGATGGGCTGGAACCAGCTATCCTTCAAGCGTCGGCCACCAACCTTTAATGGTATTGATGACGGCAGCAACGTCTATTTTGTCCATTCATACTATGTCAAACCCGATGACAGCGGTGTAATTGCCACGACTACCGATTACGGCATCGAGTTCTGCTCATCGGTCTGGAAGGACAATATCATCGCCACCCAGTTCCATCCGGAAAAATCGCAGGCAATCGGCCTGCAGATCCTTAAGAATTTTGCGGAGCTAAAATGATCGTAATCCCTGCCATAGACTTGAAAGATGGAAAATGTGTCCGCCTGGAACAGGGGCTGATGGACAAAGATACGGTGTTCAACGACAATCCTGGCGCACAGGCACTGGAATGGGAGAATCAGGGCGCCGAACTGCTGCATATCGTAGACCTTGACGGAGCCTTTGCCGGCCAACCCAAAAACAGGGGAGCAATTGAGTCGATCCTCAAAACCATTTCCATACCGGCCCAGCTTGGAGGCGGCATCCGCGACATTGCTACCATTGATGCGTATCTGTCGATGGGGCTTTCCCGCGTAATCATCGGCACCGCAGCCCAGCGCAATCCTGAACTGGTGCGCGAAGCCTGCGCCAAATACCCGGGAAGGATCGTGGTCGGTATCGATGCTAAAAACGGCATGGTAGCTGTACAGGGGTGGGCTGAACTGACTGACATTACGGCGGTTGAACTGGCGCAAAAGTTTGAGGGTTTCGGCGTAGCCGCAATCATCTACACAGATATTGCCCGGGATGGAATGCTCCAGGGACCAAACCTTGAGGCGACGAGAGCCTTGGCCGAATCAGTTACAATACCGGTTATCGCCTCCGGCGGTGTCTCAAGCCTGAAGGACATAGAAAATTTGATGGCAATCGAATCTTTCGGTGTCTCCGGAGTGATCACCGGCAAGGCAGTTTATACGGGGGCAATCAGACTGACCGAAGCGATCGCACTCACAAAGGATCGTGGCTGACATGTTGACCAAACGCATCATTCCCTGTCTGGACGTAAAAGGTGGCCGCGTTGTCAAGGGTGTCCAGTTTTTAGAACTGCGTGACGCCGGTGATCCGGTAGAAATTGCCGAAATGTATGATAAACAGGGTGCCGACGAGCTGACCTTTCTGGATATAACCGCCTCAAGTGACGATCGCGACATCATTATTGATGTCGTTCAGCGAACAGCAGAACGCGTATTTATGCCGCTGACCGTCGGCGGAGGCATCCGCTGTGTCGAAGATATTCGCCGCCTGCTCAACGCCGGTGCAGACAAAACATCCATCAATACCGCCGCCGTTGATCGCCCCGAATTCGTATGCGAAGCCGCCGAACGTTTCGGGTCACAATGTACGGTAGTGGCTATTGATGCTCGCCGGGTGCCAGGCGAAAAAAGGTGGGAGGTGTATACTCACGGTGGCCGCAAACCCACCGGCCTTGATGTCGTGGAGTGGGCGGCCAGGATGGAAGCATACGGTTCTGGTGAAATTCTCCTGACCAGTATGGATTGCGACGGCACGAAAGACGGCTATGATCTCGAGCTTACGCGCGCCGTCGTCGATGCGGTTTCAATCCCGGTCATCGCTTCAGGTGGAGTCGGCAATCTGGAACATCTCTATGATGGCTTCACGACCGGCGGGGCCAGCGCCTGCCTGGCTGCTTCAATCTTCCACTATCGTGAATACACTATTGGACAGGCGAAGGAATATCTCCGCGACAAAGGTGTAGAGGTCCGTTTATGACTAATGAATCTGACATCCTCCAGGCCGTATATCAGGTCATACTCGACCGCAAGGCAAATCCGACAGACAAATCTTATACTGCCTCTCTCATGAACGGTGGAATCGACAAGATTCTCAAAAAAATCGGTGAAGAGGCCACTGAAGTCGTTATTGCAGCCAAAGGTGGCATACGTGACGAGATTGTTTATGAATCGGCCGACCTTGTCTTCCATCTGCTGGTTCTGCTGGGGCACCAGGGCATCCATCCCGACGCAGTGTACAATGAGCTGCGGCGGAGATTTGGCACTTCTGGCATAACAGAAAAGGCGGCACGCATTACATCAGTCACACCCTGACAAGCTCCATGCATTTGGTTATTGACAAAGTGACGAGCTATGTTATTATGCAAAACTCACTCTTATTCCACTTCAACATATATTCTGATTTAATAACAACTAAATAGACGGGGGGTGATTTTACATGCCGGGAGTAAAAATAAAGGATAGTGAACCGTTTGAAATGGCACTGAAGAAATTCAAAAAGCAGTGTGAGAAGGCGGGAATCCTTTCCGAAGTTCGCAAACGCGAGCACTTCGAAAAGCCAAGCATCAAGCGCAAGAAGAAGGCAATAGCCGCACGCAAGCGCGCCCTTAAAAAACAGCGTAAAATGATCGACTAGTACCCAGTCGTCCAAGAGCAGGAACACCCGTATGACACTGAAAGAACAGCTAAACGATGCGATGAAGACAGCCATGAAGGCGCGGGACAACCTGCGCCTTTCGGCTGTTCGCATGGTACGTGCCGCTATTAAGAATCGCGAAATAGAGACACACACCGAACTTGACGACAAGGCCGTCACTGACGTCATATCGACCTTAGCGAAGCAGCGACGCGAGTCCATTCGGATGTACCAAGATGGCAACCGGCTTGAACTGGCTGAAAAAGAGGGGTTAGAACTTTCCGTCCTCATTGAGTTTCTGCCGGCACAGCTAAGCACCGACGAAATAGACGCGCTTGTGCTAAAGGTCATTATGGATATTGAAGCGCACGGCACCAAAGATATGGGACGGGTAATGAAGGTGGTCACGCCACTTACAGCCGGTAAAGCCGATGGCAAATGTGTAAGCGATGCTGTACGGAGACTGCTTGCATGATCTGCTGAGTTCACTGAGAGCGTTTATCTTATTTCAATTTCAATCAGGGTCAAATCAAGGGCAGCCAAGATCAGGACTGCAAACATTTTAGACCTGAAGCAAGCCTATCGAAGCCATCACTTTGATTAGAAGCTGAAATTACACTGTCAAGGGGCTTTCATTTAGAGGCCCTTTTTTTGTAAATCAGTCATGGCGCGACAATGAACCTTATTGACATAATTATTTTATCAGCACTCTGCTTCTTTGCGCTCAAAGGCCTGATTAGGGGGCTTGTCAATGAGGCATCTTCCCTTACGGGACTACTGGCAGGAGGTTGGCTGGCGTACCGATTTCATCCACTGTTCGCAGTGCCGATAAAAAACGTGCTTCATCTTCCAGCTCATCTGTCTTCGTTTCTTGCTTTTATCATCATTCTGTTGCTTACCGGAATTTGTGCTCATATTATCGGCAATGTCATAACCGCAGCCTTGCGCCTTGTTATGCTTGGCAGCTTGAACAGGCTTGGCGGATTACTTCTTGGCATTACCGAAGGCGTGCTGTTACTCAGCATGGTTTTCAGCATTGCCTCATCCGGTTTTATGCCTGAGCAGATAAAAAGCAAGATTCACTCGTCAGCGACTGCTCACACGCTGGCCATGACCGGTGACAGGTTTTTATTGGAATGGCGTGACGCCAGTGGTCAAAAGAAATGATACCTGAAGAGAAGGTGCGGGAGATTGCTGATCGACTCTCAATTGTAGAGGTTGTTTCCGACTATGTCCCACTGCGACGTGCCGGTGGCAACTTTCTTGGACTTTGCCCTTTTCATGCCGAAAAAACTCCGTCTTTCAATGTAAATCCGGCAAGAGAAATATTCCACTGTTTCGGTTGCGGCGCCGGCGGCAACGCATTCTCTTTTGTCATGAAAATCGAGGGACTAAGCTTCCCTGAAGCGGTTAAACTGCTCGCCAGAAAAGCCGGAGTCGAAATTGAGGAGCGGGAACTCACCCCTGCGGAAAAGAAAACACAGGATGAACATACCCAGTTTCTAAAGATCAATGAGCTGACAACATCCTACTACCGCTCGGTTCTCCTCAATGGACAGGATGGAGACGCGGCGCGACAGTATCTTGCCAAGCGATCTGTAGCAGCGGACATTTCCGAGGCTTACAAACTTGGCTTTGCTCCTGACCGGTGGGATGGACTAGCAAAACATCTACAAAACAACGGGGTCGATCTCAACACCGCAGATAAACTCGGTATAATCCGGAAATCTGATTCCGGTTGGCATGACCTTTTCCGCAATCGCCTGATCTTCCCGATCCGCGATGCACGTGGACAGGTAATAGCTTTTGCCGGTCGGGTACTGGACGCGTCACTACCTAAATACATCAACTCGCCCGAATCGCCGCTCTACCACAAAAGCTCGGTGCTTTTCGGCCTGAACATGGCCTTACCCTCCATAAGAACCGGAGGGTCAGTCATTATTGTAGAGGGATACTTTGACCATCTGGCACTGTACCGGGCCGGAGTACAGAACGTAGTTGCTACCTGTGGGACAGCTCTGACCAGCACCCATGCAGGACAGATCAAGCGCCATGCTGAGCGTGTATACACCCTCTTCGACAGTGATAACGCCGGCAAGAAAGCAACCATTCGTTCCATGGAGCTTTTTCTCGAACAGCGTATTCCTGCTTATGTAATTTCATTACCACCAGGTGATGATCCTGACAGCTATCTCGATGTGCATCCAGCGGAGGACTTTGCTGTCCTGCGTGAAAAAGCGCGACCGGCTTTTGAGTATTTTGTACGTTCTCTGTTGGCGGAAACACCACCCGATAGCGTAGACAGTAAAGTCCGGATAATAGACGACATTGTGCCCCGTTTCCGCAAGATAGCTGATTCGGTTGAACGCGACTTATACGAAAAGGAAATCTGCAGACTGCTGGGGATAACAGCCCACTCATTCCGTAAACGTATGCAGGGAGGGGGAGCGGCACATCAGCCCCCCCGCCCACCTCTAGACAGACAGGCACAGCCGGGTAACAATGTTCAGGACACACTTCTGGCATTATTACTTAATTACCCTGACGCACGGACAGAAATTGTTCGTACCGGACTTGATAATATCTTCAACGATGACTATCTTGAACTTGCGAAACTGATACTCGATAACCTTGACGGTACACACGATAGTCGGGCACTAAGCCAACTGGCTGAAACATTTACAAAGCCTGAGCATAAAGCCCTCTTTTCACGGATAATGGTATCTGATGGTTATCTGGCAGACATCGAATGGCGCGACGTATTGGATCAGTGCACACGGAGCCATGAAAGAAAACAGCTTTCATCTATAAAGGATATTGCCGCCCGACTGGCAGTATTGGATGCAAGCAGTGATGAATATGCGCTGCTTTTGAAGCAGGCCGACACTCTGCGCACACGTAAATCAAAACTTTAACTATAACTGCTGCTTCCTTGAGGTGAAACTGATGGCAAAGAAAAACATGGATGACGTTAAACAACTGATAGACATTGGCAAAGAGAAGGGCTTTTTAACTTTTGATGAAGTAAACGATATACTCCCTCCAGACATTGCAACCGATCAGATAGACGACGTTATGGGTATGTTCGGCGATCTTGACATAGAAATAGTCGATTCCGCCCAGAAGATCAAGATCCCGAAAATGAAGAGCGATCTTGACGAAGATGAAGAGTCGGAAGGTGAATCCGAAGAAGTCGAATTTGAGCCTGGCTCAATCGGCCGCACCAGCGATCCTGTCCGCATGTATTTGCGTGAAATGGGCTCGGTTTCTCTTCTTACCCGGGAGGGGGAGGTTGAGATCGCCAAAAGGATTGAGGACGGTGAGCGTGATGTTGCCAGCGTAATACTCAATACACCAATCACAGTCAAGGAAGTTGTTGCTCTGGGTGAACGGCTCCGTAAATTCCAGATCAACCCTTCGGAAGTCAGCAAGGAAGTTGAAGAAGAAGAGCTTGAGGAAGACGAAGAGGATGTTCAGAAAACAAGAATTCTTGAACTGATTGATGCGATAGCAGCGCAACATCAATTACTGGTTGAGATCGCTGAAACAGTGGTAGAAGCTAAGTCACCCGCTAAGAAAAAAGAGTTCGATAAGAAATTGCGCGAAGGAAAAGACCGGCAGGCCGATCTGCTGAAATCACTTCGGCTGAAAGATCGCCACACCAACAAGGTTGCTGAACGCCTTAAGGAATTATCCGGCAAGGTTGATAAACTGCAGGCTGAATTATCTGACCTTGAAAAGCTTATTCCTTTGGAAAAGCTGAAGGTACTTCTTGATAAGCTGCAGGATGAAGATGAAAAATGTACAACGGAGCTCAACAAACTCAAACTGGACGAAGAAGAAACCATAAATGCAGAAAAGCGTCTGCGCAGCGCTGCTCGCAAGATACAGAAAATCGAGCAGGAATCCGGCTTTAAGGCCCGCGACCTCGCAGCAGCTCTCAAGGCGATTGAAGAAGGTGAATGCAAGGCCCGCATCGCGAAAAGTGAACTTATTGAGGCAAACTTACGACTCGTCGTATCAATTGCAAAAAAATACACCAACCGTGGGCTGCAGTTTCTTGATCTCATTCAAGAAGGAAATATCGGCCTCATGAAGGCTGTTGACAAGTTTGAATATCAACGTGGCTACAAATTTTCAACCTATGCCACCTGGTGGATCCGGCAGGCCATTACCCGTGCCATTGCCGATCAGGCCCGCACAATCCGTATTCCGGTCCACATGATCGAAACTATAAACAAATTGATACGTACCAGCCGCCAGCTGGTACAGGAAAATGGCCGTGAGCCCTCACCTGAGGAGATTGCCGAACGTATGCAGCTGCCGCTCGACAAGGTGCGCAAAGTTCTGAAGATCGCCAAAGAACCGATCTCTCTTGAAACCCCGATCGGCGAGGAAGAGGATTCTCACTTGGGAGATTTCATCGAGGACAAGGGGGTCATTTCACCTATTGAAGCGGTCATCAAGAACAATCTCTCGGAGAGTACTGCCAAAGTGCTGGCAACACTTACGCCGCGAGAAGAAAAAGTTCTCAGAATGAGGTTTGGAATCGGAGAGAAAAGTGACCATACGCTTGAAGAGGTTGGTCAGGATTTTGAGGTAACCCGAGAGCGAATCAGGCAGATTGAAGCAAAGGCTTTACGCAAATTACGCCACCCCAGCCGCAGCAAAAAACTAAAGAGCTTCGTGGACTGATCCAATGAACAAAATAAATAAAATCACAACCCAGCTCATAGGAGCACTGATAATAGTTTTTGTTTCTTTCACCGCCGCAAGTTCAGCTGAGATTGACGACTCTACCGTTTTCATAGAGGCCTTTAACGCTTACCAGCAAAAAGACTATCTGCTGTCTATAGAAAAGTGTGATCAGCTAAACCAGGCTTTTCCTGATTCTCCACTCCGTGATGTCGCTTTGCTTCTTACAGCTCGTGCCAACCTAAAATCCGGAAATAATGAACGTGCAGCAAAAGCCGTTACTCTGTTTACCACCGATTTTCCAGAAAGTAGTCTTACGACATCTGTTGAAGATGAGTTGAGGGGACTTGCAAGCCGTCTCCAAAAAGGTGAAGTTCTTACTGCTAACAAAAGTCTGCAAACAGCAGCGAACAAAGTACGCTCTGACAGATTGGAGCGCGAGCGTGCGGCAGAATTGAAGATCCAGATGGAGCGTGCGGTAAAAGCGAAGGCAGAGCAGGAACGCTTGGCCCGTATCAGGCTGGAAGCAGAACGTATTGAGAAGGAACGCTTGCTGGCCGAAAAGCTGGCCAAGGAAAGCATAAAAGCGTCTATTACGTTGCATCAAGGAACGGAAGGATTCCCTGTCGGAGCTAACGGGCGCCTGCCGGTTGAGATTTCAAACACGGGGGGAAGCAGAGAAGAATTCGTACTGACGGTAACAGCAGCCAAAGGATACGCCCCCTTTCTGGTTAGTGTCAGCAAACCAGATGTGCTGGTAAATAGCGTTTGGCTCGCTCCAGGCGAAACATTCAAGGGAACAGTCGCATTCACAATGCCTGCTGAAATGGTTGATGGCCATCGCTCTGCCCTTTTGGTTAAAGCTGTATCGGCTAAATTCACTGATGTTGGTTTTCATAAAGAGGTGCTGGTAATAAGCTCTGCGCCGCTTGTGCGCGCCGTCGCAAAACTAGCAGAGAGCAAAGTATTTCCAGGCGAGAAACTTCGTTACCGCCTGACGATTCTCAACGCAGGTTCGTTGCCGGCAAGAGATTTAACCATCAGACTCCAGCTACCGCCACAAATTGACTTTCAGGGAGCCCCTGATGTCCTATTCAAGCAGGAAACGAACGGCACGCTGGTTTTCAATGTCAGTCAGATTGAGATAGGCCAGCTGGCTGAGATCAACCTGAATGTGATGGTGCGCGGGGACAGCGTTGTCGGCCAAGAGCTAAGAGGGCATGTGGAGATAATCGACGGCAGCCTGAAAAGGAAAGAAACATTTACAGCAAGCGTCTCTGTCGTTAAGTAACCGCAAAAACACATTGATTACCATAAGGCCTCGGAGACTGTTACCCTCCGAGGCCTTGACGCATCTAGAGCAGGACCAGGTTATCACGATGAATAATTACATCTCCGTAGTGATAACCGAGAATCCCTTCAATTTCAGAGCTTTTGCAGCCCGCAAGACGAACAGACTCGACGCTCGAGTAATCAGACAAACCCCGCGCGAACTCAACGCCATCCACTCCACACAGCCTGACGCACGCACCACGCTCAAACCTGCCTTCTACTTGAACAACTCCGGAAGGGAGCAGACTCTTGCCCTTCTTCAGCAACGCATTGCGGGCACCATCATCCACAGTTATTTTACCTGACGGCTTAAGTGTGTAGGCAATCCAATGTTTGCGCCGATTGATTCCAATACCGGATGGTAGAAAAAGAGTTCCTACCTCCTCCCCCCGTAAGGCGGCAACAATGATTCCGCTCCGCTTGCCGGAAACCATAATAGTAGCGACACCGTTTTTGCCAGCCTTCTTGGCTGCTGCTACCTTGGTCGCCATTCCACCCGTTCCAACCGTAGAGCCGGAACCACCGGCAGCACGCTCAACCTCGCGGCTTATCCCCTTAACCAACGGGATAAGTTTTGCCTCCGGATGAGTATTCGGATCGGCACTGTAGAACCCTTCAATATCAGTCAGTATCAGTAGCAGATGCGCTTCTGCAACGTTTGTTACCAGAGCAGAGAGATTATCGTTATCTCCGAACTTGATCTCATCAACAACAACAGTATCGTTTTCGTTGATTATCGGAATTATGCCAAAACCAAGCAGAGTATCCAGAGTTGCCCGGGCGTTAAGAAAACGCTGGCGGCTCCCAAGATCTTCACTGGTCAGAAGCACTTGGGCAGCTTTAAGCTTGTGTGGAGACAGGGAGCTCTCGTATGCCTGCATTAATCGGGTCTGGCCAACGGCTGCCGCCGCCTGCTTATGCGGAATGGTTTGCGGCTTGTACGTAAGCCCAAGTTCACTTCTACCGGCGGCTATTGCACCGGAAGAAACGACTATGACTTCAAGCCCCTGCTGGCGAAGCAATGATATTTCTTCACAGATTCTGCCGATAACAGCCATATCCAGAGCGCCATTCGCATCAGTCAGCACCCTGCTGCCTATTTTTATTACCACCCGCTTAACTGTTTTAAGCAGTTCCTTCCGCATCACCACACCTCTTCTGGCGGACCCCACAAACGCCTGGCAATCTCATCCAGCAATAGATCAACGCCTTCTCCTGTTGCCGATGAAATGGGAAACACCGTGACACCGGCCGCTGCAAACCAAACTAGCATAGCTGGTAATTCAGCTCTTGTCTGCGGCAGATCAATCTTGGTAATAACCACGATCTGTTCCTTTGAGGCTAATTCGGGGCTAAAAAGAGCTAACTCACGATTTATTGATTCGAATTCGGCCCGCGGATCGCGCTCCGGCATCCAGGAGATATCAACCAGGTGCAACAGGATCCCGGAACGTTCCAGGTGTTTGAGAAAACGGTGTCCTAGTCCGGCGCCCTCATTGGCTCCCTCGATAATGCCAGGAATATCCGCCATAACAAAAGATTTATAATTTTTATACGGCACAACGCCAAGCGATGGAACCATCGTAGTAAACGGGTAATCGGCAATCTTGGGTCGAGCCGCAGAAACTTTGCTGATAAGTGACGATTTACCGGCGTTGGGCAAGCCAAGAAGCCCGACGTCAGCCATCAACTTCAATTCCAGTCGCAGCTTACGCTCTTCATGCTCTTCTCCAGGTTGGGCAAACTTAGGCGCTTTGTTAGTGGCGGACGCAAAACGGGCGTTACCCTGCCCCCCTCTACCCCCTTAAGCAGTATGACACGCTGGCCGTTTTCCGTTAGATCCGCCAGGATGTCATCCGTATCAGCATCCTTGACTACAGTTCCTACCGGAACCCTGATCAGCAGATCCTTACCGCCGGCACCATGCCGGTTTTTACCCATGCCGTTATGACCATGTTCTGCCTTTTGATGAGGCCGGTGGCGTAACTCCAATAAGGTTGAAAGCCCAGAGGTCGCCTCAAAGATGACATCTCCCCCCTTACCACCGTCACCGCCGCTTGGCCCTCCGAATTCAATAAACTTTTCGTGGCGAAATGCGACACACCCCGCACCACCATGCCCCGAAGTTGCAAACAATGTTACTTCATCGATGAATTTCATCCAACTACTCCCCATCCAGCCAGGATTGAATCGCCCGCAAACGCTCGTTCCATCCATCAGCCAGTCGCTCTTTAAGAAACGTCGTAAATAAACTGTCAAACAACTGTAACCCCTGATCTATCAGGAACATCCGCTCATAAAAAACAGCTTCCCGCTCGCTCATCTGATCAACAGTAGAATCCTTTTCAACTCGTACCTGAGGACATTTAAAAGATGCAAAGCCGAATGTATCGCCCTTAAGCGTCACTTTCCAAGGGTTCTCGTCCTTTTCCATACAAATTGTTGCACTGGTAATTCGCTTACCACCCTTGAGAGCAGAAATGGCTTCAAGATAACTATCCTGTGAGCCAGAAACAGTAACTTTCTGAATTCCCCCTTCTTCACCCCCTCCTTGAAACTGGATGCGATCATCAATCCAGGCGGAAAACTTCTCACCACTAGTAATATTACCAGGACAGCACACAGAGAATTCTCCCTCTCCGTTGACCCCGCGCTGCAGCAGCCACAACATAAATTCCCATCCGAGCCATTGATTGTCACGAATCAGTGCAACAACAGCATCAGAACCGGCTTGATTGGCGGCTTCCAGTGAGCCAAGCAGCTGTCCATCCAGAAGCTTTTGCGCCCGGGCAAACGGATGAATAATCACGGGGCTGAAACCCTCAAACGTTTTCCGGAATATATCCTCAAAACGCTCAATAACTTTTGTCCCAAGACTGTAGAGCGTAAGTACGCCGCTCTTCTGGTCCCACACGACATCAACAGTAGAAGGTACCGGGAGACATCTCGTCATAAGGCGCATCTGAACCTGCTCTTTTATCTCCTCGCGCTTATGCTTGGGAGTGCGGCGCAGATTAGGATTTTGGGCCAGAAAAGCGCCTTCTTCACGTCCGGTATGCGATTTAAGGACAGCAGCCGGAATTTTGCGTTGATCTTTACGCAGAGAAAATACAACAAAATTATCACGCCAAAAATCTGAGGGCACGTCAAAACTGGCATCATCCGGCTTATCAACCAACGTCCATCCTTCGGCGGATTCTTCGGTTGAATTTTCAATTGATTGAAAACCATGGCCAGCAAGTTTTTCAGAGAACCACTGGAATTGATCTGTTTTTGGCAGTTCACCTGTTACTGAAAACTGGGTAATACTTACAGTGTTGGCATATACGCCCATTATATTGTTTCCTTTCTATTACTTGCCCAACAATCGGACATATTCTTTGAGAGATATGGAACTGTGCCAATGGCCACTAAGCTTTCCGATCATGGTTCCACCCATAAACAGCAGCACCACCATGGCCGCAAAGACGAAGCCTGGCACCACAAAACGTCGTACTGCCCGCATTGAAAGAGCTTCATTGAAGCGGCAATGACTGATACATCGCCAACAAGCAATACATTCGGGAGAAGCGATGCTACTTTTATGCATGACATCAATATAAGTTGGACAGACGTGGCTGCAAGCACCGCAAGACACACAGCGTTCGGTATTTCTGGTCACACGCATTGGCGAAAACATTGCTATCAAGCCCAGCAGAGCCCCGTATGGGCAGAGATAGCGGCAGAATGGATTTCGTAGGACAAATGACAAGACCAACAGCGTTAAAACAACACACAACGCAAAAGGAGACATGTGCAGAAAGAAATCCATCAGGCGTACATCAGCAACCATATGATAGTCAGACTGGATAAATCTGGACAACGCATCAGACGACATGGCGATACAAATAAAATAGACAAAAAAAGACAGCAAAAGATATTTCAGCCCCCTTAACAGGACATCCAGCCATGTGGGCAGGCGCCAGTTACAGCGGAACAGGCGAAATCCAACCTTCCAGGCACCCTCTGATACTGACGAAACGGGACAAATCCAGGAGCAGAACGAACGCCTCAGCAATAGTGAAATTAAAATCACCGTCACAAAAATGATCACAGCTGCCGGGTGTATAGTATTTATTTCACCGCCCTTTAGCCAGGCGACAGTCCCTGCAAAGCCGGATATCGGGAGAAAGCCGTCAATCCCTGCTGGTCGTATTAATTTGGTTTTTTCACCAACAGCACTGGTCATCTGGATAAAGTCATAAAAACGGAACCCAAGCCAGATCACAAATCCCGTAAACGAGCATTGTATCAGAATTCGTAGCGGTTGCATATAGCGAGCAGACATTATGCTCTCCACAAGTAAGGGCGGGATCGCATAAGTCACGACACCGCCCCTGACTATTCATGTACTTGAAAATTGGACAAAAAGAACAGAACTCCTGCTACCCCTCTTTCAGAATATACCCTTGCCCGCGTACAGTATGAATAAGTTTTGTCGGGAACTTACCATCAACTTTCTTACGCAGGTAGTTTATATACACATCGATAATATTTGTAAAAGTCTCAAAAGGGTATTCCCAGCAGTTATCGGCAATATTTGCACGTGTAAGAACGTTTCCGGCATTCCGAACCATATAGGCAAGGAGGTTATACTCTTTTGCGGTAAGAACAATAGGAATCTGCCCCCTCCATACTTTGTGGTTGACCGGATCAAGTCTCAGGTCGGCAAAACGGATTTCAGCTCCTCGGTCCAGTTCACTGCGTCTGATAAGTGCCCTGACTCTCGCTTGCAACTCAGCAAATGCAAACGGTTTTGCCAAATAATCATCCGCACCAGCATCGAGACCAGAAACAACATCATCAGTTTCAGATTTAGCTGTCAACATCAGGACAGGAGTCTTATTCCCCGACTCACGCAATTCATGCAGAACCGTAAGACCATCCTTCTTCGGCAGCATATAATCAAGAATAATAAGATCAAATTCGCCGCTACTGGCTCGTTTGAAGCCATCTACACCGTCATGACTGAGCGTAACCTGATAACTGTCATCTTCAAGTCCTCTCTTAATAAAACTGGCAACCTTTTTTTCATCTTCGACAATAAGTATTTTCATCTCATATCTCCTTTTTGATGTAATTAAACAGATTTACTTTAATACTCGTTTCCAGAATTCATTTCCATTCTTCTCATAATCTCGGAAGCCGCTTCCTCTACAGACTTATTAGTAATGTTGACGATGTACCATTCCGGATGTTTTCTATACAGCTGGCGGCAGGCTGACACCTCTTCTTCTACTTGTTGATAGTCATTATAACTTCCTCGTGGGCTCTGCCGCATATTGATTAACCTTGAGGTACGAATCTCAACAAGACGCTTGGGATCAATCAACAAGCCAACAATTTTTGTTTGATCAATTTCAAACAGTTCCTCTGGAGGTGCTATACCAAAAACAATCGGCACATTTGCTACTTTATACCCCTTATGGGCAAGGTACATGGAAAGCGGAGTTTTTGAAGAACGCGACACACCAACAAGAACAAGATCCGCCTTGTGTAGATATCTGGTTTCCTGCCCGTCATCATGCTTAACAGTAAAGTTTACCGCCTCAACACGGCGGTAATAATCTGTGTCTATACGATGAAGCAATCCTGGTTTTTCCCGTGAAGGAGCTCCTAGATAACGAGACATACTGTAAATAAGCGGGCTTAGCAAATCCACAGTAACAAGTCCACACTCTTCAGCAACTCGTTCAACAGCCTCGGATAATACAGGATCAACCAGAGTATAGACGACCAATCCGGGGGTACGAGCAGCAACAGACAAAGCCTGTTTTACATCCGACTGGGTACTCACCTTAAACAGGCGATGAACGCGCACGTCTTCGTCATAAAACTGTGAAAGCGCGGCACGTATTACGCGCTCAGCAGTCTCGCCTGTCGAATCAGAAAGCACGTAGATAGTTTTCATGTTATTGCGCTTTCTCCGGGGCTTTAATTAGAAACAAAATCATTTTCTAATGAGAATGTACGGCCTATCAATCACGTTGTCAAGTAGTTTTTGTATTTACTAATACTGTATACAATGGGCAAAAGCCTAAACAGATAATTATTGACCAAAGCATTTTGTCGGTTATACTGTAAACACATTATCTTATTAAAGGGGGTTTACATGGGAAGAGAGTATACACTACAAGAGGCCATAGGCCTGGCAATCAAAGCCGAAAAGGATAGTATGGATTTTTATCGCAGGGCAGCATCGTTTGCAAAAAACGATAGAGCTCGTAACGTATTGGAAATGCTAGCCAACGAAGAGGTCAGTCATTTAAAGTCATTTTTTGATTATTACAAAGGGACAGAGTTTGGCGATCTTGCTTCATACATAAACTCTCCTGTTGACACAAAGAACCCTACATACATGAAACTCGAAAAAGCCATCAGCGAAGATATGGTTGAGCAAAAGGCCTTAGAACTTGCTTTAGGTGAAGAGAAGGCGTGTATCGGGCAGTACACTCAATTAGCCCAGGGGGTGGTAGACCCTGCTGTACGGGCTGTTTTTGAACGGGTTGTAAAAGAGACTCAAGGACATTACGAACTGATCGAATCAGAGTATGCCCACGTTATGGGTATGGTGCATGAGTCCGATCAGGATACTTTTGTGAGAGAGTAATAATCGCTGCAGCCATACCGTTCAAAAACACGAGAGTAGCAGTATTCGGCCTTCCGGATCACCCAGGAAGGCCGTTTTGAGTTTCCATTTAGAACGTAAAAACGCCCCGCATCCATTTCTGGTTGCGGGGCGTTTTGATAAAATTCCCGGCGGCGACCTACTTTCCCACACAGCTACCCGTGCAGTATCATCGGCCCTGAGGGGCTTAACTTCCGTGTTCGGGATGGGAACGGGTGTGACCCCCTCGGCATAGCCACCGAGAAATCGTTTGGCTCTTGTCGTTAGACGTGGCCTAATTATTTCTTGGCAATTGCTTTGGAATGGATAGTTTGTTTGGTTGTTGTATGATTTGTGTAGTGATTTATATTCGGCTTGGGGGAAGGAGACCTTCCCCCAAACCGTTTTTTCATTTTTATGGTCAAGCCTCACGGCCGATTAGTACTGGTCAGCTAAATGCATTACTGCACTTACACACCCAGCCTATCAACGTTGTGGTCTACAACGGGCCTTTAGGGGTTATTACACCCAGGGATACCTAATCTTGAAGGAGGCTTCCCGCTTAGATGCTTTCAGCGGTTATCCTTTCCGTACGTGGCTACCCAGCGACTGCTCCTGGCGGAACAACTGGAACACTAGCGGTACGTCCATCCCGGTCCTCTCGTACTAAGGACAGCTCTTCTCAAGTATCCTGCGCCCACGGTAGATAGGGACCAAACTGTCTCACGACGTTTTAAACCCAGCTCGCGTACCGCTTTAATTGGCGAACAGCCAAACCCTTGGGACCTACTTCAGCCCCAGGATGCGATGAGCCGACATCGAGGTGCCAAACCTCCCCGTCGATGTGAACTCTTGGGGGAGATCAGCCTGTTATCCCCGGAGTACCTTTTATCCGTTGAGCGACGGCCCTTCCATACAGAACCGCCGGATCACTATGACCTACTTTCGTACCTGCTCGACTTGTTGGTCTCGCAGTCAAGCTCCCTTATGCCATTGCACTCTACGGTTGGTTTCCAATCAACCTGAGGGAACCTTCGCGCGCCTCCGTTACTCTTTGGGAGGCGACCGCCCCAGTCAAACTACCCACCAGACAGTGTCCCCGACCCGGATGACGGGCCAAGGTTAGACATCCAAAACAACCAGGGTGGTATTTCAAGGGCGACTCCACCGACACTAGCGTGCCAGCTTCAAAGTCTCCCACCTATCCTACACAAGCTATTCCGAATGTCACTGTCAAGCTATAGTAAAGGTTCACGGGGTCTTTCCGTCTTACCGCGGGTACTCGGCATCTTCACCGAGAATTCAATTTCGCTGAGTCACTGGTTGAGACAGCGCGGAAATCGTTACGCCATTCGTGCAGGTCGGAACTTACCCGACAAGGAATTTCGCTACCTTAGGACCGTTATAGTTACGGCCGCCGTTTACTGGGGCTTCGGTTCAAAGCTTCGCTTGCGCTAACAAATCCCCTTAACCTTCCAGCACCGGGCAG
>OW818642.1:3130000-3132500 GCA_942492875.1 uncultured Desulfuromonadaceae bacterium | reverse complement strand
TTCGGGATGGGAACGGGTGTGACCCCCTCGGCATAGCCACCGAGAAATCGTTTGGCTCTTGTCGTTAGACGTGGCCTAATTATTTCTTGGCAATTGCTTTGGAATGGATAGTTTGTTTGGTTGTTGTATGATTTGTGTAGTGATTTATATTCGGCTTGGGGGAAGGAGACCTTCCCCCAAACCGTTTTTTCATTTTTATGGTCAAGCCTCACGGCCGATTAGTACTGGTCAGCTAAATGCATTACTGCACTTACACACCCAGCCTATCAACGTTGTGGTCTACAACGGGCCTTTAGGGGTTATTACACCCAGGGATACCTAATCTTGAAGGAGGCTTCCCGCTTAGATGCTTTCAGCGGTTATCCTTTCCGTACGTGGCTACCCAGCGACTGCTCCTGGCGGAACAACTGGAACACTAGCGGTACGTCCATCCCGGTCCTCTCGTACTAAGGACAGCTCTTCTCAAGTATCCTGCGCCCACGGTAGATAGGGACCAAACTGTCTCACGACGTTTTAAACCCAGCTCGCGTACCGCTTTAATTGGCGAACAGCCAAACCCTTGGGACCTACTTCAGCCCCAGGATGCGATGAGCCGACATCGAGGTGCCAAACCTCCCCGTCGATGTGAACTCTTGGGGGAGATCAGCCTGTTATCCCCGGAGTACCTTTTATCCGTTGAGCGACGGCCCTTCCATACAGAACCGCCGGATCACTATGACCTACTTTCGTACCTGCTCGACTTGTTGGTCTCGCAGTCAAGCTCCCTTATGCCATTGCACTCTACGGTTGGTTTCCAATCAACCTGAGGGAACCTTCGCGCGCCTCCGTTACTCTTTGGGAGGCGACCGCCCCAGTCAAACTACCCACCAGACAGTGTCCCCGACCCGGATGACGGGCCAAGGTTAGACATCCAAAACAACCAGGGTGGTATTTCAAGGGCGACTCCACCGACACTAGCGTGCCAGCTTCAAAGTCTCCCACCTATCCTACACAAGCTATTCCGAATGTCACTGTCAAGCTATAGTAAAGGTTCACGGGGTCTTTCCGTCTTACCGCGGGTACTCGGCATCTTCACCGAGAATTCAATTTCGCTGAGTCACTGGTTGAGACAGCGCGGAAATCGTTACGCCATTCGTGCAGGTCGGAACTTACCCGACAAGGAATTTCGCTACCTTAGGACCGTTATAGTTACGGCCGCCGTTTACTGGGGCTTCGGTTCAAAGCTTCGCTTGCGCTAACAAATCCCCTTAACCTTCCAGCACCGGGCAGGCGTCAGTCCGTATACATCGTCTTACGACTTAGCACAGACCTATGTTTTTAGTAAACAGTCGCTACCGCCATTTCTCTGCGACCCACTTCGGCTTCACGTGTAAATCGCTACACCTAATGTGGGCACACCTTATCCCGAAGTTACGGTGTCATTTTGCCGAGTTCCTTAACCAGTGTTCTCTCAATCACCTTAGGATATTCTCCTCACCCACCTGAGTCGGTTTACGGTACGATCACCTACTATCTGAAGCTTAGAGGCTTTTCTTGGAAGCATGGGATCAACGACTTTGTGAGCATACGCTCTCGTCATCACGTCTCAGAGTTAATGGAAAAGCGGATTTGCCTGCCTTCCCCCCCTACACGCTTAAACCGGAAATCCAATAACCGGCTCGCCTACCCTTCTCCGTCCCCCCATCGCAATAATAGGTGGTACAGGAATATTAACCTGTTTCCCATCAACTACGCCTTTCGGCCTCGCCTTAGGGATCGACTAACCCTCTGCAGATTACCTTTACAGAGGAAACCTTGGGTTTACGGTGTGCGGGTTTCTCACCCGCATTTTCGCTACTCATGTCAGCATAATCTCTTGTGATACCTCCAGCCGTCCTCACGGTCGACCTTCACAGGCTTACACAATGTTCCTCTACCACTGGCACCTTAAGGTGTCAGTCCGCAGCTTCGGTACTACGCTTAGCCCCGTTACATTTTCCGCGCAGACCCATTCGACCAGTGAGCTATTACGCTTTCTTTAAAGGGTGGCTGCTTCTAAGCCAACCTCCTGGTTGTCAATACGTTTCCACATCGTTTTCCACTTAGCGTAGATTTTGGGACCTTAGCTGGCGGTCTGGGCTCTTTCCCTTTTGACGACGGATCTTATCACCCGCCGTCTGACTCCCGCGCTCTTCGTTAACGGTATTCGGAGTTTGATTGGGTTTGGTAATCTGGTGAGACCCCTAGCCCATCCAGTGCTCTACCCCCGTTACGCATACGCGAGGCTATACCTAAATATATTTCGAGGAAAACCAGCTATCTCCGAGTTTGATTAGCCTTTCACTCCTATCCACAGCTCATCCCCTGGCTTTTCAACGCCAGTGGGTTCGGGCCTCCACGAAGTGTTACCTTCCTTTCACCCTGGCCATGGATAGATCACCCGGTTTCGGGTCTACTCCTGCTAACTGGACGCCCAGTTAAGACTCGCTTTCGCTTCGGCTCCGTTCTATGAACTTAACCT
>OW818642.1:2710000-3125000 GCA_942492875.1 uncultured Desulfuromonadaceae bacterium | reverse complement strand
ATACCGACCACTTCCAGACCAAGACCACTGGTCAACGGTCTTCGTCCAACGGCAACAAGCACTTTATCGCAATCAATCTCTTCACTACCAGTACCTGAGTTAAACAGGACAATCGCCTTGGAGCCGATACGACGCACACCGGTAATACGCGTACCAAGCTTGAACTGGATGCCCTGCTTGCGCAATGACCGGTAAAGGACATCCGCAGCCTGTCGATCCATATTCGGCAGAATCTGCGACAGCATCTCCATCACCGTCACCCTGGCTCCCAACCGCCGCCAGACAGAACCAAGCTCAAGCCCGATGGCACCTCCACCGGCTACGATCAGATGCTCCGGGACCTGATCGAATGCGAGTGCCTCACGCGCAGTGACCACAACATGACCATCAAAAGGGATACCAGGCAAAGCTGACGCCTCGCTGCCGGTCGCAAGAAGGACCTTGGGAGCGGTGAGTACAACAACCGCTTGCGAAGCAGCTTCGAGAAGATTCTGTTGCCCTTCTGCTGCAGCTGGTGGGGCCGCAAGTACCACCTCCACCTGATGCTGTCCGGCAGGGTTGACACCTTTAAGAACCGCGGTGCCGTGTAGTCGCTCAATTTCGTTTTTCTTTAACAGATAGGCAATACCATCGGTCAGCTTCCTGACGACATCCTCCTTGCGCAGCATCATTGCATCCAGATCCAGGTGCGGAGAATCGACGATGATTCCGTGCAGAGCAAATCTGTCCCGCGCCAGCGCAAAGTGCTCACTGGAGTCAAGCAGTGCCTTGCTGGGAATGCACCCTTCGTTAAGACATACGCCACCTGAGGTCACACGCTTATCAACCAGAGCAACCTTCATTCCGAGCTGGGAGGCACGGATAGCAGCCACATAGCCGCCTGGTCCGGCACCGATAATTATCAGATCATATATCTGCTCAGACATTTCAAAACCTCCTCTAACTGGATCGACACGGGGTCAATTCAAAACACTGTCCTCTGTATATTACCCTTCCAGCAGCAGCTCTTCCGGTTCCTCAATATACTCTTTAACTTTTTTCAAAAACCCGACAGCCTCACGACCGTCGATAACCCGGTGATCATAGGAAAGGGCCAGAAACATCATCGGCCGAATAACAATCTGTCCGTCGCGTACAACCGGGCGGTCCTGGATGGCGTGCATTCCCAGCACTGCGCTCTGAGGGGGATTTATAATCGGCGTGGAAAGCATCGAACCGTACACTCCGCCGTTACTGATTGTAAATGTACCACCCTCCAGATCCGAAATTGCCAAACGATTTGTTTTAATCTTCTCTGAAAACCCGGAAATAGCCTGATCAATCTCATACATTTTAAGCCGGTCGGCATCCCGCAAAACAGGCACAACCAAGCCCTTGTCGCCGCCAATGGCAACGCCAATATCATAAAAGCGGTGATAGACTATATCGTTACCATCGATACTGGCGTTAACAAGCGGAAACTCCTTGAGCGCCTCTATAGACGCCTTGATAAAAAAAGGCATATATCCGAGTGCAATCCCGTGACGCTGCAGAAAATGCTCCCGATAGGTACTGCGCAACGCCTTGACATGGGAGAGGTCAGCCTCGTTGAAAGTGGTCAGCATCGCTGTCTGCTGGCGGGCTGCCACTAGACGTTCGGCAATCCGCCTGCGCAGGGGCGACATCGCACGGCGCTCCTCACGATCAGCCGAATAGACCGGTGATTCTTCTGTATGCACCGAAACAACCTGCACGGTCTCAGCTGAAGAGAGCGGAGCGGATGGAGTGACCTGTACAGGCCCAACGCCTTGGGGTCCAGACTTTACGGCTACCGGCTCAACAACAGTTGCGGGACGGGAGGCAGGCGGCAGTTTCGACTTTTCCACAACATGTGCAGACAGGTCCTCAGGCGTGACACGCCCCCCCTTACCGCTCCCCGCAAGTTCGCCAGGAGCGATATTTTGCTCACGCATTTCACGGCGCAGCGATGGCGATGATGCCGGTGCGGCAAACTCATCCACCGGCACCGCAGCAGCCAGAGCAACGGGGGCTCCCTGCACAACCGTGGATTCTTCAATCGCACCGATTGTTGTACCTACCGCAACCGTTGTACCTTCAGACACAGCTATTGTAAGGACTCCGGCAGCATCGGCATTCAGATCGAGTGTGATCTTGTCTGTTTCTATTTCGCAGAGCGGCTCGTCCCGCTTGACAAAATCTCCGCTTCTTTTGAACCACTTGGCCAGTAGTGCCTCGCGCACCGACTCGCCTACTTCAGGTATTTTTATCTCCATGAGGATCTCCGAACAGCTATGTAAATCTAATTATCTTTCGCACTATAGAAATGTATTTTATCGCATTTCCAGCGATTCTCCAGATAAAGGTAAGGGCAACCATAATGGCCGCCCTGAGCACAGTTATTATGGGAAATTGATAGCAAATAAAAAATGTGCGTGCAAGCTAAAATATCTATTTAAAAAGGTTTTCAGCAACAATTCACCGGTAGTTCCATTTCAGTATTTTTAAGGTATACTATTTCTACAATTTTGAATGTACCTAACGTAAAAAAATGGCACCCACTGTATCGGAGCTATATATTTATGAACGGCATAACATCAGAATTATTGGGCAGGGCCCTGATTGTTGACGATGATCTCACTGTGCGTCAACTTGCCTGCGAAATACTTGAACAGGCAGGTTTTGAGGTACGTGCAGTTGACAACGGCCCGGACGCCATTGCGCTTCTTGAATCATTCACTCCCGACATTATCCTCCTCGACGTTTTAATGCCTGGCATGGACGGCTACCTCACCTGCCAGGAGATTCGCAGACACCCGTTCGGAACCGCTGTTCCCATAGTAATGATGACCGGACTATACGATTTTGAATCAATAGACCGGGCTTACCACCTGGGCGCTACCGATTTCATCAGCAAGCCGATACATTGGCTCGTCCTCCCACACCGGGTACAGTACATCGTTCGTTCAAGCAAGACATACAAGGAGCTCAAGCAGAGCGAGGCACGCCTCAGCCATGCACAGATGATCGCCCGCCTCGGTAACTGGGAATGGGACATCGTCAACGACAAGCTACTGTGGAGCAAAGAAATATTCCGCATGTTCGCTATCGACCCGCTCACTTTTAACGGAACATTTCAGGCATTCCTCAATGCAACCTCCCCCCCCGACAGGGAAATGGTGCAATCAGCCGTCGAGACATCCATAGCCACCGGTCGATCACTCAGCATTGACCACCAGATACTCCTGCCAAGCGGCACCGAGCGCTTTGTCTGCACCGAAGCGGAATTGCAGTATGACAGCGCCGGCCGCCCCCGTTACATGGCAGGGACAATACAGGATATAACCGAGCGAAAACTAACTGAGATAAAGATCCGGCACCTGGCTTACCACGACATCCTGACAGACCTGCCCAACCGCGCGCTGTTCAGCGACCGGCTCACACAGGCCCTGCACCGGTCAGAACGCTCCGGGGAAAAGCTTGCTGTGCTGTTTTTTGATCTGGATGACTTCAAGACCATCAACGACACCCACGGCCACCGCATTGGCGACCTGCTGCTGATTGAGGCATCACGCCGTCTTGATGAGATAACACGCGCAGGCGACACCCTTGCCCGTCTGGGGGGCGACGAGTTTACGGTCTTTTTGCACGATATAAAATCTGAAGAAAATGCACTTTTGGTTGCCAACCACCACTTGAGCAACCTGCTGGCCGCTTTCCAGATTGAGGACAAACAGTTGTTCGTCTCAACAAGTGTCGGCATTGCACTTTTTCCCGACCACGGCAGCAGCGCCGAGGTGCTCATAAAAAGCGCCGATGCTGCCATGTACCAAGCCAAGCAACACGGCAAAAGCCATGTTGAACTGTTCACCGAGACAATGTCCTGCAAAGCTTCGGAGCGACTCTCCCAGCAGGAGGAACTACGCCGGGCGCTTGACAACGATGAATTTGTCCTGCACTACCAACCCCGGGTCAACCTGCTCAACGGCACCTGGAGCGGCGTCGAGGCTCTGGTACGCTGGCAGCACCCTGATCGCGGCCTGATCTTGCCCCTCGCTTTCATTCCGCTGGCGGAGGAAACCGGGCTGATCATGGAGCTTGGGCAATGGGTTTTACGAGAAGCCACCATGCAGCTGCACCACTGGCATCTGGCAGGTATCAATCTAGCGCGGGTTTCAGTCAATGTGTCTCCCCTGCAGTTCCGCCGTCAGAACCTCATCGAAATTGTCAAATTGGCTCTCCGTGAAGCCACTCTCTGTCCCCAGGCCCTGGAGATTGAGATAACTGAAAGTGCCATGATGAACGCCATGGACCAGTCGATCATTACCCTGAAACAGTTGCGGCAACTTGGTGTCAATATCAGCATCGATGACTTCGGAACCGGTTATTCATCACTCAGCCATCTGCGCAGCCTGCCGGTCGACACTCTCAAGGTAGACCGTTCCTTCGTTACAAATGCCCATGCATCAGAGGAGGATGCCCAGATCCTGACGGCAATCATCGCGATGGCCCATAGCTTGAAACTTGAAATTGTCGCTGAAGGGGTTGAGTGTGAAGTCCATGAGACGCTGCTTATTGCGCAGCGCTGTCGTGAAGCTCAGGGTTTTTACTATGCCGAACCAATGTCAGCCGAAGCTCTGACGTCCTTGCTTCTTGAACAGACACTGCCACTTGCCCCTATGAAATATGCGATCCTCGACTTGAGCCAAGACATCTGCTGCCTGATCAACGGAGACCCCACAACCTTCGGCGGCGACCCTCTCCAATTAGCCTGTCACCTCCTTCCTGGGCGTCCCCCGGCCTGCAGGGGCAAGGCGTCCTGCGAACCGGTCGCACCGACGTCATTCTCGTAAAAAAAGCCCCCTGCAGAGTAGAATCGGCAGGGGGCTTTTTTTCGCGGCGTCAATAAACAACACTATTACAATTTATCTTTCACACTTACGCGTGCAGGTGCTCCCTGCCAAACGGTGACATCTGGCGCAGACGGGCTATGATCGACGGCAACTCGCGGATGACGGCATCGATTTCGGCATCCGTGGTGTAACGCGAAAGGGAGAAGCGGATCGAGCCGTGGGCGCAGGTAAAAGGGACACCCATCGCACGGAGGACATGGGACGGCTCCAGCGAACCGGAGGTGCAGGCACTTCCGGATGAGGCACAGATACCAAACTCCGACAGCAGCAGCAATATCGCCTCCCCTTCGACGAATTCAAAGGCGATCGAGGTGGTATTAGGCAACCTCTCGGCACCGCCGCCATTGATACGGGAATGGGGAATGGTTGTCATTAGTGCGTCCTGCAGCCGGTCACGCATCGCTTTGACGATCGTGTTTTCGGCTTCCATATATTCACCCGCCAACTGGCATGCCTTTCCCAGCGCAATGATGGCTGCGGCGTTTTCGGTGCCGGCACGGCGGCTCTTTTCCTGGTGACCACCGACCAGAAAAGGACGGAAGGGGGTGCCGCGACGCACATACAGCACGCCGATACCCTTGGGAGCATGCAGCTTATGACCTGAGAGGGAGAGCATGTCGATACTTGAAGCGGCCATATTGATGGGAATTTTACCTATGGCCTGAACAGCGTCACTGTGGAAAAGAGCGCCTTTTGATTTTGCAATGGCTGCGGCTTCTTCTACCGGAAAGATCACGCCGGTCTCGTTGTTGGCCCACATCAGTGAGACGATCGCGGTGTCGTCATCAACGGCGGCTTTCAATTCTTCCATATCAAGACACCCGGCACCATCGACGCCTATCTCGGTGACCCGATACCCTTTCTGGCGCAGGTTGCGGCACTGGGTCAGCACCGCCGGATGTTCGACGCGACTCGTGATTATGTGCTTACGGTCAGGAAATACTTCAAGTGCAGAGCGGATGGCGGCGTTGTCGCTTTCGGTACCGCAGGCGGTAAAAATGATTTCGTCCGGTGAAGCGCCGAGCAACTCCGCCACGCGAGCCCTGGCTTCGGTCACCTTGGCCTGCACCTGACCGCCGAAGAAGTGCATCGAACTGGGGTTGCCGTACAGTTCGCAGAAGTAGGGGCGCATTTCTTCGAAGACAGCCTCATCGACCTTGGTGGTGGCGTTATTGTCGAGATAGATCTCTTTCATTGGGAGACCTCCTCTACGACAATGTCCTCAGCGACGAGGTCGCGCAGCTTGGCTTCAACCATGCGGGCGGTGTTGCCGGACGAGGCGCAACCGGCACATGCTTTGCGGAAGGCGACCTGCACTTTGGAGCCGTCGATATCGATGAGTTCCAGGTCGCCGCCATCAGCCCAGAGGAGCGGCCGGATGTCGCGCTCCAGAACTTCCTGGATCAGCTGCATCTTCTTCATGTTGGACAGTTTTTCAGGACGCACGCGCGTCTGGGCGGCTGTTTCGCCAAGCACCTGCGCAATCAGTTCGTTGATTTTGGGAATGCAGCCACCACAGGCTCCGCCCGCTTTGGTGAAGTTTGTGACCTGTTCGGCGGTTGTGAGGCCGTTGGTCTCAATGACTTTTTTAAGGAAGGTGTCGGTGATGCCGAAGCATTTACAGACGATCTCTCCTTCGTAGTCGGGGTAGGCGTGGCCATGGTCATGTTCGCTGTCGTGCTGCGGGATGTCCATGCCGCGATATTTGAAGATGGCCACTTCCAGCGCTTCCTGCCCCATGACGGAGCAGTGCATCTTCTCTTCCGGCAGGCCGCCAAGAAAGTCGGCGATATCCTGGTTGCTGACAGCCAGGGCTTCATCAAGGGTCTTGCCTTTGACCATTTCGGTCAGTGCGGAGGAAGAGGCTATTGCGCTGGCGCAGCCGAAGGTCTGAAATTTGGCGTCAACAATCTTGTCCTTGTTGTCATCAAGCTTGAGGTACAGTTTAAGTGCGTCACCGCAGGCAAGGCTGCCGACCTCGCCGACCGCGTCGGCGTCAGGTATATCCCCGACATTGCGGGGGTTCAGAAAATGGTCCTTAACTATCGGTGTGTAATCCCACATAATAAATCTCCTTCGTAGATATAATCAGCTTAATATAAACTTCCGGCCGGCGGCCATGACTTCGGCAAGACGGGCATCGTTGCACGCCTCACCATACAACCGCACTACCGGTTCTGTACCCGACTTACGGAACAGCATCCAGCTGCCGTCGTCGAGCAACAGCTTGGTTCCATCAACCCTGATGATTTCCTTGACCTTCGTGCCGGCAACCTCGGCAGGAAGTGCATCAATCTTATTCTTGTAGGCAATCTCCAGCTCCGGTGACAGCTTGAGATTGTCGCGACGGGTGACGAAGCGCCCCACCTCACCATACAGCTGGTCTAGAAGCTGGCGAATACTCTTCCCTTCACGCGCAACCATTTCGGCCACCAGGAAACAGGCCAGAATGCCATCTTTCTCCGGGACATGTCCCTTGATTGTCAGGCCGGCGCTCTCTTCTCCGCCGATAATAAGCTTGTCCTGGCTGATCAGTTCGCCGATGTACTTGAAGCCGACCGGTGTTTCATAGACCGGAACACCATGCTTTTTCGCCACGGCGTCGATCAGGTGCGAGGTCGCGACAGAACGAGCCACGCCGCCTTCAAGCTTGCGCACCCGAATGAGATAGTCCAGCAGCAGGGCAATGATATAGTTTGGTTCGATATAACTGCCATCAGCATCCAATATACCAAAGCGGTCAGCGTCGCCATCGGTTGAAAGGCCGAGCTTGATAGCGGAATCATTCTTGACCAGGGAGATAAAATCCGGGATGTGCGCCTCGGATGGCTCTGGCGGATGTCCGCCGAAATAGGGATCAGGATGGTCGTTGATGATGGTGTACGGGATGCCGCGCGTGCGAAGCGGGTCATCCAGGTAACCGCGTCCGGTACCGTACATAGGGTTAAGCGCAACCTTGCCAAGTTTGCCGATCGCATCAAAATCAACTTTTTGTTCCAGAGCCTGCAGATAACTGTCGTGGGGGTTAATAACCTCCAGCAGCCCCAACCTTCCGGCTTCATCAAGGGAGAGCTCGTTGTAACACGTGGTTCCAACCGTCGCATTGGCGCGGCGCTCGATCTCAGCGGTGGTTTCAGGCAGCGCCGGGCCGCCTGATGAGGGAGAAAACTTGACGCCGTTGTATTCAGGGGGGTTATGACTGGCGGTAAAATTGATGCCGCCGGCGGCTCCACGCCGTAATATTTCGTAGGAGATAACTGGTGTCGGGGTGTCCCGCCCGCACATATACGCCTTGATTCCGGCACCAGCCAGAACACGGGCGGACGCTTCAACAAAGCGCTGCCCCATGAAGCGGGTATCGCAGCCGATCACGACACCTTTTTCCTGCTCACCGGACGCCTTAATGGTATCAGCGATCGCCTGGACAACGACCTTGACGTTATCGAAGGTGAAATCCTCGCAGAGAATTCCGCGCCAGCCGGATGTTCCAAAGGTGATTTTCGTCATTTTTACCCTCCAATCACAACAGGACGTCTTTTGTCGTGTTAGAATAATACACCTGTGACTGATCGTCAAGCGAAAGAACAGCGAAAGTGTCTATGTTTACACTGTTTATCTGCCAGCGGATTCGAGAGTGCTTTTCAAGACCACACTTGACCTGAATCAGCCAACAGTAGTATATAGTTACGTTAAAAATATTACGTAAAAGGATCATTGCATGACCAAAGAGCTTGCCAAGGGGTACGAGCCCCATGAGGTTGAAAAGAGATGGTACAGCGAGTGGGAAACAAAAGGTTATTTCCGCGCCGCCGCTACTTCGGATAAAAAACCGTACTCCATAGTCATTCCCCCACCGAACGTAACCGGCGCCCTGCACATGGGGCACGCCCTCAACAACACCCTGCAGGATATCCTCTGCCGCTGGAAGCGGATGCAGGGATACAACGTCCTTTGGATGCCGGGCACCGACCACGCCGGCATCGCCACCCAGAATGTTGTCGAGCGGCAGCTGGCCGCCGACGGCAAGGATCGCCACGATCTGGGGCGTGAAGCGTTCATCGAGCGCGTCTGGAAGTGGAAGACTGAGTCGGGGGGGCAGATCATCGGTCAGCTGAAACGTCTCGGGGCGTCGTGCGACTGGGAACGCGAACGCTTCACGATGGATGAAGGGCTCTCTAAAGCGGTGCGTACCGTTTTTGTTAAATTGTACGAAGACGGCCTGATCTATCGCGATAACCGCCTCATCAACTGGTGCCCCCGCTGCCATACCGCCCTCTCCGACATAGAAGTCGAACACGAAGATCACAAGGGACACCTCTGGCACATCCGCTACCCGGTAGTCGGCGAGCCGGGTCGCTTTGTGACCGTGGCAACGACCCGCCCGGAGACCATGCTGGGGGATACCGCCGTGGCAGTTCATCCGGAAGACGAGCGCTATGCCGATCTGGTGGGTAAAAAGGTGCTCCTGCCGCTCCTTAATCGCGAGATACCGGTTGTCGCCGATGATTATGTGGATCGCGAGTTCGGTACCGGCGTCGTCAAGATCACCCCCGCCCACGATTTCAACGACTTTGAGGTCGGCCTGCGCCATGGCCTCGACAAGATCAATGTCCTCGACGAGTCCGGCATCATCAATGCTGCCGGCCACCAGTACGAGGGGCTGGATCGCTTTGCCGCCCGTACGCGCATCGTCGCGGAACTGGAAGCGGCCGGACTGTTGGACAAGATCGACGACCACGCCATGTCGGTTGGCGGCTGCTACCGCTGCAAGACCGTAGTGGAGCCGTACCTTTCCCTGCAGTGGTATGTCAAGGTCGCCCCGCTGGCCGAACGCGCCTTGGATGCCGTAAAAACCGGCAAGACCCGCATCCTCCCGAAACAGTGGGAGAACACCTACTACGACTGGATGGAAAATATCCGTGACTGGTGCATCTCCCGCCAGATTTGGTGGGGGCACCGCATTCCTGCCTGGTTCTGCGACCATTGCGGCGAAATCACCGTCGCCATGGAAACACCAACCACGTGCGCAAAATGCGGCAGTGACGAACTCCGCCAGGAAACAGATGTGCTGGACACCTGGTTCTCATCGGCCCTCTGGCCCTTTTCGACCATGGGATGGCCCGACCAGACGGCCGAATTGAAAACATTTTACCCGACCGCCACTCTGGTGACCGGCTTCGATATCCTCTTTTTCTGGGTGGCCCGCATGATGATGATGGGGCTGCACTTCATGGATGAGGTCCCCTTCACCGATGTCTACATTCACGCCCTGGTGCGCGATGCCCAGGGGCACAAGATGTCAAAATCGAAAGGGAATGTCATCGATCCGCTGACGGTCATCGACCAGTACGGCACCGATGCCTTCCGCTTCACCCTGGCCGCATTTGCCGCCCAGGGGCGCGACATCAAGCTGGCCGAAGAGCGTATCGTCGGCTACCGCAACTTCTGCAACAAAGTCTGGAATGCGGCCCGCTTCACGATGATGAACCTTGAAGGTTTCGATCCGGACGGCATCAGCTTTGACTCGCTGGAACTCTCCCAGGGGGACAAATGGATCCTGCACCGCCTCAATGAGACCGCCCGCACGGTCGATGAGACGTTGACCGGCTACCGCTACAACGAAAGCGCCATGGCGCTGTACCAGTTTACCTGGAGCGAGTTCTGCGACTGGTATCTTGAGCTGTCCAAGCAGGACATCTACAACGGCACGCCGGAGCGTAAACTGGCCACCCAGTATGTACTTTGGTACACGCTGGAAAACCTGCTCCGCCTGCTGCACCCGTTCATGCCCTTTATCACCGAAGAGATCTGGCAGGCTCTGCCGGGGACAAAAGTGACTCCGACCATCATGCAGGCGTCCTACCCCGCTCCCTGTGACAGCTGTTCCTTCCCGCAGGACGCCGCCGACATGGAGCGGGTCATGGCAATCATCGGAGGGGTCCGCAACATCCGCGGCGAGATGGAGGTGCCTCCGTCGAAACAGATCGCAGTGATACTTTCATGCAGCAGCGAAGAGAGCCGGCTCCTGATGAAGCACAACGAAAACGCCATCATCAGCCTGGCCAGGGTTTCCGACCTCGCCATCGGCTATGAAATAGAAAAACCGGAGGACGCTTCGATCCAGGTGGCCGGTGATGTCCAGATCTATGTGCCGCTCAAGGGGCTTGTGGACGTGGCCGCCGAAGAGGAGCGCTTGCTGAAGGAGATCGGCAAGATTGACAAGGAGATCGAGATGTTCTCCAAAAAACTGGAGAGTCCGGCCTTTGTTGACCGCGCTCCGGCCGAGATTGTCGCCAAGGAGCGCCAGAAACTGGCAGATGTGAACAGCAAGAAGCTGGTGCTGGAAGAGAGTCTGGACAAGATCAGAAAACTGAAATAGGTGAACCATGCAACAGATCCAGAACGTCGCCATATTTGCAAAAGTCCATGACCCGCGCTGCCTCGGTGTCGCCAGCGACCTGATCAAATGGCTGGAAGAGCGCGGCTGCACTCCGATGGCCGAGGCGGAGCTTACCCGCCAGCTCGGCTACCCGAAGTCTATGACCGAAGAAGAGGTCCGTGAGCAGGCCGAGCTTGTGGTCGTGCTCGGGGGGGATGGCACACTCATCTCGGTGGCGCGACTCTTCAGCGGCAAGGATGTGCCGATTCTCGGGGTAAACCTGGGGAGCCTCGGTTTTCTGACCGAGATCACCGTTGAGGAGCTTTACGCGCGTCTGGAAAAGTGCCTCGAAGGGAACCCGCGAGTCTCGGAGCGGATGATGCTTGAAGTGACCCTCCACCGGGAAGGGCAGGAAATCGAGAAACACCACGTGCTCAATGACGTGGTTATCAACAAGGGGGCGCTGGCCCGGATCGTGGATCTGGAGACCAAGGTCAACCGCCACTTCCTGACGACCTACAAGGCTGACGGACTGATCGTATCAACCCCCACCGGTTCCACCGGCTATTCCCTCTCCGCCGGCGGCCCGATCATCCACCCGCTGATGAGCTGCATCGCAATCACCCCGATCTGCCCGCACACATTGACCAACCGGCCGATTGTCGTCACCGATGAATCGATCATCTCGATCACCGTCACGTCATCATTTGATGAAAAGGTATACCTGACGCTGGACGGCCAGGTCGGCTTCGAGCTGTGGGAAGGGGACTCTATCGAGGTGCGTAAAGCGCTGAAGACAACGTCACTCGTCATGTCACGCAGCCGTGATTACTTTGAAATCCTGAGAACAAAACTGAAGTGGGGAGAACGCTGACGCATCATGTTAACCGACCTCATCATTAAAAATGTCGCGATTATCGATACCCTGCAGATAACATTTAAAGCGGGGCTCACCGTACTGACCGGCGAAACCGGAGCCGGCAAGTCTATCATCATCGATGCGGTCGGCCTGATCATGGGGAATCGCGCTTCCAGCGACCTGATCCGCTCCGGCGAGGAGGAGGCGACCGTAGAGGCGCTCTTCGACATCGCGGCACTGCCGGAGATCAAACAACAACTCTCAGAGGCCGGATTCAACGTTGACAATGAACTGCTGATCAAGCGTTCCCTGTCACGGGCGGGAAGAAACAGGATCTTCATCAATGGCGGCATGGCCACCCTGGCGCTGCTGACCGACATCGCCCCGCGACTGATCAACATCTACGGCCAGCACGATTCCCAGACCCTGCTCAAAACGGAGAACCATCTCCGCCTGTTGGACGCGTACGCCGGCCTCGGCGAACTACGGCAGAAGTTTGCCACTCTGTTCAGCCGCCTGTCGTCAGTACGCGTCACCATTGCCGGGCTGGAAGATGCCGAGCGAGAGGCCGAGCGGCGCCTTGACCTGCTGTCATATCAGTCGGAGGAGATTGCAAAAGCGGCACTCAAAGCGGGTGAAGAGGAACAGCTTGAGGAGCAGCGGCGGCTACTGGCAAACGCCGAAAAGCTGGGTGGTGTCAGCGGCGAAGCGTTTGAGCGACTGTACGGCGGTGACGGCGCTCTCCTGGGACAGCTCAAGCGCATCTCCGGCTCGATAGCTGAATTATCAGCCATAGACCATTCGCTGCAGGATACAGCCGCTTCACTTGAGGGCGCCTATCTACAGCTGGAAGATGCCGCCATAACCCTGCGTGACTACGCCTCTCGCATCGAAACCGATCCTGCGGCGCTGCAGCAGGTTGACGACCGGCTCGACCAGATCGGCACAATGAAAAAGAAATATGCCCCAACGGTTGAAGAGATTCTGGCCTACAAGAATGGCATTGATGCCGAGCTGGAACAGTTACATGGCAGAGAGCAGAGCAGACATACTCTGGAAACCGAGCGGAACAATCTGGAGATTTTGCTGAAACAGGCCGGCGGAGAATTGACGGCGGCCAGAATTGAAGCAGCCACGAAGCTTAAACATGCGCTGGAAGGTGAAGCACACCAGTTGGCCATGAAGGGAGCGGTTATCGAACCGACGCTGGAACCGCTCCCGGAACCGCGGTCAAGCGGATGTGAAAAGGTTGAATTCCTCTTTTCACCAAACCCGGGTGAGATCCCGCGACCACTGGGGCGAATCGCTTCAGGGGGCGAACTGTCCAGACTGATGCTGGCGATCAAACAGGTGCTGCCTGAGGGTGACGTACCGACCCTGGTATTCGACGAAGTCGATACCGGTATAGGCGGGGCCACATCTGAACTGGTCGGAAGGAAATTGAAAAACGTCGCGACGCGCCAGCAGGTGCTCTGCATCACCCATCTGCCGCAAGTGGCGGTCTTTGCTGATCAGCAGCTACGGGTGGAGAAGCTGGTGGAGGGGGGGCGAACTTCCACCCGGATTATTGAACTCGACCTAAATGAGCGGACCAGCGAAGTGGCCCGCATGCTGGCCGGCGCCACAATTACCGAATCCGCCCTGAAACATGCCGCCGAGATGCTGGCGGCATGCAGCATGAGTTGAACTTACAGCAGAGTAAGCTCCGCCCCCCTCTACGCCACTTCATATCATTCTTTGCACTACAGCGACGACGTTACTCCGTTGACACCAGCGGCAGCCACAACCTGGTTGCGTCCGGCGTGTTTGGCAGTATAAAGCGCCTCGTCAGCCCCCGCATTAAGAGCAATCGCATCTCCATAGAGAGAGAGAGCAGCTATACCGCAACTGAAGGTACATGAGAACGATTCGTCCTTTGCTTCAAAAGTAACGGCGGCGAAGCTTTCCCGCAACTCGTTCAACAGGGTGACCGCCTCCGAGAGGCTGCAACCCGGGAGAACAACGGCAAACTCTTCGCCGCCATAACGGCCGACGATATCCGCTTTGCGCACACGCTGCCTGATCAGGCGTGCCAGAGCGATCAGCACGCGGTCCCCGATCGGATGACCATAGGTATCGTTCACCAGCTTGAACTTGTCGACATCGATCATCGCAAAACAGACCTCTTCTTGTTTCCGTTCGGCAAGGGCAATGGCAGTATCCAGCTGTTCCTTGGTGGCGGTATGATTGAACAGGCCGGTCATGCTGTCCCGCACCATGTAGGAGCGGATGATCTTCATCCGCTCGGCACGGGCAACCACGGAAGACACCAGGCGCTGCGGCTGGATCGGCTTGGTCAGGAACGCATCCCCGCCGGTGAGCATGGCCTGAAACTGTTTATCAAGATCGGTTTCGCTAGAGAGATAGACGATGGGAATACTGAAATAAGCGCCGATCTGACGAATAGCCTTGGCCAGTTCCACGCCGTTGCACCCCGGCATGTACATATCCATCAGAATCAGGTCCGGTTTGAATTCTAATAACGGAGACATAACCTGGAGCGGATCGTTTACCGCCATGGTGATCATCCCCGACTCCTGAAGAATCAAGGCGTGATAATCGGCCAGTTGCGGGTCGTCGTCCACGATCATGATCCGGTACGGCTCCGGTCTCACCGCTGAGGTGAGCATACTTAGCGTGGAACAGAGTTCCGTCACATTAACCGGTTTGACAAAATAGGCGCTGGATCCGGCACGCACGGCCGACAAACGAGCGGATATTGACCCCTGAGAAGAGATGAAAACAGTTGGAATCGGGGTTTCCCGCCCCGCCTGAATGGTTTGCATGACCTCTGCTCCCCCAAGCGGCCTGTCGGGAAAGATCATATCCATGACGATCACATCAGGAGGGGCACTCTGCACGGCGTTAACGAACTGCTCCAGCTCGCCAAAAGAGAGCACTTCAAAACCGAAGCAACCTATCTGTGTAGCCAGCGTCAGACGCTGATACGAGTCATCTTCACACAGATACACAAGCTTGCGTTCCCTTTCAACTGTTGCCTCGGCGGCAATTGCCAACTCCTGAATCTGCAACTCCATTCCCTGCGTCGGATCGATGGTCGAGATTTCGTGGTCCATCCGGTCAAACTGTTCCTGCATCTTCTGATGCCAGAACCGGTCAGGGGGAGTAGCGGCCTGCAACGCTTCCTTTGCCAGGTGTTCCCCAACCATAGCCACAGAGCTCAACATACTCAGCCGGAATGAAGCACACGCCCCCTTCATGGTGTGGATGCGGCGATGCAGATCCTCCAGCGGCAGGTCCCCCTTCTCTCCGCGCACAAACTCGGAGTAGGAGGCGCGGATACCTTCCATTTGCACAGGAAGTTGCTTTATATAAGCCTCGCGGATTTTTTTAAGCTTTGCCGCGATGACAACGGTTTTAGTGCTCAACGGTTCCCATCCTTTTAATACATGATAAAAAAAACATCAAAACTGGATCTGCACTTTCTTTGCCGTCCCCTCTTCCCTGACCCACAAGAGGGTTTTTCTGGCACGGGAACACCAATCGCGCACGTCCTTTTCGAATGTCGCACAATCAGCAATCACCTCAAGAACATCTCCCGGTTTCATCTTGATCGACATAACGGTAATCTTGAGTGTTGGTTGCGGACATTTAAGCCCTCGTGCATCTAGTACTGAAACAGCCATGACGTATCACTCCTTGTGGTTTATTCCAACTCATTTAGACCGGTGCCAATGCAAGCGGTCCAAGCCTGCGAACCGCATCAACAGTCTCGCCGATAACCCGGCTGAACTTTTCCCCTTCTCCGGCGGAGACGTAATCCAGGCGGCAGCGCCCCTTCTCGATCCCCAACTGTTCCAGCATCAGGTTCAACATACCGTGGCGCTGCAAGGCACGGCAGTTACCCTCTTTGTAGTGACAGTCACCCGGATGGCAGGCCAGGATAATAACACCGTCAGCCCCCTTTTCAAAGGCTGAAAGTACAAATTGCGGATCAACCCGACCGCTGCACATGACCCGGATGACCTTGACGTTGGGTGGATACGACACCTGCATCCCCCCCGCCTTGTCAGCGCCGGCGTATGAGCACCAGTTACAGAGAAAGCCGATTATTTTAGGTTCGAAAACTTCCTCAGTCGTCATTGCAGGACCCCTTCAATCTCGGCCATGATCTGCTCATTGGTAAAACCGTGGCCGGTGATGGCTCCAGCCGGACATGCGGCTACACAGGTACCGCAGCCATGGCAGAGAATGGCGTTGATATGTGAAGAATTCTGTTCCGTGTTGAACGTTATGGCATGGTAAGGACAGACCGAAAGACAGAGACGGCAACCGGCGCAATGGGTTTCGGCAACCTCGGCGCAGATGGGTTCTATCTCGATGGTACGTCCCGGCTGGAGTCCGGTCAGCGTATGTCCGACAGCCGCCATCCCTTCAAGCATCGCATTCCGGATATCCATCGGTTCCTGGCATGCTCCGGCCAGATAGATCCCTTTGATGGTACTCTGGGCGGCATCGGTCCGTCCGTGCAGCTCCCGGAAAAAACCGAACGAGTCACGGCTGACATCCAGCAGGGCGGAAAGCGCGTCTCCCCCTTCCGCCGGGACCACCGCCGGGCAGAGAACCACCATATCGGCAGCAGTGCCCTCCCCTTTGATGCAGACCTGAAGAGTACCGCCGTCGGCACATGTCACCGCGAGATCAGTGATGGCAGCGTAACGCTTCAGGGTGGAGTTTTCGTTCGCAACTGCGTGCCGGAGCAGGGTGTGCGCCTCCCTACCCGACATGACGAGTTCACGGTAATAATGGGTGATGGAAGCCCCCGGCAGTTTGGCCGAAATAAGGTGATTGAACTTGAAGGCGTACTGGCAGCAGATGCCGGAACAGTACGGCTTATGATCTTCATCAAGGCTGCCAACACAATGGATGATCGCCACCGATGACGGGGCATTGCCGGAGGCGGTCAGGATCTCTCCCCCCGTCGGTCCGGTCGAAGAGAGCATCCGTTCGAACTGCAGGGCATCATACACATCCGGCAGCGTCCCCATCCCCATACCGACTACACGAGAAGCATCATACAACCCGGCACCGGTGGCGATAATGATCGAGCCGACCGTCCGCTCGACAACCGTACCCTCCTCGTCCAGATCGACGACCTCCTCCCCCATTGGACAGGCGTCCTTGCAGGCCCGACACTCCACTCCCTGCGCACGGACACAGACATTTTCCATCAGGAACGGGGCGTTCGGCAGCACACCGGTGAAAGCAAAATCGATCGCCTTGCGCTGGCTGGCGTTACTGTTGAATTCATTCGTTGTTGTTGCCGGGCAGGCCTCCACGCACTCGCCACAGCCGATGCATTCATGCAGCGAAACATGGCGCGGCCGACGGCGGATTTTGGCAATGAAGTTACCGTAGAAACCGGTCACTTCGATCAGTTCCGCCATCGTAATCAGCTCGATCTTGCCCGGGTGTTCACCATGGAGCAGATCCCCCATCAGCGGCTCCAGCATACAGGGAGCACACTCCAGAGCCGGGAACAGGTCTTCGAAACGAACCGGCAGCCCGCCGATAAACGGCGTCCGTTCTACCAGTACCACCGAGCGCCCCGCTTCGGCCAGCGACAGGGCCGCCTTCATGCCAGCCGGTCCGGCGCCGATCACCAGCGCATCGGGACAGACCTCCAGCTGCTGTTTCTCCAGCGGCTGCTGCAGCCGCACCCGGCAGACGGCACCGCGGATAGCTGCTATCGCCTTTTCAGTAGCAACCCCCGGATCTTCGGTCACCCAAGCGATCTGCTCGCGGATGTTGACGATCTGCAGCAGGTAGGGGTTCATCCCCGCATTGGTCAGGCAGCGGCGGAAGGTCGCCTCATGGTCCCGCGGGGAGCAGGCAGCCACCACCACTCGATCCGGCTGTTCCGACTTCAGGCTCTCTTCGAACTGGAGCTTCCCCTCTTCCGAGCAGATAAAATCCACATTTCTCACATACGGTTGCTCGGGAAAAGAGCCGGCCGCCTCGGCCACGGCTGCGGAGCTGATCTTTTCGGCGATGTTGCTGCCGCAGTTGCAAAAATAGATACCAATTTTCATGCCCCCTCCTCCCATTCAACCAGCTGGGCAACGATCCGCTCCACGGCCACCGGCACCGCAACAGCCACCTCGGCGGTGAAGCATTCGCCAAAAAGGTCAAACTCACACGCTTCGATCCCCCAGAAGGAAAGCTGCTCCGGCAGGGAGACACCCGCCATCACCCCCAGGTCATAGGCGGTGGCAAAATCGGTATCGTGGCTCGAAAACGTGTTTTTGGTAGTGACGAAATCCTTCGGGTCGAAACGCTGGACGGAGCCGGGAGGGGCGCCGCTCAGCATCGCGTCTACGACCACCGCCCGCTTGAAACCGGCCATCGCCTCCATCAGCCGGATCCCCCCGGTATTCAGCTCGGTCACCGTCAGAGTCATGCGATCTTTCAGGCGTTCCGCCACGGCACAAGCGACGGCAAGCCCGACACCGTCATCGGAGAGCTGCGGATTCCCCATCCCGATGATAACGGTTCCCCCATCAACAGACGCTTTCATCCCTTTCTCCGCATCTTCCGCAGCAGTCCGCCCCGACTGTCACGGATCGACACCGTCAGCGGCATCTTGCCGGGAAGAAAATGGGTTGCGCAGGAGAGACAGGGATCGTAGAGGCGGAACGCCATCTCCACCCTGTTGAGGATCGCTTCATCCGGGGCGTTACTGGTGATCAGCCTTTCCGCAGCACGCTTGATCGACATGGAGATCGCGGCATAGTTGTTGGTGGTGCCGACGATCATATTGACCTTCGTCAGCACCCCCCTCTCATCGGTGACAAAATGGTGGGTCAGCGTCCCGCGCGGCGCCTCGACCGAACCGATCCCCTCGCCGGTGAAGCGGGAAGGATCGGGGATGGTGCGGGTTTCCGGTGACGTTATTTCAGGGTCGAGCGCCAGCTCCAGCATCCGTTCCGAGGCGTAGAGCAGTTCGATCAGCCGCGCCCAGTGGGTAGCGAGACGGTGATGGATCGGCTCGTAGCGGGACGCGGTAATCTTTTTGCAGCCGAACGCCTCGTACATCCGCTGGTACTCGGCATTGGCCAGCGGCGTCGCCATCCCCTCGGAAACATTCAGCCGCGACAGCGGGGTCGCGGTGTAGACGCCGCTGTCGATCCCGTCGGTCAGCCCCTTCCATCCCACCTTTTTCAGATAGGGATATTTCAGATAGGTCCAGGCTTCCACCCGCTCGGCTATATGTTCGCGATAGTCGGACGGGTGGTATGTGGCAAACTCGCTCCCCTCAGGATCCACCACCCGAATCATGCCGTCGTAGAAGTTTGCCTGATTATTGGCATCCACGGTCCCCATCGAGTAGGTACAGTGGAGGTAGATGTCGGAGGTCACCATCTCCAGGTAAACCGGGTTCTTCATCACGATTTTTTCAAAGAGCGAGAGGGAGAAGCGGGCAAATTCGATATTCTTGCGCGCCGTGGCTTCGATCTGGGCTTTCTCCTCCCCGGTGATGGGACGGCTCCAGCCGCCGGGGAGTCCGGCCACCGGATGGATCGACTTCCCCCCCAGAAAGGTAATGATCTCGTGGTTTCGCTTGCGGCAGGTAATCACCTCTCCGGCCACCTCCAAACCGACCGTACGGGCCACCCCCAGGATGTTGCGCTCTGATGGCGGCGCATCAGGCCCGACGATGAAATCCGGCCCGCCCAGAGCGTAAAAATGAGTCGTGTGGTCGGTGACGAAAAAGGCCATATAGAGGATTTCACGCAGCTTTTTTGCCACGGCGGTCGGTTCGGCACCAAAGACACGGTCAAGCGCCTTGGTGGCCGCAATGTGATGCGCCTCCGGGCAGACCCCGCAGATACGGTTGGTAATAACCGGCATCTCTTCCGCCATCCGACCGACGCAGAACTGTTCGAAGCCACGCAGCTCTGGGATCTGGAAGTAGGTGTTCTCCACCCCCCCTTGATCGTTCAGAAAGATCTCTATCTTGCCATGCCCTTCCAGGCGGGTGACCGGATCAATCGTGATACGCGCCATCTATACCTCCAGATTCTACTTTACTTCATCATTTCAGAATCAGGCACCTGCGTTAACCCCTCCCGGCCTCCCCTTATCAGGGGAGGAGCAAACACTTCCCCCCTGATAAGGGGGGACTGAGGGGGGTTGTTTTTGAACTAACCCTGCCGCCCAGTGTCGAGCTGGCCAGGGTGTATTTGTAAAACAGTCCGGCGTAGTCAGGGATCGTTTTCAGAAACGTGTCCACCCGCGCCGCGATCTCATCTTCCGACAGTCCGCTCGTATCGCCGATATCCATGACCGAGCCGAGTGCCGCGACCATCTTCGCCCCCTGATCCTGAATCCCTTCCGGCGCGCCGTAGCAACCGGTGCAGGGCATATTGGCCGTGGTGCAGGGAGCGCCGCAGCCGTTCCTGGTGGCGATCCCCATACAGAGCAGCCCCTGTTCGAGCAGGCAGGCCGTGCGGTCGGGATAGAATTCATAATTGCGGCGGAAGGCGGTGATACGTTTTTCCTCCTTGGTCCGGTCGCAATCGTCGCAGACGGTCAGCGTGCCGCAGCCGATCGTGCTCCCCTGTGGCGGCAAATCACCTGAGAGGATCGTCTCGATGACGTTCCAGATCTGCTCTGATTCCGGGGGACAGCCGGGGATAGAGTAGTCGACCTCCACCTCCTGGGCCAGATGCTTCACACGCCCCAACAGCGGCGTCAGATGAATATCACCCTCGAGAAAACTCGTCGTGCCGGAGGGGATGATTGCCGTGGGATTATCAACGGAGGGATTGTCAAGATAGACCGCATTGAGCAGTTGATCTTTCGTGGTGAAGTTGGCGAGAGCCGGAATGCCCCCCCCTTTGGCGCAGGAACCGAAAGCGACCAGCAGTCGGGACTTCCGCCGCAGCAGCAGGGCCATCTCAACATTCTCCTCGGTGCGGAGGGCGCCGTTAAAGAGGGTCACGGCAATACTCCCGTCAGGAAGCGCCTCGATATCCTTCTTCTTGGTGTCCAGCAGGCAGGGGCAGAACATGAAGTCCATGGCTGCATCAACGTCAAGGAGCTTCTCGTGCAGATTGACAACGGCAATCTCGCAGCCGCCGCACGATGCTCCCCAGTAGACCGCCAGTTTCGGTTTTTCAGGCATTTCGTCCTCCGTTGAAACAATCGGCAGTTAGGGACAAAGGTACTTTTAAATAGTCGGTTAAATGCCGCAAAGATAACTAGATATTTATCCATTCACCCATAACACCGGCGGCGGGAGCTACCCCCCCAGCCGATCGGTATTGCCGTTAGTCTATGAACAGTTGTCAGCTCTTGTTTAGTGTTAACGGAATGAAACCCTCATGTGATAGAGAGCGTATAATCCCTCGCATCAGATAACTGTTACTAAAACCTATGGTATATTGACGAGCACCTTCTCTAATTGGTTGCAACATTCTACGCTCCACCAGTTTTTTGACTTGATAGGTGCGTTGAGCGGATGTCATATTGGGCATGGCTGTCATCAGATCGGCGGCTTTAGCTACGCCTTTCTTTGCGGTAATCTGCAACACCTTTTCTTCAGATGCAGTGATAAGCTCACGTTCCTTCGCGTAAGAAAGTGCAGGAGCAAGTATTTTTTCGCTCAAATAATCAAAATCGGTAAGCCGGTCGACTTTGCGTAATTCATCGAGAATACCTCGCAGAACATAAATACACCATTCTTCCAGTCCTTCCTTAGTTCCGGTGTCGGCGTGTGCCAGCATGGTGTAATAGTAATCTCTGTCATTACAAAATACCGCTGTCGGATTTAGCACTCTACCGCCAGTTTTTACGTTAAAGCCGTACTTAATCAGTAAGGTATAGGTCAACAGCCTTACAACACGACCATTGCCGTTACTGAACGGGTGTATCCAACCAAAACGATGGTGAGCCATTGCTACCTTGATGAGGTCATATTTCGGCGGATGATTTTCGTTAATGAATGCAACTAGTTCCTGCATGTACTGTGGAACTTGTATGAACTCAGGGGGCAGGTGTTCAGACTGTGCAATTTTTACTCCCATCTGCCGATAAGCGCCCGGCGTAGCGTCCCCTTCTCGTTCCAGCTTGTCTACCGTGATGAAGTGTAGCTCTCTAATTAAATGCTCTGTTACTCCATCGCCCGATTGAATACTCTCTTCGATATACGCCATAGCTTTTTCGATATTTTCCATCTCGCGCAATTGGTCAGTAGGTGTCTGCCGAGTACCATCCAATTTACTCTCCACATAATCGGCAAGCGTGGTGTGGTTGCCTTCAATGCGGGCCGAACCGAGGCTTTCAAGCATATGGAAAATGTTTTTAAGCTGAAAAAAGACCGGTACCGGGGTAGTGCCACGTAGTTGTAGTCGGCGCAGATGCTCCAACTCGGTTAATACGTCAACCAGTGGTGAATCAAACGCCGGGTTGAGGAGCATTAGGTCATGGTGTTTAAATTCAGACATGGCAACTCTCTTCTTTAGTTAAATAGAAACACATCTCGAATTAAGCACAAATATTACTTTAAATTCAATATACTATTTGAGTAACTGCAGAAAATTATCTCTATTTTAACAAAAAAATATGTCAAATATTACTTCCAGTGAAGTCAACTCCAGTAGCCAAGCACGGATTACCTTCTTCGGTTTGTTGTCCAACGGTATCGTTGGAAATTGCAATTTCAGATTATTCCACTTTCAAAATCAAACCCCTCTGTTCCTTTTACCTTTTTGCTATTTTGTGCGATAGATCCTACTTACCGGTTAGAAATGGTTCCCTGGCAATCCCTCAAATTCCTCATACAGGCAACTTTTCCCCTGTCATGCCCAGGTTCCTTACAGAAGCAACTAAAGGTCTATTCTAGTGGCTTAAATCCTTCAGTATTATCTCTTTTCAGTCGCGCAAAAGGAGCGATTCCACCAGTTCAGGCAGCGCATCCTGCAGGTTTTCATCCTTCGTCAGTACGGCATCAATATCCGGATTGGCAGACCTGAGAGGGGCGGCATCATCTCCGGTAAGCAGCATATAGGGCTGGCTGTACCCCTGCCCCCGCAGCTCTGCGAAGAGCTGAACCCCGTCAATGAATGGCATGTTCATATCCGAAACGATCATACGGATCGAGCTGTCCCCGGCAATTTTCTCCAACGCCTCCATGCCCCCTACGGCGATCACGACATCGTAACCTGAAGATTCAAGGATCATCCCGGTCAGTTCGGCGGTAAATTCGTCGTCATCCACCACCAGAATGGTTGCTGCTGTGTCACTCATTACATCCCCCTTGTCACCCGATCAGGCTGCGGACCGTTTCTATGAGATTCGACTGGTCGAAAGCGCCCTTGACGATATAAGCATTGGCACCGACCGTTATGCCGCGTTTTTTGTCTTCGTCTTTCTCCAGCGAAGTGACGATGATGATCGGCACGTGCCGGTAACGTTCATCCTCCCTCAGCCGTTTGGTCAGCGAGAAACCGTCGAGTCGCGGCATCTCCACATCGGTTATAACAATGTCGTAGAGAGTTTCGCGCGTTTTCTCAAACGCCTCTTCGCCGTCTTCCGCAGTCACAACGGTATAGCCGTAGGCCTCGAGAATACTCTTTTCAATCTCCCGCGTATTGATGGAGTCATCCACCACCAGCACCGTTGCCGCATGCTCTTCCTTGGCCGCTGGGCGCTGTCGGCCCGGCTCCGCAATTTCCCGCGCCAGCCTGATCAGTTCCGGTACATGGAGGACGTTGATGATGCTGTCCTGCTCGCCGATAGTGACACCTGAAACCATGCGCAGGTTCTGCAGGTGGAGCGGCAGCGGCTTCACCACCATCTCCTCCCGGCCGATGATCTCGTCGACCACCAGCCCCAGCTTTTCCTCTCCATCCCTGATGATAACGATCAGCACCTCACCGGCCTCTGCAGGCGTTTCCGGCGCAAGCCTGAGGAGAGCGGCCAGGCTCTCAACCGGGATGATCTGCTCTCGAAGGCGGATGGCACGTTTGTTGACTATCTCGATTATCTCCCCCCGCTGGACCGAAAGCATTTCGACCAGTGAGGTGGCCGGCAGGGCGCAGGTTTTACCGCCGGTGGAGAGCAGGAACAGGGGGAACACCGCCAGATTGAGCGGCAACCGCAGCAGAAAGGAGGTTCCCTCCCCTTCCCTGGTTTCGATGATGATGGTTCCTTTAAGTTCATCGACGATACTTTTTCTGACCACATCCATACCGACACCACGGCCGGAGATATCGGTAATGATCGGGCTCGTGCTGAAACCGGGCATAAAGATCATGTCGGTAATCTCCGCCCGTGACATGCCGGCCAGTGTGTCGGCGTCAAACAGCCGCTTGGCGAGTGCCTTGTCGCGGATCTTGTCGACGGAAAGCCCCCTGCCGTCGTCCCCCAGCGAAATGGTGACGCAGCCGCTGTCGTAACAGGCGGCAAGATTGATGGTTCCCTGTGCCGGTTTTCCAGCTGCGACCCGTTCTTCGGCACTCTCCACACCATGATCCAGTGAATTGCGGATCATGTGCATGAGAGAATCACCGATACGGTCGATAATCTTCCTGTCCAGCTCGGTATCTCCCCCTTCCACAACGAAATCGACCTCCTTGCCCTGCTCACGGGCAAGATCCCGGACAGTGCGGCGCAGAGGGTCAAAAACTGTCGAAAGCGGCTGCATGCGCATCCTGAGCGAGGTCCCCTGCAGGTCACCGACAAGATGATCCTGCAACAGGGACGCGTCGTACATGGCCCGCACCGACTGACGCAGAGAGAGCTGCAGTGCCGCACCGGCCTCGATCAGCGAGTTCTGCTCAGTATCACCGGCATGAAGCTGTCCCTCAACGGCCTTGAGATGCAATGCCGTTGCACGTTCAATGTCACAGAGCCTGCCGATATGTCTCCTGAACCTGCCCTGCTCAGAGACAATTTCCCCCATGAGCCTGATCAGGTCATCGATTTTGGCGGCATCAACGCGGAGGTAATCCACCTGACGTTTTTTTGCAGGCGCTGCCGGACGGGCAGCCTCAACAGGCTCAACAGGCGCTACGGTTTGGTCAGGCGCAGCAGGTACGACCGGTGCGGCCGGAACCTCCGGAACCTCCGGCACCTCCCCGGCAGCCGGCACCGTGGCGGCCTGGGCAAGTTCCGCGCAGAGCGCCGCCGGCGCTTCTCCAGAGGTATCACCATCCGTTATCGGTCCCAGCATCGACAGGAGGGCGTCCACCCCCCGAAAGAGCACATCAGAGACGGAGGGTGTCAGAGACATTTTCCCACCGCGCACCGCATCAAGTACATCCTCCATCTTGTGGGCAAGCATGGTGATGCCGGAAAGCTTCATCATCCGCGATGACCCCTTGATGGTATGGGCCGAGCGGAACAGGCCGTTGACGGTCTCGGAATCGCCTGGTGATTTTTCCAGATTGAGCAGACCGTCGCTTATCCGGGAGCAATGTTCACGGGCTTCTTCGACAAAACGTGCCAGAAATTTGGAGTGATCGAATGCCATGGTTTAACCATTCACCTTTTAACTCTTATCCCTTTGCGGGGACGAGAAGCGACAATTTATGCCGACAGATGACCGTGAACTGTTCGGCGTTGAACGATAGAGGAAAAAAAGCCTGCCCAAGCTCTTTCAGCGGCCCGCTTGCCAGAATTTTGAGCGTTGTTTCAAAACTGCTGCGCGACCTTTTTTCGTCGCCCTGAGCGAACAGTATTTCGCCGGTATGAAAATGGGCAAGCCAACAGGTGGCGTCCAGATAAATGGCCTCCCTGAAACGCTTGATCGCTTCATCGTTGTTCCGCATCTGGCGCGCAACAATTCCGAGCATAAGGCACGCTTCCCGGCAGAGCGGGTCACGCTCCAGAATTGTTTTACAGACAACGCGCGCCTCTTCAAAACGTGACAGACTCAGGAGCAGGCTCCCCTTGAGAACAGACGCCTTCTCGAAAGCGGCATCCTGTTCGATGACGGTAGCAAGAACATCAAGGGCCTTGTCGTACTGTTTGCCATGAGCCAGCGTAATGGCTTCGTCAAAACGCCCCCTGACATCCACCCGCGACAAGGAATACGAGCGTTCACCGGGAGCATCAGGAGCATGCGACCGCACCGAGCGAGGCTGTTGTTTGGCAACTGCTGTAGAACCGGTCCGCGCAGCCCCGGCCAGTACCCGTTCGGACGTCGCAGAGCAACGACTCGCCGTACGGCGCTCTTCAAAAACGAGCGGCGGGGTTTTCCGGTAATAAAAAAGCGAGTCCTGTTTTACGAGGGAAAGCACGCCGATGTCATGATGAAATGTTTCTGCGGCACCGACCAGCAGCACTCCCTCAACAGCAAGGAGCTCCGCAAGCTTGCCGAAGATTTCCCGCTGCACCTGACCGGGGAAGTAGATGGAGACGTTCCTGTACAGGATGATATCGGGTTGCTGCATCCGTCCCGGATAGGATGGCCCCAGGAGGTTTACCACCTCGAACCCGACCTGCTTTCTGATTGTATCACAGACTTGATAGCGGCCCGAACTGCCGGCTTCAAAATAGCGCTCAAGCAGGGTTCGGTCCATGCCGCGAAACGAATTTTTACCGTAGACTCCCCGCTGTGCAGAGGCAATAACGGTAGAATCGATATCCACCCCGACAATATCAAACAGCCGCTCGCTCGCGGCTCCAAATCGCTCCCGAAGCATAATGGCAATGGAATAAGGTTCCTCTCCGGTTGAACAGCCCGCACTCACTATCCTGACTGGCCGCTGTTTACGGATTGCCATAAATTCCGGCAACAACGTATCGACCATCATATCCAGGTGACCGGGTTCACGAAAGAAATACGTTTCATTGACGGTGAGCAGCTCCGTCAACCGGAGCAGTTCATCGCTGTCACGCAGCAGCAGGGCGAGATAGGCAGCATGTCCGGTCACCCCCAGCACGGCCATCCGGCGAAACAGACTGGCAGAAAGCGCCTGCTCACGCTCTTTCTCGAAACTGTGCCCGCACGTACGCAGCAGCAGCTCTTTAAAAAGGGTAAGGTTCATATCTCCGTTCATAATTCCGGGCTCTCCAGCTTCATCACTACCTGCCCCCGGTACGCTGAATCAGCTCAGCGGGGATCTCTCCGAGAGACAGCACACTATCGACGCAGCCACGCTCCACCGCCAGCCTGTTCATACCGAAGATTACGGAACTGCCGGCATCCTGAGCCAAAGTGGCCCCACCCGCCTTCCTGATCGCCTCCATACCTAGAACGCCATCATCGCCCATACCGCTCATAATGAGCCCGAGGACTCCTTTACCATACGCTGCGGCAAGTGACGAGAGGAGCGTGTTGCAGGAAGGGTGATAAACCTGGCGGGCATCCCCGGGGCCGAGAGCAACCTTGCCCTGCCCGGTAATCACCATCGACTGTTCGGCCGGATTGACATACACGGAACCCGCCGCAAGATGGTCGCCATTCTCAGCCACCCGGACGTTAAGCGGCGTCGCCAGGTTCAGCCAATCCACCATCCCCTGGGTAAACCCCTCTGCTATATGCTGGGCAACGACAATCGGCACGGGGAAACTGGCCGGCAGCTGCTTCAAGATGGTGTTAATGGCCTGCGGCCCTCCGGTGGATGCTGCTATGGCAACAATTTCCACCTTTGAAGATCCGTTCGGCAGTGTCACCCTGCTTGCCCTCGATGTTCCAGAGGCCCCTCTCATGGTCATCAGCTGGGCGGAAACGTCAACTTTTGCAAGAACACGGATCTTTTTCACGAGATTGCGCACGTTTTCCGGACCGATATCCGGTTTTTCAATGACGTCCAACGCACCCTTTGATACCGCAGCAAAGGCGGTACGAATACCGGTCAGAGCGGTTACCACAAGGATAGGCACCGGATGCCTGGCAATAATTTTTTCAATGGCCTCTAATCCGCCCATCACCGGCATTTCGATATCCATGGTCACGATATCCGGCTTGAGCGAGGCAACCTTGGCAATGGCCTCTACCCCATTGACCGCCTCGCCGACGACGATGATGTCCGGCTCAGACTCCAGAATGGAACGGATCATGTCACGCACCAACCTGCTGTCATCGACCAGCAACACCCGAATGGCTCTCTCCGGCTTTATCATCGGTTAACCGTTTTCCACGGACACAGCCCCACCATCATCTTTGGTCAACTTGAAGCTAAGAACCAGCTTATTCATCGTTTCGGAGAGTTCCAGCAGCTCATCCGTCACATTGGTTGTCTGGTTGATGGAATCGGTGGCGAAGCGGACTCCCTGCTCTATATCCTTGAGTGCCAGAACCACCTGACTGCTGGCAATCTGCTGCTGCTGCGTGGAGAGCGAAATCTGTCGGGCAGCATCGGTCGTCTCTTCTATGCCGTCCACACTTTCTATCAGCATCGAGACCGTATGAGCAGCGTACTCCTGCCCCTCCTGGATCAGCTGGAAACTCTTTTCAGAGGACATGACCAGCCGGTTCACAGAATCAAGGATCTCGGTGATTTTCACTTCGATATCAGAGGTAGATTCGACTACATTGTCGGCCAGACGCCTGATCTCGACAGCCACAACGCCAAAGCGCTTCCCGGCCTCTCCGGCGCTTGCCGCCTCGAGCGCAGCATTGAATGCTATCAGCTTTGTCTGGCTGGCAATATTATTGATAATTTCCATGACCTTGTTGATCTCTTTTGATTTACGCCCCAACTGAACGATCTCGTTCAGGTTTTCGCTCAGATTCTGGCTTAGGTCGTTGACCTTGAAACTGAGGTTTTCCACCTCGGCGGCACCGAGCTTTGAATCCTCCAGCGATCTGTCGGCTCTCTCCACCACGCTCTGGCTGTGCTGAGCGATCTGGCTTGCGGTGGAAGAGAACTCCTCCATGGTGGATGATATTTCCACGACCGAGCTGGAAAGCTGGGTGGAAAAAGTGGATTGCTGGTCAACACTTTCCGAGAGTTTCCCGGCACAGGAATGCACCCCACCGGCGACATCCGAGAGCGTTACGATGATATGGCGCAGACTCCCGGTCATGGAGTTGAACATTCGTGCCATATCGCCAAGCTCATCCCGGGAAAACACCGGCGCCTCTGCAGTCAGGTCACCGTCAGCCACCTTCACCGAAACATCCTTCACCGAAACGATCCCTCTGCTCACGGAAAGATAGCAGCCAATATTCAGATAGATGCCAAGAAGAAAGGCGACAAAAGAGATGGACAGGTACAGTACCATTCGTGCCCGGACCCCGGCAATGCGCCTCGCAAGCAGGTCGTCCAGCTCCCGGGAGACAACGTCATGGGCCCTGAAAACCGCACTCCTGGCATCATTGGCCGCCTTTGCAGCGCCGGAGGAGGAAACAGCGCTTCCTGATGCGGAAGCCGCCACAATCTTCATAAATGCTGTTGAACTGTCTTCAACATCCTGAAGCGGCTTTTGCAGACGCCCGCATAGTTCCGCATTCTTTCCGCAGGCCGCCCGGACATTCTTCTTCGTCGCCTCAACAAGCGTCTTCACCTGCCCGGCAAGCACGACCAGATCAGTCCTGTCGCCAAGGGAAGATGCGGATGTATTTGAGAGGCGGGATGCAATGAGGTTAGCGCGCGTTATGGCCTCTGCGAGAGGGGGGAGTTTCGTCACAAACGTATCCATGAGATAGTAGCTGTCGATATCCGGGTCGAGGGTCAGATTGGAATTATCCGCCACAAGCACGATCAGCCCCAATAATTCTGCGGAGAAGGCATTATATTCATCGAAAGAGCGCCGCGCTGTCGCCCCGCTCACCCCGTTCAGCTTACCCATTTTCAGCTTGAGCGCCTGCAGCGCCCCTTTTACCGCCAGGGTCTCACCGAGTCGCGCATCGACGAGGTCAACTCCGGCAAGCGACTGTTCCGACAAAGCGCGACCGCCCCCGGCAACTCCACCCGACAGGACTGAGCTTTGCTCTTCAAGAACGCCTTCCAGCAGCTTGACAAGAGGCGTCGCATATTGCACACCATAGCGTTCCCTGGCGGAGAACTCCATCTGTTCCAGGATGTTATTGACAAGAAAATAGGAGAGCAGAGCGATTGGAACGCAGAAGAAAAAAGCGGCGACGAACATCTTGCGTGAGTAGGAAAGTTTGTTCATAAGACTGATTGCCGGTTGAACGATTGTCATAAAGCTGCTACCTCCGATTTATATGTATGCAGTACCCGGTTTATGTCGCAAAAGCCGCGTAAAATCCACTAGTAGGACCATGTGCCCCTCCCTGACCGTGACCCCCCACATCCCCCTGCGCAGAGCAAACGGCTCGACCAGCAGCGGGAACGGCTGGATATCCACAGAACTGATTTCCGCGATATCCTCCATCTTGTCGATGATCACCCGGTATGATCGTGAGTCTTTTCCCCTGACCGTAACGACAGTCGGGGCGCTATAGAGCGGCATGGCACCGCCGTAGCCGATCTCATCGTGGAGCCAGAACAGGTCCTCAGCCTCTTCACCGTGATACTCGGTGATTGCGGCTGCCAGTTCGGCATCCATTCCGAAATGGACGCCTCCGACAGAAAACAGGAGCAGGTTGATGCGTATCCCGACGACACTACTCATAGGGAAATTTTGGCCGCCAGCTTTCCAATATCCAGCAGCGAGATGACGGCGCCCTCATACGTTATTTCTCCGATCACCAGATCGCGCGCCGCACCATTCAAGGTTGCCAGGGGAGAATGTATCAGGCTCAGCGGGATATCGACCACATCCTTAATCGAATCAATGATAATGCCGGAATGGAAATCCCCCTGCACGGCCATGGCAATCGGATGGGGACCGTCTCCGGATTTTTCCTCGCCCAGAAAGTGGCGTATATCGACAACCGATTCGATATCACCCCGTACGTTGATGAGACCGGGGAGATAGGCCGGAAGGGATGGCACCCACGAGATCTCGCACGAGGGGAGTATCTCCCTGATATCCCTGCCGTAAAACGCAAACTGGTTCGCGCCGCAGATAAAGATGACAACCTTGACCCGCTCCTCCTCAACATCAACGACCTCTTTTGTACGCTGTCGTCTTTTGAGTTCGTCCAGGATAAGATCACTTTTCAGCTTCTCGTCGGATGGTGACATGGCATGATCCCAACAGCGCCCCCTAGCAGAGCTACCGAGTTAATAAATTGATTTTGCATCCGTTTTATAGCAAAGTACGTCAAAACAAACCAGCATTATATATGTACGAAATATAATACTGGCACATAGTATAGTGGCATCTTTATGCACTGCCCCCCCTGCCGGAACACAAGGAAATATCACGTGATGCAGAAAAAAACCAAAAATCCCGAAACACGCAATCTCTTCAACGGCATCCCGGACACACTTCAGGAAGAGCTGTTGCAAACGCTCGCCGAATCTGGTCAGGTCCGCATTGAAAGAATCGTCTCAGACGGGCAGGCAACGCCGCCGGGTCAGTGGTATGATCAGGGGTGGGATGAATGGGTGCTGCTGGTATCAGGGGGTGCGACGCTGTGCTTTGAGGAGGGGACCTGCCCCCTGGTTCTGAAACCTGGCGACCATGTGATGATTCCGGCTGGTTGTCGCCATCGGGTAGATGCGACTGACACCGGCCGGAAAACGATCTGGCTCGCGGTTCATATCGGCGGAAATCAGCTTATCGACTGATCCGGAAGCAATAACGACTTTGAATGCAACAAAAAGGCGGAACCTCAGGGGTTCCGCCTTTTTGTTGCACGTTTCATCTACCAGCAATCACATTGATGCCAGGCTTCAGGTCGTCCTCATCAATGTAGCTAACTGCTCCCGGCACAGCAACTACATATTTGATAATGTCGCTGGTACTAAGCAATTCTATCGGTGGGACACCTTTCCCAATATATCGGCGTACCGTCCAATAGGCGGTGTATTTGTCCTCGTCCTGTTTAAGAAACGTCTGCAGGAACCTTGTACGTATGGCTGTACCGGGCTTAAAGGCAACAGGTGTAATGTAAACACCGGAAACCGAGATATACTTTCCGGTATAGACTTTCTCAACGGTTGACATGTTCATTTTCGGAACATTACTATTTCCGATCACCACAACATTGCCAGCATGAACAGTGGTAAAAGTCATGGAAACTATCATAAAAATCATCATCATTGTCGTTTTCATAACAGTCTCCTTAAAATACAAAGTTGTAGGAAAAGGAGAATACGTTGATCACTTTATGCCCCGACTCTCCACCAGTGGGTGCATCAACAAAACTTGACGCGTCGCCGGTCTGTGTTCGGGCCCATTCAGCTTTGATTTTACTTGTGGGGGTAACACGATAAGAAGTTCCAAGTGCCACAGTATACTGATCATATATATAAATTGCATCAGCACCCGCTTGTTGCGCCGCATTTATCACGTCAGAATTGGGAATGTAGCTTGGTACGGAAGTACCGTTCACCTTGTTGTATAAATCACGAGTTTTTTGTAGTGGTTGTATCCATGCGACACTGGCATATGGCACGAATTTATCTATCGGCCTCAGTACAGCAAGGTACGCGCTTTGCGAGTTTGGACTGGTATCGCAATTGGATACATACCGCAAGGCATATTCACCCATTATTCTGAAATTTTCACCCACTCCTACGTCTGCTCCCACGAGATAAACAGTCGCATGTGTTTCCTCGACGGAAGGCACTCCAGGCCCCGGCAACAGGTTGGATGTCTGATAATATCCAACTCCTGGAGCAATATTGACATAAGGATAGGTTACCGGTGCAGTTTGATCACCTAATGTTTTTGCGTTACCTCGTATTACTCCTGCACGATAGGTATCGTCTTCACGGCGTAGCGTTAATGCAAGCCCGCCACCTGTGTATCTGATTTTTCCGAAGTTGGAACCAGCCATCAGGCCTGCAGCTGGAATACTATTACGCATGTAAGATCGGTAGTAAGTTTCAGCAGTTGCATAATAGCCATCCAGAATAATTTCGTTGGAATCTACATTCCAGGTTTTACTGACAAGAATACCGTCACCATCGTTTGTTTGAGACATGTTATATATTTCTACCGGTAGTCTCGCAAAATCATACGTTGTACCCACTTCCATATTTTGACTGTTCAAGTAGAACGGTCCGCGCATTCTCCCGACCCGAACGAGCCAATCATTAGTAGGACGCCAGGACAAAAAAGCCCACGAGAGTGACGGGTCTACGGCGGTATCACTACTCATGGATGGCGCGACCTTCCCTTGCACAGTCACACTGAACTCATTATTCAATTTGACGTCAATTTGTGCACCCATAACAGAATCGCGACTCAACGTACCTTGATCATTAACAAAGCGTTGGTAGTTAAAGGGTTGGTCCGACACAGCATACCCCAAGGTGCCGAATCCTGAAAATGAGACGTCTGCGGCTTCCACAGTAATAGCGCTAAAGCAGGCAACAGCCGCGAATGCACACACAATAATATTTTTCATTACATTCCTTTCAAGCCATCTAAAAATCAATCCACATATCAGCTATACATTGGAGGTCATCCTGAACTTTGATAAATGTCTCTACTATCTGCGGGTCAAAATGCGTCCCGCTCGACTCAACGATAATCGCATACGCCTGTTCACGCGTCATCGCGGCTTTGTATGGCCGACTGGTCATCAATGCGTCGAAGACATCCGCCACTGCCATAAGGCGAGCTGTTAAAGGAATCTGTTCACCCGACAAACCATCAGGATAACCGGAACCATCCCATTTTTCGTGGTGACTACGTGCAATTTCCATCGCCATCACAAGAAATTCACCTTGCTCTCCCATATACTCACCTGCTGTGCGCAACATGTCATAGCCACGCTTTGCATGAGATTTCATAAGTTCAAATTCCAACACCGTAAGTTTATCCGGCTTGAGCAGAACATAATCAGGAATCGCTATCTTGCCAATATCATGCAGTGGCGCTGATTTTTCCAAAAGTTCCATATATTGTGGGGTCAGACAATCTGCGTATTTTGGCAACCGGGCTAAATACTCTGCAAGAATCCGCACGTATTTCTGAGTACGGCGGATATGGTTACCGGTACACTCATCGCGGAATTCAGCAAGTGAGACCATAACCATTATTGATGATTCCTGTAAACGGCTTACATCGGAAAGACGACGCACGACCTCCTCTTGCAACCAGGCATTCTGACCTTGCAAAAAGTCCTGCCATGCCTTTACCTGCAGGTGGGTTTTTATGCGTGCCAGCACAATCGGCGGGCTGATCGGTTTATGGATAAAATCCACAGCCCCCATCAGTAACCCCGCTTCTTCATCCTCCATACTGGTTTTAGCAGTAAGAAAAATGATCGGTATGCGCACAGTACGCTGGTCGTCTTTCAAGCGGCGGCATACTTCGTGGCCGTCCATCTCCGGCATCATGATGTCCAACAAAATAAGATCTGGGAGTGCGGAAGCTACTAATTCCAGCGCACGTACGCCACTATTAGCAATTCTCACTTCGTATTGATCAACCAGTAAATTCGCCATCAGACTTAAGTTGGCAGGCGTATCATCTACGACCAGAATTGAAGCTTTATTGGTTATCATAATTTCTCAGTCCGTTCGTTTATTACATAATTCTTCGCACTTTCTGCGAGCGTTTTCGCCCTGGAAAAATCAAAGTTATCGAGTGTTTTTGAAATACTATTGATCGTTTTATCAGAGAAAACACCCCTGAGTTCAGATTTTCCCGTTGCCCATAGATCGGTTGCTTTAAAATTTCCTTCGTTCAATTGAGCCTCAAACTCGCTAAACCATAATGGCAAAGAGGCGCCACAAACTTTTTCCTCTTCGGCACATACATTTGTCTGCTTTTCTGATATTAGTTCGAATAGTGCGGCCACAAATGGATTATACAAAGCGGTCAGCTCTGAGAGACTTTCTTGCCAGTCGGTGTGCCGTTTTTTGAGAACATGCACCAAAGACTCTGCACGTTGCTGCAATGTTTTGGCTCCCATGCTTCCTAAAAGCCCTTTCATTGTATGGGCAAGCCGTTCGGCGTCTTCCCATCGTTCTTCTAAAACCGCCAGTTCTATTTGCGCCGGAACATCGGCATGGTCCAATACAAATTTTTGTAGCAGCCAGTAGTAAAGATCAGGCTTGTTGCCGGCCCGACGTAAACCTTCTACTGCGTTCAAGCCTTCAATATGCGATAGTTTCTCATGCAATTGAGAAGGTACATTCACTGATGCTTCCACTTTAAAAGAAGGAGTTACGCGACGTTCTGCTTTATAAAAACGTGCTAACACGGCATACAGCGTATCTGGCTCTATCGGCTTGCTTACGTGGTCCTGCATTCCAATAATTTTACAGCGTTCCCGTTCCTCCTCCATTACATGTGCCGACATTGCGACTATTGGTAATTCAGCATAACGCTTATCCGCACGCAATCGACGCGTTGTTTCATAGCCGTCCATAACCGGCATTTGCAAGTCCATGAGAATCATGTCGTAGTAGTCGCTTACATGTGCATCCATTATTTCAAGCGCTTGCCGACCATGGGAGGCAACCTCTACCGTAACACCTTTCAATTTCAACAACTCTACCGCAAGCTCTTGATTGATCGGGTTATCTTCCACTAACAGAACGCGCATCCCCGCAAGGTTTGCAGAAAGCGATGCCACATCACAAGACGTGCCGTTTTCCGCCGCTACCCAGGGTAATTTTAGCAGCAGGTCACGCAACATTTCCGGCAACACCGGCTTGGCAAGAAAAAATGTGGAAATTGATACTCTTTGGATTTCTTCGCGCAGTACGTCTGAATCATATGCAGATACAACCGCGATTGTTGGTAAAAACACCAACTCAGCCTGCTGCAATCCCTTGAGGAAGTGCGCTCCGTCCATACCTGGCATAACCCAATCCAGTAGCAGTAGTTTATAGGGATTCCCCTCTCTCTCTGCGTTTTGAACCATGAGTAACGCCTTTTCACCGCACTCGACTGCATCAACACCCATAGGCATAAGTGCAGTACCAACATGGAGAGCGTTGAGCAGACCACACAGAACCTGACGGGCAACCGGTTGGTCATCCACAACCAGAACCCGTAATTCCTCAATACCTGTAAATTTAACCGGAGTGTCATCAGCAAATTTGTCTATAATGAAATTGGCGTTAAAAGTGAAACAGGTCCCTTCACCAATCTCGCTTTCCACCTGCATCTTTCCGCCCATAAGCTCAACCAGCCTTTTTGTGATGGACAGTCCTAAACCGGTCCCACCAAATTTGCGGGTAGTTGAACCATCCGCCTGGGTGAACTCTTGATACAAGCCTTCTATCTGATCGGCAGTCATACCTATGCCGGTATCTTTAACTGAAAAAGACAGTGTAACCTGTTCCTCATTATGTGATTCAATGTGTACAGAAAGCTTGACGTAACCTTGATGAGTAAATTTAACCGCATTAGAAAGCACGTTAGTTATTATTTGCCCAAGGCGCAGGGCATCTCCAATAAGAGCGTTAAATTTATTAAGTAAGAGCGGCTCGGATATGTCCAGGAGCAGCTCAATTTCCTTATGTTGAACAAGCTCTTGCAAGATACCAAGAGAGTTTGCAACGACATCCTCCAGTTGAAAACTTTCCTGTTCTAATTCGAGTTTACCTGCCTCCACCTTGGAAAAATCTAGGATATCGTTAATAATACCGAGCAAGGATTTTGCCGCGCTATGCACTTTATTGATATAATCCTGTTGACGCGGCGTCAGTTCAGTTTTAAGCACAAGATAGGCCATACCGATGATAGCATTCATGGGAGTACGGATTTCATGGCTCATGTTCGCCAGAAACATTGATTTGGCCCTGGTTGCGTCCTTCACCTTCTGGTTAGCTGTTTCAAGCTCATCTTGTATCTGTTGCCGCAGCTTGATATCTTGCTCAATAGATTCAGCCATACTGTCGAGTGTCACACCCAATTCAACCAGCTCTGCGACGCCATTTGAGCTACAGAGGCACTCCATTTTGCCAGAAGTTACGGCCAAAGCGTCATCTTCATGACAAAAGCCGGTGCGGGAGGAATAGTCTCCCTTTGCCAAGATTCTTGCCGTTTTTGACAGCGTCGCGATTGGCTCCAAAACCCGGCGACTAATTACCCGGAACGCGACTAGCACCATCAGAAAAGTAAACAACACGCTTCCAAAAGTCACATATATCCAGCGCTCCAGATTTTTAGATGCATTTTTTACGGAAGTGTTGGTGCGTTCATCCACCAGGGAGAGTAATTCAAACACAGACTTTGAAAGGTTGGATTTTAGTTGATTGTATTTTTGGCTATATACTAGTTGACTGGCAAACATCAGGTCAGGTTTGCCATCCGAGACGAAAACCTTTTTTAGCGAATCATAAAGTCCTTGAGTGGCAGCAAAGGCAACTTGTTCAACTTCTTTCATTCTCTCAGTTGCTTCTGAAACCTTGCCAAGCGCATTAATTTCTTCTTTACTGAACTTTAGCGCCATCATCCGATCCGCAAGTGAATGCCGCTCGCCATTTTGTGGAAAACGGTAGGGAATTTCACCTGCAATTGCCATGTCCCAATATGCACCGGAAATATAGTTTTCAGGCTTTGGTTTCTCGCCTTGGCGAATAGCTAAAATGTCGTAATAATATGTTAGGTAGTCTGTCTTCCCCGTACTGGTGTACGCTCGAACCAGACGCGCCAGTTGCTCGGTTTCTTGTTTCAAATCGTTAGCCAGGAACATCGCTCTCTGTCGATGTTCCTGGGCTGTTGTGACGTTATTGTACGCTTGTTGGATTTTTAGTATGGAGACAACGTTAGCGCTCAACGCAACAATTACGACAAGCGAAAACAATATGGATAATTGCCTGAGTTTCATGACTTCAACAGTATTTTATAATGTAGCAAGAGAGATAACAATTCAGTTCCCGCAGGGTCTACTGTGCATTATCATAAGTAGAGACTCCTTGACAAAATAAAGCAACGGTTACGTTAACTCGGCAGAGTCGGCAACTCCAGACCGGCCATCTGCTGAACCATACGGACTACCTGGCAGCTGTACCCAAATTCATTGTCATACCATACATACAGAACGCAGCGATTCCCCTCGGCAATGGTCGCCAATGAATCAACGACACCGGCATGGCGTGAACCGACAAAATCGCTTGAGACGACTTCCGGCGAGTTGGTGAAATCGATCTGGTTCTGCAGCGGCGAATCGAGAGACATATTGCGCAGATAGCTGTTGATGGCTTCAACATCAACTGCGTGTGCCAGCTCCAGATTCATGATCGCCAGGGAAACATTCGGGGTTGGTACGCGGATCGCGTTGCCGGTCAGCTTGCCGGACAGCTCCGGGATAACTTTGGCAACCGCCTTGGCAGCGCCGGTCTCCGTGATGACCATGTTCAACGGGGCACTGCGTCCACGACGGGAAGCCTTATGATAGTTGTCGATCAGGTTCTGGTCGTTGGTGTAGGAATGGCAGGTTTCCAGATGCCCGTGGACAATGCCGAAACGGTCATTGATCGCCTTCATGACCGGCACGACCGCATTGGTCGTGCAGCTGGCAGCCGAAAAGATAGTTTCCTCAGCGGTGATCAGACTACTATTGATGCCGGCGACAATATTGGGGATATCTCCCTTGCCCGGTGCGGTCAGAATAACCTTTGCGATCCCTGGCGCCTGCAGGTGCCGCCCCAGTCCTTCACGGTCACGCCACTTGCCGGTGTTGTCGATCAAAATGGCGTTGTTGATACCGTATGTGGTGTAATCAACATTTTCCGGCGCGTCGGCGTAGATGATCCGGATCATGTTGCCGTTGGCGATGATGGCGTTTTCTTCCTCATCGATGGTGATGATACCATTAAACTGGCCATGAACCGAATCGCGACGGAGCAGACTGGCGCGCTTCAACAGGTCATCCGCCCCCCCCTTGCGCACGACAGCCGCCCGGATGCGCAGCTTCTCACCGCTGCCTGATTTTTCGATCAGGATGCGGGCCAGCAGTCGGCCGATACGCCCAAAACCGTACAGCACGATATCCTGCGGCTCAGCACGCACGGCGCTGCGACCGGTATTGATGCGGGCAAGCTCCTTCTTGATAAAATCATCAACCGACATCTTCTCGGCCAGTTTCTGGTACTGAATCGTCAGCTTGCCAAGATCAACCCTCCCCGGGGCAAGATCAAGCTTATCCATTGCAGCCAGCAGCGGGAATGTTTCCAAAACAGTCAGATCGGCGTCAAGAATCATGCGGGCAAAACGGTGCGCCTTCAGGATGTCGATAACGGTGCTGTGCACCAGCGTACGCCCGTAGAGGGTCAGAATAATATTATGATCACGGTACAGACGGCCGATAATCGGCAGCATCTGCTCGGCACATGTTTCATGTTCTTTCCACTCTTTCAGATAGTTATCCTGTTTCTGCTGATCCATACACAATCTCCTTGGTTGAATGGGTGCTGCTTTTTTTATTTTTAAAAACGTTTACTCCGTGATCCGCCCCACCAGGCGCAGCAGCCCATCGAGAATTGTCAGGGGGCTGGGGGGACAGCCGGGAATGTACAGATCCACCGGCACAAGACCGTCAGCGCCGTTATGAACCTCGGCGTGATCCTTGAACGGACCGCCGTTGATCGCACACGCACCGGCGACGATGACCAGCTTGGGTTCCGGAATGGCCGCATAGGTGTCGAGCAGTGCCAGCCGCATGTTTTCAGACACCGGGCCGGTAACGAACAGACCGTCGGCGTGGCGCGGACTGGCAACGAACTGGATGCCGAAACGCCCCAGGTCCCAGCCGATCGTGGAGAGCACATTGGTATCAGCCTCGCAGGCATTGCAGCCGCCGGCACTTACCTCGCGCAACTTGAGCGACCGTCCGAACAGGCGGAGCAGCTCACCTTCCAGGGCATCCGCCGGATCATACAGCTCTCCGGCAGTCACTGTCAACCCACTGCGGCTACGACTGGAAAGACGGGCATCGCTTGAAAACGTAAGCGCATCACCAGGGCAGGCGGCGGCGCAATCGCCACAGAACAGGCACTTCCCCATATCGAGCGTCAGCGGACCATCAGAAGAAACAGCCCCGTACGGGCAAGCAGCAGCGCAGGCTCGGCACCCTTCACTGCAGCGGGACGTATCCAGCAACGGCAGCCCGCGAAAGCGGGGCGGCAGCGGCAACGGCGCATCGGGATACTTGAAGGTACGATGCCCCTGACTAAAACGTGTGAGTATGGCTTTTAGCATACAGGCTCCAGGGGTGCATCATAGTGCAGCACAGTATTGCGCAGACCCCAAAAACATTCCTCCGGACCTGCAACGTAGCGAACAACCTTGAGGACCGGACGGCCATGATCGGTTATGACCAATTCCTCTCCGGTCCGCTCGATTTTGCGGAAATACTCAAGCAAATGAGGCTTGAACTGGAATTTTGGGACGGCTTGCGGCATAAATCACCTCAAAAACTTATATTGTGACCGCAGTAGCGTAGTCATAATTCGGGTGCAAGTCACTGGTTGCTTATCATGTCCACTCTCAAGCGAACGTGACGGGAGATGACCCGCCCGCTGGTTTCTTTTTCCTTGTTGTGAATTTCCGCATCTAGTCAATGTTTAGACCTTCCCCAAACCCACATACTGTAAAGCCTGTAACGAACGACATGCTATTTACTACCCCAATTCAATTTTTCGTAGGCGCTTTGATCTTCACGGCTTAACGGTTGCGATGAACAGCCACTGCGCACGAAAAAGTCTTCTTTGCCTTCGTATTGGGTGAAGACCGGTTTGCTGCTGCGGGACACCTTGATGCGGCAAATCCTGATGTCTTCCACGACGGGGAAGCTTATCTTGACGTGAGAGATCAGACCAGCGCCGATAAATTTCTTGATAATTTCAAGCAGGTGCAACTCGAAGCCGTCGATATTGGATTTCGACAGAGTGGAGATATCGTCTGCCAGCCCCAGCATATTCTGATTATCATCGACGCCGATAAACAGATTGCCACCGTCGCTGTTCATAAAGGCAGCGATGGTTTTGGCAATGACGTATTCAAGCTTTTTGTTGACCTCTTTGCTGCGCAGGTCATAACGCAGAGTGGATTTGAATTCCACACTATCGCTTTCCCCTGTCAGGATCAGCTCCTGCACTTCTTCATTGGCAGGCTCTTTGTGGCTAAGATCGATGCGAGACTTCAACTCTGCATAAATCTTTTTAGCACGTGCCTGCAAGAAGGTTTCGTAATCGTTGCTCTCGATGCCAAAGCCGTTCACTTCAATAAAATGGGTTTGCAGCGCCTTGTTGATCTGGCTGTTTTCGTCCTGAAAGTCACTGATGTACTGCGATGGCGCCTTGGCGCCTATTTTGCGTTTGTTCAGGTGGTCGCTGACAAAAGTGATGTTCACCAAACTGTTACTGTTGAGCACCGTTTTGTTTTTCAAGTAAGCCTTGGGGAAAAAATGGTGGTAGTTCTTGCTACTGGCCACTTTGAGCCAGGAATTATCGAGAATGACTTTGCCATTATCCTGCAAATCCTTCGGCTCCTGATAGGCCAGCAGACACAGCACGGCCTTGCAATAGCTGTTGCCGGCGCTGAAATTGGTGTCGATCAGGGATTGCGGTGAATCCAGATCGACCTTGATATCGGCGTAGTCCGGGCGTTGGCCGCCCAGAATCAGGTCGATGCGCTTGATATCCTGCGCCAATTTTGATTCGGTGGAACTGGAGTAGCGAAACGACAGTGACATACGCCAGAAGTACTCCTCCAGGTATTTGCGCTGATCACCATTGGGCTTGCCATTATTCTGATAGAAGAAATAGGCAAAGGGCACTAACAGGGAGTCATAGGGCAATAGCTGTGAGACAGGTATGCGGTAAGTGGTACGGAAATAATCGACGCTGTCCTTCAGCGCGGAGATAATGCCATCCCAGCTATCAATAATGGCCTGCTTGTCCAGCGCGAGGATGGTTTTGCGTTTACACTCCTTGGTACGGCTTAACAAAAGCGCCAGCAGACTGAGCATGACGCTATTTGAAACGCCTTCGTACTTGATTTCTTTCAGCTCTTTAAGGAAATCGTCCCACTTGATCTGCATGTCGAACTTTTGCGGCTCGTCATAGGTCTTGGCCGAAATGATCTCGAACAGTGTCAGGGTTTGGCCGCCGGTGTTGATGCGGGTGAAAACTTCGATAGCCGAATCAATATCTTCCTTTCGCAACACCACAGTCGAGAATTCGTAGGTTTTGAACGCCGTGGAGTAATCGTTTATTCTCTCCAGTTCTTCTTCGCTGAAACGACCAGAAAGCTCCTTGGCCTTGGTGTAACTAAAGTTTAGCACATCGCACAAAGATAGATATTTATCATTGACTGGCTCTTCGGTGATGACCTGTTCATCGTTGTCATTGATATCTACATCAAGGTTGACCACGATATTGCCGTAATCGGTGATTTTCTTCTCACCGACTTTCTGGATATGTGCGCCCAGATAGGCCGCAAACAAAGAGGTAATGCGCTGCTGTCCATCCAGCACATACTGGACCTTGACCCCATCGGGGGTGTCAGGAATATCCAGATTGCCGACATTCTTGATGTCGTTGATGCGCTCATCGGTCTGCCAGAGGATAAAAGTACCAATGGGGTATCCTTTGAGAATACTGTCGAGCAGTTTGGCTGTCTTATCAATAGTCCAGACAAAGTCTCGCTGGAATTTCGGGATCTTGATAATGCCCTTCTGAATTTCGTTAATCAGGTCAGCATATTTTTTAGAATCCGGTTTGGGTTGATCAAAGCTCATTTACTACTGCCTTTCAAGCCACTTTATAAAGCAACTTATTCCCATTGGGTAGATATCTGAAAGCTTGCTGGTTTTTATTTATGTCGGGTGGCAATCGTGAATCTATGATTCGCACTGGCATATAGCTGTGCGCCCAGTTGACCCGCAAGCCCGGCTTTTTCGGGCTGGCGGCGTCTAACCGGCTGGTTGGAATATCAGTCATTTTCCATATTTAAGGGCAGACCCCGCTTCTCTTTTGTTTTGCAACGGATGCCATTGCCCTTGCATCAAAACTTCAAATTGGTGTAACGGGATACCAGCCGAAGAGAAAGGCTGGTCGTCCTCCAATAGACTTTCTTCAATCCAAAACAGATTTGTATCCACATTGCCGACACCGAATGCATAATCCTCATTTTCAGTTAACCCGATACTCAACATCGATGCCTTGGGACAACGAAGGACAAAAGCTTTATCGTGACATTCACTGTGGAGAGGAGGCTTATAAGTGTTTGACTCTACTTCTATTATTGCTTTTGCTAGGTTGGTAAAAAAACAAATTGTGAATATGCCCACTGTTGCGGATAGCTCAGAAAGCCGTTGTTCAAGTTGTTCGCGCTTGTATATGTCGCCTATCCACCTTCTCGCACGGAAGTGGTTATCTCGAATCTTATCTAGCTTGGTTTGGGTATCAATACGAAATACGTATTCGATCATGTGACTCTCCTTACCCTCAAGCGGTAGACTACGTTAATGCCTAACATTGTTTATGATCTTGAACGTGGTGGGAGTTGACCGGGCGGTTTTCAGGCCCGGTCTTACTTCCTGTTTTACACACTGTTGCCGACCCCTCACATAGGCTATGGGCCCAACCATAATGTCTGAAAGAAGTCACCTGGTATTGCATCCGGAAGTTCGAATGGCGACGCTTCAAGGTTAAATATGAAACATACTCCAAAGAAGTTAAGCATTACTATTGTTGCACCAATTATGGGTTGCCATGACGTCCTGATGAAAGGAGTAGGGATCACATTTTTTGAGACAAAAAGGTTGTTCGGCATTGTTCCCATTCCGCATATGTAACTACGTGCAGAGTCGAAACGGCTGTCACAGGCAGATTCGGTGCCTTTATCGTGGGCTACAAGGCCTAAACCTATTTTAAATAGCGAACGTCCTAATTCATGAACGTCTAGCGGTTTCCGGCCTGTTGTTGTTACCGAAAATTCATATGTACCATCAGGAAGGGCCTGTTTTTTCTTAAATATGCGGTGTCCAGATCGACTTGTGAACCTGATTTCACGCGGCTTCATCTTTTCGACGTCGAAATCGCGAAATTTTGCTCTCGGGAATTTACCTTTTTTTGTCAGATCCACATACAGAACTCTGAGTAATGACAAGCCCTCAAATTCTGAAAGAAATTGATCAAGCTGCGATAGTTGATTGTTACAAGCCTTACATACCGCACCGCGAATAACCAATTCATCATTACCAAATGCCTCTGGTATGACATGCTCCTCTGGGCCAAAGTCGCCATCTTGAGTAAGACAGTAAATGCATTTTGGATTCGTTGTGTATTGAACCTGTCGTTGCTGGTTTGTTTGTTCAATCTTGAGTATTTCCTCTAAGATGAAAAACACTAGGTTTGAGTAATTCTGGCAAGCACTATGAAAAAGAAATGCCACCATCTGCTGCATTGGGCCGATTGATAGTTGCTCCAGTAATTGTTTTGCACTAGGGTCCTCTCCGAAAAACTGTCCTTCAGCATATGCGCAGTAGATCTCTCGTGCAGTCATTTTCTTTTCGTTGACTATTATCCCGATACCAAGATTATCAGTTGAAGCAAAAATCTGGTTTGCTTTATTACAGGTAGCTTCGTCCACTAGCCCATAGCTGGAAAGAATTCCCCAGACGGCCGTAAGTTCAATAGGAGAATCAGTGGCCATGAATGGTCGCAGCAAAGCCGCAAAGCGAACAAGTGGTGGTTCCTCCTTGAAAGTAACCTCTAGATTTTCCTCCTTTTTCCAGCTCATATTGAACTGAAGTGATCCAGATGCCAGCAACTCAGCGCCATCTCTCAGTTTTGAAGCGGAACGTTTATAAGATCGAAAAATACGTTGTAGCAACTCCATGGCTTCTGCTTCCATATTTCTGCCTTATCTCTTTGTGCCACGATGCAATTTATTTCGTTGTTGATGATCAACTTGCTATTGACCGGTTCACGCGCGCGAAAATTTCCTTTCATCAAATGTAATGTCAAGGATTGTCCGCCGTAGGAAAGAGTTTCATCCTGAGTTTTGGTAACCATTTCCGAATCGCCGCAAGCTGGACACTACCTTGTTCCACCTCACTTTGCCTTGAACTGGATAACCGGAGGCCGCAAGCCCACTCTCCCGGCAACCGGGCCGACCAAACCACACGCGCGTAAACTGCTCAGCCTTCCAAAGGAATATTTCTAATGATTCATTCCCCACAGCCTTACCAGCTTATCCGATTTCCGTGAGCCAACTCCGTGCCACAGAGAAATTAGTCCGACATAAACCTCGGTCACCTCATAGATGATGCAATATTTGACCGGCCCGGAATCGATGTACAACTCTTTCAGGACTTGCTGTTGACCAGCGAGTAGATAGGGAGCATCAGTACCTGCGAAATTGTTATCGTAGAGAAATTTTTCAGCGGCTTCTATGCGAGCCAGAAAAACATCGGCAATTTCGACCCGATAGCGCTCTGCTAAATTTCCAGCATAGTACCTGACTCGTGATTGATATTCCAAAGAACGTTTAAGCGGACGTTTTGACATTCCGAAGCTCTTTTCTTATGGAATCGAAAAAGGTATCATCTTCCGCAACAACAGTGCCAAGGCCTGAATGAAGTTCGTACCATCCACGTTCCACTGACTCGAAAAACTCCTTTTGTTCGTCGGCACTGCGCACATACATCCGTAACGAATCCCGAATTACATCCTGCTCATTACGCCCTTCTCGCTGTGCAATTCGCTTCAGGTTCATGCTATCGGCTTCGTCAAGCCTGAGACCCAGCTGCCTGCTTCCCATAGAAAGCCTCCCTATTGGTATCTTTAGTAGCATTATACATCACACGGCATCATGCGGCAATTTATTCAATGTCATCGATGCAGAGATTGGTCAATTTCGTGGTGGATCTTAATCCTATAACTCACTATTGGCCAAAGACTGAATAGACCAAGCTTACAGATCAAACCCGCAGTACGACAAGTTGAAACTCTTGTTGCAGAGCGGGAAGTCGGAAATCTGCTGATTGCGCAGCGCCAAGCCAAGTCCGTTCCAGTTGTGGAACGAAGGATCGACAATCTTGTAACGTTCAAAACGCCCACGGTCGTCGGTCAGGGCAACATGGCATATCTCACCGCGCCACCCCTCCGTCAGGGAAACGGCACAGCGATCAGGGGCGGTCTCCCCCGGCTGGTTACGGTAGCCGCCGCCGCGCGGCAGATGGCGCACCTGTTCAGCAATGAAATCCAGAGAGCGCTCGGCCTCCAGCCAGCGGAGCAGCGTGCGGGCGGCGACGTCGCAGGTGGTGGCGGTGACAACCGGTATCTGGCTCATGCGGAATATGCCGAACGGATGGTCTCTGCGCACATCGCGGTTCAGACCGCACGCACGGGCAGCGGGACCGACGAGACCTATCTCGCGGGCATCCTGCTTCGTAACCGTACCGGTATCTTCCAACCGCGCCATGACCGAAGGGGTATCCCAGAGCAGTTGGACGGCTCCGGCAAGATCTTTTCGCGCCGCCTGGAGTTTTGTGTACAGCTCATCCGCGATAGCGGCGTCGCAATCGTAGCCGATTCCGCCAGGCCTGAGCAGGCCACGCCCGAAACGGCTGCCGCATAGCAGGGCGGTCATGTTGAGGAAATCGCCCCGTATCCGCCCGCAGAATGAAGATGTCGGCAGGTAACCGACATCCCCGGCGATCGCACCCAAATCCCCGGTATGATTGGCCAGCCGCTCCAATTCCAGAGCAATCCCGCGCACCGTTTCGGCTCGCGGCGGGGCAAATATCCCTCCCAGCGTCTCCATGTTCATACAGTAGGCCTGACCGTGCCCGATCGTCGTATCGCCGGCTACCGTTTCCATCTGGTGCATGGTGCGCGGCGTCGGCCCGCCGATCAGCGCCCGTTCGATGCCGCGATGCTGAAACCCGAGCGCTATTTCCAGATGGAACACCTCTTCGCCATGGCACTGAAAACGAAAATGACCCGGCTCGATGATGCCGGCGTGTACCGGACCGACCGCAACCTCATGCACCTCATCACCCTCGACACGATAAAAATCCATCACCCCCGGGAGCAGGCCACCACCGTCACTGTCGCTCCAGAACCCTTCCCCCTCGCAGAGCGGCTTTTGAAAACGTACCGGCTTGAACCATGGATGCCCTTCCGGCCGCACCAGGCACTGTTCGGCGATCTCCCGCTCAAACAGATGCAGTTGTGGACAGGCGGCCGCCAGTGACGGGAAGGAACGTCCGACTGATGTAGCCATGATGCCGAGGGCACCATCTCCGGCACGTGAGGACATGACACAGTGTAGCGTCGCCCCGGCGGCATGCGGAACCCCGAAATAGGAGCAGACCCGCCAACCGGCAGCGATCGCATCCAGCAGTCCCTGAAAGAAGGTGTCGTTATCCGGCGTCGGGATGTCGCCACGAGGGAACGAGGTGCCGTTATAAAATGTTTTCATACCGTAGCTCATTGCGGCACCTCCAGAAGCGCCGCTGCGTCGTGCAGCAGCGTCATCAGCGGAGCCGGTATCCATACCCCGAGCATAAATATCAGCAACAGCAGGAACAGCGGCGGTCCGACCGTCCAGAACGTGTCACGGTACGCGGTTTTTTCGCTGTCAGGTGGAACCTCACCCATAAGCATCGGCAGGACCGTCAGTGCCATGCCGATAAAAATGACCGTCAGCGAAAGCAGAAAGATCGCCCCTATCAGCATCCGCCCCTGCATGAAGGCGCTGCTAATAATGGTAAATTCGCTGATGAAAGGTGCAAACGGCGGTGACCCGGTGATGGCGATGAATCCGGCCAGAAAGAGCCCTCCAGACCAGGGGAGGCGGCGGAGAGCACCGCGCACATGTTCGGTGTTCTTGCTGTTATAGGAGCGGTGGATATTGCCGGAGGAGAGGAACAGCACCCCTTTGGTCAGGCCGTTGGCGAGAATATGGAACAGCGCGCCGAAGATCGCCTTGCCTCCCAGACCGAGCGCCACCGCCATGATTCCGACATGTTCTACGCTTGAATACGCCAGCATCCGCTTGAAATCAGCCTGACGCGCCATAAAAACCGCAGCCATAACCATCGAAAACAGTCCCATGACAATCAGGGCATTCTGAAAAAAGACGATCTCTTTGGTAGCCAGGCAGAGTTGGTAAACACGCAACAGGGCCAGGAAAGCCAGATTGACCAAACCGCCGGAGAGCAGGGCGCCAACCAGTCCTGGTGCTTCGCCGTACGCATCCGGTTTCCAGGTATGGAGCGGCGCCAGCCCCATCTTCGTACCGAAACCGACCAGCAGAAAAACAAATGCCGCATGAACCCAGCCGGAGGAGAGTTTGCCCGCATCCCGGATAAGATCGTCGAGCAGCAGTGACGGCTCAACCCTGGCGACAATTGTGGCGTAGGCGAGAAAATAGAGGCCGATCAGCGCCAGGGCGACCCCCACCGAGCAGATCAGCAGGTATTTCCAGGTTGCCTCGATGGAGCGGGCGTTGCGGTTGAAATAGATCAGCGGCGCCATGGAGATGGTCGTGGTTTCAAGGGCGACCCACATGAGCCCCAGGTGGTGAGTGATGGTGACGAGCGAGGCGGCCGACAGGCAGACCAGCAGCCACATACAGAGCGCACGGTTGGAACGTTCCTGACGATAAAAAAGGTAGCCGATTGAGTAAAGGGCGCAGACCAGAAAGAGAATGCTGGTGCTCAACAGGACGATTTTACCGAGCGCATCCAGGTGGAACCAGCCACCCGGAGATTCGGGAGGGGTGACGATCAGCAGCCGGATCGTGATACCGAGATGGGCACAAGAGAACAGCGACAGAGCCTTGGGACGGAGGCGATCAAACGGAATCAGCCAGCAGGCGGCGGCTCCGATAAGCGGGACAAGGATCAGGGCGGCAAGCATGGTTACTACTCCTCTTTCAGGGAGGTCAAACGCGAGGTATCCAGCGAGGAGAACTCACGACTGATCTGGTTGATGACGATCCCCATCACGAAGGTGCCGACCAACAGGTCGAGCAGCGCTCCGGCTTCGACCATGATCGGCATCGCCTCCGCCAGCAGCAGGCCGAAGATGAAAATACCGTTTTCAAGGATGAGGTAGCCGATAACCTGCGAAATCGCCTTGCGGCGGGTCGTCAGGACCAGAAAACCGCTCATCAGCGTGGCGATGGATGCCGGGACGAACATGTAATTCTGGTGTTCCGGCAGCATCGGCAGCTTGCCGGCAAAACCGAACGAAAGCGCCGTAAAAACCGCGCCAAGCAGCAGCGTGGGGACATAGCCAAGAAAGGGCTCCACTTCGCGCTTGATCTCGGCGGAACGGACCGCCCGCACCAGCAGGAGCGGAATAACAAAACCCTTGACCGCAATGATAACGGTCGTAATCCCGACCAGATGCCAGGAGAACGGGTGGATCAACCCCGGCAGAATGCCAAGAATGACCCCCTGCACCGCCACCGCACGAATGGAAAAAATAAGACGACTGGTGCCGAGCGAAATAAAGTTGATCAGCAGCACCAGCACAAGCAATTGGTCGGCAAGAGTAATCATCGCATCACCTGATGACAAGCAGAGTGGAAAACGCCGCCAATATTGCGGCAGCAACAAGCAGCTGGGGAACGCGCACCATCCGGAGACGGGCCATGACCGATTCGACGATCCCGATGACCACGGCCAGCTCCAACATGGAGATAACGAAAAGCCCCCAGTCGATCAAAGAGTTGCCGGTCGCATAGGGCAGCGCCAGATGGACAAAAAAAGCCCCGAGCACAAACAGCTTGAGTGCGGCGCCATACTGAATGATCGCCAGGGCCGGACCGCTATGGTCAAGCACCATTACCTCGTGGATCATGGTCAGTTCAAGATGGGTATTGGGGTCGTCAAACGGAATCCGGCAGTTTTCGGCCAGCAGCACGATGAACATCCCGCAAACGAGGAGCAGCAGCGCTGCGCCGGTATCCAGCCAGACGCCGAAACTGATGTTAATCAGCATCCCGGAGAGAGAATACGAGCCGGACAAGCGCGACAGTGTGATCAGCGCAAAGAAGAGGGTCGGTTCGGCCAGGCAGGAGAAGGTCGCCTCGCGGGCCGACCCCATTCCCTCGAAACTGGAACCGGTATCCAGTGCGGCTGCCATCGTAAAGAAACGACCGAGCGCAAACAGATAGGCGTACAGGATCATGTCGCCGTCAAAGTAGATCGGCGACTGGTGCGCGCCCAGCGGAATCAGCAGCGCGGCGACCGCTGTCGTTGCCAGGGCGACGATCGGCCCGGCACGAAAAACCCAGCTGGTGGTCGTGCTGAAGACGCTCCCCTTGCGCAGCAAACGGATGATCTCATAGTAAGGCTGCAGGAACGGCGCACCGACTCTCCCGGCAAACGCCGCCTTCGTTTTACCGATGACCCCCAGCAACAGGGGCGGCATCGTGAGCGCCAGCAGGATATGAATGATACTGTTTGTCATGGCAGTTCCCCTCGGGCCCTTTTAAATACCTCAGTGAGCCCAAAGCATCAGAATAAACAGGGTGGCAAAGATATACATCATATACACATGAATGAGGCCGTGCTGCAGGCGGCGCAAGAAGGCGGACGCCACCCCGACCAGCATGAACAGCGGCGCAATGACCCTGTCCAAAAGTGTTTCGGTCGGGACGTCACTGCAGCTGGCATTCCCCGGGAAAAGCCCGGTCAAGGTCGGACGTTCGATCTTCTGACGCACCAGACCATTGAAGACCGTAACGGCAAACTCGGAAAAAGCTGTTCCACCATATTGGACCCTCGCCGTGCCGCGCTGATACCCGCACCCCCAGGTTGGCGCAGTCGCCACCCTGCCCCGCCCCAGACGCCACCTCCAGAGCAGTGCCACGAGGACCACGGCTGTCAGCAGCAGGACTCCCGCCAGCGAAAGCCTCCCCAGAATGGCATCATACCCGGCCGGGATCTCGACGGCAAAAGATTGCGGGTAAAACGCCGCAATAGCGGGTGAAACCAGACGCAGCGCCAGCTGCGGGACAACCCCGATCAGCAGGCAGAGCAGCGCAAAAAAAGCCATCGGCACCAGCATCAACCACCCGGCTTCATGCGGATGCGCTGCAGCCGGGCTGCGAGGAGTGCCGAGAAAGACCGAGCCATACAGCTTGGTAAAGGCGACGAGCGCCAGTCCGCCGACGAGCGCCAGCACCGGGGCCAGCAACACCAGATAGATCAGGCTGCCGGTCTTGAGTTGACTGAAAAAACCGAGGTAGAGAAAAAATTCGCTGACAAAGCCGTTCAGGGGGGGGATGCCGCAGATAGCAACCGAACCGATCAGAAAGAGGAGGGCCACACGGGGCATACCTTTGCCGAGCCCCCCATCAGGTTCATCTCACGGGTTCCGGCGGCATGAATAATGGCCCCGGAGCCGAGGAACAGCAGCGGCTTGAAAAAACTGTGGTTGAGAATATGGAGCAGGGCGCCGGCCATACCGAGATACATCAGCGTGGGATTGTGGCTCGACACCCCCAGCATGGCAACCCCGAGACCGGTGGTGATGATGCCGACATTCTCGATGCTGCTGCAAGCCAGCAGGCGTTTCAGGTCCCGCTGGGCAACCGCGAAGGTTATCCCCAGCAGCGCCGAGGTTATGCCGCACACCGTCAGAACCACCCCCCAGAGCAGCGGCGGCTCGTAAAAAAAGGTCAGCGTGCGGAAGATGCCGTACAGCCCCATCTTCAGCATGACGCCCGACATCAGCGCCGAGACGTGGCTCGGGGCGTTGGCGTGGGCCGAGGGGAGCCAGGTATGGAACGGCATGATGCCGGCCTTGGCGCCGAAGCCGACAAAAGCCGCCAGTGCGATGGTAGCGGCATATGGAGAGAGAGCAGAAAGCGAGCCGGCGGCCGGGAGCAGGAACGTTCCGCTTTGGGCCGCCAGCAGTGAAAAGCAGACGAACAGTGCCACCGTGCCGATGTGGGTTGCGATCAGGTAGACTATTCCGGCGCGCCGGACGTCCTCCCTTTCATGCTCAGTCACCAGCAGGAAGTAGGCGGAAAGCGCCATAACCTCCCACACCATGAGGAAAAACACGCCGTTGCGGGCCATGAGCAGTATCGCCATCGATGATGCCAGCAGACCGTAGAAGAAGGTCAGCCCCCGTTCGGTAGTGCGATGCTCTGCAGCCGGCCAGTAGCCGAGCGCAAAGAGAGAACCGGCGGCGGCGACAATAAAGACCGGCAGCAGAAAGAAGGCGGAAAGGGGGTCGATGACAAGCTCGCAGGGACCGAACGGCAGGCTCCACTGGAGCAGATAGGTGGTGGTGGTGTGGTTGAAGAGGAGCTGCAGGGATGCCGGCACGCCGGCCATAGCGGCAAGAATAGTCGCTGCCGCTGACAGAATCTGGCCGGGGCCCGGTTTTCGAAGGAACAGGCCGGGGATGCCGGCACAGCCGATAACAAGCGCGGCGACCAGCACCACGAGCGCAGGATCAAAGTAACCCTGCAGAGCGGAATACATACAAAGAGCTCCTTGGAGATAGTTCTACACAGGTTAAAAACAGGTGACGGACAACCACGCATCCGGCAGTGGAGGATAGTGAACCCCGAGACGCATACGTGTCAATAAAAAAACAGTGTTGTAATAAGAGACACCTGGCTCTCTCGGTGCAGGAGAACAGGACAGCGGCAGATACTCAGTCAACCGGCCAATCTGCCTGACTCCTCACCCATCCAGCTCAGACAGCGCCTCTATCCGGCGCGAATTCCAGTCAAGCACCGAGGTCCGGCGGATCATCTTCCTGGCCAGATCGGGAAACTCGCGTTCTATCACTTCGGCAGCGAATCTGGCCAGAAATTGCGATTTCATAACGGCACGCGCCCGGTCAACCCCTATTTCATCATACGGCACCGAAGCGAGCAGCAAAAAACCGTCGTCCGGAATTCTCCCGGCGGCCATATTGTTTTCAATAATTGCCGCCGCCTTACGGATCGGATCAGCCAGATCAGGGCTGTACGGCCCGACGATCAGAGCCAGGTTGGGAGTGTGGAGAAAATCAAAACCACGCCCCAGGCAGATCATCCACTCACGATGTTCAACGGTGAGCGCACGCCGCTCCTGACGTAATGCCTTGATGTGGGAAAGGTTGCCAGCCAGCAGCGGCAGGAGGTCGTTCCTCATTTCCTGGGGCATGTCATGAAAGCGGGGCGCCAGTTCTGCCGCAAGCCCTTCTGCTGTCATGCCAGCGGACAGATCCAGTATCTGCCCGTCAGGGCTGTGCAGCAGCAGGGCATCTTCATCGGTTTCAAAGCCACAGATAAGGGGATAGACGCTGTCATGGGCGGCACCGAAGATCGCTTCCATCTGGCAGCGGATCTGGTGGGTATGGGCAATTGCCGCGACCGTATCACAGCCGAAGCCGGAACAGCCCCGATGAGCATCGCCGCGTGAAAAATGGTAGGTTATCAGGAGCAGCACCCGGCGACCGTTTTTCACCATACGCTGGACATACTGGGCCAGCACCTCACCGAGATGCGGCCACCCCATATCGAACATCCCCCCCAGATTGCGGAAAGGCTGGATAATGCCGGGGGGCGTATTGGTGGCGACCGGGATATTGATCCGGCCGTCCATGCATTTCAACACGGCAATGGCGGTCGGATGCAGGGCGAGATAGCGCTCTCTGGCGAGAAAAGCCTCCGGAGAGCAGAACTCGGCCGAGTAGCGCTGCGCCAGATCGAAAACCCAGTTTATGCGCTGTGCTATCGGCTGTTCATGAATAGTGCAGGCCTGGTTCATGGCGTTCCCTCCTTCAGCTTCAAGATCTTAGAAGTAACTGACTGCCAGCAGGACAACCAGCGTAACAAGCGAATAGAGGACGTACTGCTGCAGAATCCCGCTCTGCAGCTTGCGTACCCCTGAGAAGCGGGCATACAGACGTTTCAGCGCCGGAATATACACGAGCTCCAGCACCGCTTCCGGAACATGGCTGAAAAAGCGGGAGCGGCCGGGGAAAATCCCCGCAGCTATCTCAGGAGGGTGACTCTGCGGCTTCAGCACAAAGGCAAAGAGGGATGTCAACATGCTCGCGAACGATGAGGCGCTGTACTGAATCCGTGGCGCCGGGCGCTGATATCCGCACCCCCAGGTAACGTTCTCGCTGCAGACCGCCCCCGCCAACCGGCGCCTGTACCAGAACGTCACCAGAGATATCAGGGTAAGCAGCACGGCTCCCGCAATGGTTATCATCTCCAGCGGGACCAGCTCCTGCAGCGGGAGTCCCGCCGTCGTGACCAGCAGCGGCAAGACCGTCAGGCTGACCCGCCCCAGCGGACCGCCCACCAGAGAGGGAATCAGGCCGATGGCGAGACAAACCACCCCCAGCAGCAGCATCGGCAGCAGCATCTGCCAGCCCGCCTCATGGCGTGCCTCATGCGCCTCTGACCGTGGTGCCCCCAGAAAGACGATGCCGTAAACCTTGACAAAACAGGCGACCGCCAGTCCCCCGACCAGGGCCAGCGCCGGAGCGGCCAACGCTGCTGCTGCCGCCGCCCCACCCGCTCCCTGGATACCCTGAAAAAAACCGAGGTAGATCAGCAGTTCACTGACAAAGCCGTTAAGCGGCGGCAGACCGCAGATCGCAACCGCACCGACGCCGAACAGCAGGGCCGTATAGGGGAGACGCCGTGCCGCCCCCCCCATCAGATCCATTTCACGGGTGCCGGTGGCGTGAATGACCGAACCGGCTCCGAGAAAGAGCAGCGCCTTGAACAGGGCGTGGTTGAGGACATGCAGCAGTGCTCCGCTCATACCAAGCAGCATCATCGCCGAAGAACCTGTCGCCTGCCCTACCAGAGCCACGCCGAGTCCCATGAAGATAATGCCGATATTCTCGATACTGTGATACGCCAGCAGCCGCTTCAGATCGTGCTGTCCGATCGCAAAGGCTACGCCGACGACTCCGGAGACGGCTCCGAGGGCCAGCACACTGCATCCCCACCAGAGCGGTACACCGTTAAAAAACGACAGCGTCCTGACCAGCCCGTACACCCCGACTTTGAGGATAACGCCGGACATGACGGCCGAGACATGACTGGGGGCGTTGGCGTGGGCCGATGGGAGCCAGATATGGAGCGGCATGATCCCCGCCTTCATGCCGAAGCCAAACAGGGCGAGAAGGAAGATTGCCGTAGAAAGTCCGGAAGAAGCGGCCAGCGAAGCGGGAGCGGGAAAAAACCATGAACCAGACAGCAGGTTCAATAAGGGAAAGAGTGCAAAGAGGGCGAGCGTCCCGGTATGGGTGGTGATCATATACAGCGTGCCGGCTTCGTTGACCTCCTGCTTTTCGTCTTCCGTCGAGACCAGGAAATAGGCGGCCAGCGCCATGACCTCCCAGGCAAACAGGAAGCTGATACCGTCACGGGCCAGCACCACTCCGCTCATGCTGGCGGTCATGATACCGAAAAAAAAGGTCATCTTGCGAACAGTGGCGGGGTGGTGATCAGCATGCCAGTAGGAACGTGCATAGAGTGCGGCACAACCGGAGATAATAAAAATGGGGAGCAGGAACCAGGCCGAAAGCGGATCAACACCAAAGCGGGCCGTGCCGAAGGGGAGCGTCCAGGCCAGTTCAAACAGAGATGAGCGACCGGAAACAAGTGTCATCAGCGAGCCGGACAATCCGCCGCACGAGGCGGCAAGCAGCAGGAATACCGACAACAGCTGGGCACGTGAGACAGTTAGAAGTCTGGGGAGGAGTAACGGGACGCCGGAAACGGCGGCCAGCAGCACGGCACTAAAAATCAGGGTATCAGGTGAAAACAGCTCCTGCGCCATAGTGCTACTACCTCCTGATCGTGATAAAGCGGAACGTGGGTATACAAGGTTGTTTTCTGTCTGAAAACGACTTACTTTCCAGGAATGGCTTCCTCCAGCGTGCGAATCGCGCTCATGATCTCTGCTTCGCTGCCGGGACAATGGAGCAGCTTCTGAACGTTCTGATCATGCAGCAGAAAAGCCAGTTTTGCCAGCAGCTGCAGGTGCGCTTTGACATTGGGGGTCACCAGGGTAAAGAGAATCGTTACCGGCTGGCCGTCAACGGCATCGAAGTCGATAGGATTACGGAGAAAACAGAGGCTGATGGCCGACTCACCCGCCTGCCCGACAATCGGATTGCGCACGTGGGGGATGGCGATACCATTCCCGATGGCGGTGGACCCCAGGGCCTCGCGAGCCAGAAGGGTCTGCAGCAGAAATTCCGGATCAAGGAAGGGTGGCAGTACGAGCCTGGAGACGACCTCTCGCAGTGCCGCTTCCGGGGTGTCGCCCGGCAGGTCATAAAAGACCCCGCCCCTCTGCAGCGCCTCTGCAACTGACAACTTCTGCCCTGCTTCGTTCCCGGAGGCAAAAAGGTCCGGCGGCATCGTTATGCCATGAGTGGTGGCCCATTCCAGCAGGTCAACCCGGTTGATGTGGTACCGGTCATCCTGTTTGTGCGCCGGAAGCCCCATGTCTCTGATCCAGAATAATACAGTTTTTTCACTGACGCCGATGGCGACGGCAAGCTCGGTAACCTTTAAAAACATGCGCGACTCTCCGGGTACATCATGATTCCACGCAGGCAAGCGGTAATTCTGGCTGACGCGCAAAAAACAATATGTTATTACCAATAAAACGTCAATTGCATTTATCCGGCATAAATCGGGCCCGCAAGGGGGCATCATGAGCAACGTACCGGCAGCACACATGAGAAAAACAGCAACGTCACCGCAGCTCTGTGCTGAACAGCTGCAAAGAGGCAGGCCGTAATGCGCCATCTGCATGTGGCCTGCGCCATCATCGAACGGGAAGGAAAGGTACTGGCTGCCCAGCGGAGCGCCTCCATGACCCTGCCGCTCAAATGGGAGTTTCCGGGGGGCAAGATCGAGGCCGACGAATCGCCCGAGGAGTGCCTGACCCGTGAACTGATGGAGGAACTCGGCGTCACGGTTTTTATCGGCGACGCACTTCCGCCGGCCACCCATGGCTACATCGACTTCACCGTCACCCTCTACCCTTTTACCTGCCGTCTGACAGGCGGCGTCATCACCATGCATGAACATCACGCTCTGCAATGGATCGAACCGCAGCGGATGCAGGAACTGGACTGGGCCGCCGCCGACCTCCCGGTCATCCGCGACTATCTGGCCGCAGCAGATGCCGCAACGGTCACTCCTCCATGACGGCCGCAACGCCCCCCGCGATGAACCGGGTATATTTCTTTCTCGTCCTGACGACCCTCTTCTGGGGGGGAAGTTTTCTTTTCACCAAGATCGGTGTCGCCACGCTCCCGCCGCAGCTGTTTGTACTGTCCCGGTTCATCCTCGCAACAGTCATCATGCTGCTGGTCTGCTCCAGACGTTTGAAAAGGCTGGATTCCGGCACCATCTTCCGCGGCATGGCGGTAGGGGTCGCCCTCGGGCTGACCAACCTGAGCTTTGTCTTTGGCGTCCAGGGGACCAGCATCTCGCGGGCCGGGGTTCTCAACAACCTTTTTGTGCTTTTCATCCCGGTGATCACCAAAATAGTCTGGCGCGACCGGATCGGACGGACCAACAGCGCCGGCATCGCCCTGGCGGTGGTCGGGATCGGGCTGCTGGCGACCGGCGGCGGGGGCGGTTTCAACCGTGGCGATTTTTTATCGACATTCTGTGCTTTCCTGATCGCCTGCCACATCATCTCGGTTTCAAAGGTGCTGAAGGACGATGACGTTTTCCTCGTCACACTGGTTCAATTCGCCACCGTTTCACTGATCGCCGGAGTCGCCACGCTGCTGTTCCCGCTCCCTCACTTCAGCATCACCACGTCAGCTGTTCTTTCGGTCGTTTACTGCGCCATACTCCCGACAGTATTCTGTTTCACGATCCAGAATATTTATCAGCGCTACGTCACCCCTACCCGTGCCGGGCTGATCTACACCCTCGACCCGGTCTGGAGCCTGATCGCCGGCTTTTTCGTGCTGGGAGAACGGTTGAACAGCCGGGAGTGGCTCGGTTGCGGCATCATCTTTCTGGCCGCCCTCCTGCCGCTGCTGTACCGCTTGAGCGTTGAGAGTCGCCTGATCAGCACCTATCTCAAGCGGAAGAGCTGCAAATATTGACCTGTTAACCCAGAAAAAGCAGTTGATCCGCAGATGCCGCAGATTAACGCAGATAAAACCCATTGTTATTTAAAAAAGCAGGTCTCCATTTTGGTTAAATCAGTATTTGTTTCAGTCATTTGATTCGTCTGCGTATATCTGTGTTAATCTGCGGACAAATATCATTTTAAGGATTCACGTGGCCGGGAACGTTATTCTGTGTGCATCCTGTAAACACCGCATTATCTGAATAAAGGAAGACCGAACAGAATGTATCAATTGAAATATTTGGCAGGGTATTCGGAACAGGTTACCACCCGGGTACATCAACTGATTGCGGAAGACCGCTTGGGCAGCTTCCTGATGCAAAAGTATCCGGACACCCACGAGGTCAGAACCGATAGAGCGCTCTATGAGTTCACCATGGCTATCAAAAACGAGTTTCTCCGCAGCGCACAACCGCTCAGCAGGGTGGCATACGATGGCAAGCTCCATGTAATCCAGCAAGCTCTGGGAACGCACACCTTTGTATCCCGGGTACAGGGTGGCAAACTCAAGGCCAAGCATGAAATACGGGTGGCGGCGGTATTCAGGAACGCGCCGCCTGAATTCCTCAGGATGATCGTCGTTCACGAGCTGGCACACCTGAAGGAGAAAGAGCATAACAAGGCTTTCTACAAACTGTGCGAATACATGGAACCGGCCTACAGCCAACTGGAATTTGATACAAGGCTATACCTGACCCAGCTGGATCTGGCGGCAAAATAACGCCGGCAGCTCTGACAAGACACAGGGTTCGCCCCCGCTACATTCAACACATTGAAATAACTGCACTATTTTGCAACAATAGCACAGACAGGCAAAAGATCTTTTGAAACATGAGCATACATGTGTTATACGTTCCCCTCCCCCTCAACTGGATATTTTAACAAGACCTTCGTTAAATCCCATCGTTAGGAACTCTGCATGCAGAAGCTGCGCCCGCTTTTCAAAAAGCTCTCTACCACCGTAACTATCATGTTCGTCCCGCATTCAAGAGGCAGTTCCCTCAATGTAAGAATGCCGTATGCCCTGCTGGGGCTGCTGCTGGTTTTTGCCGGCGTCGGGGCCATCTATACGGTTTCCCTGACATACCACGCCGTCGGTCTGTATATGACCAATCAAAAGTACGCCAATATGTCCAGCCAGTTCCAGGAGATGAAATCCACCCTCCATTCTCTAAAGAAATCCGAGTCCGAATTCAAACGCCTTTTCTCGCTCGGCTCCCGCAAAAAAGTTCTGGATGCAATGGATGCGCCACGGGATGATGGTTCCATAAATATCGAGGAGCTGAAGATTCAGGTCGCGGAATCCATGGCCACGGTCACGGAAATCAGGACATATATGGCGAAGGCGCGCAACGTGTACCGGGCCACGCCACAGGGTATTCCGGTTGATGGCCGGCTCAGCTCCGGTTTCGGCATGCGCCTTCATCCACGCTACGGCCGCGAGCTGTTTCACGCCGGCATAGATCTGTCCGCCCAGAGCGGCACTCCGGTACACGCCACCGCAGACGGGATCATCAGCTTTTCGGGGTGGAGCAAAGGGAACGGGAATATCGTTGTCATCGAACACGGACACGGCTTCAGCACGGTCTACGCTCACAACACAAAGAACCTGATGAAGGTTGGCCAGACCGTGCGGCGGGGAGAGAAAATTGCTACAACCGGCTCTACCGGTGTGACAACCGGACCGCATGTGCATTACGAAATCTGGAAAAACGGCACGTGCGTAAACCCGACTTCTTTTACAAAAGCAGCCAGCAGCTGAGGCTGGCTGGTGCATCAATCATGTACAGATCAGCTGTTACGGAGGTACTACATGTTTTCAAAGAAACAGACCAAACTTGACACTATCGTCGGCCCCGATTCGATCCTGAAGGGTGATATCACCTCAAAGGGCACGATTAAAGTGGACGGCGTCATCGAGGGGAACGTCACCTCCGACTGCCTTATCATCGGTGAGACAGGGAGCCTGAGCGGAGATGTCACTGTTCGGGAAATTGTTGTCGGCGGAAAAGTCATCGGCAACATCCATGCGGCAGATGGAGTTGACATCCAGCGCAAGGGCGAAGTATGCGGCGATATTTTTGCGGCGCGTCTGACGATTGCCGAAGGGGGGCATTTTGACGGACGCTCCACCATGCAGCACCAAAAGAAGATCCCTTATAACGGTGACAAGGCTGTCGCCAGTGAAGCCTGATTCAATTCTCAGGCCGCCTCTCAGGCGTGAGACCCTCACGAAAAAACCGACATGCGCCGCAATCTCATCCACCACACCTTATCCGATCGGCGCCCCCCGCTTGCCACCCTTCTCAGTCCGGTCACAGAGCACGTAATGCCATCAACAGCAATCAGAGACTGAACGGGATACATTTTACAAAAGCCTTCATGAGGACTTGTGGATAATTCACCGATAATCGAAAAAATCAAGAAGCTGCTGGCTCTGGCCGATTCCAGCAATGAACATGAAGCCGCACTGGCCGCCGGCCACGCCCAACGCCTGCTGTCAGAACACAATCTGGCCATGGCCGACATCGAAGCGGCCCAAAAACCGGATAAGGCGGACAAGATCGACACCGCCGTATCGAAGAGCCTGCCAAAATGGTTGCGCCATCTGAGCGGCGGCGTCAGCAGCGCCTTCGACTGTCAGGCGGTCCACAACCCCACTGCCGGAAGGTTGACCTTTATCGGCGTCGGTGCAGATGTCCAGATCGCCGCCTACACCTTCGCCTACCTGGAGCGGACAATCAGAAAGCTCTGCAGCACCTATATCAAGGGGCATGTCGACAGCACGACCGCCAACCGCCACCGCGAACTGATGCGCCAATCCTACTACCTGGGGGCGGTATCCACGATCACCGCCCGCCTGAGAGAGCAGAAAACCCGGACCCCGGTCACCAGCGGCGCGCTGGTCCCGGTGAAAGAGGGGCTGATCAGACAGACGATGAGCGAGATCGGCCCCATAAGGACGATGCGCAGCCGCAGAAGCTACGTCAACGGTGATGCCTACGACAGAGGGCAGACAGATGGCAGTGAGGTCGGCCTTCACCACGGGATCAGCAGCGCTCCCGCCCCGCACAGAATCGGCCACTGACACCGGCTTCAGCCAAGCGCCTCTTCCAAAAGCCACAACTATCCTCCTGCCGAAAATCATTTACTGAAACAGGTGGCAATAGTTGAAAACTCTTCCCCCCTCCCTCACGCGACAGTGTGCGCAGCGGACAACACATTTTATTTTTAGATCGCCGTTTCTTTTGGCGAGATACATTGACAGCCGATAGTCGGCAATATATGCTGAAAACCTGCCGCGCCTGACTGACAATGGGGAGCGGATCGATGATAAAACCGGGTAATAAAAACAGCGGGGCATCGGTCGCACGCAGGATGTTATTTTATCAGTTGAGTCAGCCATTACCATGACATTCTGAGAACGAGGGGAACATGAAAAAAGTCGTCCTTATTAGCTCGCTGCTGCTGTTGATCACGTCCTTTCCGGCCTATGCAGACAGCATTGTACGCGTCCAGTGCGAAGAAGAAGATCTCGGTGCGGAGATATACATCAACGGCAACTTCGTCGGGGAATGTCCGGTAGATGCCCCGGTAAGAGCCGGAAAAGTACAGCTGCGGGCGCGAAAAATTGTCAGAGACGATTATGAAAAAATATTCGAAAAGCAGCTGCGAGTGGTTGATGGCGTCGCCCAACGGGTAGAGATCATACTGTCTGCACCGCAGCTGACCGCCGAAGCCAAACAGAGAATGACAACTGCCGAAACTACTGCTCTGCTTGCCGCCGCAGAAGCGGGCGACGTAGGCGCGATGAAGAAGCTTGCCCAACGCTATGATGCGGGAGTCGGAATAAAAAAAGATCCGGCCAAGGCCCAAGCCTGGCGTGACAAGGCAGAGTCAACGACGGCGCAGGAACTGCTCCGTGCCGCAGAAGCAGGCGATATCGACGCGATGGTGAACATGGCGGCACGTTATGACACCGGAGCGGGGGTGAAGAAAGACCACTCGCAAGCCGCATTGTGGCGTAACAAGGCTGATACGGCAAAACTCGAGAAAACCGCGCAGGAGGAGCTGACAAAGAGCAAGAACAAAGAGCTTTACCAGCAGCGCAGAGTCGACGCAGCAGCCCCTTTCAAAAACGTCAGAGACGGCTTCAAGCTGTTGTCTGCTCAGAATAACAATGAAGCAGTCACCAACGCCGTCAGCAGTCCGCTCTTCCTTCCTCTCTCAACTCTGACGGATATCATTGAATTGCCGACCAAACTGACCGACTCAGCAAAGATACAGAGCGAGGCAACCGTTCGCCCCTCCACCTGGGGCAAGCCTGACTCCATGATCGCCCGGGCTTCGCTGCAGCAAAAAGCAGCAGACGCCATGAGGGGAAATCCGCTCATTATTGCAGCAACCAAATAAGGTGGCGTGCTGAATCTGTTTTTGTTTTTTTATCAAGCACTGTTCCTGACAGGCTTAACTGAACCAATTAATGGGGGAAACATGAAGAAGACAGCTCTGCTGAGCCTGTTGCTGGTGTTGATTGCATCTTTTTCGGCTTATGCGGACGGTATCGTGCGTGTCCAGTGCGATGAGGAAGACAACGGCACAGAGATCTACATCAACGGCACATTTGCAGGAGAATGTCCGGCAGATGTGCCGGTACATGCCGGGACGGTACAGCTGCGTGCCCGAAAAGCAGCAAAAGACGGCTACGAAAAGATTTTTACCAAACAGATCAGAGTCGTTGATGGTGTCGCCCAACGAGTAGAGATCGTCCTGTCCGCGCCGCAAATGACTTCTGAAACCAGGCTTAAAAAGGAAACGGCCGAGACCGGCACGCTGCTTGCCGCCGCAGAAGCGGGTGACGTAGAGGCGATGGAGAAGCTGGCCCAACGCTACGCCGCAGGAAGCGGAGTAAAAAAGGATCCGGCAAAAGCTCAACTATGGCGCAACAGGGCAGAGGCAGCCACCGCACAAGAGCAGTTGCGTGCAGCAAATTTTGGCGACATTAAAGCGATGCTGGGCATCGCAGCCCGGTATGATGCCGGCCAGGGGGTGAGTAAAGACCCCTCCCAGGCCCAGGCATGGCGCGAGAGAGCTGAAGCCAAAAGTCGTGAAAAAAAGGTGCAGGAAGAGACGGCAAAACGTGACACAGAACGTCAAGCAAAGGCCGAGGCAAAACAGAATAAAATAAACCAGTTCTCCTTTTTTGAAAATACCAGCAAATTTGTCAACGGCACCGGTATCGATAACAACAATATCACCTCCGTACTTCTGACCGGCGTACCTATCATGACGTTGGGGTTTGCAACCGACCTGATTTCCGCACCGACAAAAACGACAGAAATCAACAAGCTGAAAAATGAAGCGGCCGTGCGCCCCTCCACATGGGGCAAACCTGATTCCATGATCGCTCGGGCATCGCTGCAGCTTGAGAATAGCGGTTCCGCGGCACAAGCTCCCCTGTTGGTGATGGCTGATAAATGAAAAGCATCGCGATCCTGCTGATCGCATTGGTTACCCTCGGTTGCGCATCAGTTTCCCGACAGAGCGGCACGGAAGAATCATTGACGATATCAGCCGGCAGCTGGCAACAGCTGCTGACCGCCCTGCAAGGAGCGCCCGCAGAGCTGCGCCGTGCCGTCGCGCAAGAAGCGGAAAAACGCTTGCAGCCAACCGGTCAAGCCGGCTCCGAAGGAGCAGCGGAGACCCGGAAACCAGAGGCCGCACTTCTCCAGCTATTGCTGAACAGCCGTAATCAGATCTTATTGCCGGATGCAGAGTTTGAACAGCTGCATACGGTCGTCAGCGGTGAAAACCTGCCGTTGCAACGGTCATATGCCAAGGCCTTGGCCGACTATCTTACGCAGGCAGATTTCGGCTGCCAACACCCCGTCTATGCAGGTTATTTTCAACGTCGCTACGCAGCGGCCACTGCCGCCACCCCATGCACCACCGAGGTTCCCTTTACCGTTGCCAACCGTTATGACGGCGCGCAGACCGTCTGGCTGGACCCCACACGCGTTACAGCCATCCATCTGCTTTTTGCGAGCAAAAGCAGCAGCATGGCGTCACGCTTTGGGCACATCGCCGTGAGACTGGTGGTCTGCCCGGCAGGCAAAACGACACCGGCAGCATGCGATGCCAACCTGTTTGAGCACGTGGTGTTGGGCTTTAGAGCGCACATCGATGAACTTTCGCTGGATACGTTCAAGGCGCTCAATGGCGAATACAAAGCGTACCTTTTTGCCAATCGCTTTATGGATGTCTATGAAGAGTACGCTATTGGCGAGTTTCGCGAGGTCTATTCGCTGCCGCTGCGCCTGGACGATACCCAACGGGATCTTATGGTGAGGGAACTGGCGGAGATTCACTGGAGTTACAGCGGCAACTACAGCTTTTTCACGCGTAACTGTGCCACGATGATGCAGGATGCCTTGCGGATATCATGGCCGCAATTTGCGACCAGCGACAGGACAAAGGAACGCTACCTCCGTCCTGACCGCCTGTTCGAAGCCGTCAAAACCAGCACATTGGCCGAGAGCGAAAAGCTTGCCTCGCTGGACGCTGCAGAACGTGAAGGCTACTTTTTTTCCAGTACCAAACAATTTTACGATCGGGCGCTGGCAGAGGTCAGAGGTGCAATGAAGACGCCTGCTTTCTCCGATATTGACGGTTACCTGGAGATACATCCGCTCAAACGGCGCCAGCAACGGAGCGAGGATATCGCCTTTTCTGCCCGCATCACCACCGACAGGCACTTGCGCGAGGCGCAAATCATGCTTGAGGAGTACGCCGTCCTGCGCAGCGAGCGGCTGATGATGATCGCGGGGGCGAAGTATTTTGAGGAGCAGGATTTCCTGGCGAGAGGGGACGCTATCCGTGCCCAGCTTGATGCCGAACACGCCAGAGTCTTTGACGACTGCCTGCTGACGCCGATCAGGCAACAATACGCTCCAATAAAGCGCCTGAGCGGTATTCCGTATAAAACTGACATTCCCGCAGGCCCCGTCCCGGGGGCAACATGCCAATCCAGACAGAGCAAGCAATTGTTACAAGAAGCGATCGCAGACATTAAGGATGCAAAATCCGGGCAGTGGCAGCGCTTGAACGACATCTCCCGCTACTGGGCAGAGAGTATTGCCAGTGTATATTTATTAAAACAACTGTGACAACGTATGCAGCTGACTCAACAGCGGGGGAAACCAATGAATAAACATACGGGCGTATGGGTAACCATCGTGCTCAGCCTCATGACCGTTACGTTCCTCCCGGAAAGCGTGACGGCCGAGCTGACTGACCAACAGAAAAAGATGATCAGCCAGCTTGACCAGCTGGATCAGCTGGATCACCTGGAGTTCACCGCGCAATCAGACAAGGCACATGCCTGCATCCGTGCCCGTGACTACGCCTGTGCAGAAAAGAAGATTATCAAGGCAACCAAGTACGCCATAAACTCAAAAGACAAGGCTGCGTTGCGGCTGACCAAACAGAATCTTGCCGCAGAGCGGCGACTTGAACAGGAAGAGCGCGCAGCAGCTGCCGAAGAGGCGCGCCAAATACGCCTGGCCGAGGAACGCAGCGCACGGGAGGCAGAAGAACGCAACCGCAGAGAACAACAGGCGCAGGAAGAGTCGGGCCCCTCCCTGTTCAGAGGCGCGCTTGCCATTGCCGCCGGCACATACGTCGGCAATGCCGCCAGGAATTACAGCCCCGAGCAGCAGACAAGGCTGATGGAATCCACGATGAAGGGGGTCCTCAACGGCAACATGGATGAACTTAATTCCACCTCCAATCAGGTCATGGCGGAGAGGGAACGAGAGCATAACGTAAAAATGAAGCAGATCCGCGAGCAGAAAGAGCGCGAAGAGCGTGCCGCACAGGCCCGGAAAGAGCGGGAGGAACGCGCGGCGCGGGCGCAGAGCGAGCGTGAGAAACTCGCTGCTGCAGATAAACGGGCGCAGGATGCCGAACGCATGCGCCTGGCACAGTTAAACCGCCAGCAACCACAACTGCAACAAGGTTATCCGCAAAAAGTGACGATTCCCACATGGCCCCAGAGCTGCCCTCCCGGCTATTCACCGGCACGTCATCCCAATGGCGTCACCGTCACTGTTGCGCCGGGTGCATACTGCATCAAGGATCCACAGAGCACACCGGGACAAGCATCCGTACAGGGGCAGGGCAACAGTGGCCGCGTGGGCACGGCAAGCGGCGGAACGGCTGACAAAACAACGACAGGCGCAACACCGGCCGATGCCTACTCTTCCGAGCCTGCAAAAAAGGAGAAGAAGGAGAAGAAAATCGAGTGGGGCCTGATCCAGCTTGAAGCGCTTGCAATCTGTCGTCAGTCCACAAAAAACAATAAATGGTGGTGCGACGGGCCGGTGCAGAACCTCATCTTATTTGACAACGCAACGGTTGAAGACGCGCTTGGCTATGTGGGCTGCAATCCCGGGACGGCAGCAGGCGGCGGCACCACCAAGGAGGGCAAACAGGGAGATGTATACCGCTGCGGCTACGGTCTGCGTTCGTATGACCGGGATATAAAGAAGATACACGGCTTGATAACGGCGCCGAGGTCATATATCTGCCCCAAATATCAAGGTGCCAAATGTACAACATTTTACGATGGCCAGGACAAACGCTAGCCCGACATTGAAGCACTGCACAGCCTACTTGAAAAGGGCGCTGAATCGTGTAGGATTACATCCTAAGATCAATCTCAAGGAGACATCGCCATGAAACAACTTATGTCAAAAACCACTCTCATCATGCTGCTGGCGCTTCTGTCCGGCTGCGGCTACAACACCATGCAGGCCAACGAGGAAGCGGTCATTGCCGCCTGGGGCAACGTGGAATCAAGCTATCAGAGGCGCAACGACCTGGTCCCCAACCTCGTGGAAGTAGTCAAGGGGTACGCAACGCATGAGGCGGACACGCTCAAAGCGGTCACAGAGGCACGCGCCAAAGTCGGCTCCATGCAGGTCACTAAAGATGTCCTCGACAACCCCGCCACTATGAACAAATTCCAGCAGGCGCAGGGAGAACTCTCCGGCGCCCTCTCCCGGCTGATGGTCGTCGTGGAAAAATATCCGGACCTGAAGGCAAACCAGAACTTCATGGACCTGCAGAAACAGCTGGAGGGGACCGAGAACCGCATCAACGTCGCCCGGGAGCGCTACAATCAGTCGGTACAGGTTTTCAACACCAGCATCCGCACCTTCCCTAATTCCCTGACTAATTCCATGATCCTGCACCTGCAGCGCAAAGAGGCGTTCAAGGCCGAGGAAGGCGCAAAAACGGCGCCCAAGGTAAAGTTCTAAAACCAGCACCTTGTTTAACCTGCGCCCTCGGCGGTAATGTTTTTTGGGGTTCCTATGAACTTGAAGCGCTTTATCATTCTGCTCTGCCTGGTTGTCATGCCGCTTACCGCGACGGCGCTGGACGTCCCGCAACTGACGGGGCGGATCAATGACTACGCCCGGCTGCTCTCTCCCGGGGCAACAGCCATGCTGGAGCAGAAGCTGGCCGCCTTTGAAACGGATCAGTCAACCCAGGTGGTCGTCCTGACTGTTCCGTCGCTGCAGGGTGATGATATCGAACAGTTTGCCATTCGCGTCGCGGACCAGTGGAAGATCGGTCAAAAGGGCAAAGACAACGGCGTCATCCTCGTTCTTGCCCAGGCTGAGCGACAGGTACGTATCGAGGTAGGCATGGGGCTTCAGGGGGTATTGCCGGACATTACCGCCGGCCGCATCATCCGCGACGTCATGCGCCCACACCTCCGCAGCGGCGATTATGACCGGGGCATTGATGCGGGGATTGAAGCGGTCATGGCTGCCACAAAGGGAGAATTCAAGGCAGCGCCGAACGAACGGAAACAGCGGTCGAATCGTGGAGTCGCATCCTCCTTTCTCACCTACCTCCTCTTTACCGGCGTCGCAGCGGCGGCCCTTGGCTCCGTTTCCCGCCCCATGGCCGGCCTTGCCGGCGCAGTTGGCCTTCCCCTGGCTGCCGCCCTGACCTTTCCCGGCCTTGCCCTTACTTACCTGCTCATACTGGGGGCGGTCGGACTTGCCGGCGGTTTTCTTGTCGGCTTCCTCGCCAACCTCGGCGGCGGCAGTGGCCATGGCGGCGGAGGCGGCTACTGGGGAGGCGGGGGATTTGGTGGCGGTGGCTTTTCATCCGGCGGTGGCGGCGGATTTTCCGGAGGAGGGGGCGGCTTTGACGGCGGCGGCGCCTCAGACGGCTGGTGACAACTATGACAGAACATACATCCAAACACCTGAACAGTGAGCAGCAGGCCATCATCCTGGAGGCGGTCAGACAGGCCGAGGCAGGCACATCAGGGGAAATAGTCCCCATGCTTGTAGCCGACAGCGACGACTACCGGGAAGCCGCCATGCGGGCCGCATTAATTTTTGCCGCCATCTTGTCACTGACTGTCGCGCTGGCTGTCAACGACACCACAATCTGGCTCTTTATCCCCCTGACAACCATCCTCTACTTTCCGTTGCAGGCTCTGGCTCGCCGCCTCCCTCCGCTCAAACTCGCCTTCACTCCGGCGGCACACGTACGCGATGCGGTACAGCGGCGGGCAGTGCGCGCCTTTTACGAAAGCGGGCTGCACCGTACCCGCGATGAAAACGGCATCCTCATCTTCATCTCCCTGCTGGAGCGCAAGGTGTGGATACTCGGCGACCGCGGCATCAACACGGTCATCCCTCCGGAACGCTGGACCGCCCTGGCTTCCGGCCTGGCCGCCGGGATACGCGCGGGGCGCATGGTGGAGACGCTGACCACCACCATCAGCGAAGTCGGTGATGTCCTGAAAAAACAGTTCCCGCACCGCAAGGATGATTCGAACGAACTCCCGGACCTGCTGGAGGTATGACGCTGATTCCAAAAAAGCAGGCATAAAAACCGAACTTGAAATAGTGAACGAAATAGGTTATACACTCTGTTCTCACGGAGAGGTGTCCGAGTGGTCGATGGTGCCTGACTCGAAATCAGGTGTACGGCAACGTACCTAGGGTTCGAATCCCTACCTCTCCGCCAGTAAAATTTAAAGGGTTACAGCACAAACGCTGTAACCCTTTCGTTTGACAACCTCTTTACGTATCACCTTATGTATCCTGCAAACTCTTTGCTTACTCTTAACAACCGGATCTCCAACGTAAAAGATATCCTGTCAACCGCCTGCAGACATCTCCCAACTACCCTGATGCAGATGTTTAATCACTCAACACAAAAACAGACACGTACATATCCGGGAATTCAGGCTGAAGAAATAACGTCGGCCTGTTTATTTGAACTATAACAATGGGAGTAATAGAAAATGGCAAAGGTAACTGAAAAGTCGTTAACCGCCCGATGTACTGAGCTTAACCTTGGAAAACTCAAAAACACTACCTTCGGGATCAGAGTTTCGAGATTGAACGCCGGTTATACCGTGAGTTTGCAATACCGGGACGCCACCCCTCCGCAGGTTCTCGCCGAGGCGGTAACCGCAGCTGAGGCAGCTGCTACTGTCGAGGGAGCCGCTGCCGGTGCCGCTGCTGTCCAGGTGGCGGGATTAGATAAGCCGGAGTTCGTCACGGCGGAAACTTTTGTTCGCCAGTCCGGGGAACGTTGTCCGAAATGCAGTACAAAAGATATCATTCTCGGCCATTTCTCCGCAGTCAAGGGGACTATGCTGCAGGCATGCTCATGCATGCGGTGCGGGTTATCCTGGAACAGCATCTACCGCCTTGAGGATTATGAAGCGGCTATACCTGTATTAGCTGAGACAGAAGCATAAAACGTCTTAAAGAAATGCAGGAAGGAAGTTTCTCTGCTGACCTTATGCTCCGCAGAGGGGTGAGCTCGTGGACACCGGATCGAGCCTGTTAGTGATTATGGCCAATAACGGAGACTGCCATACAGCATTCGAATCCCCGCCTCCCGCCACAAAAAGCAAAAGAGCCCTTCACCAAATAATGAAGGGCTCTTCTTTATACTATGCTGCCGCATTCAAAGAACTATTTCGCTGGCTGTTTTGACTTCATAACAAACAGATAGGTTATTAATAAAAATGGAAGCGTTGAAAAGGATGCTGCCAAGTTTCCTGCATAGAGTTGCCAGGTCGAAAAGACAACCAGGACAATTGCGAAGAGGAGAACAAATAGTGAAACATATTTGCTCATAGATTTTTGAGGTTCTTCCCTGCTGAAAATTTACCGTTTCTGGATGCAGCAATACTGATCTCAGCGCCGGTCTGTGGATTACGCCCTTTACGTGCAGCACGCTCTACAACATCAAACGTACCAAAACCGGGAAACGTAACTTTGTCGCCCGCTCTGAGCAAATCCGCTGTGACTGTTAAAAAGGCATCAACTGCTTCAGCCGCAGCTCCTTTAGGTAATTCCATCTTTTCTGCTACTTTTGCAATGAATTCAGCTTTAGTCATAATCAGTCTCCTTGGTGTTTGATCCCGGTGGATTATCATATTGCTTGTCTGCATTGGTTAATAACACAAGAGCGCCAGAATGTCAGGCAGGAATGGGGAGTCGGCATATAGTTCACTTGTCATTACTGTTCATTTTTTGTGAACACATCGTTTATGTGAACAATCATCCAGATATATACCTCCACAACAGCACAACAATCAGCGATCTTCCGGGCTGTTACAAATCCATCTAATTCAACAGCAATTCTGAATCATAAACGCCAATAGCGCGGAAATCAACTCCGCTTGGCTAACAGGTTTTATTGAATATTTTATCCTGATATATCTATAAAGTATTATCCAGTAAATCACCGCTTGATATTAGGTAACTTATTTATTATCATGGATATAATTTATTTTAAATAGTTTCAGTATCGTTTCATAAGGTGTGGCGCATAATGACTATAAACTCCCAAATGGCAAACAAACTTCTCACCCTCCTTTATGACAGGCCCTTGCCTGCAAGAAACCTGAGGCAGCTTCTTGGCGACATAAGCCCGGCAACTCTTTCACGACTGACTAAACTTGTCGGGGCTAAAATCGTCTCTTTTGGTCAAGCCAGGGCAAGCACCTATGCCCGTCCCCGCGATCTCCCTGGAATCGGCCATCAATTGCCTGTGTATCGCATAGATGAAAATGGCAACATACATTTCACCGGCACACTATGGTCTTTGCATGGCGGCTATTGGTGGACAGGAGAAGTGTGGCCTTCACGTTATTATTCTTCAATCCCCTGGTTCATCTACGACCTGAAACCGGACGGTTTTGTTGGCCGCGCCTTTGCCCTGCGGTTCGGACCAGAGCTTGGGCTTTCCGAACGCCTTACCAGCTGGAAAGAGGATGACGTTCTCGTCGCTTTGACCAGACGAGGCGAGGACACCGTCGGAGATGTGATCGTAGGTGAAGAATCACTTTCGAGGTATATGGCTGCTTCACGTCTTCAGCCTGTAATTTGCACTGTCACTGATTACCCCAGACTTGCAGATGAAGCGATTGCGGGCGATCCCGCAGGTTCATCCGCTGGTGGTGAACAGCCGAAGTTTACTGTGTTGACGGAGCGGGAAGATTTCCCCAGAAGGGTATTGGTAAAGTTTTCACCCCTGCTGTCCACTCCTTCCGGACAACGGTGGTCAGATTTACTGGTATGCGAACATATTGCGCTCAAAATAGTTGGAGAAATGGGAATTTCAGCAGTGGCATCATCAATCCATCAAGTTGGCAACAGGACCTTTCTGGAAGTGGAGCGCTTTGACCGCGTTGGTATGTTTGGACGAGCCCCAGTTAACTCTTTGACTGTTGTAGACGCTGAGTTTATCGGGATGGGAAGTAATTGGACAGCAGCAGCGAAGAAACTGCTTTCCACAAAAAGAGTGTCACCAGACGAGGCAACAAATCTCACCAAGCTGGATTTGTTCGGCAGCTTGATTGCAAATACGGACCGGCACCATGGCAATATCTCGTTGATTCCGGCAAACCGGGAACGAACCAAATTCAAACTTTCTCCGGCCTATGACATGCTGCCGATGTACTACAGACCAAGAGACGGTGAAGAGCTCTCTGCGGGGACGTATCACCCCCCGGTAACTTTTGAATTGGGTGACGTGTATGAAAATGCCAAAAGGTTTTGGTTAGAGGCTGGAAAAGATCTGCGCATATCTGAGCAGTTCCGGAACTTGTGCGCCGAAAACCATGACATTCTGCAGAAGATGGCCAGTGGACCGCGAATCATTGGGCCACGGGGAGAGGGTCGAACCTAAACTCCCGTCAAAATCAAAGGATTACGGCAGCAGATTCTCTGGCGATAAGTAAGCGGAAACAGCAATGGCGGCCAATAAGCCGCCATTGTAATTACATAAACTGTCCCCGGAATTCCCAGGGACCGGCATAGCCATCAAACATGACCACGTCCATAGGACGTGGGTTTCAACATCACACTAAATCAGCCGGAGCAACCCAGCGAACATAGGACATGTCCTTTGCGACACTGAAATAGACTTTGTTAATGTAAAAGTGGTGTGTTATAGCAGAGATGCATTTACAAGCAATTGATAGCGAGGTTCAACTAAGCGCAACACGCGGCCTTCGCTCCGCCGGTGCGCGGTCAGCCAATGAATGACAAAATATGAACACGTATTTCTTACAATACAAAGTTATTCCCACTGTTGATAATGAACAGTACGAACTAGCTGAAGGAGCTTCGGCAAATTGCTGGCTGCTCGAAAATAGCCCTCAAGCTGCAGCTGCGAAGGCTGCATTTCAAATATCCAAATTCGACTGGGAAATCACCAGCCTTGAGATTCCTCCCATCGAGGTCAACGAGGAGCACTTTGCTGAGCGTGATTTAGGACTTGAACAATTTAGAAAAGCTCAAGCGGACGGCATGGCAATTGTTTATATGGGCTGGGCCAGGGACAAGGAAACATCGTCTGGTCCTATAAATCTTAAATCATCTTATAAAGCCGATCTGCAGGGGTTCCTGAGCGAACAAAAGAAACAGAGGAACAGAGGCAGGTGCTTGCACTATGATACCGGGCATAGGTGCCGAGAAATAATCAACGCTCATTCAATCCAGAAGAGCGGGTTGCTCTCTGCAATAGCGAAAAATGGTCATGTCTTTACTTTAGCAGCCGATATCAGTGACCTAAGAAAAACACATGGTATGCCATCGTATAAGAAGAAAGGGGTAAACAAAGTCTCGACTTTTCTAGGTTTTTGCAAGCATCACGACAATAAACTGTTTAGGCCAGTAGATGATCATTATCTTTTCCCTACTGACCAGCAAGTGCTGTTATATGCCTACAGATCACTCGCACGAGAACTGTTTGTAAAGGAAAATGTTCTTACTCACCTGAAGCGGTGGGTTAAAAAGACAGATCACAAGTTTATGAAGGAATACCTTGAGGCCTATAGGGCATCTACTGCATTTGGATTCAAAAACCTTGAAAGACATAAACTCCTATACGACAAATCACTGAAAGCGCATTCTTACCATGATGTCAGATATGTAATCTTTCTGTCTGATAATAAGCCAACTATTGCATTCTCTGGTCTTCTATATCCAGATTTTGATTTTATGGGAAGACCCTTGCAAAATCTCGCTAATCACGAACAAAAGCTTCAGCTTATAACCTTCTGCTCAGCACCGATGATTAATGGCTGGGGATTCCTGTTTGCATGGCACAATACCAGCTCAAATATTTGTACAGAATACATGCGTTCACTAGCTACGATGATGCACGAAGGCCACGACGTCAGCGACTTCCTTTTCAGAATGGTCATACTAAACTGTGAAAACTGCGCCATATCCCCAGAATGGTGGGAATCTCTTTCAGAAATACAGCGTGCGGAAGTTTCATCGGCAGGCACGTCGAATGCGCATCCGTTTACACCAATCAAAAACACCTATTTATCTGAAGGACTTGAAGGTATATCTGGCTGGCATTTCGACACAGTCATATCGAACACGGATTAGATTCAACAAAGCTGGTGGATGCCGACCGGGCAAACTACGCTCGGCGAATCACCACCCATGCGTTGATGCAGCAAGGAGAAAAAGACATGAACAAAGACGAAACAAGTTGTGGACCTGAACTGCCTAATGCTGGAAAGACGGCAAAAATATCACGTGGAGCCTTACAGGTGGTTGGCGGTGTGATTCCGTTTGCTGGTGGAGTTCTGTCTGCAATAGCGGGGGCTTGGTCTGAAAGTGAGCAGGATCGTGTGAATCGTTTTTTTGAGCACTGGGTCAGGATGCTACAAGATGAAATAAAGGAAAAGGAGCAAACAATAATTGAAGTAATGGCAAGACTGGACCTTCAGGACGAAGCCATAGCCGAAAGGGTCGAAAGCAAGGAATTCCAATCTCTGGTAAAAAAGACTTTCCGAGAGTGGTCTGGCGCTGAAAGTGAAGACAAGCGAAAGTTCATCAGAAACATACTGGCAAACGCAGCAGCAACACAGGTTTCGAGCGATGATGTTGTACGTCTATATATCGATTGGATAAATGTTTACTCAGAGATGCACTTTCAGGTGATTGCCGTAATTTATAACAGCGCCGGCATTACCCGAGGTGCAATATGGAAAAAGATCGGAAAGGGACCTGCCCGAGAGGATTCAGCAGATGCAGATCTTTACAAGCTTTTATTTCGAGATCTTAGCACTGGCGGAATAATCCGACAGCACCGCGAAACTGATCGTTTTGGTAATTTTATTTCAAAAACCCCACAACGAAGCCCGAAAGGCAGTGGACCAAAACCAGTTGTTTCAGCTTTTGACACGGAAGAAGGATATGAACTTACAGCACTTGGCCAGCAATTTGTTCACTATGCAATGACGGACTTGCCACCAAAAATTGAATATACGCCTCACGCTGATTAGTCTCAATACTCGGCTAGACCAGTCGGCGACAAACCCGCCGCCGCTATGCCCCCACGACGTTGAAAGGAAGAGGACATAAATGCTACAAGGTGTGACCCCCTCTGAGAAATTTGTTACCAGTCTATGTCAAAGATCTTTTCTTAAGCTTTGGACCCACCCAAATCCAAAAGGGAAAAATGATAAAGAACTTTGCGACTGCCTTGTCGTTTGCGAGGACGACATTGTCATTATCTCTGTCAAAGAGAACGAATATAAGGACACTGGCGATACAACTGGATGGGAACGTTGGCAAAAGGCGGCTATTGAGAAATCTGCTTCACAGATTTGGGGAGCCGAAAGGTGGCTGACTACCGTAGATCGTTTCACTCGTCATGATGGTAGAGTTGTTACCTTGCCGGAAAAGTCTAAAAGAAGATATCACAGAATCTCAGTGTCTCTGGGCGCTCAGGGGCATGTCCCTCTAAAATGGGGAGATCTTGGCAACGGATTTGTTCATTTGTTTGACGAATACAGCGTAGGCGCGGCTTTTGGGACTCTTGATACTATCACCGATTTTGTTGAGTATTTACGAACTGCTGAAGATTTAATTTCGAAAGCCAGACTCATATTCGCAGGCGGTGGTGTTGAGGATCTTGTTGCGCTTTATCTCGGACATGGACGTTCCTTCAACTTTGAGGATGAGTCCCAACCAGACATGATCATCTTAAATGACGATCTCTGGAAGGGATATTCCGAGTCAGAAGAATATAGGGCAATTCAGGAAGACTTGAAGGAATCATATTTATGGGACGAACTTGTTGAGTTCTATACAGAAGATCTACTTACCGACGGTATGTTCGACATGCAGAGTAAGGAAGTAACCGACGATCAGCATGCTTTGGTGGTAATGGCTCTACAGCCGCGGATGTATCGGGCTGGACTTGCAAAGGCTTTTAAGGACTTTTTGGACAAACCAGAGTTGAAAGTGGGTTCTCGTGCTGCACAAGGTTACAGAGAAACAGCCTTCGTTTTCTTGGTCGGTAAAAGTTCTGACCGTGAGCAGAGGATGAAGGAATTATCGCTCAGATGCTTGGTTATCAGAGGGCGGGTTAAGGGAGTTAAAACGGTTGTAGGAATCGCTACAGATAGGCCAGGAGTGCCTTCAGAGGCAGGATATTCTACTGACCTCGCGTACATACACCTGCCGGAATGGACAGAAGATAGAGAGGCCCAAGTTTCCGGCATCCAAGCAGATTTAGGCTATTTTCGAAATCTCTGATTAGGGACAAGAGAAATGAAAGTTTTCAATCAGGAAGATGCACCTGACCTAAAACCGTCAGGTGATCTCCCGAACAGTTGAACATATGGAGGAAAACATGACTGCTTCTGTGAAGATTAAATTAGGGAATTTGTTTGACGGACCAGCCGACGTAGTTGTTCTTCCATGCTCAACAGGCGGCACTGTGACTGGTTCTGTTGCCCGCTCCCTGAACCGTTATTCACTACCACATCCCGACGCCGATATGCGGCTTGGTGAAGTAGAGATTTTACTTTTTGAGGGAGGTGAAAATATTGCCCAGTTTGTTGCCTTCGCAGCGTCAGTAAAGTCAATGACTTCTTCGCTTGCCGCTATCGAAGCAATCGCTTTCAAGCTTGGTGAGTTTACCCAAAATGAGTCCTCAGCCCGTATGATTTCTGTGCCTCTTTTAGGCGCTGGAGCAGGAGGTCTGCAAAGTGAAGCGGTTGTAGCAGCGCTCAAAAAGGGATTTGAAAGTTCCGCACATGACGGAGCTAATCTAATTATTCATGTCCTACACAAAGATGTATTTGACCGTTTACGCGGGAACAGAAGCAAAATTGCAGGGCAACCGAAAGACGCTGTGCGAGTTTTTATAAGCCACACATCAAGCACAGACGAAGATGCTGAATGGGTAAAGGAGTTAGCCCTATTCCTAATCGATAATGGTATTCAAGCCAGACTAGACCGTTTCCATCTCCGCCGAGGAATGGACTTGCCGCAGTGGATGTGCAATGAACTTTCATTGGCCCAGAAAGTAATTGTTGTGTGCGATGAAGTCTATAAGCAAAAGGCGGATGGCAGACTTGGCGGGGTTGGATGGGAAACAATGATTATCCAAGGTGATGTTGCAAATTTGCCTCCTGATAACACAAAGTATCAAGTGGTTGTAAGAGCAGAAGATATCAATCAAGGACTGCCCATGTACCTGAAAACTAAATACGCATTTCATGCGCGTCCGTCAGATAAAAAATACTCATTTCGTGATGAATTGGTGCGCGAGCTGTTGGACCTTCCTCTGGATGAACGACTTGAAGCCACACAGTTTTCGCTATGATATAGTTCAGCCATAGGCACGACCGGCCCTAAAAAGCTGGTCAAGTCAGCCTCAAGCTTCGTTGAAATGGAGGTGTGAATAATGAGTGATGCTTCATACTTTATTTTGGATTGTTTGGGAAATAAGCAGATATCCGAGTTGAGTAAAGTTGATTGCTATCCCTCACAATCAATAGCAATTTGTATTGATAATAATATTTGTCAGGAGCTTGCGAAGTGGGAAAACAATAATAATGTTGACCCTAAAACCCGGATAAAAGTTGAAACCTTTCTGAAAGAATGTGCAGATTACAATCTGTTTGTTTTTCCATACATTGGACTTACCGAGCTTTCCACAAATCGGCTAACTGGTAAGCTTGACCAAGTAAAATATGTTTCCCATCAGAAATCAATTAGTAGTTGCCTGTATAGTGGACCCCAAAATCCGGACAATAGTTTAAGGTGGTAGCCTGCAATCAAAAGGGGCAGGCAATGAGCGAAAAAAAGCGTAAAAGTTTCACCAGTCAGCACAAGGCAAAAGTAGCGCTTGACGCGATCCGAGGTACCAAGACGTTAAATGAGATCGCCCAAGAGTACACTGTCCATCCGACTCAGGTTGGCGAATGGAAGAGAGAGCTGCTGGCGCAGGCTTCCAGTATTTTCGAAATCAAGCGAGGCCCCAAGCCTGATGACCCTTCCTCCAGCCCTGAGCGTCTTTACTCTGAGATCGGGCGGTTGAAGATGGAACTGGACTGGCTTAAAAAAAAGTCCGGGATCGGCCAGTAGCAGACCGCAGGCACTGGGTGAGTCTGTTGGATCCCATGACGCTAACCCGACAATGCGCGTTAGCTGGTGTCGCTCGTTCCACCGTTTATTCCTCACATTTGGTCGCCGAGCCAAATGAACTAGAATTGTTGTTACTGGCGTTGATTGATGCCGAATATACGCTCCATCCGTTCTATGGTAGTCGCAAAATGGTCGTACATCTGGGCAAAGCAGGCTATCCGGTCAACCGGAAGCGGGTTCAACGACTGATGAGGATCCTGGGATTGGCTGGTATGGCACCAGGCCCTAATACCAGCCGGCCTCACCCTCAGCACAAGATCTATCCGTACCTGCTCAGAGGCGTGAACGTGACACGACCGAATCAGGTGTGGAGTACCGATATCACTTATATTCGCCTGCCACGAGGCTTTGCGTATCTGGCAGCCGTAATCGACTGGTACTCACGTAAAGTGTTGGCGTGGCGATTGTCAAACTCACTCGATAGCGAATTTTGCGTTGACTGCCTGGAACAGTCGCTTCGGTCATACGGCACACCGGAGATCTTTAATACAGACCAAGGGTGTCAGTTCACGAGCGATGCTTTTACCGGCGTCCTCAAGTTACACGACATCGCTATCAGCATGGATGGTCGCGGTCGGGCATTGGATAATATCTTTGTCGAACGGCTCTGGCGAAGCGTCAAGCATGAGGATATATACCTGAAAGGGTATGTCAGCATGCCGGGATTACAACTGGGCTTGACAGAATATTTTGAGTTCTACAATACCGAAAGGCCCCATCAATCTTTGGGTAACCGAACACCGATTCAGGTCTACCAAACAGCCAGCGGCGGCGGAGCAAGAATCGTAGACAAATTCAAAGAACGAAAAACGTTTTTAGAGGTAGAACCAAAATCAAAGGCAGAAGCTACCACCTTAAACTAGACGGATTATTGTCTTGACCAAAGGGTCCACTAAACTGAGAAAACATAATATCCAGATACTGCCGCCTAGTCCTGAGTTTGAAGATGGAATGAAATACTTTATGAAGCTTCATAACCTCTTCTATATCCATCTCTTGAAAATTAAACTAATCGAGCTTAATGGCCTTAATAAGGACAAAGCCTTGAACAATTTGTCTACGTACTTAAGTTGGTCTGAAGAAATTGAAGCACAAACAAGCTACCCATCTCAAGTTGCTCATGCGCTTTTTGGAGGAGAATCAAAGGCACGAAAAATAGTTAAAATTGAAAAACAAAAAGATCCGCTTCAGTCTGTGTGTATAGTGGACCCCAAAATTCGGACAATAGTTTAAGGTGGTAGCCTGCAATCAAAAGGGGCAAGCAATGAGCGAAAAGAAGCGTAAAAGTTTCACCAGTCAGCACAAGGCAAAAGTAGCGCTTGACGCGATCCGAGGTACCAAGACGTTAAATGAGATCGCCCAAGAGTACACTGTCCATCCGACTCAGGTTGGCGAATGGAAGAGAGAGCTGCTGGCGCAGGCTTCCAGTATTTTCGAAATCAAGCGAGGCCCCAAGCCTGATGACCCTTCCTCCAGCCCTGAGCGTCTTTACTCTGAGATCGGGCGGTTGAAGATGGAACTGGACTGGCTTAAAAAAAAGTCCGGGATCGGCCAGTAGCAGACCGCAGGCACTGGGTGAGTCTGTTGGATCCCATGACGCTAACCCGACAATGCGCGTTAGCTGGTGTCGCTCGTTCCACCGTTTATTCCTCACATTTGGTCGCCGAGCCAAATGAACTAGAATTGTTGTTACTGGCGTTGATTGATGCCGAATATACGCTCCATCCGTTCTATGGTAGTCGCAAAATGGTCGTACATCTGGGCAAAGCAGGCTATCCGGTCAACCGGAAGCGGGTTCAACGACTGATGAGGATCCTGGGATTGGCTGGTATGGCACCAGGCCCTAATACCAGCCGGCCTCACCCTCAGCACAAGATCTATCCGTACCTGCTCAGAGGCGTGAACGTGACACGACCGAATCAGGTGTGGAGTACCGATATCACTTATATTCGCCTGCCACGAGGCTTTGCGTATCTGGCAGCCGTAATCGACTGGTACTCACGTAAAGTGTTGGCGTGGCGATTGTCAAACTCACTCGATAGCGAATTTTGCGTTGACTGCCTGGAACAGTCGCTTCGGTCATACGGCACACCGGAGATCTTTAATACAGACCAAGGGTGTCAGTTCACGAGCGATGCTTTTACCGGCGTCCTCAAGTTACACGACATCGCTATCAGCATGGATGGTCGCGGTCGGGCATTGGATAATATCTTTGTCGAACGGCTCTGGCGAAGCGTCAAGCATGAGGATATATACCTGAAAGGGTATGTCAGCATGCCGGGATTACAACTGGGCTTGACAGATTATTTTGAGTTCTACAATACCGAAAGGCCTCATCAATCTCTGGGGAACCTCACCCCGATCCAGGTCTACCAAGCTGGCAGTGGTGGCGGGGCGAGAATCGTAGATAAATTCAAAGAACGAAAAACGTTTTTAGGGGTAGAACCAAAATCAAAGGCAGAGACTACCACCTTAAACTCGATGGATTATTGTCTTGACCATAGGGTCCACTAAAGTGGGGTGCAGCATGGGACATGTTATATCTATTTCTTGCTCAACAGTATTTCCCGATTAAGTTTAATACTATGAAAATGTTATTTGCAACAAACGATGAGGCTCTTTGGTTAATTGGTTCGTTATTTAAATTACGCGGAGTACTTACAAAGGGCGGTCATGTTCAATATTCGATGTGCGAGTTATCTTTTGACTTCCCCCACTACGATACATATCAAAATAAAATAAAGCAGATACATCAAGATGTTAGGGCTGCTCAAATTGGGCGCTTGAATAAAGGACGTGATCTGCACCATATAAATGGAGAGAAAGTCAAACTCGAAAGAGAATTTACCGAAAAATATAAATATAAAGAAGCGTGAACAGAAGAGACTACATAAGTGACAGAGTTCAGCCAGGGAGATGCACCTAGTGGAGAACCTTTTCGCAACAATTGCTGACGCAGCAGGAAATTGAGACGTCACTCCGCAGAATCGTCGAGAGTTCCAGGGGCAGTATATTTAATTCCCCGAGACCCCACCCCCCGCAACAACAATCGGCATTTCAAACATAAACCCCAAAAACGGCAACTCCCGCACCCGCTGCCGCCCCAATCGTACAACAACGACACACAATCTTGTCCACGAAAGACACGAAAAGCACGAAAGTAAATCAGAGGATAATCCTTTCAACAATCGCCTTTGGGTGACTTCCGAAATTTGCCAGCAATCCAACCTTCATTCCGGTAGACTTCAGATAATTCAATACCTGAGAACGATGCTCCCCGGTTAGTTCTCGCAGTGCTTTCAGTTCGACAATAATTTTGTCATAACAGATAAGATCAGGTTTGTAGAACAGCTTTAATTCTTCCCCTTTGTAATACAGCTTGAGTTCCTGCTGAGGAGTAAAAGGGATTCCCCTTAATCGAAGTTCCTTTTCAAGGCATTCTTGATAGACCGCTTCAAGAAATCCACAGCCAATTTCACGATACACCTCAAATATGGCTCCCTGAATTGCGTAGCATTCTTCCCTGAATATTATTTTGTCTTCCATTTCGTGCCTTTCGTGCTTTTCGTGGACAACAGTTTTTCCACTCATCGGTTACCGCCATATCTGCCCGCAGTTGCTTTGATGCCGATGGCATTGGTTTTTTCGACCCACCCTTTCACACTGATCTTGTAACGGTTGAGGCCTGACTGACTTTTAATTGCGTCAAATTCGCCATAATTAAAGTTCGGGTTATGGACTCTTTCCCAGATACCGAGGAACACGACAGTTTTTCTTAAACCCATAACAAAAAATCCGCTCAAACCGTAATTTTCCCCGGTTCGGCGGCTTTTATTAATTATCAAGTTATTCCATCAATCCTCATCCTTAAATCCATAACATAGCCCTGAAAACAGGATAGTGCGTTCACGAAATCATTAAAATAATTATTTCTAACTTACTAAAAGCGCTTCACATTACTCCGGCGATTCGCCCCTGTCAACGAGTTACGGCGGTCGCCATGGCACAAAATGCAGCAACCGGATAATCCTTCTTTTCAAAATATCAGGGAGAATCTTGGGCTGTATCTCCTTCAGACTCCGGATCCCGCTCTTTTTCACATATCGGGCAGACGTAAAAAGTCCGGCTGAGTTTCATGCCACAACAGGTCCATTCCCCAGAACTGGCAGGTTTCTCTGACTCATCCCACGGATAAGGGTCTCGGCTGTAGTTGTGTCCGATTTTTTTTGACATGTTACTCCTTGGTAGTCAGCAAATTTGATCTTCTCTGCAGGAATGTTTTTGATTCACCCATACAGACTCAGGCCTTACCCTAACGCTTTTGACTCTCCTTTGCGATACTTTGCGTCCTCTGCGGTGAGAAAGCCTTTAATTCACAAACATTTCACCGCAAAGGACGCGGAGGAAAACAACGGCAGGGAAAACAAAATCTGAAATACATTTGGTTCACCCTTACCAATCAATACAACTCCTGCTGTTTCTTATAAATCTCTTCCTGCCCGACCGCTGACGGAGAAATCGGCGTACGGTTCTTCACCGCAAACACCTCAATGCCCGCCTTGGTCTCCAAGGGGCAGACATTCTCGCAGATGCCGCAGCCATTACAGATTTCCTCAACCATATAGGGCTCCTTAACCGTTCTGACAAGGCCGTCCCGTCCCATGACCTGCACCTCCCGGGAACGGATGGCTTTCTCTGGAATCGGGCAATGCTCTTCACAGACAATGCAGTCGATCTTGCGGGCAAACGGCAGGCAATGGTTTTTATCGAAGACCGCCTTGCCGATCACTTCGCGCCTCTTGGTGTCAACAGGAAGGGACGGAATCGCCCCGGTCGGACAGACCTGGCCGCAGAGAGTGCAATTATATTCACAGTATCCCAGCCGGGGAATAAGCAGCGGGGTATATATCCCCTCTACTCCGGCTTGATACGCCGCCGGATACAGGGCATTCTTCAGGCAGACCTTCATGCATTCACCACAACGGACACATTTCTTCAGAAAATTATCTTCACTCCGTACTCCCGGTGGGCGCAGCAGGCGTGACTGCTTTTCGGGATAGCGGAAACGGATCGGCAGCGCCAGCAGCAGGCCACCAGCCATCCCGCCCAGAAGCACACGCCGCTCCGGTAACAGCGGGCCACACCCCTGCAGTTTCAGAAAAGGACGAAAGGATATCCTCTCATGCGGGCATCCCTGCAGGCATTCCATACAAAGGATACACTCTTCCTTGCGCAGAACATCCTGATCGAAGCTGGTGGGGCACATCTCGCGGCACTTTCCGCAGTCGCCGCACAACACCTGAGGGACTCTGCTGAAGGGGGAAAAACGCGCCAGCCAACCGAGCAACGTCCCGAGCGGGCAGATGTTCCGGCACCAGTTGCGCGTTTCAAACCGCTCCAGGGCGATAATGCCGAGCAGAATGGCTATTGAAAGGAGCGCCAACGGGTAGAGTGTGTCGCGGAACGGCAGCAGATTGTCACGGATCAGATTGTAAGCAGGTGCAAGAGCATCACGTCGTTCACCGATCATGCGGTACAATCCGACCCATCCTTCTCTGCTCACAAGACCAAGAACCGGGTAGAGCAGAAACGTCATGGCACGCAGCAGAATGGCAATCGGGTCCAGCAAGCCGCTCAGATTGATATTGAACAGCGATGCCGAGAGCAGCGGCAGCAGCAGCCAGTATTTAAAGTTACCCTTGAGCGCCCTGATTGGAGCCGTCTTGCGGATTTTTGAAGTCACCAGGTCGAGAATTGTACCGAGAGGGCAGATCCATCCACAGAAAAAGCGTCCGAGAAGCAGCGTCGCCACGGTCATAAGCGCGGCTGGAAACAGTAGCCAGCTCCATGACTTTGCGGCAAACAGATAGCTGAACAGCACCAGCGGGTCGGCCCTGAAAAAGGAATTGACTGCCGCATTAATATCATCGCGGCCACGGTATTCGGTCTGAACGAACAGTATCAGGAACAGCGCCAGGAAGATGAGCTGGCAGATGCGGGCAGTGGTTGGCTTCATGTCACGACGCCTTTACTACCTTGATCTTGTTCAGATTCATCTCTCCGAGGCCACGCGTGTAAGCGGCAACCGTCACCGGAATATCGGACGGTTTCATGCCGAACAATGTTGTGGCATAAGCGTCGGCAGCAACGATATCGGTCGAAGCGATCACTTTGTTAAGCACCCTGACGTCGGCAACATTTCCCCCCTGTGGACCGTGGGCGGTGAGGATTCGGGTTGCATCGATAATGGTGAGGTGGCTCTTCACATGCGCGTTGACATCCGCCAGGGCAGTATCCAGGTTGCGGTGAATGTAGCCACGGTTGCCGCCCATGATTCCCATGATATTTTTCAGGCCGAGCGTCAGCTTTGAAAGTCCGTGATGTTTTGCTACCGGCACATTGATATACACATCGGCCAGGAGCACCTCGTCATACAATTCCCATTCCTGCAGAAACGCGCCGTTCAAAGCGACTTTCCTGAAACGCTCCGTTTCAATATGCTTGCACTCCACCCCTTTCATCCCTTTCAAGGCCCCCTCAATGCCGCTGTTCACATAACAGCGGCGAGGATCGTTGCAGGTGTTATCAAATACTTTGACTTTTTTAGCCCCTGCAGCCAGGCACTCCTCCACAACCGCCCGTACCACCAAGGGATGGGTATTGGCAGCAAACTTGACGGAGCGGTCCCACCCCATGTTTGGTTTGACGACGACCACATCACCAGGTTTGACAAACCGCTTCATACCACCGACCGTATTGATGGCTTTTCTGGTTATGGCAGCATAATCGCTGCCCTCTGCCACTGCGACCAGCGATTGTTCGCGAGCTGCAAGAACGTCCTTAATCAACGCTGGAGCCAGCAATAGCGCGGTTCCAGTGGCTTTTATGAATGTCCGCCTGTCCATACAAACCTCCCTTGATCATTTTTGCCACAAATCCGCCTTACACGCGCACAGCTAAAAAAACTCGCTTCGATACGGTTCAACAATGGTTACGTTGTCGTTTGCATTACGGGAGTAATTATATCAGCAGTTCGGAATATTACACGTGATGATGGACGTGGGGGCGATAACCGGCAGCAATTACCTTGCCGGTGGATTCCGGCGTTAACAATTCGACCCGCTTGCTGACCGGAATCTGACGACGTCGGGATTTTGAAGATGTAACCCTACCCCTATAAATGGCCCGGTTACGGGGGAACATCAATTGGAGCTAAACAATCCCATGTATTATTGGATCAAGAAGATGAAAGAAACTATTGATAGCTTACATTGCGAGGGTATAGAATAAAAAAACAGACTATTTTACAGAGGGAATACAAAAATGAAGAAACGATACACGCTTATATTTACTCTCACTGCCGCTGCTGTCCTCGTTAGTAGTATTGCCTATGCATCCAAGAAAAAGCTGCAGACTAAATCAGAACCTTTGAAACAAGACATGTCTGAGGTTGATCTGGCGGCAAATCTAATGGATGCAGATAAGGGGCAAATGCCACCAAAAGAAAGCTATTTAAAGAAGCATGATGATGAACTTCAGGATCTTACCATGATAGATGAATCCAAGTTTCCTAATAGAGGTACGGGCAGATGATCTTCAGGTAGGTTTGCAGTGATATTTCGGCACCATGGAAATGCGGGTGCGGCTTTACCACGGAAGGTCGGTGCAAACCACAGACATGCGAAAAGTGTGGTGAGAAGGGTACGTTTGTTTAAGCTGAACAGCCTGATATTAACAGCTATACGGATGTTGGCAGGGCTTCTTGTTGCGTCCCGTATTTAATATATCATGACCTGCCACGATTAATTATGCAGAATCCCTTTGGTGAAAATATCCATACAATGCCGTACCAACTCTTCATCGCGTTCGGGCAAATGACTGATAAGCTCTTGCGTGGCTGACGTACTCAGAAAATAATAATTAACAATGCCGGCTATGGCGAATGCGGTATCTGCGGGATTTAAATCTTTTCTGAATTTATTATGTGAAATCCCCTCTTCAACAATCTGCATCAGAATCTGAAAGACCTTTTCTATCGCCGGCTGGACGATCAGGGAGAAAAACTGCGTGGGATTGGTAAGCTCACTGGTATAAAATCTCAACAGATACGGGTTATTGCGATATCTGACCATTATCCAGCGGATATATGCTTCAATTTTTGTCAACACCTCCACATCGGCATTATTAATCTCTTCGATATGCCCAAAACAGGAGAACTGCTCTTGCAGCACCGAGGAATACAGCCCCTCCTTCCCCCCGAAATGATAAGAAATCATGGAGATACTCACTCCCGCGGCCGTGGAAAGCTCCCTGATACTTACTCCGTTCAAACCCCGCTCGGCAAATAAACGTGTCGCAATTGTAATCAATTTATTCCTGAGTTCGTTTTTATCCATGCCGATTTATTAGCATATTCGCCGTTTGAATATCTAGACAATTAAAATCGGCTTTCCAAAACAGGACACTGTATACAATAAATAATTGCATCAGACTTGCCGTAATGGTACAAACAATCGAACGAACGTTCGATTGTTTGTACAAAACATATCGTACTCCGTATACGTTGAGCCATTACGCCGATAGTCAAGGCGATTTTAACGGAAAGAGAAGGGATAATCGAATGTCAGTGTTACATGAAAGAATCAGAAGAACCAGTCTCCACGCAAAAATCAAGACGGTTGAAGAGGTCCTCCCGCTGTTTAAAAACGGCATGAATCTTGGTTGGTCGGGGTTCACCCCTGCCGGCTATCCCAAGGTTGTTCCTACCGCGTTAGCAGACCATGTGGAGAAAAACAATCTGCAGGGGAAATTGAAATTCAATCTCTTCATCGGCGCATCCGTTGGTGTTGAAACCGAAGACCGGTGGGCCTCGCTCGATATGATCGACCGCCGCTGGCCGTACCAGACCGGCAAGAACATCCAGGCCGGCATCAATGAAGGGCGGATCCGCATGGGTGACCGCCACCTTTCCATGTTTGCCCAGGATCTGGGGTACGGTTTCTATACCAAAGACAATGGCGGTCGGCTTGATATCGCCATCATCGAATGTTCCGCCATCACAGAGAACGGCGGGCTGGTACTGACCGCATCCTGTGGTGCGGTCCCGGAAATAGTGCAGATTGCCGACAAGATCATCATCGAACTGAACACCGCGCTCCCCAGTTTCGAAGGGCTCCACGACATCATCGAGCCGATCAACCCGCCCAATCGCAAGCCGTACCTCATCAGTCGCGTCGATGACCGGGCTGGTTCACCCTACGTCCAGATTGACACCGACAAGATCGTCGCCATTATCGAATCAAAACTGCCGGATAACGGGCGCTCTTTTAGTGGACAGGACGACACTTCCGAAGCTATTGCCAACAACATCATCGATTTTTTCCAGTTTGAAGTTAAAAACTGGCGGCTGCCCAAAAACCTGTTGCCCCTCCAGTCCGGCGTCGGCTCTATCGCCAACGCAGTTATTGGCGGCTTGGCAAACGGCCCTTTCAGCGGCCTGAATGTATGGACCGAAGTACTGCAGGATACAATGCTCGATTTCATTGATTCCGGCAAACTCGACTTTGCTTCCACAGTCTCCCTCTCCTTCTCTGTGGACGGATTCAAGCGCTTCTACGGCAACTGGGACAAGTACAGCAGCAAAGTGATCATGCGACCGCTCTCCATCGCCAACCATCCAGAACCGATCAGGCGGCTTGGCTGCATCGCCATGAACACCCCGGTCGAGTTCGATATCTATGCCCATGCCAATTCAACACTGGTTGGCGGCACCAGGATGATCAACGGCATCGGCGGCTCCGGCGACTTCCTGCGCAACGCCTATCTTTCCATTATGCACACCCCCTCGGCACGCCCCTCCAAGACCGACCCGACCGGGATCACCTGCGTGGTTCCGCATGTGCCGCACGTTGATCACACCGAACACGATCTGGATGTGCTCGTGACCGAACAGGGGCTTGCCGACCTGCGCGGACTTGATCCAAAAACCCGTGCCCAGCTCATTATCGACAAGTGCGCCCACCCCGATTACAAACCTATCCTTCAGGAATACCTCGACATGGCAACGAAGGATTGTCTGGCCAGAAAGGCCGGGCATGAGCCGCAGCTTCTTGACAGGGTGTTCAAAATGCAGGTCAACCTGGCTAAGAACGGCACTATGAAAATAGCTGACTGGGAAATATAGTCTTTCATAATATTTGTAAAAAACGAGCCCATCCGGCATACCGGATGGGCTCGTTTTCCTGAGGTTTGAATCAACAAAAAGTGTTCTTTGATCTGCTGCTCTAGTGCCGGCCCGGTATCACATAATAAAAAATTGAGCAGAAGTGGCATACGCTGCCGGCGAGGACAAAGAGATGCCAGATTGCATGATTGTACGGGAGGCGGTCCCAGAGGTAAAAGATGACGCCGACTGTGTATGCGATACCGCCGGCGAAGAGCAGGAACAGACCTCCTGCCGGGAGTGCTGCGGAAAGTGGCTTCAAGGCGATTACCACGATCCAGCCGAGGGCGATGTAGAGTATCGGCCCGATATAGCGCAGTCGATGAGTCGTGAAGATTTTCATGACCGCCCCAACAATTCCCAAACCCCAGACAGTACCAAAAAGCGACCACCCCCAAGGTCCCCGCAAAGTTACAAGGGCAAAAGGTGTATAGCTCCCCGCAATCATCAGATAGATACTGGCGTGGTCAAGAATACGGAATATATAACGGACGTACGGCTTGCGAACGCTATGATAAGCTGTCGACAGGCAGTAGAATGTGACCATCGACCCGCCGTACATACAGGCGCTGACAATGCGGTAACTATCGTGCTGCTGAGAGGCAAGTATGATCAGGACAATCGCCCCGGCCAGACCCGCTAGCGCACCAATAGCGTGGGTACAGCGGTTAGCCAGCTCTTCCCCTTCGGAGTAGTAAACAAGCCGTTCATTGAGATCAATAGTTTTCATGGAGTTATAGTACAACTTATGGCACTGGGAATACAAGACGAGTAAAGAATCCGCACCCTCTGAGCAGATTATATCAACGGCCCCATTCGCAGCGTGCTGTCAGACATCTTTTTTCCGATTTATGAGTGCATCAACGCTAAAAATCCCGCTTCCCTGAGTAGAAATAAACAGGAAAACGAAACAGTAGAGTGCGGCCAATTCTCCATTATTCAAAATAGGTAACAGCGCATTCGTTCCGTGTGCGATCCAATAGGCAGAGGCCATCAAGCCGCTTGCCAGAAAAGCCGCATAACGGGTAAATAATCCGATCATAACCAGAATGCCACCCATCAACTCGATTGGTCCAGCCACATAGGTGATATAGGCAGGGACTCCGGGCGGCATCGGGAGCGGGTAGCCAAACAACTTCTGGACACCATGCCAAAGAAAAAGAAATCCAACAACAAACCGCATTCCTGCATAACAATATGAGTTAAAATCTGACATGAACGTTTTCATGACAATGCCTCCTCTTTTGTCCATGATATCGTTACCTTTAATTTTTCTCCATGCTATCAGAATTACTGAAATAATCCAGTTGCGTACGATCAAATTATACTCCCTGCTCACCCTGAAAGAAATTGTAAATTTGCAGCAAAAGCCTCCGTTTATAAAATAATAGTGCTACCCCCTCCCCCCTCAAACAGGAGTATAATTATCTTAAAACAAAGAGCTGGTTAGTTACCAGACATAAGCGGTAGGCGTTTGCAGATATTTTTGCTGCCGCCTTCGAGAATTCTGCTCTGAAAACGGCAGCGTGACCGAATAGTCAGATTTCGGTGATGGACCAATGGAAGGAGTTGAGTGAAATGAAAGCAACAGTGAATGTTCATGAACTACGCGGATTGATCGCTGCCGGCGCAGTTAATCTGGTTGATGTTCTCCTCCCGGAGGATTTTGCCAGGCAGCATATTCCCGGTGCCGAGAATGCCTGCGTGTATGAAATGGTGTTCCTGGATCGAATTGCGGAGTGCGTACCAGATAGGGACAGAGCCACGGTTGTGTACGATGAAAGTGGTGCGACGCAAACGGCAAGAACGGCGAAAGAGAAACTGGAGCGTGCCGGCTACCGGAACGTGGCTATTCTGGAAGGAGGGTTGCGGGCATGGCAATCGGCAGGATATCCATTAGAGCAAGCAGCAATGTCTGGTTTATCCGCTGTAACTGAGGATGGCGTCTATCTTGTTGACGCTGAAAAAAGCGTGGTTGAATGGAGCGGCCGAAATATTAATAACGGCCATCGTGGCCGGATTCAAATCTCTGAAGGAGAAGTTGTTCTGGAGAACGGGCAACCGAAATCCGGCCAATTTGTGCTTGATATGAAAACCATGACGAATCTGGATCTTCAGGATGAGACGTGGCGGAATATGCTGCTCCGGCATTTGATGTCGGAGGATTTTTTCGATGTTGAACGTTTCCCGACGGTAACTTTTGAGTTGCGCGGTGCTTCAGCAATTGCCACATGCACTCCGGGAACGCCAAATACGGAAATTGCCGGAGTGTTAACCATCAAGGATTCAGCCCGTGCAATATGCTTCCCGGCTGTTATTGCAGCGCAGGAAGACGGAAGCATCAAGGCGCAGGCAACCGTCAACTTTGATCGCACACGGTGGAATGTCTGTTATGGATCAGGCAAGTTATACGAGCGACTCGGCATGCATCTGGTGAACGACTTTGTCAGCGTTGATCTGTTTATAGTTGCACACAGGCCTGTAATCGCAGCGTGCTGAGACCTTTCATGAGTTGCTCCTGCGAGTATGCTCATACTCACTAAGAGAGACGTTCACCATAACAAAAGGTTGCGGCTCGTCAACCGGACTGTCCGAGCTGATTTTGCTTTACATTGTTCAGAGTCCCACCTGCCAGCAGTTCTTGGCGCTGTCTGGCAGATATCTCCAGCATCGTCATAATCTCCCTGCCGTTTATCATCACCGGAATTTCGTCTGCCCCGCTTTTTATTAGGTGCCGCACCTGTGGGAGTGTGATTTTATCGCCCTGCTTGAACAGCTTAATATCATCCGGATTTTTGAATACGAGTGGCAGTATGCCAAAATTGATCAGATTGGCTTTGTGAATGCGGGCAAAGCTTTTCACTATTTTGGCTCGAATACCCAAATATCGTGGAGCAATAGCCGCATGCTCGCGAGAAGAACCTTGTCCGTAGTTTTCACCGGCAATAATTACACCGTTTCCGGACGCCAGAGCGCGCGCTGAAAATTCTGCATCTATTTGTTCAAAAACATGCTCACTGATCGCCGGAATGTTGCTGCGTAGCGGCAGCACTTTGTTGCCGGCCGGCATTATATGGTCGGTCGTAATGTTATCACCAAGAGTTATGATGACAGTAGCATCAAGTTTTTCAGGCAGTTCTTCAAAAACCGGCAGCGGTACAATGTTAGGGCCGGTTTGTATCTCCGTTTCAGAAGAGTCTTGTACCGGGAAAATAATACCGGCATCGTCAATGAGATATTTTGACGGATTCTGAACCGCCGGGTAGTGCTTGGTCTTTGCCAGATTGCGCGGGTCGGTTATGACCCCGTTCAAACCTGATGCCGCAGCAGTTTCCGGCGAGCAAAGATATACCTTGTCACCTTTTGTGCCGCTTCGGCCGGGGAAGTTGCGCGGAAAGGTGCGCAGGCTTACCTGATCAGTACCCGGGGCCTGACCCATGCCGATGCATCCCAGGCAGCCGGACTGGTGTATGCTGATACCAGCCATGAGCAGCATCAGAATACCGCCATCCTGGGCAACATTTTCCAATGCCTGACGGCTGCCCGGATTAACGTGAAAATGAACTCCTGCAGCAACATGACTACCTTCGACAATGCGGCAGACTGTCATCAAATCCCGGTATGATGAATTAACCGAGCTACCGACGATAACCTGATCGACCTTTATCCCCTCAACCTCTCGAACCGCAACGACATTATCAGGAGATGAAGGGCACGCAATCAACGGTTCAAGCGAAGAGAGGTCTATTTCATCGTATTCATCGTAGGTTGCTCCATCATCAGCCGCTAAGGGCTGCCAACTGTCACCTCTTCCCTGTGAGACAAGAAATTCACGAGTCCGTTCGTCTGAGGGAAACATGGAGGAGGTAGCCCCCAATTCCGCCCCCATATTACCGATGGTCGCACGGTCGGTAACCGAAAGTGTCGTTACCCCGGGACCATAATATTCAATAATTTTACCTACGCCGCCTTTGACGGTATGACGTCTCAGCATCTCCAAAATGACATCTTTGCCAGACACCCAGTCCGGCAATCTTCCGGTCAACTTCACCCCCATGACTTTCGGGCAGGGCAGATTAAACGGATAACCGGCCATTGCCAAAGCCACATCAAGCCCGCCGGCACCTATGGCAAGCACAGAGAGTCCTGCCGCCGTAGGCGAATGGGAATCGGCTCCAAGTAGAGTTATACCGGGCTTCCCGAAACGTTCCAGATGGACTTGATGGGAAACGCCGTTGCCGGGCCGGGAGAGATGAACACCGAATTTCATTGCCGCTGTTGTCAGAAACACATGATCATCTGCATTCTTGAAATCGGTCTGCAACAGGTTGTGGTCAATATATTGGGCTGCCAGATCAACTTTCACCCGTGGCAACCCCATGGCAATGAACTCCAGCATTGCCATGGTACCGGTAGCATCCTGCAGCAGGGTATGGTCAATACGAATTGATATTTCTGAATCCGGAACAAGTGCCCCATTGACGAGATGGGCTTCCAGAATTTTGCGGGAAATATTCTTTTTCATGACCTGCACCTCCTGTCTTCTTCGTACATTGTACACGCATCATTGCGGACGAATTACCTTAGTAACGATCATCTCTATGTCTGCATGTATCTGGTCGTGGGCGGTGAGCCGTATTCGCCACTCCGGCGGAATAGCCGCCACCCCGAGGTGTGCTCCGAGCCACGCCCCAATCATTGCAGCCCTCCCCGCGCTATCACCGCCAGCAGTTGCTGTCGCCTTAATTGCACCAGCGAAGTCGTCATAACAGACAAGAGTCGCATGAAGCGCTGCCGTAAAACTTGAAGCAAGTGGACATGATTGGCCGAATTTCATTGTTGCGTCAAAGATTGACATTTCCCTGGCTGCGCAAGCGGTCTTCATTTTTTTACAGACCTCAAGATTAGACGGGTCTGGCGACGACATGGCTTTGCGGGTTTCTGCTACGGCTGATTCTACGGAATTTCCGTTAACAAGATGGCGCATAATGAGTGCGGTCGCTTGTGAATAGGCGATTGCCCGGCTATTGTTCTGACATACACGCGTTGCATTGGCCACTATGGGCAATAGGGACGCGTCGTCCAAGTGAGCCGTTACAACAGGCGCAAGGTGTGAAACTGTTGCCGGCTGGTCATCGTCGGCTCCCTGTTGATAATCAAAAACCATGGCAGGATTGTGCTCACGAAATGTAGTGTAGTTGGATAACATCCCTTTCATGGCATGATCCCGGTACCCGGTATAGTTATCCTCCAACATAAGCCGCACGAGCCTTGAGCCAAAATCGGCAGCCTCAAATTTTCCACATTGCGCAACCGAACTCAGCATAAGCAGCGCAGCATCTCCGTAATGGGTAAAGTCACCACTTTTTTTCCCGAAGTGATAGTGCCCCGGAAAAGGTGTTTCAAAGCCTTGAATGCCGCCAGGAAATTTTTCGGCAATTTCATCGTGGCTATATATCCAATGGCTTCCCAAACAGAATGCCTCTCCCGTCAGGCTACCCCAAAGAGCACCTCTTACTCGATCTTCGATTGTAATTGAACTGTTTCCAAGAATAAATTGCATGCGACCTCCCGTTACCCCCGGTTGTTACGATACTGGTCAGTTTAAACATCCATGTGCATGAAGCGATAAGGGCTGCGACAAGTGGGACATTATTCGCCACGCACCCGACAATTATTTAAAAAAGACATCTACCAAGAAACAAGAGCATTGCAGAATTTCTGTAAATATTGTAATACGCTTTGAAACATCTGCAAGCCGCACGAGTGGATACTCACCTGATTTTATAAACCGGCGCTTGCCATCAGACGTGTAGCATGACAAAAGTCCTTCTGCACGGGGTATCCGTTCAGGTATCAAGCTCATTTTATATATTATGAAGAATACTATGGCATAACATCGAGTAAAACTGGTATGTAAGCAGCTTGAAATGAGGCGTACGGCAATGTACCAAGGATTTGAATCACCTCTTCTCCGCTATAATAACAATTGGTTACAGCGGCAAGCGGTGCCCCTTTCGTTTGGAACCAGAAAAACATGGTAGACGGCACGCTAGTTATTGTGCTTACTATCTATCTCAATCAGCACAACTATAATGATTTTTTATGATAACTTTATTACACTTGTGCAAAAAACAGGCAGTTAACCAGAGGGGTCAATCCCTCACCCAAAAGGAGACAACATGACAAAAGCAGAATTTGTGGCAAAAGTAGCAGAGGAGCTGGACGTACCGAAAAACGTAGCGGCAGAAACAGTGGACGCATTCATTACGGTCACCACCAACCTGTTGAAAGCCGGTGACAAGATCACATTCCCGGGTTTTGGCACATTCAGTGTTTCAGAACGCGCTGCACGCAAGGGCCGCAACCCATCGACCGGCGCCGAGATCCAGATCGCTGCATCGAAAAGCGGAAAATTTGCAGCCGGCAAGGATTTGAAAGGGCTGTAAGACTGAATTGACGAAAATAAGCTGAATTTCCGGCTTATGGATATTGAGAGGGCTGCTCCTGACGGGGCAGCCCTCTTGCGTTATACTTCGTGCACCCCCTGACTTTTCGCCACATCCTCATGGTGGGTCGATCTTATCTCCATAAGATTGTGCCTCTCAAGATCCCGGAGCACCTTATGCAGCTGCGAAGTCGTCAGGACTCCGTTCGCAATAAAATACTGCCCTACCTGCGGTTGCAGCGAACGCTGATGAATCAACAGAAAGTTGCGCTGTTTAACGGTTAGATATCCCATGCGCCAAGCCCTCTCGGCAAACCTGCCAGGGATCATCGTTGACTTGAGTATCCAGTCAACATCGCCATCATCCAACCACTTCCATGCCTTTGCAAGCTCACCCATACGTGGACGCAGGTCTCTCTGCCATGCCAGAGCATGAGCCAGCATCTGAAATGAAATGTGTCCGGAGTAATACAGATACATTCCAAGTTGTAACGTCTTCTTCGGTAACTCCCCTTCGTAATAAGATTCTTCGCTTACCGGCGTGTATCTCGGAACCTTGATGATGTTCCCGCCACTGTTTGGGTTGGGGGTAATGCGCTGATGCTGCTGTTTGCTTCTTCTTTGAGCGGATGGTTCAGCGACAAATGCATTGGGAGGAGTATACGGGGCCGAAGTTGTATAGGCAGAGCGCCCGAAACTTGCGGCCAGCTGCCTTTGCAAAAAGATGCGTTTGAGTTCGGCGGGAGGTATATCGAACAGAGTTGCATACGCTCTGTGTATGGTCACGAAGCGTTCATGAGAACGCCCGCCGTTCCGGTCGGGGTGTTCTGCCATCGCCAACGTCCTGAATGCCTTTTTAAGCAATTCACGGCTTGGGTTATGGAAATATGCAGCCTTGAGATCGGTGTCGGGAAACAACAGATTGGCAGCATTCTGGAGTTGAGCAATATGCACAAAAGGCCCTTGAAAAGTAGTCTCAGACGGGATGATGGCCGCATATTACACATTAATAGACGACGACGCGACTATAAATCTCTGCCGCTTTTTCAGCCTGCTAAAAAAAGACCATCAAGTCTGTCAGGGTAGCCAATGAGAGATCGGTGAACTCCGGCCATGACTTGCCGTCCGGTCTTCCCACATGAATCGTAGCAGTGCCTGCCGCCCGGCCAGCCTGGAGGTCAAAGAGGTAGTCCCCGACCATGACGGCATCTCCGGGATCAGCGCCCCAGCACGAGAGCAGCTGGTGAATACCGGCGGGGTCAGGCTTGGGTGGAGCTTCGTTGCGCCCCAGCACATTCTCGATGGTAAAATAATGGCCCATGCCTATCGTGTCGAGGGTAAGCAGCGCAATATCACGATCATTTCTCGTCACTATTCCCAGTTGTGCTCCCGCGTGATGAAGCCGTGCTATCGCCTCCGCAGCTCCCGGTGACGGCATGGCTTTTCGGGCCAGCTCCATTTCGATTTCATGCAGGCGGCAATGGCGCCAGGATGCATCAGTTTCCGACAGGCTGTCAAGATAGTCAAGAATGTCCGCTGTTGCCGGGATATCGAGTTCCCTGCGGATATAATCGAAGTCATGCACCGGCAGAGTCAGGGTGCCGTCAAGATCAAAGATCCAGAAAGGCTTTGCACTAAGCTGTACTGTGGTGCTGCAGGCATCGGCTTCGGGCAGACAACGGGCGGAGTGCTCGCAGGAAGAGTCTAATGTGCGGGAGGTTATGTTGGGGGTAAGTGTGGGCATGGGTTTGTTTTTACTCCTAATCATCGGTTCAGTCATTCTACACTAAATTGAGCAGTGCCTCCAGCTTCCTTGGTGGCGGTAATCTTTTGACTTTGATGCATGCCCCTCCCCAACAGTATTTGTTGACATAAGCAGAAATTTTCCTTATAGGTAGTCATATGACTACCTATGGCCTGCAAAACAAAAACGAACTCACCCAACGCCAGAAGCAGGTGCTGCAGTTCATCACGACGTACACGGGTGATACAGGCTATCCACCCAGTCAGCGGGAGATTGCAGGGCACCTGAATGTCTCGGGGACACTGCCGGTCATGAAGCATCTTAGTGCTCTGGAGCGTAAGGGGTACATCAAACGGGATCCTGTTAATCGGGGAATTACCCTGAAGTTAGCGGTCAGCCCTTCAGTTTCCCTGCCGATTGTCGGCACCGTCCGGGCCGGCCATCTCGCCCCGGCTATCGAGGATATTCAGGGATACTTCTCGGTGGACCCGATGGCAGTAAAGGGGAATGGCTGTTTTTTCCTGCGGGTGAGTGGTGAATCAATGATCAATGCGGGGATTTTGGATGGCGACCTGGCTTTGGTGCGGCCACAACCGACTGCCGACAACAAGGATACCGTTGTTGCCATGGTTGATGGCGAGGTGACGCTCAAATGGTTTTACCGGGAACAGGATCACATCCGGCTGCAACCGGCAAACCCTGACATGGGGCCCATCATCATTCGTCCGGAAGATGGCGAGGTACGTATCGTCGGCAAGGTGATAGGCGTTTTTCGAGGGATGTAAAAGACCATGCTGGCTGGTCTGATGACAACTTGCCGATTGCGGCAGTAATGAATAACAACGAGTGGAGAGTGAAAAATGGAACCGATTACCTTATGCGGAGCTGTAATCCTTGCGGTTGGCTTGTGGGTGGAGTTTGAATCAACAATCAGGAAGGCTGCACGAGCATTTTCCAACAGCACCATTGTGACGGCAATCATGTCATCACCAACAGTGCAGAAACCTCTCTATGTGAAATACATGACGGATAGCGGGCGCTGAACGTAGCAACAATTTCGGGGGGAGTATCGACCGTCGGCTAAGTCGTATACTTTCTCCGGAACGTCGATATGTTCATATGATTTCAACGGTAACCAGCCAATGCTTTATTCATCCCGCCGTTCCTTCTCCCAAGCATCAGGCTTCCTGCTTACCCCGATCCCGCGATGGCGGTGCCATAAATTCGGGGCCGACCGGGCTTGGGATATTTTTGCGGATCACCTCGTCGATATCCTTTAAATCCTGATCCGTCAAAGACCAGCCGAACACCTGCTCGACCGGGTCGAGTTGTGCGGGATGCCGCGCTCCCCAGAGGGCAATCGTTCCCTGGTCCAGCACCCAGCGGATCGCCAGCTCGAGAACACGTCGGCCATGCCTTTTTACCGCCATATCATCAAGCTCGGCGACGGCATTCAGATATTGAGCAAAGCGGGGCGCCCGGAACTTGGGGTCGTGCTGACGCAGGTCGTCCCCCTGGAAAGGGGTATCAGCTTTCATCTTCCCGGCCAGCAACCCGCGACAGATGGCTCCGTACGCCAGAACAGTGATGCCGTTTTTTTTGGCGTAGGGGAGCACGTTCTCTTCAATCTGGCGTTCAAAGAGGTTATAAGGTGGCTGCACCGAGTGCAGCGGGGCAACCTTTCGGAAGACATCCATCTGCTCCGTGGTGTAGTTGCTGACACCCACCGCCCTAATTTTACCGGCCTTGAGAAGTTCGTCCATAACCTGCGCGGTCTCTTCAATAGGGGTCAGGGGATCCGGCCAATGGATCTGATAGAGATCGATGTACTCCGTTTGCAGTCGGCGCAGTGAATCATCGACTTCTTTGAGGATCCTCTGGCGGGTCGAATTCCTGAAAACCCTGCCCTTGTCGTCCCATTCGAGACCGGCCTTGGTGCCAATAATCACATTTTCCCTTTTCAGATATCCCTTGAGCGCCTTGCCGACAATCTCTTCGGAGCGACCAAAGCCATACACCGGCGCGGTGTCGATAAATTTCACGCCCCGGTCGAGTGCCGCATGAATGGTATGGATCGACTCGTCGTCTTCGGAGCCACCCCACATCCATCCGCCGATGGCCCAGGTACCAAGACAGACCTTGCTGACCTGGATGCCGCTGTTGCCCAGCTCCGCATATTCGATATTTTTGCTTTTCATGGTTTACCCCTTTCTTCTCTGAGCTACCTCAATAATTTTACCCAACAACAGCAATAAGTCCAGTGAACTGCCAGTGGAGGATGGCCGTATTCTCTGCGGGTCAGTCTAATGACAGGGTCTGGCGGAAGCAACATTCAATATTCGTAAATATGGAGTATACCGGCCAATCCTCCCGGCAGGAATGTCTTTACGCCAGCCCAGCGGCCAGCTCCCGCCAGTGCACGATATCCAGCCGTTTGCAGGCACGGGTAACGCAGACATAAAGCAGATTCCGGTCCAGATCGGACGTCCTGAAATCTTTCGTGTTCGGGTCGTACAGGATCACGTTGGCGAACTCCACCCCCTTGACCTGATGGGCAATCGTCACCAGAACCCCCGGTTCAAAGGTCAGCTCACCCTGCTGATGCAACCCGTTTATACCGATTAACGCACGGTGAAGCATCTTCTCGTCCGACTTTTTCTTGCAGATGACAGCGGTCAGGCTGTTCGGGTCCTCGGCCACCAGCTTCTCCACAAGCTGGCGCAACAGCACCAGGGCGCCCTCCTCATCCGCTGCCCTGTGGTACTCAAGGGCGCCGGAATGCCTGCCAACCTGCTCGCTCTCCCTGTTGCTGATCCTTGAAGCCAGCGCCATGATCTCTTTGGGGCAGCGGTAGGAAACGGAGAGGGTCTCGTTACTGACCCCCACCTCTTTCAGATTTTTATGAAAAATATCGAAGTCGGCGGAATCGACCCACGACAGGATCTTCTGCTTGCTGTCGGCGCTGAGCGTTATGCTGTTGCGCTTGTCCGTTGCCGCGAGAACCGCCTCAAGCTCGAGGAGAGAAAGATCCTGCCCCTCATCGACAATGATGTGTGCGTACCAGCCGAGGGCATCACGGACCGGCCCCTCCTTCTCGCGCAGCTGGCAGAGCCGCAGCAGCACGCTCAGGTCGGCAAATGACACGGACTGGTTTTTGACCGAATAACGCCGGCGCAGATCGGCCAGAAACTCTTCTTTCCCTTTGCCGCCGACACACAGGACATCCAGAACGTAGGGCTGGCCGTAAAAGCGCCACAGATCCTGAAGCGGTTCCTCACCCCGTACTTCCGAGACATAACGGACCAGCAGTCCGGACAGCTGCGACGATTTCTTCTGCTGCGTCAGGAGATCGCCCACAACCGGCTTGATGACCTTGCCGGTCAGGGCGGTGATGGCGCTCAAGGCCCAGGCGCTGAACGTGTCTACCCGCGTGCTGCCAAGCAGGTCGGCTGATGTCTGCCTGACGTAGTTGCGGAGCACCTTGTTGAACATGAGGACCAGGCAGCGGTCAGGGGAAAATCGATCCGGGTCGTTGAACTGCAGGCACGACAAGCGGTGGAGGCTCACAACCGTCTTGCCGCTGCCGGCGCCGCCGGTGATGAGGGTACAACCATCGGTCGCTTCCGCGGTAATCATGTGGAACTGATCAGGGGAAATCAGGGAAACTATATCCACCATGCGATGATCCTGATTCGCCGCCTTGGTATCACTGGTCGTATGAAACTGTTTGACGTTTTTCACCCAGCCGCCGCTGCCCAGCTCGTACAGATCCCCGCCACACTCCATGCGCCGGAGCGAGCGCTTCGTGATATCCACCGTGTCACGCCGGGTTATCACCCCTTCCCGCTCCCTCCCCTGAATGGTTTCAAAGTATTCGTCACCGGGGTCGAAGTCATAGAAAAAACGGGAGATCGGGGCTTTGCGCCAATCCACGACCAAAGCCCGGTTGTCATGGGACACGAACCCCTGCTTGCCGATGAGATATTCCTTGGCGCCGATCTTCCTGTCGCTGTCGTTGATTCCGACAATCCCGAAGTACGGGCTGTCAGTCATCTGGAAAGAGGTGAGATATTTGGCCGGGTCGAACTTGTCGTTCTCGATCAGCTTCTCGGTCAACGAGTTCTTCTCATGCCAGTTGACCGACTCAAGACGTTCCTTCTCCAGTTCGGTTGTATAAGCGTCGTGACGGGCGATCTTCGCCCTATTCTGCCGGGCCGTCTCCTCGATGGAGGTGAGGACGTCGGACAGACGCTGCTGTTCCTGCTGGACTATGTCAAATTGGTGTTGTTCACTCATATGAAGTCGAAGCCGATCCTGTTATGTATTGAAATAGGTACGTGTTGACAGACAGGTATCATCATACGGACGAGACCGCTCCCGCTCTGCGCACAAAGCGAAAGGCCCTGGATTTATCGGGGTGTCACCCCCTTTTACCAGAGCCTCATTGATGAAAACACCATACTCAGCCGACGTCTTTATATACCCTTTATCCGGCCACACTGTCAATGTGCCGGCCCCGCTCCACCCGGCGCAAGCGGGCTCCCAGCAGGATTGCGGCGACACTGAGGCCGATGATGAGGCTGATCCAAAAGCCTTTGGCTCCCATCGGTGCGCCCCAGACAGGGGTAAGGGCCAGGCTGTAGCCCACCGGCAAGGATATGACCCAATAGGCGACAACAACCAGCAGCAGCGGCACGCGCGTATCTTTGTAACCACGCAAGGCGGCAGCGGCGGACACCTGAACAGCATCGGAGAATTGGTAAAGGGCGTTGAGATACAGCAGGCCGACTGAAGCAGCGATAACGCGGCTGTCGCTGGTATAGATACGGGCGATGTTTTCGGCAAATAGCAGTGTCAGGCCGGCAGTGGTCAGTGCGATCAGCGCATTTACCAACAGCCCCGTATGGCTGACCAGTTTCGCCCGGTCCGGGCGACCCTTGCCGATGGCGTGGCCGACACGGATGGTAATGGCAATAGAGATGCTGAGCGGCACCATGAATATCAGGGATGAATAGTTGAGGGTGATCTGGTGCGAAGCGACCGTATATGCGCCCAGAGGGGAGAGAAAGAGGGCAATAAGGGTAAAGATGCTTGCCTCAACCAGCAGTGAACAGCCGATCGGCAGACCGAGACGGAGGATCTGTGTCGCCCCCTCCAGGCCGCGCCGCTTGGTCAGATCAAAAAAGTGGGTGGCGCTGTAGGTTTTTGCCCGGTAAATGATAAACAGCATGCAGCCGCTCATGAACCAGAGGGTGATCGCCGTGGCCCAGCCGCACCCCACCCCGCCCTGCGCCGGCAGACCGAGCTTGCCGTAGATAAAAATATAGTTCAGGGCCGCGTTGACCGGCAGGCTGGCCAGACCGATGAGCATGCTGGGGCGCGCCAGGCCGAGCCCTTCACTTAGGTTCCGCAACAAAAAGAAGAACGCTGCGGCTGGCACCCCCCAGGAAATCGCCTTGAGGTAAGCGGTTGCAATGATGGCAATCGGCGGGTCAACGGCCATCACGGTAAAGACAGCCTCGGCATTGCGCAGCACAAGGATCGCAACCAGCACCAGCGGCAGAGCGACCAGCATCCCGCGGCGGACCAGCGGGCCGGTTTCATCTGTCCGTCCGGATCCGTGCAGTTGCGCCACCAGCGGCGTGACCGCTAGCATGACGCCGTATATAAAGAGCAGCAGCGGTCCCCACAGGCTGGTGCCGACGGCGACTCCCGCCAGATCGGTGGCACTGACGCGGCCGGCCATCACGGTATCAATAAAGGCAAGTACCTGCTGGGACAGTTGGGCGGCCAGGATAGGGGCCGACAGGGCCAAGAGGGCACGTCCTTCAGTTTTAAAAAGCCGGATCCGATTACGGCCGGATTGTGTAAAATCCATATAACCTCAAAATAAAAAAGCCCGGCATATAACGGCCGGACATTACATACGGGGGTAACTTTAGTTCAGATGGTAGCAAAGACGCACTAATAATTCCATTATGTATTCAGCAGGTGTCCACTCCCCCGCGTGAAAGCCTCTTGGCAAGGTTTTCCGGCACGGAGACATCCTGTAGACCTTCCACTTTGCTATGTAGCGGTCCGGAACATGGTAACTTCAGCCTCGGCCATGATCTTTCCATCCAGCTCGAGCCGCCCCTTCACATCCACCAGCCTGCGACGTTCTCCGACAACCTCGCCGATGACGGTTACCAGCGATCCGGTCGGAACCGGTGCCCGGTAGCGGACTTTAATTTCACTGGTGACGACGGTGAGCCCGCTTCCTATACAGGCCTGAGCACAGATCTCGTCCAGCAGAGCCGAAATGATGCCGCCGTGGGTGATCCCCTGCCAACCCTGGTAGGTTTCGTCTATCCGTACCCGTGTTTCCGCCCGGCGACGTTCGGGGTCTATCGTAAACTCTGCCTTGAAGCCAATGGGGTTGTCTTTACCACAGATGAAACAGCAACTGTCATCAAGTACCTGCACAGTGATCCTTTCTTCATCTTCTGATTGTCATACGTTTTAGGCGGTTTGAGGGTAACCCTGCCGATGTTCGGCCTGACAGCGCAAAGTACTCCGCGCAGAAAGCCAGATCAGAGCTTGTTTGCTTTGCCGTGACCGGCACGATTGCCGGACGGCTCTCCGCCATGTCGCACATTTCTGCCATTCTATAACACGGGCTGCCTCACACGCGCCTGCAAAATCCGCCCTATGATATCACATTATCAACCAAAGGCGGGACCGTCTCCATATATAACAGACTTTATAGCCGATAAATTTTTATAGATTTAAAACAGTCAGCTGAATTATAAATAGGTGGCGGCTTACTCGACCAGCCTGTATAGCATTAAAACTTTGACAACAGAAAGGGGTAGTATAATATCATGAATTGCACTATCGAACAGCTTGAAGACGTTGTAGCCAAGTTCAAATATTTTGCCGAGTCAGTAAACATTGAGCTTTCAGCCGAAGCTGAAAATCTCCGCCAGGAACTGGTTGTCATCTGTGCCGAACTTCTTGCTACTGTCCGTGAAGAGATCCAGGCAGGAGCTGATTCAGTCGTCTGACCGCAGTTTTCCATCGAAACCGGCAACCGCCATACAGTAAAAAAGGAGATTGATTATGAAAAGAGTGACCGGAAGTTTAGTTATTGTTCTCGCTGCAGCCAGTTTTTCTGCCGCTGCAGTGAACGTCGGCATCAGCACCCCTAACGCCAGTATTTATGTTGGCAAATCACAACCGGCACCGAGCGTGACTGTTGTAGAGCGGGAGACGGTTATTGTAAGAGAAGACCGCCATGACAACGGGAAACACAAAGGGCATTACAAGCATAAAAAACATAAAAAAGAGCGTGAGCATAACGGCAGATAACTAGCCTTACGTTATATCGATGTGACACACCACAAAAAAAGGCCACATCCGGAGATGCGGCCTTTTTAAGTCTTCTGAAAAAGAAATTACTTTGCAGCAGGAGCAGCTTCAACAGCAGGAGCAGCTTCTTTCTTAACAGCAGCTTTTTTAGCTTTTTTAGCTTTTTTCACTTTCTTTACTTCTTTTTTCTCTACAGCAGGCTTTGCATCAGCAGCAGGAGCAGCAACAGGTGCAGCATCAGCAGCGAAAACTACAGCGGAGAAAGACAGAGCAACGAGAGCGGCAACGATTGTGGAAAGAACTTTTTTCATGGGTAATACCTCCAGATAATTTAGCGAATCTGAATTTAGATATAGCAGATGTCATGCCAACTACTATCTTTACGCAACAAGTTGTAAATACACGCAAAAAAAAACAGCACGGCTTTTCCAGCTAAACTTAAATCCACTCATATGCTCACGACCCTACCCCATATGGGGTGTTTAAACACCGGGCAGTACCGCCAATATGCCCCCAACCGGATTTTTAGATCTGTGCAGCACAAGAATAAAGCTGTACATAAAAAAGATTCTGACGATTAGTGAACTATCAAAGCTGTTGACCCGAGCTTTACCCCTGCAATGATTTCCCATTCGATTATTTGGAGCAACGTGTGATGGATCACTCATACCTTTACAGCACCAGGATTCAGAATTCGTTTGATGAAGACCAGGCTGAGATTCTCTCGATATTCAAAGAAGAGCTATTCAAACAACCGAAATTCCAAATAACGCTGATAAATTATTATCATGGATTACCGGTATCATGTCCTGCACAGATCATCAGCATTGAGAAGGATATGATTGACCTTGATGTCTCTCCATATCAGGCATTTACAATGAGAGACCATCATTACACGTTCATACGCAGCAAGGTCCTCAAATATGATGTTCATGCCAACGTCCAGTATGTGCATATAAACAGACGTGCTGCATCATTGAGGAAGCTCTGCTATGTTGAAATCATGGCGGAGAGAAGAAACTATATTCGGCTGGCTTTAGGGGAGCCTCAAAATGCTCTCTTCACGACATCAACTGGGTTAGTTAAGGGAAAATTAGTTGAAATCTCAATTAACGGAGCTTGCGTTCAAAGCAATACACCATGCACGCTAGAAATAGGCGAGGAAACTAATCTGACGTTCATGTTACACAACATTGTTCAAAACCTGAATTACACCATGAAGACCCCAGCGGTGCTCGTGGGCATAGACGGTGATGGTCAGCCGAAGCGCTATCGGTTTACCATCGCCCCTGACAAAATACTGGATCGAGAGATAGCCAGATATCTGTTGCAGAGACAAATTGAAATACTACAGGAAATCAAGGATGTGACTGAATAGAGCTCATGCGAAAATAAATGTACTGCGACGAGAGCACTAGTGCTTATTGAAGCTCCCCGTAATTATGTACGTTCACCCTTTATCACTATTATCAAGCTCATCTCCAAGCATCAGCACTTCCATCGTATGTGTGACCTTCTGAATCTCTGATATAGAGTATCCTTCTGCGAGTAATGCCTTGAGAAACATACCTGCCACTGCTGAGGGTTTGCTATGCCTGCTGATGGCTTCTCTTAAGGTCAGGATGGCTTTCGCTTCCATGTTGTTCCCCTTTGAATGGATGATAGAAAAAAGCATAGCTTTGAACGTCCAGAAGTCAATACTGCCATTTCACTTTGAGGGAGGAGTGCCGACAAGTCAGCAGGGACTCTATAAATCAGATGATAATGATATTTCTTGTTCTTCAGGCAGGTAGAAAACATAAAAACCTTGATCTTCTCTGTGGCACAAAGATGGCACACAGAGAAGATCAAGGCTTTAAAACTAGCAGTTCTAGCTAGTAGTTATAATTGGCAGGGGTACCTGGATTCGAACCAAGAGATGACGGCGTCAGAGGCCGTTGCCTTACCGTTTGGCTATACCCCTAAATTGAAGAGCACCCTTTGTAACAAATCAGACATACGACGTCAAGGTTTTTTAGCCGCCCTTTTAACCTCTCGCTGCCAGGGCACCAGCGTCCATCGCTTTTACGTTGGCCGGTATCAACTTATGGTTACGTTCCGGGAGGGCCTTTTTAAGCGCGGCTTCCAGAGACCCACTTTTCAACGCCCCGGTTTTCTCAATATATGCCCCGCAGGCGACCATATTAACCATCCGCACATCTCCCAAATCGAGGGCGATCTGATTCATCGGAACAAGGACAATTTCGACCCCCGGCAGTTCAACGCCAGCGGTATCCACCAGACTGGAATTGACTATACAGACACCACCCTGCTTGACTTTGGCAGCATATTTATCAAAAGAGAGCTGATTGAGCAGCACCGAAACCGACGGGTTGCCGACCACCGGGGAGCCGGTATCGCCATCGGCAAAAACAACCGTACACATGGCTGCACCGCCACGCTTTTCAACTCCGTAGGCCGGGAAAAACGATACGTTTTTCCCTTCGTGAATTGCCGCGTATGAAAGCAGATTACCGGCCAGCAGGACACCCTGCCCGCCGTAACCGGCGAAAAAAACGTCGTAGCGCATTATTATCTCCAACCCTGAAAAACAGAATAAATGAGGTATTTACCAATCACAGATTAGCAGTGTTTTTATACACACCCAGCGGGAAGTATGGGATCATTTCATCAGCCACCCGCTGGTTGGCATCGATGGGATTCATCCCCCAGTTGGTCGGACAGGCAGATAGAGCCTCAATAAAGGAAAACCCTTTCTTCTCAACCTGATAACGAAAAGCGGTTTTTATGATTTTTTTGGCCTGCAGAACGTTTTTGGGACTGTTGAGAGCCACCCGTGCCGAAAAAGCCACCCCGTCGAGATTGGAAAGCAGCTCCGCCATCTTGAAAGGAGAGCCATCCTTAGAGGTATCGCGACCGTAGGGGGAGGTAGAGGTCTTTTGTCCCGGCAAAGTTGTCGGTGCCATCTGGCCGCCGGTCATGCCGTAGGTTGTGTTGTTGACAAAAACAACAGTGATATCCTCACCGCGATTGGCGGCATGAATGATCTCGGACATGCCGATAGCGGCCAGGTCACCGTCCCCCTGATAGGTAAAGACGATCCGGTCGGGACGGGCGCGCTTGGCACCCGTGGCAACGGCCGGTGCGCGACCGTGAGGGGCTTCGATCACGTCTATGTCGAAGTATCCGTAAAGAAAAACCGAACAGCCGACAGAAGCTACACCGATCGTTTCACTGCGAATGCCGAACTCATCCAGCGCTTCGGCAACCAGACGGTGGACCGAACCATGATGGCAGCCGGGGCAGAAGTGGGTAGAGACATCTTTCAGGCTTTCAGGCCTGGTAAATACCTGTTTCATAGAATGTATCCTCAACTGTTCAGGCGCTGGCCCGATAGTTTTTCTTGATCTGTTCGAAAAGTTCTTCCGGCGTCGGCAATGAGCCCGCCCCCGGCGGGCGACCATAGAAGGCGACATCGGCATCACGTGCTACCGAAAGACGGACGTCGTCGATCATCTGGCCGGTGGAAAGTTCAATATCCAGAAAAAGCTTGCAGCGCTCGGAGAGCTGCGCATAGGCTTTTTTGGGGAACGGGAACAGCGTAATCGGCCGCATCAAGCCTACTTTCATACCGGCTTCACGCGCCATGACAATCGCGGTCTTGGCTATTCTGGAGGTGGAGCCAAAAGCTGTCACGATCAGTTCGGCATCGGCCGTCTGAACCTCTTCCCAGCGGCACTCCGCGTCAGCCAGTGCCTGATAGCGGGCCTGCATCTTCCAGTGGAACGCCTCCATCTCGCCATCACCAAGGTAGAGTGACTTGACAACGTTCTGCGGTTCTCCTGCCGACCTGCCGCGCACAACCCACTCTTTTGGAGGGAGCAGCGTCTGCGGACGCGGATTGGGGATCACCGACTCCTTCATCTGTCCGATAACTGAATCCGCCAGCACCATGGCCGGCATGCGGTAGATGTCAGACAGATCAAAAGCCAGCATGGTCAGGTCATACATCTCCTGAACCGAAGCGGGAGCCAGCACGATAATCCGGTAGCCGCCATGCCCACCGCCGCGCGTGGCCTGAAAATAATCGGCCTGCGACGCATCAATGCCACCAAGACCGGGGCCGGCGCGCATGATATCGACGATGACGCCGGGAAGCTCCGAGCCGGCCATGTACGAGATCCCCTCCTGCTTGAGAGAGATGCCGGGGCCGGAGGATGAGGTCATGACACGCGCTCCGGTAGCCGAAGCTCCGAGTACCATGTTGATAGCACCGATTTCACTTTCGGCCTGAATGAATTCCCCCCCCAGACCGGGGAGCTCGCGTGACAGATACTCAGGGATATCACTCTGCGGAGTGATCGGATATCCGAAATAACAGCGACAGCCGGCCTCAAGTGCCGCCATCGCGACCGCTTCGTTCCCTTTGACAAATATTTTTTCGAGAGTAGTAGTTTGCATGGCCGTCACTCCTTAAAAACCGAGATGGCGACATCCGGGCACATCTCTGCGCACAACGAGCAGCCGGTACATTGTTCAGGCCCTGAAAAAACCGCTACGGTGAACCCCATACTATTCGGGGAATCGCTTAAAGCAACCAGCTTCTTCGGGCAGGCTATGGTGCATAGTCCGCACCCCTTGCAGCGCATCTCATCTATTTTGATATACGGCATAAACGCTCATCCTTTACTGATTTCAGATAATTCCTTGTAGCAGACAGGAAACTCGTACGTCAAGGCTCAACCGTCACTAACGCCTGGCATAGCCGGCACAGCTCCCGGTCAGCTGCCGCCTGATCGCATCAAGCATCTCCTGCTCATCGCTGAACCCGGCCGCCGCCTTTACATTCAGCGCAAGCGGCAACAGCCCCAGCAACATCACCCGGAGATTACCGCACCCTTCCCCGCCCCCGAAGACCTCCTGCAGCTTACGGCTGAGACCACGGCCAATGACAAAACCGACCAGCCGCTCCATCCGCCAAGCAACATTGGGACAATCCTCAGATGGATGACGAACGAAATTTACCCGAGCGGCATTTATCTTCAGTGATTCATAATCGACCTGCAACTCCATCCTTACATCATGGAAACGGTCTTTCAGGTGCGCCGCCAATACGATCTGGTCGTCATCCCCCCTATGAACGTGATAGCTGATATCCCGTTTGAAATCTTCCATTGCGTTTAAAGGCACCAGCATTCACCTCTTCTTTGTTTTATCAGCACAGATACGCTCCAGAACAGGGCACACTCGTGGAAAAAGTGCAAATGAACCCAAAACAGTGACAGAGTTTCACCGTTGACGCGGGAGATGTCAAGCCCCTAAGTGACACATCCACCTTATTTCATCGGGGATTTTAGCCGGCGAAAGGATATTGAGACACAACGAGGGAGGGTTGTTCCTGCCTTACGGTACAAGCTTGGCTGTCAATGCGGGTACGAACTGCATCACATCAGCCACGACCAGTACATCGGCCACTTCGCCGATCGGCGCGCCTTTATCCTTGTTGATTGCCACGATGAAGTCTGATTTTTTCATGCCGGCCAGATGCTGGATAGCACCGCTTATGCCGCAGGCCACGTACAGTTTTGGGGATACGGTCTGGCCGGTTGTCCCGACCTGCTGGCTGCGGGCGACCCATTCCGCGTCCACAGCCGGACGGCTGGCCCCCATCTCTCCCCCCATCGCTTTAGCCAACGCGGCGATAACAGGAATATTTTCTTTCTTCCCCACCCCGCGACCAGCCGCGACAACTACTTCGGCCTTGGCCAGATCTATCTCCCTCTCTTCGGCCGGTTCGTAGCCGACAAACTCCAGCACAGTTGTAGTCACCTCTGCGGAAAGCTTCTGAACGATTAGCCGCCCCCCCGGCTGCACCGCAATAAAGGCGCCGGTCTGAATAGTAAGAACAGCTTTACTCGTAAGAGGCTTGACGTTGCGGCGCATCTTGGCGTTGCAGCAGCAAACTTCGAAGCTACCACCTTCCGCAATAGCGACGACCTCAGATAACTGCGCCGCCCTGAGAGCGGCCGCAACCCGTGGGGCAAGGTCCCATCCGTACGATGAGTGCAAAAACACAATGTAGTCCGGGTTCTCCTTCTGCACCGCTTCCAGAATCAACTTCTTGTGCACATCGGGATTATACTCACCGCAAACCGTTGCATCCGCAAGATAGAGAGTGCCACCGTAGAGCGGCAGCTGGGCTTCGCTCCCCACCAGGAACATGGCGGTCTCTCCACCCAGCTGACCGGCAAAGCCGAGCAGCTCATAGGTGGAGTCAAGTAACCGACCGCAACGGTATTCGCCAACAAGCAAAGTTTTCATGGCTGCCTCCTATCGCAGTACCGCAGTTTTTTCCTTAAGTATCGCTATGAGCCTGTCCACCATTTCTGCAACAGGACCCTCCAGAACAATCCCCCCACTTTTTTTCACCGGCGGGTGAAAGCTGGTTGTCGCAGTCAAAGCCGCTTCGCTGAGCAGGCTGGCGACAGGAATGGCAGTGATCTCCTTCTTCTTGGCCTTTATGATATTGGGCAGAGTCGGGTAGCGTGGTACATTAAGCCCCATCTGGCAAGTGACAAGCGCCGGGGTCTTCAGCCTGACAACCCCCTTCCCCCCACCTTCCAGCTCACGCTTGATGATGATCGTGCCGTCGGCATAATCAAAGCCGACGATCGTAGTGGTGCAGGCGAAACCGAGCTGTTCGGCAACCATGACACCGACCTGTGCCGAGCCGCGATCCTGAGACTGCATTCCGGCAAAGATAATATCGAAGCCCCTGTCTTTGGCATAGGTGGATATGACCCCGGCGATCTGCCACGGGTCTTTTCCCGAGGCGGAAGGATCCTGTATATGAGCGGCATTATCGCATCCCATCGCCAGCGCCCTTTTGAGCACTTCAACAACGCGGTCCGGGCCAATTGACAACACGGTCAATTCGGCGCCGTCGCCAAGTTTTTCCCGCAGCTGGACAGCCTGCTCCACAGCATATTCATCATATTCGTTCATGCGGAAGGCGAGGTCGGTTTCGCTGTACCAGACTCCGGCCGCGTCCGGCTCGAAACGGGACTCCAGGTCCGGGACCTGCTTTATGCAGACGAGCAGTTTCATAATTAACCTCCTGGAAAAATCCGTTTTTATCCACGAAAAACACGAAAGAAAGACAACACTAAACGTTGGTCCTTTGGTTTTAATACCTCTCGTTTTTTGTTTTTCACGATATATTTTCGTGACTTTCGTGTATTTCGCGGGCAGCTTTTTAAGCCATTATCCGTCCAGCAACAACCTCCGCCAGATCCTTGACCTGCAGCTGCCCTTCCACCCCGCCGGTCTTGATGCCGTCCTCAAACATGGTGAGGCAGAAGGGACAGTTGGATACCAGGGTCGGCGCACCAGTGTCTACCGCCATCTTGACCCTGACTTCACTGATCTTGCTCCCCAACTTCTCCTCAGCAATTATGCGGCCGCCTCCGGCACCACAACAGAAACTGTCATAACCGTTTTTATCCATCTCGGCCAGTGAACCGCCGGCTTGCATGAGGATATTGCGCGGCTGTTCAATGATGTCCATGTAGCGGCCGAGATAGCAGGAGTCGTGATAGGTAAAGCTGAATGGTTCCGGTGTCAGCTTGAGTCTTTCGGCATTCAGCAGGGTGTTGATGTAGGTGCTGTAATGGTCGACCGGGATATCGAGTCCGAGGTCTTTGTAGTCGCGTGCCAGCGTATTGAAGCAGTGCGGACAGGTGGTGACTATTTTTTTGACGTTGTAGGCCTTGATCAGTTTGATGTTTTCGTTTGCGGTCATCTGGTAGAGGTATTCATTACCCAGTTTTCTGGCCGGCTCGCCGCAGCACTTTTCTTCTTTGCCGAGAATGCCAACTCTTACTCCGGCGGAGTTGCAGATCGTGATGAAGTTTTTTGCTATAGCCTGATTCCGTTTGTCAAACGATGCATAACAGCCGACGAAGTAGAGAATATCCACGTCGGCATCATGTGCCATAAAAGAAATTTCCAGTCCTTCCGCCCAATTGCCGCGCGAAGCGTAGGCAAAACCGAAGGGGTTGCCGTTAACCTCAACATTGCTGACGGCGGTGCGGACTTCGTCACCGGGGAAGGCGCCTTCCATGAGTGTCAGGTTGCGCCTCATTTCGATGATCTTGTTGACATGTTCGATATTGGCCGGACAGATGTCCTGGCAGGCACGGCAGGTGGTGCATGACCAGAGCGCATCCTGACTGACCGTTTCGACCAGGCTGCCAGCCGGGTTACTCTCGGCCAGTTCTCCGATCTGCTTGACAATTTTCATCGGTGAGAGCGGCTTGTCGGTGGTGTGGGCCGGGCAGCGGTCCTGACAACGTTTGCAAGAGGTGCAGGCGTCGGCATCGAAGATATCTTTCCAACTGAGATCACCGATTGTGGCGGCTCCAAACTGCTCTGCACAATCGTCTTCGAGGTTGATAGTGGCGATGAAGCCCTTGGGTTCAAATGGTGCCAGAAAAGCGTTGGAGCTGGTGGTGAATATGTGGCGCAACTTGGTATAGGGGATAGCGCAGAAGAAACCGAGCACCAGCACGAAGTGGAACCACCAGAGAATCTTGTGGGTAACAAGCAGGGTGCCTGCGGCAAGTGATGTAAAGAAGTGACTCAGGAGCAGACCGCCCGGCGAAAAACGTGCCAGAGCGGGGTCTTGCTGCAGTTCGGTGGCGGCCATGCGGGCTCCTTCGATCAGAAATCCGGTAATAAGGATCGCAAACAGCAGCTGCAGCACGATGTAGTCGTCCTTGACTATCTCCACCCCTGTGGGTTGGATGACAAATCTGCGGATGAAGAGCCCCACCAGCATGAGGAGAGCAAGAATACCGGCAAGGTCCAGCACCAGCGAAAAGGCCTTATAGAACTTGCCGGAGAGGAGGTTGATCTGCAACAGCGGGGTAAAGAAGTCAGCCTGTATCATGACCAGAACGGTGCCGGCAAAGAGAATCAGGAAACTCCAGAAGAAGAGTGAATGAAATACACCGCCGTCGATGACACGGTAGATCTTTGCCTGGCTGAAAACTTCGGCAAGCATCCGCTTGATCCTCTCATCGTAGCGGTCGAAGCGGTCAAGAGCCCTCCCCTGACGCCATACCGACAGGCGCTGCCGGAATCCCCAGACCATGCAGCCGAGGGCCGCAAAGGCAAGAAGATACATGGGGATGATAACACCGTGACCGATGTTCCAGTAAATCTGGCGGGTAGCTTCCACAGCCGCACCTCTTGCCTTCTTGATACATGCTGCGCCTTGCTAAGCTATACTCAACAAGCAAAATACGCATCGATTGCATCAGCAGCAGCTTTGATATAACCTGACTGCAGCCGGGGATCGTTATCTGCCACGGGAGTGTAATTTATTTGCCTTTGAATTCAGCAGGACGCTTTTCGAGAAAGGCCCCCATCCCCTCACGCTGATCGCCAGTGGCAAACAGCACGCCAAATCGAGATGCCTCATAGCGAAAACCATCTCCCTTCGTCATGTTCAGACCGTTAACAATAACATCCTTGGCACCCGCAATCCCCAGCGCCGCTTTACCTGCGATTTCCCGCGCGGTTTCCTGCGTCTTTGGCAGCAACTCGTCAGGCTCTAAAACCTCGTTGACGATACCCCACCCATGGGCTTTGGCAGCAGTCATGAGCCGCCCGGAGAACACCAGTTCATTAGTTCGGTTCGGGCCTATCAGGCGCGCCAGATTTTGAGTGCCGCCAAAACCGGGAATAATACCCAACCCAACTTCAGGAAACCCGAATTTAGCATTTCCAGAGGCATAGATAAAGTCGCAGGCGAGAGCCAGCTCAAAGCCGCCACCCAGTGCATAGCCATTGACTGCCGCAATGACCGGTTTGCGCATACTGTTTATCAACAGCATCAGGTGCTGCCCTCTGCGGGCAAAATCATGAGCTTCAAAAGCTGACATTGCAGACATCTCTTTGATATCAGCTCCGGCAACAAAAGCCTTTTCACCTGCACCGGTCAATACAACCACCCTGACCGCCGCATCCTGGTTCAGCTCAGACAGGGCTGACTCCAACTCACGCACGACATTGCTGTTAAGTGCGTTCAACACCTGAGGGCGGTTTATAATCAGAGTCGTTATGCCATCTGTGGTTTCAATCAGTAGATTCTGGTATTCCATACGTTCCCCATAATGGCGGTAAAAACACCGCACGTACTTACATTCTAGATCCGCCACATTAATATTAGCCGGTTTCCGGATGAAAACAAGCTATGGCCATTGATTAAAGTAGGCAATTTCCTGCAGTTGCTTGCGAGGCCTCTGTTTGGGTTCCTGGTCAGGATACCCGAGCGGGGTTATGCCGACTATCCGTATATCAGCAGGAATCCCGAGTGACCGTTTAACCTGCTCCTCATCGTACCACCCCATCCAGCAGGTACCCAGACCCAGCGCATGCGCAGCTAGGCAGAGATGCTCAAACGCGATTGCAACATCCGCTATAAAATACTGGATGCCATTTTCAACATCCGACTCGGACGGATTGCCGCAAACTACGATCACCACCGGAGCCGCTGCAATCGCCTTCTTTCCCGGGTTGTCGTCCGGGAATGCATCCAGAACCTTGGCCCGCATTTCCGCTTCCGTAAGCACCAGAAAACGCCAGCATTGCATATTTTTCCATGATGGCGCCAGACGGGCCGCATCAAGAATCTGCTCGATTTTTTCCCGTTCTACCGGAGTCTCCTTGTATTTTCTGATGCTGCGACGATCACGAAAAACCTGAAAAACATCCATACCCCCCCCTTTTCTAACACAATAGAACATTATTTTACCGCATTACTGTTGCGCAGCAATATATTATTCAGCTTACGAGCATGTCAAGCTGATAGCGTTTGTAATGGCGGTGAAATACAGAAGATTTGCACCCTGATTTGCAAAAAGGAGGGCGCACTGTTTCCTGCAGTTTGGTTCTTGGGAGGAGATTACAGGGAGGATAATAGTATGTGTAGACTGTATCAAATCAATTCGGGATTAACAGTCACGCAGGACTTTTGCGTTGCGGCTATGAAGGCATTGCATTACCAGCGTGGAATCCACGCGCTGCATAAAAACTTTTATAAATCTGCCCGCCAGTATTTTTCCAGCTCTGCCTCCGCCCGACTGAAGTCTTCCATTTCCAACTCCAGATCAGGCGTCCAGGGGCGGTGTTTGTAGTACATCTTGTCATAGTACCCTTCGATCAGACCCCGGGCGATCCCATTAACGTCCCACTCTTCTATGCTGTTTTTCAGATCGGCATAACCGGTCCCGCCCAGTTTCTTTCTGATTCGCTCAAGAGCTTCCAGCATCTCTCCCCTGTATTCAGGAAGTGCATATTCGACCGTAAGCCTTTCTATACGCGTTTCTATAGATGCGTGGCACCATATCTTGCAGCTCTCCGCCATTTTCTGGTACAAGCGTCCGGGCAGAGAATACTTACCGATGCGTTGACTCTCACCCTCCAGCACAATAGGCAAGTCGGCAGGCAGACGCCTGAAAACATCCCACATGACTGTTTCGAAATGCTTCTGCGTGATACTCTGCTTCAACCCAAGGGCACCAAAGGCTGACCCCCGGTGGCACGCAACCCCTTCAAGATCTACTGTTGCCCACTTGGATGGGTTCAGGCCGTTGATAAACTCAGTCTTACCGGTGCCGGTCATACCGTGCATGACAATGAGAGGAGAAAGAAAGTCGCACCTTTCAAAATAATCGTTCACATTAGTACGGAAGGCTTTGTAGCCGCCAGTAAGTTGCCTGGCCGTTATTCCGCAGGTTTCAAGCAACATCGCAACAGACGCACTGCGTAGTCCGCCGCGCCAGCAATAAACGACAATCGAACGGCCTGCAGACAAAGAAGATATACGGTCAACGATGCTGTAAAACCGTGAGCAGGTCAGCTCAAGCCCCCTTCTCCTCGCCTCAATTGCTCCGATCTGCTTGTATATTGTTCCTACTTCAACCCGCTCCTCGTTAGTAAGGAGCGGGACATTGTATGCACCGGGCAGGTGGTCCTCCTCAAACTCCAGAGGGGTTCTCACGTCAATCAGACAGTGAGTGTCAATCAATTGAGGGGCAAACTCTATCTTCTCGGGCATTACTCTCTCCACGTGATAAGAACAAACGGGTCAGACAGTAACAACACTGTCTGCAAGCTTCATACTGGTAACAATATCAAACATATTTGATACTTCACCAACCTGTATTTTATCCAGAATGTGGAAGTAGGCCAAACAAGCACCGCAGGCCAGTATCTGCACGCCATGTCCTGCAAGCTCCTGTAAATAAGGTACCGCTTCGGAACCTTCAACAGTAAATCTGACACCGCTGTTGACAAAAGCAACCCGCCAGAGGTCGGGACCCATCTCTTTCAGGGTTTTCAAGAAATTAAACTGCAGCATGTCTCCCAAACTGTCATCGCCATGCCCCATATGCACACTTGTAATCAGCACCATGATCTTCTTCGTTGCGGTACTTCGATCTTTCACTACTGGTGATGAAGAAACGGGCTCGATTGTGCCAGAACCATCCCGGCGAGTACCTGTAACCCGAAACTCGTCACCTTGCACTTCAGAGGTGACCTGATAGTTCTTGTGCTCAAGAAAACGAGTTACGTTCTGCCGCGCGGCCTCACTATCAACAAGAACCGCAATTGAAGTAGCCACACCTTTTTCAAGAGCATCTCTAACATGTAACACCGGAGCAGGACACGTCATGCCGCGGCAATCTAGTTCGTTTGTCATCCAGAAAACCTTTCTTAACGGACTTATATCAAAAACGGATATTTACATCTTTATTTATTTAGCTTAAATCACATCCTACTCAATAACAATCTTGTCAACCGGTCCATCCACGACTTCACCTACAATCGAGGCACAATCGACACCATTCGCTATAAGGGCAGCAACTAACTTCTCCGCATCATTAGCCGCAACGGCAATCAGCAGGCCACCTGAAGTCTGCGGATCAAAGAGCAGGTCCTGAACACTCTGGGATACGTCAGCACCGAAATCGACAAACGCCTCCCTGAATTTTCTGTTGTTATACGCACCGGCCGGAATCAACCCCATGGCGGCCCACTCAAGTGCTTCAGAATAAACAGGTACATTTTGCGCATAAATGCGCACCCCTTGTCCAGAGTCCACGACCATCTCGGCGAGATGCCCAAGAAAACCGAAGCCGGTGATGTCAGTACAGGCGTGCACTTGAAATCCGTCCATTGTCATAGCCGCGACTCGATTCAACGTCGTCATGGCCAACGTGACCCTGTCTGTCAAATCCTTATCAGCAATACCAGCTTTTATGGCAGTCGCAACGATCCCGGTACCAAGCGGTTTAGTAAGAATAAGACGATCACCGGACTGCAGATTTTTTTTGGTCAGGATGCGTTCGGGGTGGATGTATCCGGTAACTGAAAGGCCGTACTTTAACTCACTGTCTTCGACGGTATGGCCGCCAACCAGCACAACACCAGCCTCACGCAACTTATCCAATCCGCCCTCAATGATGGTGCGCAGAATAGCTATATCCATGGTTTTTGCGGGAAATGCGACGATATTCATCGCGGTCTTCGGTGTACCTCCCATAGCATATACATCGCTGAGCGCATTGGCTGCAGCAATCTGGCCGAAACTGTAAGGATCATCAACCATCGGCGGGAAGAAATCAACCGTCTGAACCAGGGCAAGTTCATCAGAGACTCTGTAAACCCCGGCATCATCGGCCCGTTCAAGTCCAACGAGCAAATCGGGATCTACAGGCAGATCGAGCCCACAAAGGGCTTTGTCAAGGATGCCTGGAGCAAGCTTGGCTGCGCACCCCGCCCCCTTGACGGTTTGGGTGAGTCTTATGGCATTACTGGTCATGAAAAACTCCCGTAGCATTTGGTATCTGAATGCGTGTAACAACTCTTTAAAATAACAGAATTCAGCCGACACATCCATAAGTTTCAACTATCCGAGATCGAATAAATGCATGACGTAATCTCATTGCAATGCTCAGAACGACAGCTTAAACGGGAGTTTAAATAAATGTAAGAACGGATCTTGTTATCATACTGGAATTTATTTACTGATGATGAGACAACTGATACTGGCGGGTTAAATGGAGAGAATCCGAGAGGCACACATTCATATACAGCGACAAGACAGTGGATAATAACGAAATAAAACTGGATGGTATCTTCAGCATATATTTGCTGTTAGGAGTATTTCCAATTTACAAATTGCTATTAGCATTGCTAGCAACACAGGTCTATGCAAGCTTTGAGCATTAGTTACACAGAAACGGCGCAGAAGAATCCACGCCGTTCTGTGTAACTATAATATAGAATTAAACTTCAGCAGGTGCGTCGACAACAGCTGCAACAACTTTTGCAGATGCTATTGGAGCAGACTTAACTTTGCTGGGCTTAATTTCTTCTTCTACAAGCTCAATCAAGGAAACCGGAGCAGCATCACCCTGACGAATACCAAGTTTAATAATCCTGGTATAACCGCCAAGGCGTTCTTTGTAACGAGGAGCGATGGTTGAAAACAGCTTGGATACTACTGTCTTCTCGCGAATCACTGAAGCAGCCAAACGCATCGAATGTAGATCACCACGTTTGCCAAGTGTTATCATCCGCTCCGCAACAACACGGATCTCTTTTGCTTTGGCATCAGTTGTAGTAATTTTACCGTGATCAAGAAGGGATGTTACCATGTTTCTAAACATCGCTTCACGATGGCTTGTCTTCCTGCCGAGTCTTCTACCAGCTTTGCTGTGACGCATATATGAAATTCCTTTCTAAACTAGACCAGATATAAAGTATTACTCTTCTTCTTTTTGCTCACCACGTAGCCGAATCATCATTTCTGGATCAGGGAAGCTATCGATTTTCATACCAAAAGTCAGCCCCATATCAGAGAGAATGTCTTTAATTTCATTTAGTGACTTACGGCCAAAGTTCTGAGTCTTCAACATCTCTGATTCAGATTTTGTTACCAGTTCACCAATAAGCTTGATACCAGCATTTTTAAGACAATTAGCGGATCTAACAGACAGCTCGAGCTCCTCTACGGTACGGTAGAGGTTTTCATTAACTTTATCTTTATCCTCTTGAGACTCTTCATCAACCTGTGGCTCGAATTCCTCATCAAAGTTGATAAAAATAGTAAGCTGTTCCTTCATAATCTTAGCAGCATATGCAACCGCGTCCTCGGGCTTGACACTGCCGTCAGTCCATACCTCAAGATTGAGCTTATCATAATCGGTCATTTGCCCAACACGCGCATTAGTAACCGAGAAATTCACCTTTTTTATGGGAGTGTAGATAGAATCGATTGGAATAGTTCCAACGGGAGCCTTCTCATCACGATTACGATCAGCAGAAACGTATCCCTTACCCATCTTTACAGTCATCTCTACTTCAAGATTAGCATCCTTACCACAGGTGGCAATGTAGTGCTCTGGGTTCATTACTTCAACATTATGGCCAGAGACGATATCGCCGGCAGTAATAGTGCCAACACCTTTATGCTTAAAATGAATCACAGCCTGATCGGAAGAGTGCAACTTGAGTCTGACGCCTTTCAGGTTAAGAATGATATCGGTTACATCCTCGGTCACGCCCTGAATTGCAGAGAACTCGTGTAAAACACCCTTCATCCGGAGAGACGTTATAGCAGCACCCTGAAGGGATGAAAGCAAAACCCGTCTCAGAGAATTACCCAGTGTAGTACCGAAACCGCGCTCAAAAGGCTCAGCATAGAACTTACCATACGTTGCTGTAAGAGTATCTCTTTCAACCTGAAGCTGTTTCGGCTTGATAAGATCTCGCCAGTTTTTATACATTGCTACCTCCTCCGGAAATAGAAACCCGGTTGTCGTTCAAACTAGAATCAGCAGCTTCCAGAAATTACTTTGAATATAGCTCAACGATGAGCTGTTCCTGGATAGGAGTTGTGATATCCTCACGGGTAGGAACACCCTTAAGGGTTCCCTTGAAGGAATCACGATCTAGCTCTAACCACTGCGGAATTCCACGACGTACAACCGCTTCCAGAGCATCATTTATAGCAGCAATTTTACGACTCTTCTCACGTAACTCGATAACATCTCCAGCCTTAAGCTGAACTGATGGGATATCTACTTTTCTGCCATTGACCGTAAAATGGCCGTGGCGAACAAGTTGACGGGATTCTGAGCGTGATGTTGCGAAACCGAGACGGTATGCGACATTATCAAAGCGCCGCTCAAGAAGCGTGAGGAGATTCTCACCAGTAACGCCTTTCATACGATCAGCTGCCTGAAAGTAACTACGGAACTGTTTTTCAAGTATGCAATAAATACGACGAACCTTTTGCTTTTCACGAAGCTGGGTACCGTATGCAGATACTTTTGTCCTGCCCTGTCCGTGCTGGCCAGGAGCATAATTACGACGCTTGATTGCACACTTGTCAGTATAGCAACGATCGCCCTTTAAAAATAATTCTGTGTTTTCTCTTCTGCACAAACGGCATGAAGGTCCTGTATATCGAGCCAATGAAAACCCCCTTAAAAGTTGTTACGATTAATATTAAACTCTTCTTCTTTTTGGAGGACGACATCCATTATGAGGAATTGGAGTTACATCCTTAATAAAACTAATGCTGAAACCGGCAGCTTGAAGAGCACGGAGAGCAGATTCACGGCCAGATCCAGGACCTTTCACATAAACCTCAACAGTACGCATCCCATGTTCCTGAGCTTTTTTAGCACAATCTTCCGCTGCTATCTGAGCTGCAAAAGGAGTGCTTTTACGTGAACCCTTAAAACCCTTGGCTCCCGCTGTCGACCAGGCAACAACATTCCCTACCGGATCAGTAATTGTAATTATGGTGTTGTTAAAAGTCGCTTGTATGTGAGCAACACCATTTGAAATATTTTTACGTTCTTTTTTCTTACGAACTACCTTTTTTGATGGGCTTGCCATTCGTATTCTCCAGAGCTAGTTAAATTATTTCTTCTTACCGGCGACAGTACGTGCAGGACCTTTTCGAGTGCGAGCATTTGTTTTTGTACGCTGACCATTACAAGGGAGACCTTTACGATGACGCAAACCTCTGTAGCATCCAAGATCCATGAGTCTCTTGATGTTCATTGAAATCTCGCGGCGTAAATCACCTTCGACCTTGCAATTACGATCGATCTCTTCACGAAGTCTGGCAACTTCTGCCTCAGTAAGCTTATCAGTACGCGTATCCGGGTTTATCTGACTAGCAGCAAGAATACGTTCAGCAGCAGAATTGCCAATACCGTAAATGTAAGTTAATGCGATAACAATTCGCTTGTTTTTTGGTAAATCAATACCTGAAATACGTGCCAATGGAAATACCCCCTTTAATAACTCATCCCTGACGTTGAGAATGCTTGGGGATGTCGCAGATAACACGCACAACACCCTTGCGCTTAACTATTTTACACTTGTCACATATCTTTTTTACAGATGCACGTACTTTCATAATACTCCCCTTGCACGAATTAGTTCATCATATCCGCGTTAGTATCTCAGGTCCGTTCTCAGTGATGGCAACCGTGTGTTCAAAGTGAGCTGACAAACCACCATCACATGTTACAACAGTCCAATTATCATCTAGAACTTTAACTTCATAAGATTTTTCATTAATCATAGGCTCTATAGCCAAAACCATACCGGGCCTCAGCTTGACACCTTTACCCGGCACACCATAATTCGGAATCTGTGGATCTTCATGGAGATTCCGACCTATCCCATGGCCAACGAAATCCCTAACAACAGAATAGCCTCTAGATTCTACATACTTCTGAACAGCAGAAGAAACATCTCCTAACCTGTTGTCCGGTGCAGCCATATCAATCGCAGAGTAGAGTGATTGTTCTGTTACCGAGATTAATCTTCTTGCAGCATCAGAGACATCGCCGACAGGAATTGTCACTGCCGCATCACCATAAAAATCGTCATAGATAACGCCAAAATCCAGACTTAGTATATCACCTGATTTTAATGGGTTATTATTAGGAATGCCATGTACTACCTGGTCATTAAGCGAACAGCATAAAGAACTTGGAAAACCGCTGTATCCTTTAAAGGCACACTTCGACTTACGCTTTAGAGCTTCAGCCGAGGCGAACTGATCCAGCTCTAAAGTTGTAACTCCAGGACGGACCAAAGCACGCAACCCTTCAAGAATCTCGGCCACGATAGAACAAGAGACCCTCATTCTGTCAATCTCACGCTGAGATTTAAGAATGATCACTAATACGGCCACCTGCATCTAAGATAGAAGCTATCTGCTGCTGTATATCGGAGATAAGCCCAGTGCCTGATATGCTATGCAAGACCCCTAAATCCATAAAATATGATTTAAGAGCTGACGTTTGCTGATCATACACAGCTAATCGGCTTATCACTGTACCCTCTGAGTCATCATCACGCTGAACGAGAAGAGCCCCACAGGAATCGCAAACCCCATCACGCTCAGGCTTATCATATATAACATGGAAACCTTTTCCACAAGACGGACACGTCCTTCTCCCCGACAACCTGCTAATTAATTCGCTATTATCAACATCCAAGGAAATGACAAAATCAATTTTTTTGTCCATTTCAACCAGGAGGGCGATTAATGAATCAGCCTGTGGAATCGTGCGCGGGAAACCATCCAAAATGAAGCCAGAGACACAATCAGCCTGAGAGATGCGTTCCCTAACCAAACCAAGAACAATATCGTCAGAAACAAGACCACCAGCATCCATGACTGACTTTGCCATAACGCCAAGAGCGGTCTTAGCTTTTACAGCAGAACGCAACATATCTCCAGTCGATATCTGAGGTATGCCATAGCGCTCGACTATAAAATGGGCCTGTGTGCCCTTTCCAGACCCAGGAGGCCCAAAGAGTACAACATTCACGCCTAACGTCTCCCCTTGATACGAACGCCTTTAAGAAACCCCTCATAGTTGCGAGTAATAAGATGTGACTCGATTTGAGAAACCGTATCCATACCAACACCTACAGCGATCAAAAGGGCTGTGCCGCCGAAATAGAAAGGAAGATTAAACTTCCCAATCAATATTGACGGCAAAACACACACTAAAGAAATATAAACCGCACCGGCAAAAGTCAGCCGAGTAAGGACGGAATCAATAAAAGATGACGTCTCTTTACCAGGACGAATGCCGGGTATATAGCCGCCCTGCTTTTTAATATTTTCAGCCACGTCAATCGGGTTAAATGTTACAGCCGTGTAGAAGTAACAGAAGAACACAATAAAAGCAACGAAAAAGATATTGTATATCAATTTACCCGGAGAGAGACTGCTTGCTGCCGCCTTAACCCAAGGAATATTGATAAAATTAGCTATTGTTGCTGGGAACATAATTATAGAAGATGCAAAAATAGGAGGGATTACACCTGCCATATTGATTTTTAATGGCAAGTGGGATGTCTGTGCGTTAAAAGTTTTAAGACCGACAACTCTTTTCGCATAATGAATTGACAAGCGCCTTTGACCCCGCTCAACATAAACTATAACAGCAATAACAGCGAACATGATCGCCAAAACAAACAAAAGAATAAACAGAGAAAGTTGACCGGCGCTTACAAGCCTGGCAGTATTAGTAAGAGCCTTAGGAATGTTAACAACAATTCCCGCAAAGATAATCAGAGAAATACCATTACCAATGCCCTTCTCTGACATCTGCTCACCAAGCCACATCACAAAGGCAGTACCAGCTGTTAAAGTAATAACAGTCATGATCCTGAAACCCCAACCAGGGCTCGGAACAACCAGTTCACCAGCAGGACCACGCATACTCTCAAGACCAACAGCCACACCCATACCCTGTACAATACTCAGAACAACAGTGCCATAACGGGTATATTGGACAATTTTCTTACGCCCAGCTTCACCTTCTTTGGAAAGTTTTTCTATAGCCGGAACAACTACAGTAAGAAGCTGAAAAATAATCGAAGACGAAATATACGGCATAATACCGAGAGCAAAAACAGTTAATCGCTCTAATGCACCACCTGAAAACATATCAAAGAGTCCAAGCAAAGTACCCTGTGACTGTTTAAAAAAGTGAGACAGTGCAATTCTATCGATTCCAGGGGTTGGTATATGGCAACCAACACGATATACAGCAAGCATTCCCAAAGAAAATAAAACACGTTTTTTTAGCTCTGGAATCTTGAATATATTCTGGAGGGCTTCGAACACTATGCAATCTCCTCAACACTACCACCAGCAGCAATAATTTTATCCTTGGCAGACTGGCTGAACTTGTTTGCTGAAATTTTTAAAGACTTGGTTATGTCTCCATTACCAAGTATTTTTACAGCAAAACGATCCGACTTGATCAAGCCCTTGGAAATGAGTGCAGTCGCATCAATAACAGAACCAGCTTCAAAGACATCTAGCTGACTGATATTAACAAGCGAGAATACAACACGGTCAAGCGGAGTAAACCCGCGCTTTGGCAAACGACGCTGCAATGGCATCTGTCCACCTTCAAAACCGGCTTTAATGCTTCCACCTGAACGAGCTTTCTGGCCTTTATGACCTTTTGTCGCAGTTTTACCATGACCAGAACCGGTACCACGACCGATGCGTTTTCTGTTTTTTGTTGACCCGATAGATGGTCGCAGATTATTAAGTTCCATGAAAGTCAACCCCTTTATCTATTCAACGGTCAATAAATGACCAACTTTATTAATCATGCCTCTGATTTGCGGGCTGTCCTGGCGCTGAACAGTCTGATTAATCTTTGACAGACCAAGGCCAGCAACAACAGCACGATGCTTTTTAGGAGTACATATAGTACTTTTTTTGAGTGTTATCTTAAGCAAGCTACTCATAATTATTTCCCCGCATAATAAAGATTATTCAGTAATACCACGACGGGCTGCAATTTCTTCAGGAGTCTTAAGACGCTTAAGACCAGCAAAAGCAGCTTTTATAAGGTTGTGTGGATTATTAGAACCTAAACATTTTGAGAGTATATTATTAATACCGGCAGCTTCGAAGATTGCACGCGCAGCGCCACCAGCAATAACTCCGGTACCAGGAGATGCAGGCTTCATAAGAAGACGACCAGCTCCAAATTTACCCTCAATTTCAAAAGGAATCGTCTGATTAGCGTTCACAGGGACCTTAATCAAGTTCTTTTTCGCCTGCTCTACGCCCTTCCTGATCGCTTCAGGGACTTCATTTGCTTTACCCAGACCGTATCCTACATAACCGTTGCCATCACCGACAACTATTAGTGCGGAGAAACTAAAGCGACGGCCACCTTTAACAACCTTGGCAACACGACTGATATGAACAACTTTGTCTGTAAGATTTAGTTCTGCTGGATTGATTCTACTCAAGGAAAACCTCCCGTACGCTTAAAAGTTCAACCCGGATTCGCGGGCTGAATCCGCGAGCGCCTTGATCCGGCCGTGATAAAGAAAACCATTGCGGTCAAAAACTACAGACGAAACACCTTTAGCAAGGGCAAGTCTGGCGACTTCCTTACCTACAAGTACTGCTGCAGTTATATTACCGGTGTTAGAAAGATCTTTTGCTGCATCTGATAACGTTGAAGCAGCAACAAGAGTTGTGCCAGTGGTATCATCAATTAACTGCGCATATATGTGCTGTGCGCTTTTAAATACATTAAGGCGTGGGCGATCAGTCGTGCCACGAACTTTTTTTCTAACTCTAACCTGGCGTTTAAGTCGAGTAATTGTCTTGATAGCTGTTTTAGCCACGGAATCTCCTTATAAAGACTATTTCTTGCCGGTTTTGCCAGCTTTTCTTAGGATAGTCTCGTCAGCATATTTAATCCCTTTGCCCTTGTAAGGCTCGGGACTACGGAATGATCTGATCTTAGCAGCGGTCTGACCGACCAACTCTTTATCAAACCCTTTAACAGATAATTTTGTCATTTTTTCCACATCGACAGTTATGCCGTCAGGTATTGGAAAGTTTACCGGATGTGAGTAACCAAGTGCAAGTACCAGTTCTTTGCCTTTGACTTCAGCACGGTAGCCAACTCCATTGATTTCCAGATCTCTCTGGAAACCTTTGGTGACTCCAACAACCATGTTATTGATCAAAGTACGAGTCAAACCGTGAGCAGCACGTGCGGGAGTTGAATCATCACACCGTGTTACCTCAATGCTTGTATCACTAATATCAAGTAAAACTACAGGCATAATTTGACGAGTTAAAGCCCCATTTGGGCCTTGAACCGACAATACCGAATCAGTAAAAGAAATCTTTACACCTTTTGGTACATCAATTGGCAATTTACCTATTCTAGACATCTAAAAGTACTCCTTGTCACTATAATTACCAGACAGTGCAGATCAACTCGCCACCGACGCCGGACTTACGAGCAACATTATCAGTAATGATACCCTTTGATGTGGAAAGAATCGCAATTCCAAGTCCACTCTTTACCGACGGAATGTCTTCGGACTTTACATAAACCCTGCCACCCGGCTTGCTGATACGTTTGATCTCATTTATAACGCTATCTTTCTCGTCAATGTACTTCAAGTAGACACGCAGAACACCCTGAAGGTTATCGGAGATAACCTTGTAGTTTTTGATAAAGCCTTCTTGCTTTAAGACGTTAGCAATACTGACTTTCATATTGGATGATGGAATGTCGACTTTTTGGTGCTTTACCATGTTTGCATTTCTGATTCTGGTAAGCATGTCAGCAATTGGATCTGTCATGGACATCGTGAATGTGCTCCTGTCTCTTTATCTATATGTGGCTACTTAATTACCAGCTCGATTTTATCACGCCGGGAATCTGGCCAGACGAGGCATACTTGCGCAGGCAAATCCTGCACATCTCGAACTTGCGATAAAACGCTTTGGGACGACCGCAGACCGGACAACGATTGTGCTGCCGAACCTTGAACTTAGGTGCACGTTGAGACTTTATAATCATTGATACTTTTGCCACAGAATCCTCCAGATATCTTAGTTCCTGAACGGCATGCCCAGGTACTTGAGAAGTGCTTTACCCTCTTCGTCTGTTTTAGCACTTGTTACAATCGTGATGTTCATTCCCTTCATCTTATCAACATTATCATAGTTGATTTCAGGAAATATGAGCTGATCCTTGACACCAAGTGTATAATTACCTTTGCCGTCAAATGCTTTACCAGAAACGCCCTTAAAGTCACGGACCCTAGCAAGTGATACATTTATTAAACGATCCAGAAATTCATACATACGATCGCGACGAAGAGTAACCATACAACCGATCGGCATACCTTCACGAAGCTTGAAAGTAGCAATAGATTTTTTCGCCTTTGTAATCACTGCTTTTTGCCCTGTGATCAAACCAATTTCGGTTGTTGCGGAATCAAGTATTTTCACATTCTGGATTGCTTCGCCCAACCCCATATTAACAACAATTTTCTTGATTTGCGGGACTTCCATACTCGACTTATAACTAAAATCAGTACGAAGCTTGGGAACGATTTCTGATGAATATATATCTTTTAAACGAGACATTAGATGAATTCCTCCAAAGTATTTCTATAGCGTAGTGCCACACTTTACACAGACGCGTTGTTTTTCGCCATTTTCTAAAAGCTTCTTGCTAGCCCTTACAGGTTTGGAACACTTTGAGCAATATGGCATAACATTAGAGATGTGAATCCGAGCTTCTTTCTCTTTAATTTCACCAGCTTCATTCCCTTTAGCTTTAACATGGCGCTTAACCATGTTAAGCCCCTCAACAATTACGCCATTTTTTTTAGGCAGCAATTGAAGAACCTTGCCAGTTTTGCTTTTTTCCTTACCAGTGACGACCATTACAGTATCGCCCTTGTTAACATGAGGTTTCGTGACTTGCATCATCATTCTCCGATATTTTTATAGTACTTCCGGTGCAAGAGAAATAATTTTCATAAACTTTTTAGCACGCAATTCTCTGGCAACCGGACCGAAGATACGAGTACCAACCGGCTCCTTGGCAGCATTGATGACAACACCCGAATTATCATCAAAACGGATATAAGATCCATCAGCACGCCCCATAGACTTGGCAGTACGAACAACAACCGCCTTGACTACGTCGCCCTTTTTTACCTTTGAATTCGGCATAGCTTCACGAACGGAAGCGACTATGATATCACCAACACCTGCATATTTTCGTTTTGAGCCACCCAGCACTTTAATGCAAAATAATTTTTTTGCACCAGAGTTGTCGGCTACATCCAGTACTGTCTGCATTTGAATCATTATATGGTACTCCCTATACTAAGAGATACTTTGAATTATCTGCTTAAGGCTCCAACGCTTATCTTTACTCAAAGGACGGCATTCAATGATCTGTACTCGATCGCCAACCTTGGAGCTGTTATTCTCGTCGTGTACTTTATATTTTTCACTGCGCTTAATATACTTACTGTAGACACTGTGTTTAACGAGACGGTCGACCTTTACAACAACAGTCTTTTCCATCTTATCGCTAACAACAACGCCTACCTGAATCTTTCTATGACCGCGTTCACTCATTTTGATACTCCCCCTGCCTTACTTTCGGTGAGAATGGTATTAATTCTTGCAATATTCTTACGAAGGTTCTTCAGCTTGGAAGTATTCTCAAGTCTACCGGTATGAAGCTGAAATTTAAGGTTAAAAAGTTCCTGAGTTGATTCAGTCTGTTTTTTTAACAGTTCTTCAGTAGTGATTTTTCTGAGGTCATTAGGCTTCATTGACATCCCCCCTTGAAATAAACTTTGTGGAAAGGGGCAGTTTATGGGCAGCCAGTCTGAGAGCTTCACGTGCTATCTCTTCTGTCACGCCTTCCATTTCATACAAAACCATACCTGGCTTTATAACACAAACCCACGAATCAGGGGAGCCTTTTCCTTTACCCATCCTGGTTTCAGCCGGTTTAGCAGTTAGTGGCTTGTCTGGAAAAACACGAATCCAGATTTTCCCACCCCTTTTAATGTAGCGGGTCATCGCAATACGAGCCGCTTCAATCTGCCGCGAATCAAGCCAACCACATTCAGTTGCCTGTAGACCAAATTCGCCAAAAGAGAGTTCAATACCTCTACAGGGCTTACCGGACATACGGCCCTTCATCTGCTTTCTATGTTTTACCCGTTTCGGCATTAACATCGATACGTGCTCCTATTGTGCAATATAAAAAGAATTACTTACCAGGCAGAATTTCGCCCTTGAAAATCAACACTTTGATACCAATAAGACCATAAGTAGTCTTGGCTTCAGCAAAACCGTAGTCGATATCGGCACGGAGAGTATGCAACGGCACTCTACCCTCACGATACCACTCAGTACGGGACATTTCTGCACCGCCTAAACGACCGGAACAGGTAATGCGAATTCCCTTTGCCCCGAATTTAAGCGTAGAAGTAACACTTTTCTTCATTGCTCTTCTGAATGCAATACGCCGTTCCAATTGCAGAGCAACGTTTTCAGCAACTAACTGAGCGTCTAGCTCAGGTTTGCGCACTTCATTTATCGTTATAAAAATCTCTTTTGCCGAAATAAGAGCAAGCTCTTTTTTAATCGTTTCGACTTCAGACCCCTTCTTACCAATGATAAGACCTGGTCTTGCAGTAAAGATATTTATTTTACACTTGTTAGCAGCACGCTCGATCTCGATTTTAGAAACACCGGAGCTGTACAAGCGTTTTTTTAGAAATTTTCGGATTGCAAGATCTTCATGCAGCAACTTTGCATAATCTGCTTCAGCGTACCACTTTGAATCCCAAGTCTTTGTAATACCGAGCCTAAAGCCTATCGGATTAATTTTTTGTCCCAACCTACACCTCCACGTAATAAAACTATTTCAAGTCTGAAAGGGTTACAGCAATGTGACTAGTAGGCTTACGAATTTTGCTGGCACGCCCCATTGCACGAGGAACAAAACGCTTAAGTGCAGCACCACCATCAACATAAATTGTTTTTACGACAAGGCGGTCTACATCAGATACGCCTTTCTGCTCTGCGTTAGCAACAGCAGACTTAAGAAGCTTTGAAACAAGCTTGGCAGAAGGCTGAGGCATAAATCGCAAAATATTCAGTGCATCTTGAATGCCCTTTCCACGCACGAGATCAACTACTAGACGTGTTTTACGTGGTGAAAGGCGTACAGATGAGAGTTTAGCGTTGGATTCCATTATAAGCTCCCTTACTACTTCTTGACTTTGCTCTTTTTATCAGCGGCATGACCGTGAAATGTTCTTGTTGGTGCAAATTCACCCATTTTATGGCCAACCATGTTTTCTGTTACAAAAACTGGAATGAATTTCTTTCCGTTATGGACCGCAAAACTACAGCCAATAAAATCTGGGCTGATCGTTGAGCGGCGTGACCAGGTCTTAATAATTTTCTTGGAATTAGGACCTTCAGCCAGAACTTTCTTGTTCAGGTGGTCATCAATAAATGGACCCTTTTTTATCGAACGTGCCATAATATCTCAGCCTCTCAACGAATTATTTACTGCGTTTTTTAACTATAAAGCGATCGGAAGTCTTATTAGTGCGAGTTTTGTAACCCTTGGTTGGAATACCCCATGGAGTTACTGGATGACGGCCACCAGAAGTACGGCCTTCACCACCACCATGTGGATGGTCAACAGGGTTCATCGCAACGCCGCGGACTTTCGGGCGTCTACCAAGCCAACGAGAACGGCCGGCTTTTCCTATGTTAATATTTTCATGATCAGTGTTTCCAACCTGACCAATGGTTGCGTAGCAGTCCTGAAGAACCAGGCGGACCTCGCCTGATGGAAGCTTAACTTGTGAATACTTCCCTTCCTTAGACATAAGCTGAGCAAAGGTACCGGCACTTCGGGCCAACTGAGCACCCTTACCGATCTTCAATTCAATATTGTGAATAATAGTACCAAGAGGTATCGAACGTAATGGCATTGAATTGCCGGGTTTGATATCAGCTTCTGGTCCACTTATAACAACATCGCCAACTTTAAGATCAAGCGGTGCAAGAATGTAGCGTTTTTCGCCATCAACGTAATTCAGAAGTGCGATACGAGCACTGCGATTCGGGTCATATTCAATACTGGCTACTGTAGCAGGAATACTACGTTTATCACGACGGAAATCGATAATGCGATATTTCTGTTTGTGACCGCCACCCTGGTGACGAGAAGTTATACGACCATTAGAATTCCTGCCACCGCTTTTTTTAAGAGAGACAAGCAAGGACTTTTCAGGAGTAGTTTTAGTAATTTCATCGAACGTAGAACATGTTTGATGTCTGCGCCCAGCTGAAGTTGGATTATAGCTTTTGATTGCCATTGTGAACCCCAAACGTATTAGTTAGACTTCAAAGAAATCTATTGATTGCCCTTCCTGGAGTGTAACATATGCTTTTTTCCAGTTGGAACGTTTGCCAAAAGTTTTGCCAGAGCGTTTAACCTTGCCAGCTACGGTTACAGTGCGAACAGCAGCAACCTTGACCTTAAACAAATTCTCTATAGCCTGCTTTATCTCAATCTTGTTTGCTGCCTTATCAACAACTACAGCTACAGTATTGGACGAATCAGAACTCAAAGAAGTTTTTTCAGTGACATGCGGTTTTTTAATTACGGAGTAAATATTCATTTTTGCAATACTCCTTCGGTTGATTGTACAGACCCCTGAGTAAAAATTATGTGCTTATATTTGAGCATATCATGAATGTTAAGAGCATCATGCTTCAACATTTTTATATGCGGCACATTGCGGGCTGACAAAAACAGATTATTATTAAATTCATCCGTTACAATCAATGACTTGCTGAGGTCAAAAGTTCCGAGAAAACCAACAAAGTCTTTAGTTGATACTTTATCGAACTCGATTTTATCCAGCACAGTGATATTATTGTTCTGAAGTTTATAAGTCAGCACAGAGCAGAGAGCAGCACAACGTGCTTTTTTGTTCATGCTAAGATTATAGATTTTTGGCTGCGGTCCGAAAGCTACACCACCACCCGGATACTGTGGGGCACGACTGCAACCCTGACGTGCATTGCCGGTACCCTTCTGCTTAAACGGCTTTTTACCACCGCCACGTACAGCAGAACGATTTTTGACAGCTACGGTACCAGCTCTACGATTAGCAAGCTGAATACGGAGCGCCTGGTGTATAAGACTTTCTCTTACTTCAACATCAAACACATCGTCGGACAGTTGTACTTCTCCGACCTGTTGTTTGTTCATATTATAAACGGCTATTGAAGGCATACACAAACTCCTGAAGTACTAAGCTTTAACACTCTTTTTGATCGTAATAATAGAATTCTTGTGTCCAGGCACAGCACCCTTTATCAAGAGAAGATTATCAGCTGCATCAACGCGAACTATTTTTAGACGCTGTACGGTAACTTTTACATTCCCCATCTGTCCAGGCATCTTTTTGTTTTTAAAAACATGTGATGGCGTTGCGGATGCACCAATGGAACCAGGTGCTCTATGAAAACGCGATCCGTGGGATGCACGGCCACCTTTAAAGTTCCAGCGTTTCATAACGCCCTGGAAGCCTTTACCAATACTAGTACCGGTAACGTCAATCACATCATCAGCAGAAAAATCGTTGACAGTGATTTCATCACCCACGTTCATGGACTCGACCTGATCATTTTTGAATTCACGCAGATGCCTGAAAACGCCATGACCTGATTTTGTACAATGTCCGAGGTACGGTTTATTAGCATTAGAAGCGGCAACCGATTCGAATCCGACCTGTACCGCTGAATAGCCATCATTATCAGCAGTTTTTTTCTGTACAACATAACAAGGGCCAGCCTGAATGACAGTTACCGGTACTCTTGTTCCGTCTGCAAGAAATATCTGGGTCATGCCCAGTTTTTTTCCGATGATACCTTTCATCATATTCAGTCCTATTCAGTCGTAGTAGCAGTTACAGTTTGATTTCGACATCAACGCCGGCAGATAAATCCAGCTTCATGAGGGCATCAACAGTCTGCTGTGTAGGGTCAAGTATATCAATCAAACGCTTGTGAGTTCTTATTTCGAACTGGTCACGAGACTTTTTGTCAACATGAGGTCCACGAAGAACACAGTATTTATTTATTACAGTCGGCAGTGGAATCGGCCCGGCAACACGAGCACCGGTTCTTTTTGCTGTATCAACAATTTCGCCAACTGAAACATCAAGCAGTTTGTGGTCATATGCCTTAAGGCGGATTCTTATCTTCTGGCTCTGCATTGATAACCTCGTAACGTATCTATTTATTCAATAATTGAAGCTACAACGCCAGCGCCGACGGTACGGCCACCTTCGCGGATAGCAAAGCGCAGACCTTCGTCCATGGCGATCGGAGTGATCAGCTTGATGGTCATGGCAACGTTGTCGCCAGGCATAACCATTTCAATGCCTTCCGGGAGTTCGGCAACACCGGTTACGTCAGTTGTACGGAAGTAGAACTGTGGACGGTAGCCGTTGAAGAACGGGGTGTGACGACCACCCTCTTCTTTCGTAAGAACATATGCTTCTGCTTTAAACTTGGTATGCGGTGTGATTGAACCCGGCTTGGCAAGTACCTGGCCACGCTCAATATCTTCACGCTTTACACCACGGAGCAGTGCGCCGATGTTGTCACCTGCACGACCTTCGTCAAGCAGTTTGCGGAACATCTCTACACCGGTTACGGTTGTTTTGATGGTGTCCTTGATACCGACTACTTCAACTTCTTCGCCGACTTTACAGATACCGCGCTCTACACGACCGGTGGCTACAGTACCGCGACCGGAGATGGAGAAGACGTCTTCTACCGGCATCAGGAACGGACGATCGATTGCACGCTCTGGGTCAGGGATGTAAGAGTCAACTGCATCCATGAGGCGGTTAATAGCTTCTTCACCAAGATCGCCTTTGTCGCCTTCGAGGGCTTTCAGTGCGGAACCTTTGATGATTGGAATGTCGTCGCCAGGGAAGTCATAGCTGGAGAGGAGTTCACGGACTTCAAGCTCTACGAGCTCAAGCAGTTCTTCGTCGTCTACCATGTCAGCCTTGTTGAGGAATACTACCATATATGGTACGCCTACCTGACGGGCAAGCAGGATGTGCTCGCGAGTCTGGGGCATAGGGCCGTCAGCTGCAGATACGACCAGGATTGCGCCGTCCATCTGGGCTGCACCAGTGATCATGTTCTTGACGTAGTCGGCGTGGCCGGGGCAGTCAACATGAGCATAGTGGCGTTTGTCTGTTTCATATTCAACATGAGCGGTTGCGATGGTGATACCACGCTCACGCTCTTCAGGGGCGTTGTCGATCTGGTCGAATGCCTTGTACTCAGCCTGACCCTTGCCGGCCAGAACCTTGGTGATGGCAGCTGTCAAAGTAGTCTTGCCGTGGTCGACGTGACCGATTGTGCCGATGTTTACGTGTGTTTTATTACGTTCAAATTTTGCTTTTGCCATGTGAAAGGCCCTCCTGAGTTACGGATTTGATTTAGATTAACCCTTTACTTTTGCAACTATCTCTTCAGCAACCGATTTCGGTACTGGCTCATAATGGTCAAATGTCATCGCGTATGTAGCGCGGCCCTGTGTTGCGGAACGCAGATCAGTCGAATAGCCAAACATTGATGCCAGTGGGACCATTGCACTTACTACCTGAGCACCTGCTCTGGAATCCATACCCATAATGCGGCCACGCTTAGAGTTAAGATCGCCTATAACGTCACCCATATACTCTTCAGGGACCACAACTTCAACAGACATGATCGGCTCAAGGATAATTGGACCCGCTTTTGAACAACCTTCTTTGAAGCCCATTGAGCCGGCGATTTTAAAAGCCATCTCGGAGGAGTCAACGTCATGATACGAACCGTCGACCAAAGTAACTTTTACATCGACAACCGGAAAACCAGCCATTATGCCGTTATCCGTGGCTTCCAATGCACCCTTCCCAACAGCAGGGATATATTCACGAGGAACAACACCGCCCTTGATCGCATCAACAAACTCAAAACCCTTACCAGCCTCCTGAGGCTCGATCTCAAGCCATACATGGCCATACTGACCACGCCCACCAGACTGACGGACAAACTTACCTTCAACTTTGACCTTTTTGGTAATTGTTTCACGATAAGCGACCTGCGGCTTACCGACATTAGCTTCAACTTTAAATTCACGTCTGAGGCGATCTACAATAATCTCAAGATGAAGCTCACCCATGCCGGAAATAATTGTCTGACCAGTCTCTTCGTCTGTTTTTACACGGAAGGAAGGATCTTCACTTGCAAGCTTCTGCAGACCAAAACCAAGTTTTTCCTGCTCAGCTTTTGTTTTAGGCTCAATTGCGATAGAGATAACCGGTTCAGGGAAGTCAATAGACTCGAGAACAACCTGATTCTCCTCACCGCACAAAGTATCGCCGGTCGTAGTGTACTTCAGACCAACTGCCGCAGCAATATCACCGGCATATACTTCTTTAATTTCTTCACGCTTATTGGCATGCATCTTGAGAATCCGGCCAATACGCTCTTTCTTGCCCTTGGTAGAGTTATACACATATGAACCAGCAGTAACAACACCAGAATAGACACGGAAGAAGGTCAACTGCCCAACAAACGGATCAGTCATAATCTTGAATCCGAGGGCCGCGAAAGGCTCGGCATCAGAGGCCGTACGTTCTACTTCTAGACCGCTATCCACATCAACACCCTTTATTGCAGGGATATCCATTGGGGACGGCATATAATCAACAACAGCATCAAGAAGGTTCTGAACGCCCTTGTTTTTAAACGAGGAACCGCAGATAACGGGACAGAACTTAATAGCAATTGTTCCTGTCCGAATTGCGGACATAATTTCTTCTTCAGTCAAGACCTCTCCGGCAAGATACTTTTCCATGAGAGCATCATCATAGCTGGAGATCTCTTCAATCATCTTTTCACGATATTCATTGGCTTCATCAACAAGTTCAGCCGGAATCTCAACTTCACTATAATCAGCGCCAAGTGACTCATCAGTCCAAATAATAGCCTTCATCCGGACAAGGTCGACGACGCCTTTGAAGTTCTCTTCCTTACCCACTGGTATCTGAATTGGAAGCGGGTTAGCCTTGAGACGATCTTTAATCATCTGTACGCCACGGAAAAAATCTGCTCCAACGCGGTCCATTTTATTAATAAAAGCGAGACGAGGAACACCGTACTTATCCGCTTGACGCCAGACAGTTTCAGACTGAGGCTCAACACCACCAACCGAACAAAATACCGCTACAGCACCATCAAGAACCCTGAGTGAACGCTCAACTTCAATAGTGAAGTCAACATGTCCGGGAGTATCAATAATATTAATATTATAATCTCTCCAGCTACAGGTTGTAGCAGCAGAGGTAATAGTGATACCACGCTCCTGCTCCTGCTCCATCCAGTCCATCGTAGCAGTACCTTCATGCACTTCACCGATTTTATGCGACACACCGGTGTAGTAAAGAATACGCTCCGTAGTTGTAGTTTTTCCAGCATCAATATGGGCCATGATGCCGATATTTCTATATTTATCAAGTGGTGATAAGCGAGACACTAAATCCTCCAAAAAACGATTAAACGACTACCAACGATAATGAGCGAATGCACGGTTTGCTTCGGCCATCTTATGAACATCTTCACGCTTCTTAACAGCAGAGCCACGATTGTTATAAGCATCCAGAATTTCGCCGGCCAACTTATCCTTCATCGTCTTCTCACTGCGAGCAGTAGAATACTTAATCAACCAACGCATCGCCAGAGACATGCGACGCTCAGGACGAACTTCGATCGGCACCTGATAAGTAGAACCACCTACACGGCGGGACTTAACTTCCAGGGTCGGCTTAATATTATCGAGACTCTTCTTAAGAACCTTAACGGCTTCATCATTTGATCTCTGAGCAACGAGGTCAAGCGCTCCGTACATTATTGACTCAGCCACACTCTTCTTACCAGCAAGCATAAGAGAGTTGATAAGCTTGGCAACAACTTTGTCGTTAAACTTTGGATCCGGCAGAATTACTCTTTTAGGCACTTCTCTTCTTCTCGGCATATATTTCCCCTCAACTAAACAGGTTCAGTATTATTTCGGGCGCTTGGCGCCATACTTGGAACGACTCTGCAAACGACCCTTAACACCAACCGAGTCAAGCGTACCACGAACTACGTGATAACGAACACCAGGAAGGTCTTTAACCCTGCCGCCACGAATAAGAACAACTGAGTGCTCCTGAAGGTTGTGGCCGACACCCGGAATATACGATGTAACTTCAAGGCCGTTTGTCAAGCGAACCCTTGCAACTTTACGAAGAGCAGAGTTAGGCTTTTTAGGTGTGGTTGTATAAACCCTCGTACAAACACCGCGCTTCTGCGGACAGCACTTCAAAGCCGGGGCCGTTGATTTATCCTTCTTACTTTCCCTACCTGACCTGATCAGCTGGTTGATTGTTGGCATAGTCGTCAAATTCTCCAGACACAAAAATATCAAACTGCTCCAAGCTGGAGCGAATCGTGAAACTAACAAATATATACAGGCACTGTCAATCTATTTTATCGGGTTGTGGTGTTTTTTTGTGAGCTACTCTATTTCATAATGTATTTTTCATACAAAATGTTGACAGTATCTACGATCGCAGAAGAACTATCAATACTGACCGCTCTGACAAATATTAGCGGTTGGGAACGGAATAATTGTAGGGCCGGAATTTCACCGACATCTCCATTCAGGTCAGAGCGCTTGTTACTCCTCTATCAAGAGGAATTGGACTTATACACTTTTTGCAAGCGAGGTGTCAACAGAAAAATTACGCATGTTCATTTTTTTATTTCCCGGCCTGTTTCTGCCAACCGCGCCGATTATATCGGTTCACACAATTGCCCGTTCGACACCAGCCCCACTATGTTTTTTCCGCTTGTAGACTTTCTCAGGCAAGTTAGAAATAACCATACTGACCAGAATAAATATAGCCCCTACAAGGCCGTACACGCCAAAACGTTCATTCAATATCAACCACGCATACAGGGCCGCAAAAACCGGTTCAGTACAAAATATAAGGGCCGTATTGGTGTGACTGAGATATCGCTGCATGGATGTTTGCACAAGAAAGGCAAATACCGTTGCAATCACTGAACAGACCAGAAGCGGAACAAGCAAATGCGGGTACCAGATCATCACCTCTTTGCCGCGAGCAAGCGCCACTGAATAACTTAGTAGTGCCACAACCCCCAACTGAACAACAGTCAGCCAGTAGTAATCACTACGACGAACAAACTCACCGGTACAGATCAAGTGCAGTGATACGCATATGGCACAGACTGCGGCAAGGACATCGCCACGATTAAGGTCCCACGAACCGTTACCACATATCAGTATCAGTCCAGCCACCGAGAGCATAACTGCGAACTTAACACTGGTTGTCACACGATGCCCGAGCACCAGTACCGAAAATATTGGCACTATAACAACATTTAAGCCTGTGAGAAACCCGGTATTGGAGGCGCTTGTGTAAAGTAGCGCTACGGTTTGAAAGGCATACGCTCCAAAAAGAAAAACTCCCATGACGCTTCCCCGGACAATGGTAGCGCCATCGAGCCCCCTCCCCTTGTATAACCCCAGCGGCAATACAAGCACAAAAGCAAGAATAAAGCGTTGCGACAAAAAGACAAAAACATCTACACTCGCCACAGCCTGCTTAACCACAGTAAAGGTAACACCCCAAAAGAAAGTTGTTGTAAGAAGCAGCACAGCCGCCTTGTATCTATTCATGGCACGACATCCAGGCGATTAAATTATAACCAAAGAGATTCATATACCGTCCTTTTACTCACATTGGTTTCAACTAACAAGAAGAATGTCTCCTAACGGCCGTTTACGGATGTTTTTTATTGACAATCTCACTTGTACTTAGATAGAACACCATCTTGTCTTACCAATTAAGCACCATCAAAAAGGAGAAATACACATGAAAATATTTCGCTTACTTTCTGCTGCCGCAATACTGCTAGTTTCTTTATCTGTTACAGCAATGGCTGCTCCAAAGAATTTCAAGGTTGCCACAGACGCCACATGGCCTCCAATGGAAATGGTAGATACGCATAAACGGATTGTAGGCTTTGATATAGATTTTTTGAACGCGGTAGCCAAAGAAGCCGGTTTTACCGTCACATACAAGAACACCGCGTGGGACGGCATCTTTGCCGGGCTTGAATCAGGGAAGTATGATGCGATCATCTCCTCAGTTACAATCACAGAGGAACGCAAGAAAAAATATGATTTTTCTGACCCCTACATCCAGATCGGTCAGATTCTGGTAGTCCCAAAAACCGATATAACATCAGATAAAATTGCCGATCTAAAAGGTAAAAAGGTTGGTGCACAAATTGGGACAACCGGCGCATTTGAAGTTAAAAAGAACCCCGGGGTAGAGCTCAAGACTTACGACGAAGTCGGCCTGGCTTTTGAAGACATGGCAGCCGGTCGCATCTCCGGTGTGGTCTGTGACGAACCTACAGCCGCACACTTTGCCCTGCAGAAAAAAGAATACCGCACGAAGTTCAAGATTGTCGGTGCCGCCTTTACCCATGAAGGGTACGGTATTACTGTCAAGAAGGGTAACATAGAACTGCTGGCTCTTCTCAACAAGGGGATTAAGGCAGTCAAGACCAAGAAGATAGATGAAAAACTTCGCAAGCAGTGGCTTCGCTAGAGGTGTTCAGGGGGCTTTGATTCAAAGCCCCCTGAACTTATATCTATGTCCCAGACTCCCACTACCCAAATAAAAATTGACGTTGGCGACGGTGCCGCAATTCCTGTAAAAAGTGATGCGGGACTTTTTACAGCCTGGCGTATCGCCTTTTTCGGAGCAATACTGACGTGCTTTTACCTCGCTATTTTCAAACCAGAACCATACCTTGAGATCTTCCGGTTCATCCCAGATGGTATACTGGTTACCTTCAAGGTCACGGTTGGCGCCATCCTGCTGGCCAGCGTAATCGGCCTGATTGCCGGATTGGGACGCATCTCCGGCAACCGGATCATCAACGGCACTGCGTCTCTGTACGTTGAGGTCATTCGCGGCATACCGCTTCTCGTCCAGATATTCTACATCTATTACGCCTTGGGACGTTTTGTAAAAATCCCGGATGTCCTCAGCGCCATCATCGCAATGGCCGTCTGTTACGGCGCTTATCTCGGCGAGGTATTCCGCGCCGGCATCCAGTCCATCCCCAAGGGGCAGATGGAGGCCGCACTCTCACTCGGTATGACACGTGGTCAGGCGCTGCGCCAGGTCATACTGCCACAAGCCTTCCGGGTTGTACTCCCACCGATCGGCAACGAATTTATCGCCCTGCTCAAGGACTCCTCACTGGTTTCAATTATCGCCGTTTCCGACCTGTTGCGACGTGGCCGCGAATACGCCTCGGAAACATTCAGCTATTTTGAGACGTACACCGTTATCGCCCTGATCTATCTGGTCATGACACTGTTCTTTTCCAAGCTGATAAGCATGATGGAGGAGCGTTTGAATGCCGACCGATAGACAAGCAATGATAGAGATCAGCAGAGTTTCCAAGTTCTTCGGATCATTCCAGGCACTAAAAGACATCTCATTTACGGTACGGGACGGCGAGAAGGTTGTCATTATCGGCCCCAGCGGATCGGGCAAGAGCACGATCCTGCGCTCCATCAACCGCCTTGAAACGGTGGATACCGGCAGCATTGTTGTGGACGGCATGAATGTTAACGACCCGAAGGTAGATATCTGCAAGGTGCGTGAAGAGGTCGGTATGGTCTTCCAGTCCTTCAACCTTTTCCCGCACAAAACGGTCCTCGAAAACCTTAACCTGGCGCAGACCGTCGTCCGCAGACGTCCGCTGCATGAGGCAAGAGATATCTCAATGGCGCTGCTTGAAAAGGTCGGCATTGCAGAGAAGGCCTCCGCCTACCCCGCCAAACTGTCCGGCGGCCAACAGCAACGTGTGGCTATCGCCCGCTCACTGGCGATGAATCCAAAGGCTATCCTGTTTGACGAACCAACCTCGGCCCTTGATCCGGAGATGATAGGTGAAGTGCTCGATGTTATGAAAACCCTCGCGCGGGAAGGAATGACGATGATTGTCGTCACCCACGAAATGGGCTTTGCCCGCGAAGTTGCTGATCGGGTTATTTTTATGGATCATGGCAGTATTGTTGAAGAGGGTACACCAGAACACTTCTTTACCGAGCCAACCCACGAACGGGCAAAACTGTTTTTAAGCCAGATTCTTTAACTCCCCGCAACGGCAAGGCATTCTATTCAGTGCAGAACATCACACACAGGAGGTAACACATGAAAAGCAGTAAAGCTTTGGCAGTGCTCGCGACATTAGGCCTTGCAGCAGCAGTAGCTACTCCGGCAATGGCGCTGGAGAACCAGTTTAGTGGTGCATTTACGTCATTTTACGATATCTCGAACTACAGTGCTGTCTACGGCCAAAAGGACCCGGTAAATGATGCACCTACAGAGAACTACTTTGTGCAGCGCGCCCGTCTTGGCTACACCGCCAAGGCCAGCGATAGTGTAAAACTTGTGACTCTGTTTGAATTAGATTACAGATTTTTGGGCAACAACTCCTACACCACCGGTCGCAACACCGGTGGAGCACTCGGTGCTGACTCGGTCAACATAGAAACCAAGAATATATATCTGGACTTAAACAACGCTGGAATAAACGCTAAAATCGGTATGCAGGGTGTCGACGATGCTTTTAAAGGCACTATTTTCAGTGCCGACATGGCTGGAATTCAGTTAGGTCACAGCTATAGCAAAGCCAGCGTTGCTGCCGGTTTCTTCCGTTGGAATGACAGTGGTGAAGCTTTTGGTCTTGGCAAGAAAGTTAACGACATGTTCATGCTTGATGCAAAGTACAAGCTCAACAAGGACGTTAAGGTTGGTGGCGCTTATTACTATATTAATGACAGTCGCTCTAATGGCAACACAATTACACCTGTCGGCGGAGTAACAGGCTACACCGCAAATGGAGATCCAATATATGCATCTGTAACTACAACCGCTAACCCTGATAGCGCCGCCAAAGTACACTCCCTCGGCCTCAATGCCGAAGGCGTATTCGGCCCCCTCACCCTGAACGGCTTTGCGGTAAAGCAATTCGGTGATCTTCCTGATAAATCTTCTGCCAGGGGCTACGAGCTTAACGTAGGGGCCAAGTATAATCTGGGCGCAGCTGGCACGGTGCGCAGTGAACTGCTCTATACTTCTGGTGGCAACAACGCTTTCTATAATGCTGACAGTGGCAATGAAGGCGGCGGTTTTTATGACAATGAATTGGTTATCCTCGGACGCGACAAGAATGCTCTTACGCTCGACGCCGCCATTGTGTTTGATGGCGCAAATGCAGGACAAGGTGTAATTGTTGGCTCACTTGGCTATGACTACACCTTCTCCAACAAGCTTTCTGCCAGTGCCAATGCAGGTTTTGCAGCGGTTGCCAAGAACACTAAAGGCACAGGCACCAGCGACTACCTTGGCACAGAAATCAATGCTGAAACCAATTACAAACTTTTCCCCAACGTAAATCTTGGCGCACGCGCTGGATATGTCGTGCTTGGCGATTACTTCAAAGGTACGGGTGCCGACAACCCTTATGATCTGAAACTACTCGCTAAGTTCTCTTTTTAACCACACTTTTAGACCTCCAAGGCTTCATAACCGCGGAGGTCTTCTTTATTGAGCGTTTACTGAGCTCACCACATCCCACCAAGGAAGGAGACACACATGAACTTTAAGAAGAGTACCGCACTGTTGCTGTCCGCCGTTTTGGCGCTGTCTGTTGCTGCCGGCTGCAAGAAGAAAGAAGATGCTTCAGCTACCAAGAGTGGCGGAGACGCGATCAAGATCGGCTTCCTTGGTGCCCTGACCGGGGACGTTGCCATGTTCGGCAAGCCAACGCTGGAAGGCATGAAGATGGCCGCAGAAGAGTTGAATGCTGCCGGCGGAGTTCTGGGCAAGAAGATTGAGATAGTTGAAGCCGATAACCGCGGAGACAAGCAGGAAGGGGCTTCAGTTACCCAGAAACTCATCAGCCGCGACAATGTAGTCGCCATCGTTGGTGATCCGACGACCGGTATTACCAAAGTTGCTGCACCGATCGCCCAGAAAGCCCAGGTACTTCTCATCTCAGCAGGAGCTACCGGACCTGGGGTAGTTGAGAACGGCGACTTCATCTTCCGTAACACACTGCTCGACAGTGTCGCCATTCCCGCCTGTATCGACTACTTCTCCAACGACCTGAAATACAAAAAAGTTGCAATCATCACCTCTGACAACAACGACTACAGCGTAGGCTTCTCCCAGACATTCCGTGATGCTGCCAAGGGCAAAGGGATTGAAATTGTAGCCGATGAAAAAGTCAAAGACGGCGACAAGGATTTCAGCGGTCAGGTTACCAACATCAAAGCTAAAAAGCCTGATGTCATCTTCTTCTCCGGTTACTACACAGAAGCCGCTCTGATCATGAAAGAAGCCCGTAAACAGGGCGTCAAGGCCAACATGTTCGGCGGCGACGGCCTCTTCTCTCCTGAGTTCATCAAGCTTGGCGGCACTGCAGCCGAAGGTGCTATGTCCGCTCTCGGCTTCGCCCCTGAGCAGGCTTCCCCTGAAACCGCTAAATTCATCGAAGCCTTCAAGAAGAAGTTCAACGGCGCACTGCCCGGCCTCTTCGACGCACAGGGGTATGACGGTGTCATGATGATCGCTGATGCCATCAAGCGCGCTAGCAGCGCTGACCCTAAGGTATTCAAAACCGCCATGGCTTCAACAAAGAATTTCCAGGGCGTTTCCGGCACAATCACGATCCGTGCTAACCGCGAGCCTATCAAGACCCCGCTCTGTCTGCTGGCAGTCAAGGACGGCAAGTTCGTGCTGAAAGCTAAAGTACCGGTAAAAATGGACTAAGCCGCAGGACAAACCGCTTAATTTTTTCATGTAAAACAAGCGCAGTAAAGCCTTTACCGGTTATGCTGCTCTTGTTTTTTAACTTGCAAAACAGTTAGAGTATAGTAGAAATACTGTTATCTGCTTATGATTGGATTTAAATCAGCAAGAGGAGAATAGTATGTATAGAATATTGCTGTTGGCTATTTTTTTATTACTGGCTGTCGTTCGTCCCGGAGCCACTGCCGAATTATCGCCGAAGGAGGAACTGGGGAAACTACTCTTTTTTGACGCTCATCTTTCAAAGGAAAAGAACCAATCCTGTTCCACCTGTCACCAGCCTCCCGGGTTTGCAGATCCACTTAACGCAGCCATGCCGCAAACTGAAGTTGTCTCAAGGGGATCCGTCGGCGGCCTTTTTGGTGTCCGCAACTCTCCCACCGTTGCGTATGCCGCCTTCAGTCCGCATTTCTATTGGGACAGTGAAGAGGGGTTGTTCATGGGCGGACAGTTCTGGGATGGTCGTGAACCGACGCTGAAGGGGCAGGCCAAGGGGCCCTTCCTGAATCCGGTTGAAATGACTATGCCTCACGGCGGTGCGGTTATTGAGTCGTGCCGGTATCCTGGCAACCAGCTATCCAAACGTTATATCGAGCTGTTCCGGCAGGTGTATGGGGTGGAGCTTGCTGAAGCAAATATTGAAGACAGGATTATTGCGGCGTATTTATATGACCTGACAGCAGACGCAATCGCCGCCTACGAAAAGACGCGGGAGGTCAACCCCTTCAGCTCAAAATACGACTATGTTCAGGCCGGTAAGGCCAAGCTCACACCTCAGGAAAGCCTGGGTCTGAAGCTGTTCAACGGCAAAGGGCTCTGCAGCAAGTGCCACATATCCGAACCTGGCAAATCGCCGGGAGGAGGTATCATTCCGCCTCTTTTCACCGATTTCACCTATGACAATCTGGGTATCCCGCGCAGTATGAACCCCGTGTTGGCCAACGCTCCCGTCGACCTGGGACTGGGGGGGCGGCCCGATATCGCAGCAATTGACCCAAAAGGGCTACAGAAGGGCAAGTTCAAAGTGCCTACCCTGCGCAATGTCGGACTGACTGCGCCGTACGGCCACAACGGCTACTTTGCGACCCTGACCGAGATAGTGGAGTTTTACAATACGGCCGGCGTGCGAGGTCGATGGCCCAAACCCGAGGTACCGCAGAACGTCAATCGCGAGGAAATGGGCAATCTTAAATTGACCAAGAAGGAAGTGGCAGCAATAGTGGCCTTTATGAACACTCTGTCGGACGGCTACAGCAAACCGTTGAGCAGTATCGTACTGCCTCCGTTTCCATAACGCACAGTTCACCTGTTTTGACGACGATGAGCAGGCGGGACGTGCCATGATTTTCATGACAAGTGAGTGGTTCAGGAGACTGAACCACTCACTTCAGAGCCATGAACTGTATGTTCAGCAGCATTGCGTTTGTTCTTATGTTTACTATTTCGTACAACCTTGACATGTGGATTCGAATTACACCTCCGCCTCAACCTCTCTCTTTTCAAACCAGCTGTACACCGATGGAATGATTAGCAACGTAAGCAGCATTGACGTGATTAACCCGCCCACAACGACCGTCGCAAGCGGCCTTTGAATTTCAGAACCAGCTCCACCGGCTAGCAGCATCGGGATCAAACTGAAGATGGATATTGACGCGGTCATCAAGACCGGCCGCAGCCTGTCCAGACTTCCCTTCCTGATAGCTTCCTGCAACCCGAATCCTTCATCGCGCAGTTGCGAGATCCGCGAAACCAGCACCAGTCCGTTCAGCACCGCAACACCAAACAGTACGACAAAGCCAACTGAGGCCGGAACCGAGAGATATTGCCCGGAAATGAAGAGGGCGAAGACTCCGCCGATCAAGGCAAATGGCAGGTTGGAAATAACCAGCAGCGCCAGACGTATCGAACGGAACGTGACATACAGGAGCAGCAGTATCAATCCAATGGCAACTGGTCCGATGATCATCAGTTTGTTCATCGCCCGCTGCTGATTTTCAAACTGTCCTCCCCAGGTGAGATAATATCCAGCCGGCAACTTGACGTTATCCTTAATTTTCTGTTTTGCTTCTGCGACAAAACTGCCGATATCGCGGCCGCTTATATTCATCTCAATCCCGATTCTTCTGACCCCGTCCTGGCGGCTTATCTGAACCGGGCCTTCGATCATTTTTATATCAGCCAACTGTTCAAGCGGGATATTCATGCCCGATTTTGTGGTGACTAAAATGTTTTTTATTGATTCGAGCGAATTTCTTTTTTCCTCCGGAAGTCGAACGGTTATATCGAAGCTCCGGTTCTCTTCATAAAATTTGGAGGCAGATTTACCGGCAACAGCAATTTCTATTACATTCTGCACATCGCTGATATTAAGGCCGTACCGGGCTATTTTCGAGCGATCGATGTTTACGGTCAGATACGGTTGCCCAGAAACCTTTTCCGCATTTAAATCGGCTCCTCCTTTAACAGTGGAAAGCACTTTTGCGATTTCAGCCGATTTTTCACTCAACACGTCAATATCTTCGCCAAACAGCTTGAGAATCAGCTGCGCACGTGTACCGGCAACAAGTTCATCAATCCGGCACTGAATCGGCTGGCTGAAGCCGAAACTGATGCCGGCAATTGAGTCCAGAGACTTACGCATCTCATTAGTCAACTCTTCCTTTGAAATATCCCGTTTCCACTGGTCCTTTGGCTTGAATATGCCAACGTACGCGGTTTTATCCGCCCCCCTTGTATCGAGGGCAATCCCGGTTTGCCCCGTTCGAGAGACAATCACATCCAGTTCATCAAACTTCTTCAGTTTTTCCGCAGCACGTTGATTAACTTCTACCGATTTTGCAAGGGAAACACCCGGGAGCATGGAGACATCCATGTCAAAAGAACCTTCATCCATTGCCGGGATAAACTCGGTTCCCAAACGTGTTACCAGGAAGAGCGAAGCGACCAAAAGGACAGCAGCTGTCCCCAGAATCACCTTTTTCTGATTCATTGCATATTCCAGAAGCGGCAGATACCATTTCGTCGCATGCTTCATGATAAAGCTTTCTTTCTCAGGATGCGGCTTCAGAAAGAGTATACAGAGAACCGGTATGACGAAGATCGACAGGAACAACGAGGCAAGAAGCGCTATTGCAACGGTTATGGCCAGCGGACCGAACATCTTCCCTTCAATTCCTTCCAGGGAAAGGATCGGGATGAATGTAATAGCAATAATGAGCTCGCCGAAGATACTCGGCCTTCTTACCTCCATGACAGCTTTCAGCACTGTGAATAATTTGGGATGTTTACCCCCCTCTTCACTTAAATGGCGTTGCACATTTTCAACCTGAATTATGGTTGTGTCTATAATCATACCGATTGAAATGGCAAGGCCGCCTAAAGACATCAGATTTGCACTTATACCAACAAGCTTCATAACAATAAAAGTCGCCAGCAAGGACAGCGGCAACGCTATCAGCACGACAAAACTGCCTCTGAAGCTGTTCAGAAGCAGATACAGTACAATCAGGACAAGGATTGAACCTTCAATCAAAGCCTTGTTTACCGTGCTGACGCTGGCATTGACAACATCGCTTCTATCGTAAAAGGAAACAATCTTCATCCCCTCAGGAAGGATGTTGTTTTCATTGATTTCGCGTACTTTTTCCTTTACCAGGCTGACAACATCACGGCTGTTTGCACCGCGCAGCATCATAACAATACCGCCAACAGCTTCATCCTTGCCGTTTTTCATGGCCGCACCCATGCGCACGGCCTCGCCAATCTTTACCTGTGCAACATCCCGTATGTAGGTCGGGGTTCCTTCTTGTGATTTCAGGACAATCTGTTCAATATCGCTGATATCTTTTATCAATCCGACGCCGCGAACGATAAACTGATCGGTATTGCGTTCGAGTATATTCCCGCCAACGTTCTGATTATTGCTTCCGATCGCAGAGTAAACATCATCAACGGTCAGTGCATATTTCACCAGCTTTTCCGGCGCGACAATTACCTGATACTCCTTGAAGTAGCCACCGAAAGAATTTATCTCATTAACTCCGGCAACATTCTTCAACTGCGGTGTAATGATCCACTCCTGAATTGTTCTCAGATTGGTCAGGTAGGAAATTTTCTGCTGCGGATCTTTCGGCATTTCTCCTTCAAGAGTATATTGGTATATTTCACCCATGGCCGTGCCGATGGGGCCCATGGCAACCTCAACCCCCTTGGGAACCTTTTCCCTCGCCTCCGCCAATCGCTCAAACACCAACTGCCGCGCAAAATAGATATCGACATTGTCCTTGAAAACGATGGTTACGATTGAAAGCCCGAACTTTGTAACCGAGCGCATCTGTTCAAGATCCGGCAAACCACGCATTGCCATTTCAATCGGATAGGTGACATTTCTCTCAATCTCTACGGCAGAGAGACCATCAGCGTGGCTGATGACTTCAACCTGTATGTTTGTCACATCCGGGAATGCGTCTATCGGTAATTTGAGATAAGAATAGAAGCCAAATGCGATAATCAGCAGCGAGAGGAATATGACCATTCCTTTCTGCTTTAACGTATATGCAATTATTTTTTCTAGCATTGGTATGTATCTCCTGGCCCTGATGAACAGGACAACTTAATGGTTGTGCCCTTCCAGCTCACCCTTCTTCTGCTCCGCCTTGAGCATGAATGATCCCTTGATGGCATATCGTTCGCCCTCTTTCAGTCCGGAAACGATCTCAACCATGCCGCCGGCTGCACGACCTGTTTCAACCGGACGTGCTTCGAACTCAGTGGCATTTTCTGCAACGAACAGTATCTTTTTGCCATTAAGCTCCTGCAGAGCATCTTCGGGGACCACCAGTACCGGCGGCGCATCAGCCTGTAGCGCCAATTCAGCAGAGGCAAACATCTCCGGCTTTAATTTTCGCCCCGGATTGGCAACCTCGATCCTCGCTTTGACTGTACGGGTGGATTCGTCTACCATGTCTGCAATATGATTGATTCGCCCACGAAATTTCAGGTCAGGATAGGCGCCAACGACAACGATAGCATTCTGTCCCTTGCGAACTTTAGAGAGATCCTTTTCGTTGATATCCACCAGCACCCAGACCGAAGAAAGATCAGCAACGGTGTAAAGGCTTTTTGATGGATCAGAGAGTTCGCCCACGATGGCATGTTTCTCGGTAATGATGCCACCGATGGGTGAGCGAACCGGCAGAAGTGGCCTTTTGCGCCCTTCACCTGCGAGATCTGATATTGAGATGCCGTACAGGGACAAGCGCTCTTGATCGGTATGCAGTTCGGACTGAACTGTCTTTAAATCGGTCTCGGCCTGGTAAATATCCTTGCGAGCAGCGATCTTTTTCTCCACGAGACCTTTGATCCGATCCATATTGGACTGGGCCAGGGCAAGCTTTGTCCTTGACTGTTGGTAGCGGTTGAGAGCTTCACCCAACTCGACACTGTCTAAAGTCGCCAGAGGTTGGCCGGCAGCGACACTGTCACCCAGAGAGACCCTGACGGCAACAATCTTACCGGAGATGCGGGGTGACACGTGAGCTATGCGGTCTGCGTTGGCCTCCACTTTGCCGGTTGCACTTATTGCACCACCGAGGCGCTGTTTTTTTGCCGGAGCTACGACCACGCCATTCTCTTTCTGCAGCGCGGCAGTCATCTTTACAATGGCGGCCTCTCCATGTTCGTCATGCCCCTCATGCCCCTCTTCCTCTTCCTTATGCTCCCCGCCCTCTTTATGGCCGCCTTCTTTTTCATCCTTGTGTCCGTCTTCCTTATGTTCGGCCTTTTCCACGCCGCTGCTTTTGAGATTGTTCGAACGATAAAGAAAACCACCGCCCAGGGCAACAGCCAGGACCAGCCCGATAATAATTATTTTTTTGTTCACTTGGCACCTCCTGTAAGATCTTTTGACACCGCTGATTCGAGTTTAATAAAGGCCATGCATCTGTTGTGCTGCGCGGACAGATAACTGTCGTTGACCTCAAAGAACTTCTTCTGTTCATCGATCACCGAGAGAATCCCCACCTCGCCCAGACGGTAGGCTTCCTGAGTCAGCTTCAGGTTTTCATTCAATTGCGGGATAATTCCCTGTTCAAACACTCCAGCTATCCTCTCCGCAGAAGAGAGGCGTGAGAGAGAGGACTCAACTTCGGCCGTTATGGATCGCTCCAGCGCCAGCCGTCTGGATCCGGAGGCGGACAAACGGGACTGTGATGCGGCCCTGCCGCTTCGGTTGCGATCGAACAGCGGAATCGGCATAGACACACGCAATCCCAACTGAGTGTCGCTGCTGGTTGACGACATGCCTCCTACCTCGGTTGAGCCTCTCTGCCATTGAACAAAGAGGCCTGCGGTAAGATTGGGAAGCGCTTCAGCGTCGGCCAGACGAGTCTCTGTTCCAGCTTTGTCATAATCACGTGCCAGCGCCTGCAGATCCGGGCGCGAAATCAAAGCATGCTTTACGAGATCCCGGGAATTGGATGGTGGTACCGGTGCGGGAAACATGTCGGACAGATTGATATCGTTTTCATCCAGAGCGGTTAAAGATGCTATTTTTATACGAAGCGGGCCTCTTTCACGCTCGACTTCCAGCAAACGGCTTTCGGCTCTGGCCAGCTCAACCCTGGCCAGATTCAATTCCAGTTCGGGAATATCACCGGCTTTGAAACGCTCTCCGGTGATGGTCACCAGATCACGATTGAGTTTAACCAGATCTGCCGCAAGCTCCTTACGTTTTGAAACAAGCAAGAACTCCAGGGCCAATGTTCCAACTTCATCCTTCAGCAGACGTGCTGCGTTGTCCCTCTGACGCTGTACTACCTCAGCCTCATATTGGAGCGCTTCACGCCGCAAGCGCAGCTTGCCGTTCAGAGACAGCTCCTGATTGACTCCGATTGAGACGGATCGTTCTTCCGGGCTGCCGGTCAAACTGCCGGTGGCAACCTGGAATTCCAGGGTCGGGTTGCTGGTTGTACCGACCTGAATGGCAAGAGATTGCTTTGCGGCAGCCTCCTTTTCCAATGCGGCCAGTTCAGCATTCTGTTTCAGTGCAAGAGAGATGATTTCATTGATGCTGCGGGGTACAGGTTCGGCCAGTGCATGCATGCAATTAAATGCTGACAGCAACAGGGTACAAACTGTCCCACGCAATAATGTAGAGCGTGTCACAGATAAACCTCCGGATAGATTGATATGTTACGGCATGAGCTGGCCGTAGAACGAGCACTTATAGAATTATTGAGAGTGGCTGGTGGTTAAACGGTGGCTGAATCAGGTGGAACGAAGAGGGAGAGATAAACTTCCGGCAAAAAGCTGAATTGGTGAAATTTACCAAGATCCAGAATGATGGGGTTATAGCAAATTTGAAACGGTCTGACAGTCAGAGGCGCATGACAATTGCAGTTCACGCATTTGTCACAGCCATCACAATCATTGTGTTGTTCGAGAGGTGCACAAGGACATTCGTGAGATTCGGACAATTCCGGTTGCGACACAAGTTCGTTTGCCGCTGCCTCATGATTTTGCATGGCATGAGCACTTTCATGTGCGCCATTACTCATGACGACCAGCATAACCAGAATAAGAATCCGGGAAAAAAAATTTAAGGGGACATGTTTAAACATAGTGTTTTTAAATAATGTCTGACTACATCCAAACTGTCAAGAATCTATTGACTATTTTCCTGAGTATACTAACAAGTGACCAACTGCTGTCTGTTGTGCATTGTTGGTAAAAGTTTTTTATATTGACAATCACACGGCACATTATATACAAATTGTGCTCTTGTCTTACCAATTTCTTCAATATATTATCGTATTAACCAGACGCTAACCAACCTAGTTTTATGCATACCGGACCAACGTGCGGCATCAGTTTCTACAGGCCCCCTATTTGCACATGAATAAGGTGTTTTAAATGAACAGTGAACGATCTCACGGCACGCTACTGATTCTGCTTGCTGCTATTCTTTGGGGAACTACCGGCACTTCGCAGGCTTTAGCTCCTCCCGGTGCTCACCCCCTGACAATCGGCGCCCTGCGTCTGGCCGTTGGCGGTGGAGCTCTGTTTCTGACAGCACAATTCCGAGGCCAGATCACCCGTGACTGTTTCAAACAACCTCGCATCACCCTGCTGGCCGCACTACTGGTAGCAACCTACCAGCTGTCGTTTTTTAAGGCAGTGGCAACAACCGGTGTTGCCGTTGGCACAATGGTAGCTATTGGCAGTGGACCGCTCTTTGCCGGCCTGCTTGCCTTTTTGTTTCACTCAGAACGCCCCGACCGGCGTTGGCAGATAGCAACGGCATTAGCCATTACCGGATTATTGGTTCTTTTTATCCCTGCACCTGGCAGTATATCGCACGTGAATATAACAGGAGTAATACTGGCGCTGATTGCCGGTGCCTCATATGCCGGTTATACGTTCTCCATCAAGAGACTGCTCCCGGGCCGTTCACCGGATATCGTTATAGCGACCGTGTTCACGCTTGGAGGGCTATTACTGACGCCGTTTCTTTTCACCGCTGACCTGCATTGGACGGTCGAACCAAGCGGCCTGATAGTTGTGCTGCATCTGGGATTGATAACAACTGCGCTGGCATATTTGCTTTTTGCTCGTGGACTGCGTTCAGTCCCGGCAATTAACGCGGTAACCTTATCACTGGCAGAACCTTTAACTGCAGCCACTCTCGGAACCCTTGTTCTCAAAGAGAAGCTACCGTTGTCGGCAGCCTCCGGCATGGCATTAGTATTGGCAGGCTTGCTTGTACTAGCGTATAATTCACCACTGAAACGGTAAAAATTAATAGTGTGGCAACATCTTCAACGAGGAGCTCTACCATGTTTTTCCAGCAACTCATTAACGGCATCGCCCTGGGAAGCACCTACGCGCTGATAGCACTGGGATATACCATGGTCTATGGCATCATTACCCTGATCAACTTTGCCCACGGCGAAATCTATATGGTTGGAGCGTTTGTCGGTCTGTTCGCAACAGCCGTCCTCAAGGTGAATTTTTTTATTGCCATGCTGATCGCCATGGTGGTCTGTGTGCTGCTTGGAGTCCTCGTAGAACGGATCGCGTATCGCCCGCTCCGTAAATCCTCCCGATTATCGGCTCTTATTTCAGCTATCGGTGTGTCGATCTTCCTTTCGACCCTTGCCCAGATGCTCTTTGGGGCCAATGCCAAGGGGTACCCGGAAGGTGTCTTCCCGGTCAAACAGATCCACATCGGCTCCGCAGAGATTTCCACGCTTCAACTCCTGATCATCGCGATATCCGCCTCCCTGATGATCTCCCTTGAGTTTATCGTACACAAGACCAAGATCGGCAAGGCCATGCGGGCGACATCCGAGGATTACAACACCGCCGCCCTGATGGGTATCAATGTCAACATGGTAATATCCTTTACATTCGCACTCGGCTCGGCGCTGGCCGCAGCCGGCGGTGTCCTGGTCGGGCTGCTCTTTAATGCGGTCTCGTTCAACATGGGCCTGATGGCTGGATTAAAGGCATTCGCAGCTGCGGTACTGGGGGGAATCGGCTCCATACCGGGCGCCATGCTGGGCGGTTTGTTGCTGGGTGTTACCGAAGTAGGAGGTGTTGCGCTCGGCTTTTCGTCTTATCGGGACGCGATCGCCTTCGCAATTCTGGTGTTGGTGCTGCTGGTAAAGCCGACCGGTCTATTGGGACGCAAAATACAGAAGAAAGTGTAAAACACGGGAGCTGGAGTTATCAAATGGGTGATTTTTTTCAACTGCTGCTGGGGAGCATAAACCCCTACTACCTGCAGATCATTGTCAATATCGGGATCGGCATAATACTGGCGCTCGGTCTTAATGTTGTTACCGGCCTGACCGGCCAGCTCTCCCTGGGACACGCCGCCTTTATGAGCATCGGGGCCTTTACCAGCGCCGTGCTTACCATAAGATTCGCGATGCCGTTCAGTATAAACCTGATTTTGACCGGCTTTATCACTGCGGGCGTTGCTGCCGTGATCGGCCTCCCGATTTTGCGCCTGACAGGTGATTATCTGGCGATCTGCACGCTTGGTTTTGCCGAGATTGTCAAGGTCGTTTTCCTGAATATGGACATCACCAACAAGGCCCTCGGCCTCTCCGTACCCGCCCCAAACACCGACATTCCAATGCCGATTGTTGTCTGGGCTGTTGTCGCCCTGACAATAGTATGCGTCAGCTTTATTCACAGTTCACGTTTCGGCAGGGCGCTTATGGCCGTCCGGGGAGACGAGATTGCTGCCGAGGCGATGGGAATCAACGTAACACTCTACAAGGTCCAGTCATTTGCCCTCGGAGCCTTTATAGCCGGTGTCGGCGGCGGTCTCTACGCTCACTTCATGGGCTACATCAACCCCTCCGATTTCGGTTTTCTTAAATCGGTCGATATCCTCAGCATGGTCGTGCTGGGCGGGTTGGGGAACATTACCGGCAGCGTTATCGGTGCAACCATCCTCTCAGCCGCACCGGAGTTTTTACGCTTCATGGCCTCCTACCGCATGCTGGTCTACGGCGGCCTGCTGGTCGGCATGATGATCTTCCGTCCCAATGGCCTGATGGGCGGCGTAAGTTTCACCGGCATGGTACTTCGCGCTCTGGGGCGTAAACCGCACCTGAAAACAACTATGGAACAAAAAACATCTGACACATCGGGATCCGGCAATGGCAATACTTGAACTTAAAAATGTAACTATCCGCTTTGGCGGTCTTGTCGCCGTCAACGACGTTAACCTGACGGTAGAAAAAGGGACGATCCAGGCTTTGATCGGCCCAAACGGTGCCGGCAAGAGCACACTCTTCAACCTGATAACCGGCATCTACCGGCCAACCAGTGGGTCAATCCACTTCAAGGGACTCCCCGTCAGCGGCAAACCGACCTTCAAGATTGCGGCTGCCGGCATCGGCCGTACGTTCCAGAATATCCGCCTGTTCACCGACCTGACGGTCCTGGACAACATCCTGATTGGTGCCCATAGCCGCGGGCGGTGGAATCTGGCCGGCGCACTGATGAAGTTCACTCCCTGGGTCCGCAAGGAGGAGGGGGAGTTGCTCGATGTGGCCAGAGACTGCCTGCAGATGGTAGACCTTTCCTATCGCGCCTTCGAACTGTCAGGCAACCTCCCCTACGGTGAGCAGCGCCGGCTTGAAATAGCCAGGGCACTGGCACTTAAACCGGATCTGCTGCTGCTCGATGAACCGGCGGCAGGCATGAATCCTCAGGAAAAAGCCGAATTAATGGTGATGGTCAAGCGCATCAGGGATAGCGGCGTAACGGTCTTTCTGGTTGAGCATGACATGAAGTTCGTCATGGGGCTTTCTGACCGCATTGCCGTTCTGGATTACGGCGAGAAAATTGCTGAAGGGCTGCCGGAGGAGATCAGGCAGAACCCCAAGGTTATTGAAGCCTATCTTGGCAAGGGAGCTGCCGATGCTAAAAATTGATCAACTTTACGTCAACTACGGCGCCATCAAGGCGCTGAAGAATATCTCCTGCAGTGTTGAGAGAGGCGAAATTGTGGCTCTGATCGGAGCCAACGGGGCCGGCAAGACGACCATTCTCAACGCTATCTCCGGTATCATCCCGATTTTTTCAGGGTCAGTGGCATTCCTGAATGAAACAATCAGCGGCATTCCGCCACATGAGATTGTAAAGCGCGGAATTTCCCAGGTTCCTGAAGGTCGGCGCGTCTTTGCCAATATGTCGGTCCTGGAAAACCTTGAGATGGGCGCCTACATCCGCAATGATAAAAGTGCAATCCTTGAAGAGATTGACCAGGTATTTGCCCGTTTCCCACGCCTGTTCGAGCGGAAGAAGCAGCTGGCAAAGACCCTGTCCGGCGGGGAGCAGCAGATGCTTGCCATGGGACGCGCCCTGATGTCCCGCCCCAAACTGCTGTTGCTTGACGAACCATCGATGGGACTGGCGCCGATGCTGGTGGAGCAGATCTTCTCGATCATCCAGGAGATCAATGCCGGCGGCACTACCATCATGCTGGTTGAGCAGAACGCCAACATGGCCCTATCCATTGCCCATCGCGCCTATGTGCTTGAAACAGGTGAGGTTGTACTACAGGGTCCGGCTAAAGAGCTGGCCGCCAATCCGGAAGTCCGCAAAGCGTATCTGGGTGAATAAAGGACACGCCGGTGAACAATAAACCCATTGTGAACCCCTACCTGGCGGTGCTGGCAGGGGTTTTTGCCGTCTCTTTCTCCGCACTGTTTGTCAGGCTCGCGACCGCGCCCCCCCTGATTATAGCTACCTATCGCCTGCTGTTCACCTTCCTCATCCTGGCACCCTATACCCTGCTCCGTCACCGGACCGACCTGGTCACAACGTCATGGCGGCAGCGCGGCCTGGCGGCTTCCAGCGGCATCTGCCTGGCTTTGCATCTTGTCACCTGGTTCATCTCGCTTCGCTATACCACTGTTGCCAGCTCGGTGGTTCTGGTTACCACGCAGCCGGTTTTTGTTGTTATAGGCTCCTGGATATTTTTCAGGGAGAAGGTCAGCCGGTTTGCCATGGTGGGAGGCGCCTTGGCGCTATTCGGCAGTGTCATCATCGGCGCCGCCGATTTTCAGATCGGGAGGGATGCACTGCTGGGTGATCTGCTGGCCCTGGCGGCCGCTGTCCTGGTCTCCGGGTACCTGCTGATCGGGCGCCGCCTGCGCGGTGGCGTTTCCCTGCCATCCTACACCTTCTACACCTACGGCAGCAGCGCCTTACTCCTGATCATTGCGAGTTTTGCAAGCGGCACCCCGTTTGCCCCCTATCCACCACGTGACTGGATTCTGTTCCTGGCGCTGGCCATAGTCTGCACCGTCATCGGTCACACGATCTTCAACTGGGTATTACGCTATGTCCAGGCATCAGTTGTCTCTGTCAGCGTCTTAGGTGAACCGCTCGGTGCAATCCTGTGGGCTTCCATCTTTTTGCGCGAATATCCAACGCTGCGGCAGACAATCGGCGCCTGCTTCATCTTTACCGGCCTGTTGGTTTTTACCCGGTTTTCAGCGGGGCACGTAGCTGCCCCGGTCCATGCAGATTTGAGTGCACAGAGGTGATGGGAGTGCCGGAACAAGCAGATCATCGGCAAGCCGCTTCGGCGGGACTTGGGTATGGAATACTGGCGTATCTTATCTGGGGATTTTTCCCGGTCTATTTCAAGGCGCTGGCCGGAGTCCCCCCCCTGCAGGTCGTGTGTCACCGGATCGTCTGGTCGGTACTGTTTCTCTGGCTGATCATTGTGTGGCGTGGCCGATGGGGCATGATCCGTGACGCATTACACGATCGTCGGGCGGTACTCCTGCTGACCGTATCGGCGCTTTTGATAGCAACCAACTGGCTGGTTTTTATTATTGCCGTGGGCCATGCTCAGGTCATCCAGTCGAGCTTGGGGTATTTCATCACCCCCTTTGTCAGCGTGCTGCTCGGCGTTATTTTCTTTCAGGAGCGCCTGCGCAGGCTGCAGCTGGTCAGCCTGTTTCTCGCGGCAGCCGGTGTCCTGCTCCTGACGATTCAATACGGGGAGATTCCATGGGTGGCGATGATCCTGGCGCTTACCTTTGGCTCCTACGGCCTGTTACGTAAAATCGTCACGGTTGACTCGCTGACCGGCCTGACTGTGGAGACGCTGCTCCTCGGCCCGGCGGCACTTGGCTATCTGATTTTTGTTTCCTGGCAGGGGAGCGGCGCTTTCCCGGCACACGGCGCCCAGACCAGCAGCCTGCTAATGCTGGCCGGCATAGCAACCGCGGTGCCGCTGCTGCTGTTTGCCTCGGCCGCCAGGCGCCTGCGCCTTGCTACTATCGGCTTTCTCCAGTACATTACCCCGACATTTCACTTCCTGCTGGCGGTGCTGTTGTACAAGGAACCCTTTACACGTTCGCATCTGGCCAGCTTCCTCTTGATATGGAGCGGACTCTGCTGTTACTCGTATGAGGCCTGGCGCGGCATGAGGGAAGCAAGGCACAGCGGTCCATAATCCGGCCGTGCGGTTACCTGGTTCTTTTTTGCTTCACCAGACAACAGTCGAACAGTTCATCTTCCAAACCAATGCGAAAACAACCTGACTAACATGCCGCGAGTCTGACAACCGTTTTCAGCTGAGAGTTGGAAGCCGAAAACGGCCTGCCTAGTGTGCATTCCGCCTTTTGCAACGCCTCAGCCACAACGACAAGGCCGGCGGCTATCGCAAAGCTACTGCCGGGTGTCAGCAGGTAATCCCTGCCGTCACCACAGGTAAGCCAGATCGTGCCGCCCGTGCAACGCAGTACGACTCCATTCTTCTCGCCGTCCAGCCGAACCAGCTCTCCCCGCTCGAGACAACATTCCATGACAAATCTCCCTCCTGATCGTGATGCTGACACCCTACTCTCCTTGCTGGAATAAAAACAGATACAGAAAATCTGTTTTGTATCCATAACAGTTGCATGATATATCATCTGTACCCATCAAAAAATTGCGCAACTGTATCTGCCGCGGCCGGGTGGAGCGGAGTATGGTATCCCCATGAAAAACGTTGACAAAAACAACCCCGCCACTCCACCGCTGTACGAACAGGCTGCCAGGGAAATTACCGATCTTATCAAGCAGGGGACGTTCAGAGCCGGTGACCGGCTCCCCTCCATACGGCAGCTCAGCAAACGCTTCGACGTCAGCATTAATACGGTCATGCAGGCATATGCGCTGCTGGAAGACAAGCGCCTCATACAGGCCCGCCCGCAATCAGGCTATTATGTCCGCAGCCTGGTTCCGGAAATACGCGAGACGGTTTTCCCGCCAAGCACTTTTATCGCGCCGACAACCGTTACGATCAGCGACCTGTGCCATCAGGTCATGCACAACATGATGAACCGCGAGCTGCTGCCGCTCGGCAGCGCCATTCCGAGTGCACAGAACCTGCCGATAGACAAGCTTAACCGGATTATGGCCAGTGAGCTGCGCCGACTCGGCGAACAGGGGGTCCTGTACCAGATGCCGCCCGGTTATGAACGCCTGCGGGTCCAGATTGCGCGGCGGGCCCTCGGTGCCGCTATCAGCTGCGGTCCGGACGATATCCTCGTAACGTCAGGCTGTGTTGAAGCCGTATTTCTCGCACTCAGGTCTACCTGCCGCGCCGGTGATACCATTGCGGTCGAGTCCCCCTTCTATTTCAATTTCATGCAGATGATTGCCGAACTGGGACTGAAAGCATTGGAGATACCTTCGACTCCCCGGGATGGCATCAGCATCGAGGCGCTCCGCTATGCCATTGAACAGGGGAAAATCAGTGCCTGCCTCGTCATCCCCAATTTCAGCAACCCGCTCGGGAGCCTGATGCCGGACGAACGCAAGCGTGAACTGGTGGAACTGCTGGCGCGCCACGAAATCCCGCTGATCGAGGATGATATTTACGGTGACCTCACCTTTGACAACGAGCGACCGACAAGCGCCAAGTCTTTCGATCGCTCCGGCCTGGTGATATACTGCTCGTCATTTTCAAAAACCATTGCCCCCGGCTACCGTGTCGGCTGGGCGATTGCCGGGCGCTACCAGGCGGAGATGGAACGGATCAAGATGATCATGAACGTGGCACCCGCCTCCCCTACACAGATCGCCATCGCCGAATTCCTGGCAACCGGCGGCTACGACCACCACTTGCGAAGTATCCGCAGGATCCACGCCCGCAACATTTCACAGCTGGCCGATGCCGTAGTCCGCTATTTCCCGGCCGGTACCCGCATGACCCACCCGGCAGGAGGTTTTATTCTGTGGATAGAGATGCCGGAGGGAATCGACGCCATCCTGCTGTACCACCGGGCGTTTGAACAGGGGATCAGCATCGTACCGGGACCGCTCTTCTCGCTCGCCAACAAATACGGTCATCATATCCGCCTGTCGGCAGCACAGTGGGACGAGAAGATTGAACAGGGGATTATGGTATTGGGGCGACTGGCTCACGAACTGTTGCCGGGATGATGTTGTTTTCGCGGTGGGGATATAATGACTGATTCAGCCGGGACAAAAGAGAATGGCTTTATGCTGGCCGGACTTACCGCCGCGTGGCCGATCTGCCTCGGCTATTTTCCGATCGGCCTTTCGCTCGGGGTACTGGCTCAAAAAAGCGGACTGGCCCCCTGGCAGATGGGCGTCATGTCCCTGCTGGTTTTTGCAGGTGGCTCCCAGTTCATTGCCGTGGCAATGCTGGGCACTGGCGCCTCAGCACTGGCGATAATTTCCACGGTATTTATGGTTAACCTGCGCCACCTACTGATGAGTTCGGCTCTGGCGGTTCATTTCCCCGGAGCATCCCGCCGCTTTCTGACGATCTTTGCCTATGGTGTCACTGACGAAAGCTTCGCCGTCAACCTGACCCGCTTCAACCGGGGGGAGTGGGACCGGCGCAGCGCCCTGACGCTCAATCATGCTGCCAATGCCACCTGGGTCACCAGCAGCGTGATCGGCGTCTATCTGGGGCAACTGGTCCCACCCGGCGTCGCCGGCGTTGACTACGCCCTGACCGGCATGTTCATCTGCCTGCTGGTTTTCCAGTTGCGCGGCCCGCTCTTCACGATAACCGCCTTGATAGCGGCAGCCTGTTCCCTGTTGACCTACCTCTGGCTGCCGGGCAACGCCTATGTAATCCTCGCCTCCTGCACAGCGGCCACTGCAGGGCTTATTCTTAAACGCACCCTGCGCCGAAGGGGAGAAAAGTCATGAGCAGCCGTGACTTCTTGCTGTTGATACTGGCGATGGGGGGGGTGACCTACCTGCCCCGTCTGCTTCCACTAGTGATGCTTTCCCGTCGCACCCTGCCGGCCTGGTTTGCCGAGTGGCTTGAACTGATCCCGGCGGCAATACTGAGCGCCCTGATCGCACCGACCCTCTTTGCCAACTCTGCCCCAAGGCTCTTCGCCCTTGGCAAAGTGGAATTGCTCGCTGCGTTCCCTACCCTGCTCTGCGCCTATAAGACCCGTTCGCTGGCCGGAACCGTAATCGTCGGCATGCTCTGTTACTGGGGATTGCAACAGATGATGTCTTGACCTCTGTATTCTTTCTTCGGCTCGCATACATATTGACATTCATATTTATGTATTCTATTTTGTGCATATACACATACAACCTGGGGGGATTTCACAATGAGCGACACAACACTTTACCGCACACAAACGACAAAACCTTTAAGTGAATATGTAGCAGCCCTGTCCGCAGCGGGGCAGAAGCGTGGCTTCATAATACACAACGAGAGCAGCATGGAAATGGCCAACACCTTTGGCAATCACGGCGTACAAGTGGGGGCCGGGTTCGACCTGCACATGATCCAGATCTGCAAACCGGAAAAAGCTGCTGCCAGCCTCTCGCAGAACCCTGAGCGGGCAGCGCTGATGCCGAAGTTTATTACTACCTTTACTCAAAACGGCATAACCCAGATCCGCATGCTCCGCTACGGCCGCGCGATGATCGAAGCGTTGGTAAATGACCAGGAGTTTGCCGATTCGCTGGACGAGAGCTACAATGCCATCCAGAAGATGATTGAAGAGGCGCTTTAACATGTGGCGTATACTGACCGCTATCAACAAGAACCTTACACTGGCGATCCCGCTCACGATGCTGGCCGGCTTTGCGTATGGAGTATCGGCCAATCCCGCTTTCCTGAAGAACCTGATCATCCCGTTTACCTTCCTGATGGTGTATCCGATGATGGTAACCCTCAAGATCCGCTCCGTACTTGAGGGGGGAGACACGCGGGCGCAGCTGATGACACAGGGGATCAATTTCCTTGTCATTCCCTTTGTCGCCTATGGTATCGGGAAAATCTTCTTTGCCGACCGCCCGTATCTGGCACTGGGACTGCTACTGGCATCTCTTGTGCCGACCAGCGGCATGACAATTTCCTGGACCGGCTTTGCCAAAGGCAATCTGGCGGCGGCGGTCAAGATGACGGTCGTGGGGCTGATTCTGGGTTCGCTGCTGACTCCGCTTTATATCCGCTTTCTGATGGGAGCGCAGGTTGATGTGGACATGGCTTCGGTTATGAAACAAATCCTGGTGGTTGTCTTTCTGCCGATGGTGGCCGGATACGCCACACAACGCCTCGCGGTTAAACGCTATGGACAGAAGAGTTTCCAGGAGCAGCTCGCGCCTCGCTTTCCCGGATTATCAACGATTGGGGTCCTGGGCATCGTCTTTATTGCCATTGCGCTCAAAGCGCGCACCGTTGCGGATAACCCCGGTTTGCTGGGTGTCATCCTCGTACCGCTGCTGCTGCTTTATCTCTGCAACTACCTTCTCAGCACTCTGGTCGGCAAGGCGTTTCTGCCGCGCGGTGACGCCATTGCCCTGGTCTACGGCACGGTCATGCGCAATCTCTCTATTGCACTGGCGGTGGCAATGAACGCCTTCGGCAAGGCTGGTTCAGAGGCGGCGCTGGTGATCGCACTGGCCTATATTATTCAGGTGCAGTCGGCAGCCTGGTATGTCCGGGTGACAGACAGGGTATTCGGGGCGAGGAGCAACATCTGATTTGTGCTTATGCACAACATCTTATTGACACACAACATCTTGAATGTTATTTTGTGCATATACACATTTAAACGGGAGGTACACAATGAAAGTCTGTTTTCCGATTTTAGAAAATAACGGATTGGAGAGTCAGGTGCATGGCCATTTTGGTTCAGCACCGGGGTTTGTCGTCGTCGATATGATCACCAACGAGTTTACGACCATACACAACAGCGACAAGATCCATGAGCATGGTGCTTGCAACCCGGTTGCCGGGCTTGGCGGCCATCAGGTGGATGCGATAGTTGTCGGCGGCATCGGCGGCGGGGCGCTGCATAAACTTAACAGCGTCGGCATCAGGGCATTTCGGGCATCGGGAGGGACTATTGCCGAGAACATCACGCTCTTTCAGGCTGAGGGACTGCCGGAATACAAGCCGGGTCATACGTGTGGCGGTCATGGGCATAGCGGCGGGTGCTCACACTAGCCATGAGTGAGCAATATTCCGCAAAAGTACTGGACCACGTCCACAATCCGCGCAACATCGGCTCCCTGGAGTTGGCCAACGTGGTGGTTCAGGCTGGCGACCCGGGCTGCGGCGACGCCCTTGTCTTTTTTATCATCATTGAGGATGAGGTTATCCGCGACATCAAGTTTCTCATCAAGGGTTGCGGCGCGGCGATAGCAACCTCATCGATGGCCACGGAACTGGTCATGGGCAAGCATCTCGACGAAGTGCTGCTGCTTGACGACGAGAAGATTGCTGCGGCTCTGGATGGCCTGCCGGAAGAGAAGATGCACTGTTCGAACATGGCCGCATCTGCCCTGCATGCAGCGGTGTCCCAGTACCGGTCCACCGTCGCCGGAGAACCCCCGCCAGTGACGGTAAAACCGCAAGAGACCTAACACCATCTATAATCAAAACAAAGGGGGTGACGGCAATGTGCCGGCACCCCCTTTGTTTCTAATGCTTCATCCCCGAATACTTCAGTCGCCCCTTCTTCAAATCCCGCTTTTTCATCAGCACGAATATCACCGGAGTCATGATTAGCACATGCACAGCCGAGGAGATCATGCCGCCGATCATCGGCGCGGCAATCGGCTTCATCACGTCGGCACCGGTGCCGGAACTCCACATGATCGGAAGCAGGCCGAGGAGAGCAACGGCGACAGTCATTAGCTTGGGACGCAGGCGGAGCACCGCCCCCTCGAAGGTGGCGTCGTAAATGTCCTGCTCCGTGCAGGGACCGTCTTTCAGCTTCTTGTCCAGAGCCTCATGCAGATAGATCACCATCACCACCCCGGTCTCCACGGCGATGCCGTACAGGGCAATAAAGCCGACCCAGACCGCCACCGACAGGTTATACCCCAATGCCGAAACGAGATAGACGCCCCCCACCAGGGCGAATGGCACCGAGAGCATGACCATGCTCGCCTCAAGCGCCGAATGGAACGTAAAATAGAGCAGAATGAAGATGATCACCATCCCCAGCGGTATCAGCAGTTGCAGGCGCGCCTTGGCACGGATTTGGTTCTCCCACTGCCCGGACCAGGCCACGTAATATCCGGGCGGCAGCTTGAGCTCTTTCTCCAGGATCTGCTTGGCCTCGGTCACAAAGCCCCCCATATCCCTGCCACGGACGTTCAGGAAGACGAGCGAGCGCAGTAGCCCACCCTCACTGTTGATCTCCGGCGCACCGGTAGAAATTTTCAGCTTGGTTACCAAGGATAGCGGCACCTGGGCACCCTCCATTCCGGCCACCAGAATACGGCGGATAGCGGGTATGTTGTCGCGATAGTCGCGCAGGTAGCGGATTCGGATCGGGAAACGGTTCCTCCCTTCAACGGTCGTTGAGAGCATCTCGCCACCAAGGGCGGTTTCGATCACATCCTGGATATCGCCGACGCTGACACCATAGCGTGCGGCCGCCTCGCGATCGATGTCGATATCGATATAGTTGCCGCCGGTGACCCGCTCGGCCACGACGTCGGCAGCCCCGTTGATCGGCTTGAGGATCGCCTCGGCCTGCAGCGCCAGATCCTTGAGCACATTCAGATCATTGCCGAAGATCTTTACCCCCAGGTCGGTACGTACCCCGGTGGAGAGCATGTTGATGCGGTTGATGATCGGCTGGGTCCAACCGTTGCGCACCCCGATCTGCTGCAGCTTTGAGTCCAGCTCTGCCACGATGTCCGCTTTCTTGATCCCGGGGCGCCATTTGTCTTTTGGCTTAAGGATGATGATGCTTTCGAACATCGAGACCGGCGCCGGGTCGGTGGAGGTCTCGGCCCGACCTACTTTGCCGAGCACATGCTCCACTTCCGGTACGCTCATGATGATCGTATCCTGCACCTGTATCAGCCGCTTGGCTTCGGTAATAGAGACATTGGGGAGCGTGACCGGCATGTAGAGGAGCGAGCCTTCATCCAGCGGCGGCATGAACTCGGAGCCCAGCTTCATGAACATCGGCACGGCGATGGCCAGCGCAACGATGTTAAGAGCTATGGTGGTTTTTTTCCAGACGAGCACCCAGCGGATCACCGGTGAGTACAGCTTGATGAAGAAGGTTGAGACCGGGTTGGAACTCTCCGGCGGCATCTTGCCGCGCATGAAGTAGTACATCAGCACCGGCACCAGCGTGATGGCAATCAGTGCCGATCCCATCATGGAAAAGGTCTTGGTGAAAGCCAACGGGTGGAACAGTTTCCCCTCCTGTCCCTCCAGCATGAACACCGGCACAAAGGAGAGCACGATGATTGCCAGGGAGAAGAATATCGCCCGCCCGACCTGCTTGGCTGAAGCAATAACGACCTCAAGCCGTTTTTCCGCACGTTCCTCGGGCGGCATCTCCGACAGGTGACGATAGCAGTTCTCCACCATGATGACGCCGGCGTCCACCAGCACCCCGATGGCAATGGCTATCCCCCCGAGCGACATGATGTTGGAGGTAACACCCATCAGCTTCATGGTGATAAAGGCGATCAGCACGGAGATCGGCAGTGTCAGCACGATAACCAGAGCGCTCTGAAAATGGAGCAGGAAGATCAGAATCACCAGTGAAACGACGATTGATTCCTCCAGCAGATTTTTCTTCAGCGTATCCACCGCCCGCATGATCAGGTCGGAGCGGTCATAGGCGACCTTGATCTTCACGCCGGGTGGCAGCCCTTTTTCCAGATCCTTGATCTTGACCTTGACGCGGTCGATGACATCCTTGGCATTCTCGCCGTAGCGCATGACCACGATGCCGCCCACAGCCTCCCCTTCGCCGTTGATTTCCAGCAGACCTCGCCGGATGGCGCCTCCCATCTGCACGACACCGAGGTTTTTGACGTAGATCGGCGTGCCGCGCATGTCGGCTCCGACGACCACATTCTCAAGGTCTTCCTTTGACTTGACGTACCCCTGTCCACGGATCAGGTACTCGGCATCGGCCTGCTCGATCAGTCTGCCACCCACATCCTTGTTGGAGGCCTTGACGGCGTCCATGACCGTGGAAGTTTTTATGTTGTAGGCAAAGAGCTTGTTCGGGTCGAGGTCGATCTGGTATTCCCGCACCAGGCCGCCGATGGAGGCGACCTCGGCCACCCCCTGTACGGTATTGAGCTGATAGCGCACGAACCAGTCCTGCAGCGTGCGCAACTGTTCCAGGTCATACCCCTTCCCTTCTATTGTGTACCAGAAAACATGGCCGACACCGGTGCCGTCAGGACCAAGAGTCGGGGTCACGCCGGGGGGGAGCAGAGCTGCGGCGTAGTTCAGCCGTTCCAGCACACGGGTTCTTGCCCAGTATATGTCAGCCTTGTCTTCGAAGATGACATAGATCATTGAGAAGCCGAAGGCAGAGGAGGCACGTACCGCACGCACCTGCGGCAACCCCTGCAGGTTGACCGCCAGAGGGTAGGTCACCTGGTCCTCGACTACCTGCGGCGAGCGCCCCGGGTAGTCGGTAAAGACGATCACCTGGTTGTCGGACAGGTCCGGAATGGCATCCACCGGGGTACGGTAGACCGACCAGGTACCCCAGGCGATGATCAGCCCGAACATCATCAGGATAATGACCCGATTACGGGCGGAATATTCGATAATTTTTTCGATCATAAAAAGACCCTTGTCAGGCTTGAAGTCCCGCTTTTAAAGGAGGGGTAAAAAGCCTACATCTTCATATCATCCATCTGCAGCGGTTTGTTTCCCGGCACAGGGGGTGCGACTGGCTGCCCCTTGGTTTCCGGCTTGGCCCCACCAGTATGCTGGCTGTGGTCAGCAGCGCCCCCTCCGTTAAGCTGTGATTCGGAGTCAATCAGATAACCGCCTGAAACCGCCACCTTGTCCCCGACCTTGATACCGGAGAGAATCTGGATCCTGTCATCGGTCTGTTGCCCCACCTGTACTTCACGTGGCTCAAACATTCCGGGTGAGGCTTCAACCCATACGGTCTTGTGTTTGCCGCTATCCATGACAGAGGTAACCGGGACGACAATACCCTTGCCAAGCGGCACCTTGATGACGGCATTGACAAACATGTCAGGCTTCAGCTTCATGCCGGGGTTCGGCATCTCCACCCGCGCCTTGACCGTTCTGGTCTTGGGATCGAGGAAGGGGTAGATAAACGATATACGGCCGCTAAACGGCCTGGCGGGGAAGGACTGGGAACGGATCTCCACCTGCTGTCCGATATGGATATTGGGGAATTCGTTCTCGTAGACCTCCATCTCGACCCAGACGGTGGAAAGGTCGGCGATACTGAACAGGACATCACCCGTATTGACGTACTGCCCCTGCTGCACCATTTTCTCGATGACAATGCCGGAGAGCGGCGTGTAGATCGGCAGACGGATATTCGGCTTGCCGGCCTTCTCCAGCTCGGCGATCTGACTGTCCTTGACTCCGAAGAGCATCAGGCGCTGTTTGGCCGATGCCACGAGACCGTCGCCGTTCTGGGATATGGATGGAATCGGAGAGTCTTTCAAGCGCTCGCGGCTCTTGAGCGCCAGCAGGTATTCCTGTTGAGTGGCCAGGAGATCGGGAGAGTAGATCTCGGCAACCGGCCTGTTCTTGCTGACGCGGGCTCCGACGGTTGTAACATTAAGCTTGTCGATACGACCGGCAATCCATGCGGTCACCTTGGTCTGCCTCGACTGGTCATACTGCACGATGCCGACGGCGTTGATCTCTTTGTTCAGAGAGCTCTGCTCCGCAACTGCAGTCGCCACGTTGGCCATGACTCTCTGGACAGCGGAGAGAGAAACATGGCCCAACATGTCGGCCTGCTGCTTCTGTTCCGGAGTCTGGGCGCCGCCAGGCGCACTCTCGATCTTCTTGATCAGCTCCATGCCGCAGATCGGACAGGTGCCCGGTTTGTCCTTGATGATGAAGGGGTGCATGGAGCAGGTCCAGAGCTGCACTTTATGCTCAAGCTTTGAATGACCACCTCCATCGTCCCTGAACCACCCTTTGTAGGAGAGCACTCCGACAGCAACGGCAACAACTGCGATCAGAGCCATCAGGGGAATTATTATCTTCTTGTTCAGTGCCATGGTCGTACCTCGAAATCAATTTTGAATTTTAGAATTTTGAATTGAATCCGACAGTTATAATTCAAAACCCATAATCGACTTTTACTGCAGCTCCATCCCGACTGCCGCTTCGAGCTGCGCCAGCCTCATCATGTATTCAGCCTGTGATTCGTACAGTTCCCGCTCATAGTTGAACAGCGTTATCCTGCCGTCAAGAAGCGTCAGAAAATCCACTTTGTTAACCCGGTAGCTGATAACGGCCGACTCCAGGGACTGTTCCGCCTGAGGGATGATGCCCCCTTTGTAGAGTTCCACCAGCTTTCTGCGGCGCTCCATCCGGGCAAGAAGGTCGTTGATGCTGAAGGATATTGAACTCTTCAGCCCGTTCAACTCTTCCGTTGCCATGCTCGTCTCGGATGTGGATTCAGCCAGCATTGCCTGGCGGCGCTGTCGTTGAAGCGGCAGGTTGAAGGTGACGCCAACGGTGAACATGTTGTAACCCGGGTCACTCATCGCCGCTTCACGGAACATATACTCGAAGGAGAGGTTGAAATCGGGATAGAACTCCTTCTGAGCCAGGCGGTGCGAGGCTTGCCCCTTATTAGCCAGACTGGCCAGACTCTTTATCTGGGGACGCCTTTCAAGGGCGGTTTTGCTCAACTGTTCACTGGTTTGCGACACATTGGGAAGGGTAAAATCGGCTATGGTGCCGACCGGCGTATTGCCGGGGCGGTAGAGGAGATAATTGAGATTGGCTTCCAGGCTCTTGCGCTGCTGGCGGAGTGAAATCTGCATATCCAGCATCCTGGATTTTTCCAGGCCGGCCTTGTAGATATCCTGCTGCACCCCCTGCCCGACAGAATACTTCAACTCTGCAATAGCCACAAAATCGGCCAGGATTTTTATATTTTTGGCAACAACTTCCAAGGATTTGTCTACCGCCCAGAGCTGGTAGCAGGTTTCCTTGACCATGCGGGTCAGTTCCAGCTTCCGCTCTTCAATGGCCCACTTATAGGACTCTGCCTCATACTGGGCTACTTCCTGCTTGAGGCCCCGTTTCCCCCAGAAAGGGAGCTGCTGGGATATGCCGACCACTTTTGCCGTTGTCGGGTCCTTGCCACCAATGGACAGCGGCTCACGAGCCAGCAGGTTCTGCAGTTTGAACATGAGCATAGGGTCTTCCAGGGAAGACGCTTGCTCAGCCTTATTGGCGAACATCCGCCAGCGCGACTGGGAAGATTTCAGCTCAGGATTATTGACAACAGCCGTTTTAACAAGGGTCGGGAGGTCTTCGGTCTGTCTGATTTCATCGGCATATCCGCTGGTGGCGGATAAGATGAATGTGGTGAACATGACGAGTAACTTTTTCATAACAGCCCCGGATGTACGTTGGTTTTATGGGAAGCCTGGTAGCTTCAATCTACCACTGCCAGACTTGAGTCTACCTTATCTGCCAGGATAAGCAATTGGGCACGATTTCTAGGTCACCATGCCGTCCTTAAGGTTGATTGTCCGGTCTGAGTACGCACCGTTTTCCGGGTTATGGGTCACCATGACCACGGTCTGGCCGGAGTCGTTCAGTTCCCGAAAAAGTGCCATGACCTCCTCGCTGGTCTTCGAATCCAGATTGCCGGTAGGCTCGTCTGCCAGCAGGATATGCGGATTGTTGACAATAGCCCGCGCAATGGCAACCCGCTCCTGCTCCCCGCCCGAGAGCTGGTTGGGGAGCCGGTCGAGCTTGCTCCCCAAACCGACCCGCTCAAGGGCTTGACGTGCAGAGGTTGTTTTTGCCTTGGTGCTCATCTTTACAATGGCCAACGGCAGCATGACGTTCTCTATGGCCGTGAGATACTGGATCAGGTGGAACGACTGGAATACGAACCCCAGGTTCTGGGCACGGAAATCGGCCAGTTTTTCGCTGGGAAGCTGGTATATATCTACACCGGCCATCTCAACTTCACCCGATGAAGGGTGATTCATCCCTCCCAGCAGTGACAGGAGCGTACTCTTACCCGAACCTGACTGCCCCATGATGGTGATGAACTCTCCCGCCTCAATGCTGATATTAACCCCGCGCAGCGCCTCGACGACATCGTCGCCGCTGGCGTACAGTTTCTTTACGTTTTTAATTTCGATGAGTGCCATAATTTCCTCTTAAAAAAGGGTCAAGGGTCAGGGGGCAGGGGGCAGGGGGCAGGAAAGTCAACAGCCTAAAACTTGACCCTTGCCACTTGACCCTACAAAGCTCTTAATGCTTCTGTCGGGTCCATCTTGCTGGCATGCAGCGCCGGATAGATACTTGCCAGAATGCCGAGCACCAGAGCCAACCCGATTGAACCAAAGGCCACGGTTGTGTCCCAGATCAGGTGAGCATTTTTACTCTCAGCCATAAACGGCAGTGCCAACTTGGCCCCCCCCATACCGACGGCGTAACCGAGTATGCCGGCCAACAAACTGACCAGGGCGGCTTCCAGCAGAATGATCCGCATGATGTGGCTTTTGCGGAAGCCGATAGCACGGAAGACGCCGATTTCAACGGTACGCTCATTGACGCTCCCCATCATGGTAACAAAGACAATCAGGGAACCGATAAAGCCTACAACTCCGGCCATCGCATAGGAGAAACGCTTGAACTGGTCCAGAGCCTTGAGACGCCCCTCTACCACCTGTTGAATGGCTGATACTTTGGCATCCGGCAGCTTCTCGGCAATCTGGGTGACCATGTCGCCGATCGGGCAACCGGAGCAGAGTGCCGCCACTTCAGCCAGCGTTATGACACCCTCCTTGTTCAGCACTTTTTGGGCTTTTTTCAGCGACGCAAACACAAGCGAATCATCCTGCGAACCGGTCTGACCCAGTACTCCGGTGACCTTGAAGGTTTCACCTTTTATCTGGACCGTGTCGCCAGAGCTGACATTAAGAACGTTGGAGGTATCGCTGCCAATCAGCAATTCGTTATCCTCCTTTGGGGCATCACCAAAGATCTGCCACCACTGTTTCATCTTCAGTTCGCTGTCAAAGTTGACTCCGACCAGCAACACATCGTGAGTCCCTATCTTGATACCGCCCAACACTTTTGGCGCGACCGCCGAGATGTTCTTATGATTGGTGATAGTCTTGATCTTCGCCAGATCTTCTTCACGAATCTCGCGCTGGTCGAAGGTTACGCCGCCCAGGCTGATGCCGCCATAATTCATGGACAGGCCGTTGCTCTGGGGAGTGACAAGGATATTTGCACCGAACTCATCCATCTTCCGTTCAATGTCGCTCGACATGGAGCGGGTCAGCGTCACCAGAGTGACAATGGTGGCAATGCCGACGGTCAGTCCGACCGTCAGAAAAGCCATTTTTGCCTTGCGGCGCTTCAGATTATTTATGGAGATGGTGTGCAGTTTCATCAGAAATATCTCGCGCCGGCTTTCAGGTCACTGGCTTTAATGGCAATAGAGTCACCTTTGGGCTGATTCGGCAGATAGCCGGGATTGCAGCCACCGGTGGCATTTGGGCCAAGGCGGTTAATGGCGAACTTCTGGTTGCAGTTATTGCAGTTCATTTTATCACCCTGCTGTTCATACCCTTTTTTGGAACGGTAACAGGAATCACAGGCATCAAAGGCGGTCCTTATGCCGCCATCGGCTGACTTGACAGCGAAGAAGCTGATCTCCTTGCCGCCATCCTCAAATTTATAAAAGCGAGCCTTGCCGTCGGCCAGTTTTGCAACCGGCAGAGTGATCACGCCATTGCTTGCCTTCACCTTCTCGTATTTACCGAACGAAAAAGCAAACACACCGGCTGCTCCAACCAACAGCGCCACCATAATGACGCCTGTCAACACAACCTGTTTCGTACGTTTCGTTACCATTTGTTTCTCCTTGTATTTACATCTTGTTTAGATACACAGCTGCTGTTTTTTATGTTGGAACACCCGGAACCGGCTAATTGTTCGAATTTGACCCTGAAAGCCAGAAGCACCAGAAGCGTGACCGTAACAATCACCAGAACTATGTTGATACCCCTGCTATTCATAGTTACTTCACCTGATACCAAAATTTGGCTTGACGGGTCTTGCCGTCCTTAAGCTGAAATTTGCACATGACACCATATTTACCTTTTTTAGAAAATTCAAAGTCAGCACCAAAATGTCCCTGCATACCCATCAACTCTTTGACCTGTGCGCTTTTATCCGGGTTCTGAACCTTAATCGTTACGGCCCCATTAGTCAGCATTTTGCCATCCTTGGCATCTTTGAATGATACTGAAATGTGATGGGTCTCCTTCACCCCTTTGGGTATTGCCATACCCAAATCTTTCATGGCGTCTGCCATGGTTTGAACGCTGAAGGTCGCCTTAACACCGTCAACTACCTCTTCGTGGGCAACATTGGTTTTATGCTCCATCGAGTGACCGCTATGCTCCATGGCAAGAACAGTCAGTGGGGATGAAAGGGCGAAGATGGCTGCTGTCACAACAATCAGGTTTTTCATTGGTACTGGTCTCCTTTGGTGGATAAATTAATTTCCACGCAAACCAAAGCAGATGTCGTGCCAATTTATAACATTCTGTTATTAAATGGTTTTTTACTAGGGGAAGAAACTTGCTGTGGATTATTCTACACTCTTGGGAGGATATTCTTCAGTAACGGAGGCGGAAGATTGGCAGTAGCATCCTTCCGTAAGATACGTATGGGACGCTATTTCTCCGGGGAAACGATCCCGTACTTCTCCATGCGATAGATAAGGGTATGCCGGGGAATGCGCAGAAATTTCGCCGCCGCGGTCTGATTCCAGGCTTTGCGTTCCAGAGCAGATGCCACGACCTCACGCTCCAGCTGTTCCAGCGAATACCCTTCATCAGGCAGGTTTACGACGCTGCCTGAGCTTGGTACCGCACCATAGGCCATACCGCCATTGCGGATTTTGTCCGGCAGGTCTTCGAGTGTTATCGTGTCGCCGCCCCGCATGATCAGGAGGCGTTCAACCAGATTTTCCAACTCGCGAACGTTTCCGGGCCACCGGTAGGAGCTGAGTGCAGTTATGGCGCCATTGTCAAACGACACCCGTTCGGCACCATGTTTCCCGCAAAAATAGTGCAGCAGCAGGGCAATATCCTCAGAACGCTCCCGTAGCGGCGGCAGATGAATCGGGATGACCGCCAGCCGATAGTAAAGATCCTCGCGAAACGTGGCATCAGCCAGCGCATTCTCCATATCAAGATTCGTAGCGGCCACCACCCGTACATCCAGCTTGTACGGCTTTACCCCTCCAACCGGCTCAACCACCTTTTCCTGCAAGGCCCTAAGCAGCTTGGGTTGCAGCTCCAGCGGCAGCTCACCGACCTCATCCAGAAAAAGGGTGCCGCCATCCGCCAACTGAAATCTGCCGGTTTTGTCCTTGATCGCCCCGGTAAACGCACCGCGAACATGGCCAAAGAGTTCGCTTTCCAGTAGATCACGGGGGATTGCTGCGCAGTTGATGGCGATGAACGGTGCGTCTCGTCGGCTGCTATGCGTGTGGATTGAGCGCGCCACCAACTCCTTTCCGGTACCGGATTCGCCGGTTATCAGCACTGAAGCTTCCGTATCGGCGACCTTGCGCACGATCTCAAATACGCGCGCCATGACCTTTGATGAGCCGACAATTGTACGATAATCGGCCTTATCCGCTAATTCATCCTTCAGACGTCTGTTTTCAGCCGTCAGGCAACTGAACTTAAGCGCCTTGGCAACGATCAGCCGTAGCTCATCACGGTTAAAGGGTTTGGTGATATAGTCATAAGCCCCGGCCTTCATAGCCTCCACAGCCACGTCCACGGTACCAAAGGCGGTAATCACGATCACCAGCGTTTCAGGGGAGCGTTCCTTGATCAGCTTCAGTAGTTGCATGCCATCCATGCCGGGCATCTTCATGTCGGTGATCACGAGGTCAGGAATATCCTCGGCAAACCGCTGCAGCCCCTCTTCACCACCGGCGGCCGACTGCACCCGATAACCTGCTTCCTGAAGGTTGTATTCGACGACGCGCCGCAGCGACGCATCGTCATCAATAAGAAGTATTTTGGGTATCACGAACATCCCTCCACCTGCAGCACAGGCAACCTGACCAGCACGGTCGTCCCCAGGCCGACAAGGCTTTCTACATTGAGTGTGCCCCCATGCCCTTCGATAATCTTCCTGGTAATGGCAAGCCCCAAACCGGTACCATCCGGCTTGGTGGTGTAGAACGGTTCAAATATCCTTGGGAGAGATTCGCGATCAATCCCTTTCCCGGTATCACAGAATTTGATTTCGCACAGGGCCGCAGCTTCATCTGTTTGACAAAGCGCGGTCGATATGGTTAATCGACCACCGGCAGGCGTAGCCTGAAGTGAGTTAATGGCAATATTGAGAAAGGCCTGGCGCAGTTTCTCTCCGTTGCCATTGACAACCACATCGACAGGTGGAGTCTCCAAATAAAGAGAAACACCCCGCTCTCTGGCATCGTTTGACACCAGTATGACAACAGTTTCCAGCTCAGCCTGAACACGGCACTGTACCGTCTCTGCCGGCAACGGCCGGGCCATGCGCAGAAAATCCTCAACAACGCGGTTGAGACGTTCGGTCTCCCTGATCTGAATATCGATGAACTCATATTTAGGATCACCCGGCTGATAATCATCCTTGAGAATCTCGGCCGTGCCACGGATTGAACCGAGCGGGTTACGGATCTCGTGAGCCAGCACCGCAGCCATCTCGCCCAGCGTGGAGAGCTTCTCAGCACTGCGCAGGTTTTTCTCAATGGCGATAAGCTGTTCAGACTGCTCCTGCAGTTTTTTATACGACTGCTCAAGCCCTTCGGCTGTTTTCTGCAACTCAGTGCTCCGCTCCCGCTCCCGCTGTGCCAATAGGCCGGTAACGCCGCCGACAATATTGTAAAGCACAATTTCAAGATATTTCTCCATTTCAAGTGTCAACTCGCCCCCCCACTGGAACAGTATATGCGGGGCATACACTAAACTCACAACCAGGGAGCAGGTTAATCCACCGCGCAAACCAAACCAGATGGCTGCCAGAATAATCGGCAGATAGTAAAGGCGTTGAAAGATATCGTGCAGATAGTGCAGGTGCAGCGGAGTCAGATAATGGAACAGGCTGATACCAACAATGAAAAGTGCCAGCAGCAAAACCCGTATGTTCATATGTGTTTTCATGGGTTCAGATTATCGCGTAAAGCGGCCGGAACACAAGATAAATGGTAGCGCCCTGTCACGACGAGCAATTTCCGGTTGACTCCTTACGCATACACTCATCTCCAAACATCACTTGATTTTTCGAAGGGCAGTTGGTATATTTTAGCAGTCGCTCCCATAGAGTGCTAAAAGTTTCTGCACAAAAGAGGTAAAGCAAAATGGTAGCTCAATTACCGGTTGTAGCCGACAGTCTCAGGCTTTATATGAACGAGATTCGCAAATTCCCCCTGTTAAGTGAGGAGGAGGAGCATAGTTGTGCGGTCTCGTTTTTTGAGGACAAACATCTGGCAGCCGCCCATAAACTGATCACCTCCAATCTGCGCTTCGTGGTAAAAGTCGCTTACGAGTTTCGCCACTACGGCCTGAAAATGCTCGACCTTATTCAGGAGGGCAACATAGGATTGATGATGGCGGTCAGAAAGTTCAATCCACACAAGGGGGTCCGCCTGATTTCGTATGCAGTATGGTGGATCAAGGCGTACATCCAGAATCACATTATATCAACATGGAGCCTCCTTAAGATAGGTACGACGCAAGCGCAGCGAAAACTGTTTTTCAAACTACGCCAGACCAAAAGCGCACTTGCCGGAATGGGTGATGATGAACAAGACATCGTTAACGCCGCACAGTCATTGCATGTTTCGGAACAGGAGTTTTCTGAGATGGAACAGCGCATGAAGGGTGACTGCTCACTCAACGCTGAAATACCGGGCAGCGATGGCGCAACCGCACTGGAATCGCTTGCCGACGACCGACTCAACCAGGAAGAGCTCCTTGAGGATTTTCAGGAAAGCCATAACCTGCAGCAAAAGGTCGCGGGCGTTGTAAGCCAACTGAACGAAAAAGAGCGTTACATCATAGAAAAACGTATCACAGCCGATGAGCCGATGACATTACAGGAGATTGCCAGCCACTTTTCAATATCAAGAGAACGGGTGCGGCAAATTGAAGAAGGTGCCCTGCGAAAAACGAAACAGGCCCTGCTACCTCTACTTGTCGCTTAGCCGCACACGGTCAACAAATCCGGCAGAATTGAAGATGCACTAAAACAAAGATTTTTTTATTTGTCATTTATTGCTTGACATTCGAATACGTTTTCTATAAATACACAAGTTCTGTTTTGTTTCTACCCAAAAGGCATTGGCCCCGTTAGCTCATACTGGTAGAGCAGCTGACTTGTAATCAGCAGGTGATCCGTTCGATTCGGATACGGGGCTCCACTTTAAAATAGAACAGACAACGTAGTTCCGATCATCCCTGGAGGGATTCCCGAGCGGCCAAAGGGAACAGACTGTAAATCTGTCGTCAGCGACTTCGGAGGTTCGAATCCTCCTCCCTCCACCATATAATCATCGGAAAGCGGATGCCGAGTACGACCCCAGTAGACTTTATCGTCGCTATAACTGGTAAGTAAAGACATCACGTTTTCCAAATATCTTCGTCTGGCAAGTGCGGGAATAGCTCAGTTGGCTAGAGCGTCAGCCTTCCAAGCTGAGGGTCGCGGGTTCGAGTCCCGTTTCCCGCTCCAGTAAAATGTGCCCACATAGCTCAGGAGGTAGAGCACTTCCTTGGTAAGGAAGAGGTCTCCGGTTCGAGTCCGGATGTGGGCTCCACTTATTTTTAGCACAACAACTCAAGCTACATAAAAAAGCAACTACTCAGGGGGGCCTTTTATCATGGCAAAGGCAAAGTTCGAACGTAATAAAACACACGTAAACATCGGCACAATCGGTCACGTCGACCACGGCAAGACTACTTTGACAGCTGCCATCACCAAGGTTCTGGCCGGCAAGGGTCAGGCTGAGTACAAGGCATTCGACCAGATCGACAACGCCCCTGAAGAGCGTGAGCGTGGTATCACCATCGCAACCGCTCATGTTGAATATGAAACAGACAAACGCCACTATGCTCATGTTGACTGCCCCGGCCACGCCGACTACGTCAAGAACATGATCACTGGTGCAGCCCAGATGGACGGCGCAATCCTGGTCGTATCTGCAGCTGACGGCCCTATGCCCCAGACTCGCGAGCACATTCTGCTTGCCCGTCAGGTAGGCGTACCATATATGGTAGTATTCCTCAACAAGGCTGACATGGTAGACGACGAAGAACTGCTTGAGCTCGTAGAGCTTGAAGTCCGTGAACTCCTCTCCAGCTATGACTTCCCTGGCGACGACATTCCAATCATCAAAGGTTCCGCACTGAAAGCCCTCGAAGGCGACAAAGGCGATCTTGGTGAAGAAGCTATTAACCGCCTCATGGATGCAGTTGACTCTTACATCCCTGACCCAGAGCGTGCAATCGATCGTCCGTTCCTGATGCCGGTAGAAGACGTCTTCTCCATCTCCGGTCGCGGTACTGTAGCCACCGGTCGTGTAGAGCGCGGTATCTGTAAAGTCGGCGAAGAAGTTGAAGTAGTCGGTATCAAGGACACCATCAAAACAACCGTAACCGGTGTAGAGATGTTCCGCAAACTGCTTGACGAAGGTCGTGCAGGTGACAACATCGGCGCACTGCTCCGTGGTGTAAAACGTGAAGATATTGAGCGTGGCCAGGTACTTGCCAAGCCGGGTTCAATCACACCGCATACCAAGTTTAAAGCAGAAGCATATGTTCTTACGAAAGAAGAGGGTGGTCGTCACACCCCGTTCTTCAACGGCTACCGTCCACAGTTCTACTTCCGTACAACTGACGTAACCGGTGTTGCCGAACTCCCGGAAGGCATTGAAATGGTTATGCCTGGCGACAACGTTGCCATGACCATCAAGCTGATCACTCCGATCGCCATGGACGAAGGTCTGCGCTTTGCTATCCGCGAAGGTGGCCGTACCGTCGGCGCTGGCGTTGTAGCTTCAATTATTGAATAAATACGAATCCAGATGAACGCATGTGGGCTTGACTAAAGTCACTGCCTGCGGATTTCAGACAAAAGGAAGCACATTTATGAGAGATATAATCACACTTGGTTGCACAGAGTGCAAACAGAGAAACTACACGACAACCAAAAACAAAAGAACAACTCCGGGCAAACTGGAATTCAGCAAGTTTTGCCGTTTCTGTCGCAAGCACACTCCTCACAAGGAAACCAAGTAATTTATAACTGATGTTTCACGTTACAGGCCAGTAGCTCTAACTGGTAGAGCGCCGGTCTCCAAAACCGGATGTTGGGGGTTCGAATCCCTCCTGGCCTGCCATAATCAGTTGGTTTACCTTTATAGGTTGAAAAACAACTTTTGAGAACCGTCGGCAGTTTATAGTCGAACAGCCAGGAGTAACGTGTGCAAAAAGTCATCGCTTTTTTTGAATCAGTAAAGCTTGAACTTGAAAAGGTAACATGGCCGACACGCAAAGAGACGCTTGCCACGACTGGTGTTGTTATTGTGATAGTCGTGCTGATCTCATTCTATCTTGGTGCTTGTGATCTTATTTTGGCCAAGCTATTGCGTTTGATACTAGGATAAAGGGTCCAGCTATGTCCATGAAATGGTACGGTGTACATACATATTCAAGCTTTGAAAACAAGGTACGCCTGAATTTACTTGAAAGCATCAAGAATGAAGGTATGGAGAGCTCCTTTGAGGAGATTCTCATCCCCTGTGAGACCGTAGTAGAACTCAAAAAGGGCGAGAAGAAGACATCTTCAAGAAAGTTTTTCCCGGGCTATATTCTTGTCAGAATGGAATTAACTGACGAGACATGGCATCTTGTCAAAGAAACCGCCAAGGTAACAGGTTTTGTTGGTGGCAACACCCCCTTCCCTATTTCAGATGAGGAAGTCGACAAGATTACCCGCCGCATGGAAGAGGGAGCAGAAAAACCACGTCCTAAAGTACTGTTTGAAGTTGGCGAAACTGTACGGGTTATTGACGGCCCGTTTCTCAATTTTTCGGGTGTTGTTGAAGATGTCAAACCAGACAAGGGCAAGTTACGTGTAACAGTAACAATTTTCGGCCGTGCTACCCCTGTAGAGCTTGAATTCATGCAGGTCGAAAAAAACTAAGCTACTAAATCAGTCATTCATTACAGGATGACAGGCATACGCTGTATATAAAGGAGCACTTTTATGGCAAAGAAGATAACTGGCTACATCAAATTACAGGTACCGGCAGGCAAAGCAAATCCTTCGCCTCCAATTGGACCTGCCCTCGGTCAGCATGGTGTTAACATCATGGAATTCTGTAAAGCATTCAATGCAAAAACACAAGCCGATGAGGGCACCATTACTCCGGTAGTCATTACCGTTTATGCTGATAGATCTTTTACTTTCATCACCAAGACCCCACCAGTTCCCGTGTTGATAATGAAGGCTCTTGACCTTAAGAGTGGCTCTGCGGTCCCAAACAAGACAAAGGTTGGCAAGCTTACTAAAGCTCAGGTTGAAGAGATAGCCAAAAAGAAAATGCCTGACCTCAATGCCGCTTCACTTGAAGCTGCCATGAGAACAGTTGAAGGCACTGCTCGCTCAATGGGCGTTGATATTGCCTAATCGGCACACTATTTATTAATTAAGTTACCTAGAGAGGTTGTATCATGCCAAAAAGCGCAAAGAAACATTCTGAAGCAATGTCAAAGATCGACAGAAACAAGGTTTATCAACTTGGAACTGCCGTTGATGTTGTGAAACAGGCCGCTTATGCAAAATTTGATGAGACTGTCGATGTAGCCGTTAAGCTGGGCGTCGATCCACGTCACGCCGACCAGATGGTACGTGGTGCCGTTGTTCTCCCTAACGGACTCGGTAAAAACGTCCGTGTACTTGTTTTTGCGAAGGGTGAAAAAGAGAAAGAGGCCCTTGATGCAGGTGCAGATTATGTTGGGTCAGACGACCTTGTCACCAAGATCCAGGGTGGTTGGTTCGATTTTGACACTGCTATCGCAACGCCAGACATGATGGGTGTTGTCGGCAAAATAGGCAAACTGCTCGGACCGCGCGGCCTCATGCCGAACCCTAAAGTCGGCACTGTTACCTTTGAAGTTGGCAAGGCTGTCAAGGAATCAAAAGCCGGTAAAGTTGAATTCCGTGTTGAGAAAGCCGGAATCATTCATGCTCCGGTTGGCAAAGTTTCTTTTGACGCTGAAATGCTCAAGGGCAACGTACTTGCTCTGGTGGAAGCGCTTGTAAAAGCTAAACCATCGGCTGCAAAAGGCACCTACATCAAGAAGATCTCGGTGTCCTCAACAATGGGAGCCAGCATCAATCTTGATATCAGCGATGTAACCGCACAGATATAATTAATCCAGTTTAGCCAAAGTCAAAGACAGCAGGCGCGTGATTATACGCTTAATCCGTCATATAGGACCTGCCGAGACTTGGGTATCGCATTTTCATTGCGTTTCCTGACTTTGGCCGAGGCCCAGCCTCACATACCAAAAGAAAGGAGGAAGTCGCTTGAATAAGAACACCAAACAAGAACTCGTCACCGAGATGCATGAGCGGCTGACACGCGCCAAGGCTGTTTTTCTCGCAGATTTTCGCGGGATGAACGTAGGCCAGGCCACAACGCTCAGAAATGAGCTCCGGGCGGCGTCAGTTGAGTACAAAGTATTTAAGAATACTTTGTTTGATCTGGCAGCCAAAGGCACTGACGTTGAGTGCATCAGCCCTTTCCTTGCCGGTCCGACCGCCGTGGCCATAAGCTATGACGATCCAGCAAGTGCAGCAAAAGTACTGAACAAGTTTGCAAAAGATCCGCAAGGAAAGTTCGTGCTCAAAGCCGCAGTACTCAGCGGTAAACTGCTTGACACCAAGCAGATTCAGGCATTAGCAGACCTGCCTTCGCGTGAGGTTCTCATCGCCAAGATGCTCGGATCCATGCAGGCACCAGCAACCAACTTTGTTGGCGTGCTTGCAGCACTGCCCGGTTCGCTTGTACGCGTACTGGACGCTATTCGTGTTCAGAAATCAGCAAACTAACCTGTAGTTAAATATTTTATACCCAAAACTATATCCGGAGGATTTACCTAATGTCTATTACTAAAGAAGATGTAATCAGCTTTATCGAAAAAATGACTGTTCTTGACCTTGCAGAACTCGTTAAGGAACTGGAAGAGAAATTCGGCGTTTCTGCAGCTGCACCTGTTGCTGTTGCTGCTGTAGCCGGTCCTGCTGCTGAGGCTGCAGAAGAGCAGACTGAATTTGATGTTATCCTGAAAGCTGCTGGCGCTAACAAAATCAATGTTATCAAGGTTGTCCGCGCACTGACAAGCCTCGGTCTGAAAGAAGCCAAAGATGTCGTTGACGGCGCTCCTGGTACTGTAAAAACTGGTGTTTCTAAAGCAGAAGCTGATGAGGCACTTAAGCAACTTGTTGAAGCAGGCGCAGAAGCAGTTATCAAATAGCACCCAGAATTTTTTCTTTATGAGAGCCAAGGTCGCCCGGAGCGGCCTTGGCTTGTGCTGTTTCGGCACGTTTTGATTGCCACATACTTCTGCTATTCCAGTAAGTTACACAACATATCTGGATCCAGTTACGATACCCCGCCAAAGGAGAAGCCATGGCTTATTCTATTGCCAATAATCACCTCTTGCGTAAAAACTTTGCCAAGATAAAGAACATAATCGAAATTCCCAATCTGATTGACATTCAGAAAGATTCGTATCGACGTTTTCTACAACAGGAATTGTCAGCTGAATCCCGCTTGAACACCGGCCTTGAGGCCGTATTCAGGAGCGTATTCCCGATCAAGGATTTCAGTGAAAGCGCTTCTCTCGAGTACGTATCGTACGCGCTTAACAGTCCCAAATATGATGTGGATGAGTGTCACCAGCGCGGCATGACTTACGCCGCACCGATGAAAGTTAAAGTTCGCCTTGTGATCTGGGATGGCGGCAAAGATTCTACCGTCAAGGCAATAAAGGACATCAAAGAGCAAGAGGTATACTTTGGCGAAATCCCGCTTATGACCAATAACGGGACTTTTATCATCAACGGTACTGAACGGGTAATCGTAAGTCAGTTACATCGATCACCCGGCGTCTTTTTCGATCATGACAAAGGCAAGACCCATTCCAGTGGCAAGGTCCTGTACTCTGCGCGCGTGATTCCTTACCGCGGCTCATGGCTGGATTTCGAGTTTGACCATAAAGATATTCTGTATGTCAGAATTGACCGCCGCAGAAAAATGCCGGCGACTGTACTACTGAAGGCATTAGGCTACTCAGTTGAACAACTTCTTAACTACTACTATAAAAGTGAAGAGATTTTCATAGGTTCGGATTCAATAACGAAAAGCATCGAACCTGAACTTTTGACACTTCAGAAAACCGTTGTGGACGTAACAGACCCTGCGAACGGTGAAGTTCTTGTAAAAGCTAATAGAAAATACACGAAATCTTCGATCAAGAAAATGCAGGAGCGTGGCATAAAGTCTGTTCCGGCTACTATTGAAGATATTATTGGACGTTATGCGTCTACTGACATAGTTGATCCAACAACCGGCGAGATTATTGTTGAATGTAACGATGAAATCACCCTTGATCGCTTTAATGAGGTAAAGGCTCGTGGAGTAAACAGCTTTAAAGCGCTGTATATCGACAACCTGCACATAACTTCATCTTTCCGCGACACGTTGCTGATTGATAAGATCAGCTCAAGCGACGAGGGTCTGATTGAAATTTATCGCCGCCTCCGCCCAGGAGATCCACCTACTCTAAAAAGTTCATTGGCACTCTTTGACAACCTGTTTTTTAACCCGGAGCGTTACGACCTATCAGCCGTTGGGCGACTTAAGCTTAACTACAAGCTCGGCCTTAAGGTCTGGCAGGACTGTATGGTATTAAATGCTCCGTGCATGTTAAGCAATGAGGATATTGCCAGTTTTGAATCCCTTATAGCGCGTCTGGCTCACTCCGAAGATCCATTCTCACAGTATCTGATGATGAGATTTCCATCGGATCTTGCCAAAACACTTAAAAAAGTTGAAGCGGGTCAATCAGTTTCTGACAAGCTCAGAGAACAGTTGTTACATGAACTTAACAACATTATCCGTGACAATGATTTTTACCAGAAGGACCTGTTTGCCACATTTGGCGTTTCCAAGGCGACAGCAAAACTGTCAGAGGCTATCGAGCAGGGTGGCTTTGATGAGAATCGCCGCCTGATTGAAACTCTGCGCCGCAACAGAATGGTTTTTGAAGACCTGTATAGTTCAGATATCAGAATTGCTGTTAAAAATGATATTCTTGAGATCGTTAGATATCTTATTGAACTGAAGAATGGTCGCGGCACCATTGATGATATTGACCATTTGGGTAATCGCCGTGTGCGCGCCGTAGGCGAACTATTGGAGAATCAGTACCGTATTGGCCTTGTCCGCATGGAGCGGGCCATCAAGGAGCGCATGAGCCTGCAGGAAGTCGAAAACCTCATGCCTCATGACCTGATTAACTCTAAGCCGGTCTCTGCGGTTGTAAAAGAATTCTTTGGTTCATCACAACTGTCACAGTTTATGGACCAGACGAACCCGCTTTCCGAGGTTACTCACAAACGTCGTCTTTCAGCACTCGGACCAGGCGGCCTGACCCGTGAACGCGCCGGATTCGAGGTTCGAGACGTTCACCCTACGCACTACGGGCGCGTTTGTCCGATTGAAACACCTGAGGGCCCGAACATCGGCCTTATCGCCTCGTTGTCTACGTACGCACGTATAAATGATCACGGATTTGTCGAGACTCCGTTCCGTATCGTCCAGGAAGGCAAAGTCACTAACGAAGTCCGCTACTTCTCCGCGCTTGAGGAAGAAGGGCATGCAATTGCCCAGGCAAATGCAGAACTCGACGCTGACGGACGCTTTGTCAACGATTACAACTCAGCGCGTAAAAGCGGCGAATTCATCCTCGTCCATAGAGATGAGATCGCTCTGATGGACGTTGCCCCGATACAGCTCGTATCGGTAGCAGCAGCGCTGATTCCATTCCTTGAGAACGATGATGCTAACCGTGCGCTGATGGGCTCAAACATGCAGCGTCAGGCTGTTCCATTGTTACGTGCCGACTCTCCTTTGGTTGGAACCGGTATGGAACGTATTGTTGCGCGTGACTCTGGTGTTTCGGTTATCGCCAAACATAATGGCGAAGTCGAATCGGTTGATGCCTCACGAATAGTTGTGAAGATTGACGAAAGTGAAATAGATGAAAACGGCACTGGTGTCGACATTTATAACCTGATCAAATTTGCACGTTCCAACCAGAACACCTGCATAAACAACAAGCCGGTGGTCAAAGTTGGCGACAAGGTAAAGCGTGGAGCCGTAATCGCTGATGGTCCATCAACTGATATGGGAGAACTTGCCCTTGGACAGAACATTGTCGTCGCCTTCATGCCATGGGGTGGCTACAACTACGAGGACTCCATCCTCATCTCTGAAAAACTTATCAAAGATGATCGTTACACTTCTATCCACATTGAAGAGTTTGAATGTGTTGCCCGCGATACAAAGCTTGGCAAGGAAGAAATAACCTCCGACATTCCAAACCTTGGCGAGGAAACTCTCAAGGACCTGGATGAATCAGGCATCATCCGTATTGGCGCTGAAGTTAAGCCGGGCGATATTCTGGTAGGCAAGATCACCCCAAAAGGCGAGACACAGCTCTCTCCAGAGGAAAAACTTCTCCGCGCAATTTTTGGCGAAAAAGCCGGAGATGTACGTGACACCTCGCTCACCGTCCCTCCAGGTGTTGAAGGAACGGTTATCGGTGCAAAGATTTTCTCACGCAAAGGCAATGACAAGGACTCCAGAACCGAGTTAATTGAAAAAGCCGAAGAGGATAAACTCCGCAAGGATGAACAGGATGAGATCCGCATCATCCGTGACTCTGCTACCGGCAAGCTGAAGCGTCTATTAATCGGCAAGACCCTGGCGGTCAAGCTTGAAGACAGCAAAGGCAATCTGATCCTTGCAAAAGGCAAGCAGATAACTGAAGAATCACTGCTGAATTTGGCAAATTCTGCTTGGAGCACCATCTCGGTAAGTGATGACGGCGAAACCGATGACAAAGTACATCAGATTCTTGAAACCCTTAACCGCCAGATTGACCTGATTCACAACGTTTTTGAGGATAAGATCCAGAAGTTGAAGCGTGGTGATGATCTGCCTCCGGGCGTAATAAAGATGGTCAAGATTTATATTTCTATCAAGCGTAAGCTTCAGGTCGGCGACAAGATGGCCGGCCGCCACGGTAACAAGGGTGTTGTTTCCCGTATTTTACCGGAAGAAGATATGCCGTACATGGAAGATGGTCGTCCTGTAGAGATCGTCCTCAACCCGCTTGGCGTACCGTCACGTATGAACGTCGGCCAGATTTTGGAAACACATCTTGGCTGGGCGGCAAAGGGTATTGGTTGGAAAATTGAAGATATGCTTGAAAAGCATACTTCTGAAGAAAACCTGAAGCTGTATTTGAAAGAAGTCTACGGTGAGGATGAAGCAGGGTCTTTTATAGACCGACTTGACCGTGCAGAGTTACTCAAAGTAGCGCGTCGTCTCCAACGCGGTGTAGCCATGGCTGCACCAGTTTTCGAGGGTGCGAGTGAAGCACAGATCAAGGCTATGCTTGGAAAGGCGGATTTTCATTCGTCTGGCCAAGTGTGGCTTCGTGATGGTCGTACCGGAGAACAATTCGACAACAAGGTCACCGTTGGAGTCATGTACATGCTTAAACTCCACCATCTTGTTGATGACAAGATCCATGCCCGTTCAATCGGACCATACAGTCTTGTAACTCAGCAGCCGCTCGGCGGCAAGGCACAGTTCGGTGGCCAGCGACTCGGAGAGATGGAGGTGTGGGCAATGGAAGCTTATGGCGCGGCTCATGCCCTGCAGGAATTCCTGACCGTCAAGTCGGATGATGTTTCCGGACGTACCCGCATGTACGAGGCTATTGTCAAAGGCAAGCACACACTTGAGCCTGGCCTACCCGAGTCATTCAACGTTCTCATCAAGGAACTTCAGTCCCTCTGCCTTGATGTTGATCTGCTTGAAGGTGTAGAAGAACAATAAAGATTTTCTGGCCGGAGTCTGTATTACCAGACTCCGGCTTCAGACAAACGGAGGAGAGCATCGTGGAAGATTATTTCAGCTTTTTTGATAAACCAAAAGATCCACTCCACTTTTCAGCTATACGTATATCGATTTCATCTCCCGATAAAATCCGGGAGCGCTCTCACGGTGAAGTAAAAAAACCTGAGACTATCAACTATCGTACGTTCAAACCGGAGCGGGATGGTCTTTTCTGTGCCAAAATATTTGGCCCTACAAAAGATTATGAGTGCAACTGCGGTAAATACAAACGAATGAAACATCGTGGTATCATATGTGAGAAATGCGGCGTTGAAGTTATACCATCTAAAGTTCGCCGTGAACGCCTTGGTCACATTGACCTGGCTACACCAGTTGCACATATCTGGTTTCTAAAGTCACTACCTTCTCGAATCGGAAACCTGCTGGATATCACGCTTAAGGACCTGGAAAAAGTTCTCTATTTTGAAGGGTTTGTTATCAGTGACCCAAAGAACACTCCATTGGGTTTTTGCGAAGTAATGTCAGAAGATAAATATATCAAGATGCAGCAGGAATACGGTTCTGACGCTTTCTCCGGCGGAATGGGCGCTGAGGCTATTCGCGAGTGCCTGCGCGCACTTGATCTTGAAGATCTTGCTGTAACGCTGCGCACCGAGATGGTCGAGTCAACCAGCGAAGCAAAGCGCAAGAAGACCGCTAAACGGCTTAAAGTTGTTGAAGCGTTCCGCCACTCCGGTAATAAGCCGGAGTGGATGATTCTTGAATGCATCCCGGTTCTTCCTCCAGAGCTGCGTCCACTGGTGCCGCTCGACGGAGGCCGCTTTGCGACATCCGACCTGAACGATCTGTATCGCCGTGTTATTAACCGTAACAACCGTTTGAAGCGTCTTTGCGAACTGCAAGCCCCGGAAGTAATCATACGCAATGAAAAACGCATGCTTCAGGAAGCTGTTGACGCCCTCTTCGACAACGGCCGTCGCGGCCGTGCGATTGCCGGTCCGAACAAACGTCCGCTAAAGTCTCTTTCTGACATGCTCAAAGGCAAATCCGGACGCTTCCGCCAGAACTTGCTTGGTAAACGAGTTGATTACTCAGGTCGTTCTGTTATTGTTGTCGGCCCGGAACTTAAACTGCATCAGTGCGGTCTGCCAAAGAAGATGGCACTGGAACTGTTCAAGCCTTTTATCTACAACAAGCTGGAAGAGCGTGGTTTTGTCACCACAATTAAAAGCGCCAAGAAGATGGTTGAAAAAGAGCGCCCGGAAGTATGGGATGTCCTTGAAGAGGTTATCAAGGAACACCCGGTCATGCTAAACCGTGCTCCGACCCTTCACCGTCTGGGGATTCAAGCTTTTGAGCCTGTCCTGATCGAAGGAAAGGCTATTCAGCTGCACCCGCTTGTCTGTACCGCCTTCAACGCTGACTTTGACGGCGACCAGATGGCTGTCCATCTGCCGCTCTCCATTGAAAGCCAGGTAGAGGCGCGTGTTCTGATGATGTCTACCAACAACATCCTCTCACCGGCCAACGGCAAACCGATCATTGTACCGTCCCAAGATATGGTCCTCGGGGCATACTACATGACCCGAGACAGAATCAACGCCAAGGGAGAGTATTACCGGCCGACTGAAAAGGAACTTCTGGCCGGCATAAACGTTTCCGGCTGTTTTTCCTCACCCGAGGAAGTCAGAATAGCATTCGACGCCGGCGAGATTGACATGCAGGCACTGATTAAAGTCCGTATGAAGAATCTTGCTTCTGACGAAAAGTTCCAGCTGATTGACACAACTGCAGGGCGTATCCTGCTGCGAGATGTCCTTCCTGCTGCGGTACCATTTTCTACAATAAACAAGGTCATGACCAAGAAGGAACTGTCAAATCTGGTCGATACCTGCTATCGCCTGTCAGACAGCAAAGAAACCGTTCTTTTGGCAGACCGTCTCAAGGAAATAGGTTTCAAGTATGCAAACCTTGCCGGCATCTCCATCTGTCTTGACGACATGGTCATTCCAGAAGGCAAACCGGCAATCATTGAGAAAGCCCACGAAGAAGTTACCGAGATCCAGAATCAGTACACCGAAGGTCTGATCACCGACGGCGAACGTTACAACAAGGTTATCGATATCTGGGCAAAGGCTACTGAAGAAATCGCAACCGAGATGCTTGACAACCTTTCAAAAGAGATTGTCACGGCCCGCGATGGCAGCAAAATAGAAACATCATCGTTCAATGCCATCCATATGATGGCAGAATCAGGTGCTCGTGGTTCTGCACAGCAGATTCGCCAGCTCGCAGGTATGCGTGGCTTGATGGCAAAGCCTTCAGGGGAGATCATTGAAACCCCGATTACCGCCAACTTCCGCGAAGGATTGACGGTTCTCCAGTACTTCATCTCAACCCACGGCGCTCGTAAAGGTCTTGCAGATACGGCTCTCAAAACTGCAAACTCCGGCTACCTTACCCGCCGACTGGTAGACGTCGCTCAAGATGCAATTATCACCGAGACTGACTGCGGGACATTGGACGGCCTGGTCGTTTCCTCCCTGACAGAAGGCGGAGAAATAATTGAGCCGATCGGTGATCGTATTCTTGGACGTGTTGCCCTTGAAGATATTCATGATCCGTTGACGGATGAAATCCTGATTGAAATGAATCAGGAAATTGACGAGTATCTGGTTAAAAAAGTTGAAGATGCCGGGATCGAGAAGGTTAAAATCAGATCGGTTCTTACCTGCCAAAGCAAGCGCGGCATTTGCGCCAAATGTTATGGTCGCGACCTGGCTCGTGGCCATAGCGTCAACATGGGTGAAGCTGTCGGCGTCATAGCTGCTCAGTCCATTGGAGAGCCCGGCACCCAGCTGACAATGCGTACCTTCCACATCGGCGGTACCGCATCCCGTCACGCTGAGCAGACTTCACTTGAGGCCCGTGCAGACGGTATAATCAATTACATTAACGTCAATACCGTTGTTAACAACGAAGGCCACCATATTGTAATGAACCGCAATGGTGAGATCGCCGTAATCGACGAAACCGGCCGTGAGCGAGAGAAATACACGGTCATGTATGGTGCAAAGATCAAGATTGCTCCAGGTGGAGCGGTCAAACAGGGCGTCACGCTGGCAGAGTGGGACCCCTACACCATGCCGATTCTTACTGAAGTAGCCGGTCGGGTCAAGTTTGCTGACATCCTCGAAGGTGTTACGATGGAGGAGCAGCTCGATGATGTAACCGGACTTTCACGTAAGGTTATCATCGAGACAAAAGACACCGACAAGCGTCCGCGCATCGCCATCAAAGATGCAACCGGAGAAGGTGGCGGCACGATTGGTCGTTACTTCCTGCCGGCCGGCGCCAACATTTCGGTTATTGATGATACTGTCATCAGTGCCGGTGACATTATCGCCAAGATCCCTCGTGAAACGACCAAGACGAAGGATATTACCGGTGGTTTGCCGCGCGTTGCCGAACTTTTCGAGGCACGTAAGCCAAAAGATTTTGCTGTTATTACCGAGATCGATGGCCGCGTGACATACGGCAAAGATGCCAAGGGCAAACGCAAGGTCATTGTTACTCCAGAACTTGGCGAACCGAAGGAGTATTTGATTCCTAAAGGCAAGCATATCAGTGTTCACGAAGGCGATCATGTCCGCGCCGGAGAACCACTCATGGATGGCTCATCCAATCCGCACGACATTCTGCGGGTTCTGGGCGTCAAAGAGCTCGCCAAATATCTGGTTGATGAGGTCCAGGAGGTGTACCGTCTTCAGGGCGTCAAGATCAATGATAAGCATATTGAGGTTATTGTTCGTCAGATGCTGCGTCGAGTGCGCATCAAGGACACGGGTGACACTAATCTTCTGGTAGATGATCAGATCGAACGGTGGGTATTTGAGCAGGAAAACGATAAGGCTTTCCGTGATGGAAAACGTCCTGCAGTTGCTGAGCCACTGTTGCTGGGGATTACAAAAGCGTCGCTTTCGACCGAATCGTTCATATCAGCGGCATCATTCCAGGAAACAACGAAGGTGTTGACCCAGGCTGCAATTGAAGGAAAGATTGACTACCTGCGGGGACTTAAAGAGAATGTCATCATGGGCCGCCTGATACCTGCCGGTACCGGAATATCTCGTTACCGCAATTTACGCTTGCAGGCTGACTCCCAGGCACCGAAAGATAGCCTGGAAAAAGAGGCAGGAAATAACGATGCTACTGAGGTAGATTTAGAAGCAGCATAGAAATAGGACAGTTTACAGAACACAATGCAACGGCCGGAAGTCAGACTTCCGGCCGTTTTTTTATTTGGCTCCCCCCTACCGAGTCAGCATTTTCCACCGGTTGCCGACAAGCTCCACCAGTCCGTTTACCGTCCGGGTATAGAAGCGTGTAACCGGCATACTGTTGACCAGCAGTGAACCGTTCACGCTCTCGATGGAAACAGGATCACCGGTTGAGCATGAGGATATCTGAGAATAAAACTCCCCGGAAATACCAAACAGGAACTTGTAGGTTGAGCCTTCGTAGCGGCAGGCAACAATGATAATAGCAACTTCAGGCTGACCCGTTTTATGATGGCTACGGACCGTTGCCGTCACGAAAGAGCCGGTAACAACGGGAGTTGAAGCCAATAAGAACTCTATCGTTACACCCTTTGGCTTCATCTTGCCGAGGGAAGGCAGCCCCCAGGGTTTGAATGGCTCGTGGGGTCGCGATTCATAATGGTCACTACGTTCCAGCAGCGTAACGACATTATTGTTAATGGGACCGCCGATAGAATGTGACAGACCAGCCGAGAAACCCCGTTCTCTGATCAGCCGGTGGTTCTCAACGATCTGAATCATTCCGGTCGCTCCAAGCGGATGCCCCCTCCCCTTCAACCCTCCGGTAAGATTGGTCGGAAAGGCACCGTTTTCACCGGTTAGTGAATCATCCAGCAGAGCATCCATTAACCGCCCCCTGCTGACAATGCCAAGATCCACCATATTTATCGGCCCAAAACCGTTAAAGGGATCATGCATGTTGACATGAAGCGCACCGGCAAAAGATCTGATGTCCTTGATACCGGCCATACCATAGGCATAACCAGCGGCAGTGACGGTCGCCGGAAAAGAATGAAAGTAATTGCGATCGGCTATCGTCGGTATATCCGTTGCGCTCCCAACCCCGCTAACACGAACGTCTTGAGGAATGGAGGTGAGCACAATAGCTGCAATACCGTCAGACATTGGACAGAAGTCATGGTAACGCAATGGATACCAATAGTTATAATTCCTGCCGTCAGCAATCTGCTGATAATAGTCCTGCAGCTCAACCTGAACGTTCAGGTGAGCATCTGGATTGCGAGCGGCAAAGCGTTGGCTGCGCTGTGTTAAAAGAGCAGAATAGGCCGTCCACTCCTCATCGGAAAGGCCGAGACGTTCCTTTAAAGCACGGGCTACCAGCGCACCGCAAGCCGGCATTGTCAAGCCGAATTCAGCTTCGTCGCGATCAATGACTCCGGCGATAATTCGGGTTGATTGATCAGTAGAAGCATCACTCATCTTCTGGATGCCAAGGGCCAGAACCGAATCATACCTCCCGGATGCAATTTCCAGGTAGGCACTTTCGAACGCTGACGCACCCGATGAAGAGGCTGTATCTACAAGGATTGAACGGGCTCCTGAAATCCCCAATATACCAGCGATTTTGGCAGCAGTATTATCCACCGCAGAGAACGCCGAAGGGTTCTGGCTTCCAACGATAACCGCTTCAATATCACGTCGACGCACCGGACTGTCATTAAAGACCTCACCACCCAATTCTGAGAGTTCCAGAAAAGTGAGCTCCTGTTTATCTTTTCCGTTATACCGTCCAACCGGGGCCATCCATGAGGCTGCAATATATACTGGACGAGGCTTGAATGGTGTGTGCATACATATCCCCCTTTCTCAGCTACCGTATTTGCCGTCACAAGATTGAACACGAAATGCAGTCAACGGTTAAACCGACATCTAAAACGCTTGGCGCTTAAAAACCGCAGCCGCCACCGTTTTTTTGATGATACTTCTGGTGATACGCTTCAGCCTCCCAGAAAACTGTTACCGGTACAATCTGGGTTACAATTGGCCGCCTGAATATATGGTTACCCTCCAACGTAGCAAGGTACTCAAGAGCAGACCGATGCTGTTCCTCTGTATGATAAAAAACAGCAGAGCGGTATTGATCACCAACATCATGCCCCTGTCTGTTTAACTGGGTCGGATCATGGCCCTCCCAGAAGATCTTGAGCAGTTTGTCGTAGCTGACCTGGAGTGGATCAAAGGTAACCTCAACAGCCTCCGCATGACCAGTACCATGATTACAAACATCATGATACGTCGGGCTGACCGTGTGCCCACCGCAGTATCCAACCCGAGTAGCGATAACTCCTGGAACAGACAGGAAGTCATCTTCTACACCCCAGAAACAGCCGGCAGCAAAAGTTGCAATCTCGAACATATTTTACCCCCTCAACGACAAAGGGCCCCGAAGGGCCCAATTAACTACTACATCAGTTTTTCCATCTCCTCTTCGGAGATATCAAAGTTGGCATACACATTTTGGACATCATCGTTATCCTCCAGCTTGTCCATGAGCTTGAGCATACTCTCCGCCTGTTTTCCTTCAAGCTTGACCTGAGTCTGTGGAATCATGGTTACTTCGGCGTTTACATGCTTAAAACCATTAACGGCCAACGCCTCACGCACCTCAATAAACAACGCTGGCTCAGTGGTAACTTCATAACAATCATCCTGCTCGGCAACATCTTCAGCACCGGCCTCAAGAGCTGCTTCAAACAGCTGATCGAAATCGGCGGACTTGTCATACCCTATAAGCCCTTTTTTACTGAAAATCCATGAGACGCAACCGGCTTCCCCCATGTTGCCGTTACTCTTGGAAAAGATACTACGGATATCTGAGACAGAGCGATTTCTGTTATCGGTAAGAACTTCAACGAGAACAGCAGCGCCACCAGGACCATAACCTTCATATACGATCTCTTCGTAGGTGACACCCTCCATCCCCCCGGCCCCCTTCTTGATAGCCCGTTCAATATTATCTTTCGGCATATTCTCGGCTTTTGCCTTATCAACTGCAGTTCTCAGACGGGGATTTGCAGCAGGGTCACCACCGCCCAACTTTGCAGCGACAGAAATTTCCTTGATAATCTTGGTAAATACTTTACCGCGCTTTGCATCTGCAGCGCCTTTTTTATGCTTGATTGTGCTCCACTTATTATGACCCGACATCGCTTTTGCTCCTTTGGTAAAGAATATTTAGTTCAAATCACACATCAAGGAAGAAATCAGAGTCAGACTTGGGGCAGCGAAAATGTACAACTACCACCAATAATGAGACGAGCTCAAGCGAACGAAGAGATAACCTTGATTTAGAATTGAGAAATAAGTTTTCTATTGCCTAAAAAAGGTAGAAACATTAACATGTAAAGGCTTACCTGTCCAGAGAGAATTTAGCGACAAAAGGATCTCCATCACATGATAAAGATCAATAATTCAGCTATTTTATTTGTGCTTTTATTGACGTTCATCCCTTTGATTCATGGTTGTAGCACCATAATAGTGCCGTACCAGAATGACGGTGTGCCGATACTCGTACAGGACGAATTAATACGCCCATATACAACCGTTGGCAGGATCAAGGTTGTTCGCGAATCGTACGGGTCCGACTATGTGCTTACGCCAGATATCCAGGCATGGGGGCATGCAGCTATACAACAAGAAGCCTATAAAATGGGCGCTGACGCGGTTATGCTTCCAGAGGTTACTGGACGCACCACGACCTACGGAATCATTCCATCAACGGAGTACACGGCCACAGGATTTGCGATTAAATTCAAATAGACAAAATAGTGATTGACAGTGCAACGGAATATTAGCTATAAGGATTACTTCATTGAACAACGGCGCGTTATCCAAGAGGCTAGGAGCCGGTCTGCAAAACCGTTAACGTCGGTTCGAATCCGACACGCGCCTCCAACAAAAAACTAAAGGCCATGCAATAGCATGGCCTTTTTTGATTTATATCAGCTTGCTACTGCAGATTTTATCACTGCAATAGCGTCACTATAGTTGTTTTACCGGGTCTTACTCCGACTGGGCAGCAGAAGTCGTGGAGGAGAGCCGCTCCATCATCAATTTTATATTTCTGCCGCTGACAAGAAGCTTTGCCGCTCTTTCTACACCCCTCATGAACTTTTCAGCACCATCAGCATCTACCAGGCACTGGTTGCCGCCATTATCTGAAATTTCCTTGTCAACAATACCACGACCGACTTTGCCGACATACTCACCCACAATTGATTTAACCTGTTCTTCCAATTCCGAGAGCTTGATGTATTCAACCTTCTTGTCACGTTCCTTACGCTCAAGGTTTGTTTTGTCCAGCTCAGATTTGTGGAGCGCAACACACGCATCCCATATCTTTTGAATATTTGCGACTTCGAGCAGATTCGTCCCCATCAGCTCGTCAGCACTTTGGGTGGAAAAAAGGTCAATTTTGGCCCCTGGCAGCCCGGCGATCTTCTGTGACTCAGTGGATGATGTTTCAATATCACTGGATCCGTCATGAAAAAAGCCGAGTGGATTACCATCCTTGTAAAAGATCATGGCTGAATGTTCATCCGTATAGATGCGCAGACAACCATTCATTTTATCCTCTTTAACCTTTTCAAGCAGGGTTTTGATATCTATCAGCTTTAGCTCCTGAGCCTTGTAGAGCATTTCGCCTTCCAAAAGGGCGTTAATACACATGGTCAGATCTTTGGAAAGCTTGTAGACATTCAGGGAACCGCTCCCTGTCGAAACCATTAGTTCGGTCAGCGCAGATAGTGCTTCAAAACCGGATTCACGCCTGCCGTTTTGCCCCTCCACAAGAGCACTGACAAGTTTCCCAGCCTCAAACACCAGAATGGAGGTGCTGGACTGGAACACAAAACTTGCATAACCGGTGAATGCACCGTTACTAAGCTTTGCTAAAACATCCGGCAATTTCAACTTGGAAACTGCCAGATTTTCAAATAGTGGACTGCCCTTGGGGAGAAGGAACATCTGAACCTCCTGAAATAGCCATTCGCTCGACGGCTAGAAACTAAAGTAATTTACCAAGCATGTCAAATATTTACTGTCGGATAATCCATTGAATGGGCGAGATAAAGCGACAAGAATAAACATTGCCCGACACTCAACCGTAGTAATCATAAAAATGAACATATTTTTACGCTACACGGCAATTAATTACAACCACTAACAATAACATCATACTCATCAGAGACAGCAAGCGGCGCAAGAAACCGACCTTAGCCAGCTCTCATGCCGCTTGCAATGAAATAATATTTCAGAACTGGAGTTATATTGTCTGAGCATCCACGACAGCGATAGCGGCCATATTCACGATATCATCAACGCCATCACCACGTTGCAAAACGTGAACCGGCTTGTTCATACCCATCAGAATCGGACCGATAGCCTCTGCCCCCCCCAGATGATGCAAAAGCTTGTAGCAGATATTTCCCGAGTTCAGATCGGGAAATATAAGTATATTGGCACGACCCTTCAGCTTTGAGAAGGTGAAGCCGTCCAGCAGCTCCGGTACAACCGCCGTATCAGCCTGCATCTCACCGTCGATAACAAGATCTGGCGCACGTTCCTTAACTATTTCCACCGCCTCCCTGACTTTTTTAGCCTGTGGGTGATCTACGGAACCAAAGTTTGAAAAAGAGAGCATCGCAACACGGGGCTCGATATCAAACATGCGCACCTTTGCGGCAGCCAGAATAGCGGTTTCGGCAAGCTCTTCAGCAGTAGGGTCAATAGTTACGGTAGTGTCTGCAAGAAAATAGACCTCCTTCTTGAAAACCATCATGTATAGACCATGAACGCTGGAAAGCCCTTTCTGCTTGCCAACGACCTCAAGAGCCGGACGGATCGTCTCCGGATAGTGTGTATCAATCCCCCCCAGCAGAGCCTCGGCATCCCCCATGTGGACCATCATAGAGCCGAAATTAGTACGTGATTTGCGCCGTAACAGACGCTGCGATTCCGAAAGAGTAAGACCTTTACGCTGACGCAGCTTGTAAAGCACCTCGGCGTAACGGTCGGTCAAATCAGAGTCAGTCGGATCGATTATTTTAACATCCGCCTCGATATGCAGCTCCGCCATTTTCTTGATAATTTTTGCACGGTCTCCAATCAGGATCGGCTTGGCAATTCCCTCCTCAACCAGCTCTTTTGCCGCCCTAAGAATTTTTTCGTTGTCACCTTCGGGAAACACAATAGATTTCGGGTCACTTTTGGCCTTATTGATAACCATACGCATAATCTCTTTGGATTTACCCTGGGTTGATTCGAGGTGCTCAATGTACTTTGCCATATCTGTAATTGGCTGGCGTGCAACACCGCTGTCCATGGCAGCCCGGGCAATTGCGGGGGCTACATGCAACAGGACTCTCGGATCGAACGGTTTGGGAATGATGTAGTTGGGGCCAAACGCGAATTTCTGGTTCCCATAGGCTTTGCATACAGAATCCGGCACCTCTTCACGTGCCAACTGAGCCAAAGCCTTGACGGCGGCCAGCTTCATTTCTTCGTTTATGCAGCTGGCGCGACAATCAAGGGCGCCACGAAAGATAAACGGAAAGCCGAGTACATTATTGACCTGATTAGGATAGTCGGAGCGCCCGGTAGCGATCATAACATCGCTGCGTACCGAATGAGCCTCTTCAGGAGTGATTTCAGGGTCTGGATTGGCCATGGCAAAGATGACCGGGTTCGGGGCCATGGCGGCAACCATCTCCCTGGTGAAGGCACCCTTGGCTGAAAGCCCGAAGAGGACGTCAGCACCAACGGCCGCCTCCTCCAGAGTGCGGAAATGAGTATCGGCAGCAAAGAGCTCTTTGTAGGGATTCATCCCCTCTACGCGCCCCTTGTAGATAACGCCCTTGGTATCGCACATGATCATGTTGTTAGGTTTTACGCCAAGCGCAATTGCGAGTTTTGCACAGGAATTGGCGGAAGCACCAGCTCCGTTGACAACGATACGGATATCTTCGATTTTTTTGTCAACCAGGTACAGCGCGTTGAGAAGAGCCGCAGATGATATTATGGCGGTGCCGTGTTGATCATCATGGAAGACCGGGATTTTCATGGTTTTTTTGAGAGTCTCTTCTATATAAAAGCACTCGGGGGCCTTGATGTCTTCAAGGTTGATGCCGCCGAAGGTCGGCTCGAGCAACTGGCAGGCCTTGACAATCTCATCCGGATCTTCAGTGTCAAGCTCAATGTCAAAAACGTCAATGTCAGCAAAGCGTTTAAAAAGGATACCCTTGCCTTCCATGACCGGCTTGCCGGCCAGAGCACCGAGATTGCCGAGACCAAGGACGGCGGTTCCATTGGAGACGACTGCTATCAGGTTGCCCTTAGCTGTGTATTTATAGGCATCCTCTGGATTTTTCTGTATTGCAAGGCAAGGTTCAGCAACCCCGGGTGAGTATGCCAGCGACAGATCTTCAGCGGTCTGGCACGGTTTTGTAGAAATCACCTCTATCTTGCCTTTGCGACCGCTTGAGTGATATTCCAGCGAATTTTTAAACTTAGCCATTTGCAAATCTCCATTTTTAGTTTTGTTAAAGAAATAGTGAGGTTAATCAAGCTTTACGACTCAGACTTTTACTAAAAGTGAAAACAATAATCTTCACTAAATAAGCTTGTCAAGCAGTTAATCGTATGGATCTGAATAATGGCCACAATACTACTGACCCACGTTCTGCTACCGATTTAGTTCATATTAATTTTCAGTTTGCATATGCAACGTGCTAAAAAACGTTGTCAAACCTGCTTAATAAGCCTTGACGACAGATCATCTGACAACAGTAATGCAATGTAATAAATTGACTTATTTTCCCGTATTCAGTAGTATTTTCGCTCGTTACGCCCTATTAACCCGGAGCAGGGAAACCTACCATGCAAAAAATACCATTAAACAGCGCTAAAGCAGGAATGGTTCTTGCCAGGGATATCTTTCGCAGCGACTCACCAATCGGGATTCCTGTCTGCGGTAAAGGCACTGAATTAACAGACGCCTTGATCGCTCGCTTTGCAAACATGGATATTGCGACCGTCTACGTTGCAGGGCACCCTGTGTGGGAGGAGGGTGGTAAATCTATTGACGATTTGGTGCAGGAGCTGGATGACCGTTTCAGCAAAACCATTCAGGAACCGCTTAATGCCATGCTGCATGAGATCTACAAAACACACCTGATCAAATCGATGGGGGGCGAAAGTGACCGAAAATCGCAGTGATCTAAAAAGAATCATTATGGACACCAAGACACTGCCAACGCTCCCAAGTGTCATTTACAAACTGAATTCGCTCTCTGAAAACGACAAGTCCTCAATACAGGAGATGGCTCGAATTGTTTCTTCCGATCAGGTGATTTCCGCTCGCGTCCTTCGCTTGGCAAACTCACCGTCGTATGGTTTCTATAGAGTGTCCACCATCTCCAACGCCATGATTCTGCTGGGGGTGAATGTAGTCAAGAGCCTGGCGCTCTCTTCATCAATTTTCGCAATCATGGAGAAAGACATAGTCGGGTTGTGGGAACATTCTCTCGGAGTTGGTGCTGCGGCCAATATAATCGCCCACAAACTGGGACTTCCCGAATGCGAGGAGATCGCAACGGCGGGTCTTTTACATGACATCGGCAAAGTGATTATCTCCATTAAGTGCAGCGATGCCGAGAAAGAGATCCTTGACCTTGTCCGCGAGCGACGAATTTACACCATGGAAGCCGAGCGGGAGATCATTGATACTGACCATGCAGAGGTCGGTGGGTGGTTATCGAAATGCTGGTTCCTGCCTGACAAACTAAGCGAACCGATTGCCTTCCACCACGATGTTGCCGAATCTGTAAATCATCGCATTAAAACTGCGGTAGTCCATATTGCAGATATTCTCATCAGTGCAAGCGGATTCAGCAATAGCGGGGAAAGCTTTGTCCCACCGATGCAGAGAATAGCCTGGGACACGCTCAAACTTAATGAGCAGCTGTTAGCCGAAATAGTCAATGAGGTTGAAGACAAGCTGATAGAAGTAAAAAACTTCAGCCTTGAAATAATGAGTAACTGATGCTGCCGTTGGTCAGAATCGTACCTAAATACATTCTGCTATCCAAATCACCTCTCGATTGCAGCTCAGCGTAGCGGTTGATACACTTCAAGCGCTGTGGTATAGATCAACACACTTTTACGTTCAGGTGACCATACATGATAACTATAGACCGGCTGATTGAGCAGGCCCTCCTTGAAGATATCCATACCGGAGACATCACCACCCTTGCGGTTGTACCCGGAGCGCGTCCCGCATCGGCTCGGTTGATTGCGAAAGAAGATCTGGTGGTCGCCGGCCTGTCTACCGCAGCCCGGGTATTCAGCATACTTGATCCGGACATCCACTTCAAAGCATGCCTGAGTGACGGCGAAAAAGCTGCGGCCGGGACCATTTTAGCAACGGTTCACGGAGAGGCGGCGCAACTATTGATGGGTGAGAGGGTAGCGCTCAATCTGCTCCAACGGATGTGCGGCATCGCGACACTCACCAAAAGTTTTGTCGAGGCCGTAGCCGGTACAAAAGCTAGGATAGTTGACACGCGCAAAACCACCCCCGGACTGAGGCAGCTCGAAAAGTACGCCGTACGGGTCGGCGGAGGCATCAACCACCGGACCGGACTGTATGACGGCGTCCTGATCAAGGAAAACCATATCGCCGCCGCAGGGGGGATCAGCGAAGCGATCCGTCGGGCCCGCGCGTATATCCCCCACACATTGAAAATAGAGATAGAAACCGAGACTCTGTCCCAGGTTGACGAAGCTCTCACTGCCGGAGCCGACATTATAATGCTGGACAACATGAGCCTGGACGAAATGCGGACGGCTGTTGCCACCATTGGCACCAGGGCTCAGGTAGAGGCGTCCGGCGGAGTCAACCTGGAACGCGTACGGGCGATTGCTGAAACCGGCGTAGACATTATCTCAGTAGGAGCATTAACCCACTCGCCGCGGGCGATGGACATATCAATGCTTCTCGACTAAACGCTCAGCACTCCCAGGAAACGTCCGAGGTAGCACGATGCACCAAAAAGCCGGTACCATATTGCGCCTGTTCCGTGCTGAAGAGGGTTATATATCAGGCCAGTATCTCAGCAGAGAGCTTGGGGTGTCACGAACCGCCGTCTGGAAACACATATCTGCATTGAGAAACAGCGGCTATTTTATCGAAGCAACTCCATCACGCGGCTACCGGCTTGTCTCCTCGCCTGACACCATTGACCAGCACGAACTAAGGGCACATCTGGACAGCACGAGAGTCGGTAGCCAACTCGAGTTTGTTAAACTGACCGGCTCAACAAATACCGATGCCTTTCGGCTGGCAGAAAATGGCGCCATTGAGGGAACGGTTGTTCTGGCTGACAGCCAAACAGGCGGCAAGGGGCGGCGCGGCAGGCTCTGGTCTTCTCCTGCCGGAGTCAATCTATACTGTTCAGTGATATTACGCCCGGCAATAATGCCGCATGAAGCCCCGCAACTGACTTTTCTCTCTGCGGTGGCTGTAGCACGAGCGATTGAGCTAACAACCAGACTGACTCCTGAAATCAAATGGCCCAACGACCTGCTGATCTCCGGAAAAAAGGTGGCCGGCCTGTTAAATGAAATGAGTGCAGAAACCGATGGTATCAACTTCGTCATTCTTGGCATCGGCGTAAACCTGAACATGACCGCAGACCAGTTTCCACAGGATCTGCGTCATCCCGCCACTTCCCTTCTTCTGGAATCCGGCATCCGGGTTGACCGTTCACGTTTCACCGGCACCATGCTGAATGAGCTTGATCGTCTCTACGCAGAGTTTCTGGCACACGGATTTGGGCCGGTACGCGAAGAGTGGCAGCAAAGATGCAACGCCAACGGGCGCCAGGTACTCGTCAGCGACTCTGGGACAGAATGTACCGGCGGCCGGTTTGTCGGCATCGATTCGGACGGGGCGATGCTGCTCAGATCAGATGAGGGAACAATGCACCGAATCACCTGTGGAGATGTGAGGGTAATCTGAATGCTTCTGGTTATTGACGTCGGCAACAGCAACATTGTATTGGGAGTTTATGACGGCACGCTGCTGCTCCGCAGCTGGCGCCTGTCAACTGACAAGTCTCGAACATCGGACGAATATGCGGTGCTTCTGCACAGCCTGTTTGACCAGGCCGGGCTCGGCTTTTCTGCGGTCAAGGCTTCAATAATATCGTCGGTTGTGCCACCGCTTACGGGTGTAATGGAGGCGATTTCTCACGATTTTTTCAATCTGTCACCCTACGTTGTCGGTCCCGGCATCAAGACCGGCATGCCGATCCACTACGACAATCCCCGTGAAGTTGGCGCCGACAGGATTGTTAACGCTGTGGCCGGCTATGAAAAGCATAAATGCCCATTGGTCATTGTCGATTTCGGCACGGCCACAACCTTTGATTATGTCAATGGCAAGGGAGAGTACTGTGGAGGCGCCATCGCCCCCGGCCTTGCTATTTCAGTAGAGGCGCTCTTTCAGCGCGCCAGCAAGCTGCCACGAATAGATATAATCAAGCCACCCAATGTCATTGCCAAGAACACGGTAAACTCCATGCAGGCAGGAATATTTTACGGCTACGTCGGCCTGGTGGATGGAATCGTGGAGAATATCCGGGCCGAATCCCACGAAGATTTCCGCGTAATCGCCACCGGAGGCCTGGCCAACCTGATCGCACCGGAGTCAAAGACAATTGATGAAGTTGATGAAAACCTGACCCTGGAGGGTTTGCGCATATTGTATGAACGAAACCGCTGATTACGGCACCAGATGAGTCGATCCGGAAGTGGAAATTATCGTTGGACGAACAGATGAAATCCATATTGCACGCAAGGAGGCAGTTCTATGGGACAGTTTGAGACCAGCAAGATCCGCAACGTGGGCATCATCGCGCATGGCGGCGCCGGCAAGACGTCGCTATCAGAGGCAATTCTTTTTGACACCGGGATGATCGACCGACTGGGCCGGGTTGATGACGGCACATCAACCATGGATTTTGAGCCGGAAGAGATCAAACGGAAAATTTCAATCAGTTCCGCACTTGACCATTGCGAGTGGCAGGGACACTCCATCCATATTGTGGACACCCCCGGCTATGGTAACTTCATTGCTGACACCCGTGCCTGCATGCGTACCCTCGACGGTGCAGTCATCATCCTCTCTGCCATATCAGGAGTCAAAGCCCAGACGGAAGAAATCTGGAAATGGGCCAACGAATTTGAAATCCCCCGTATTGCATTTGTCAACAAGCTCGACCGCGAGCGGGCCAGCTTTCTGCGGGCTATTGACGACATGGAAAAAATGCTGGGAGCCCGGGGGATAGCCATTCAGATGCCGATGGGGCTCGAAGCGGCTTTTGAAGGGGTTATCGATCTGATAACAATGAAAGCCTGCTTTTACGCCAAAGACGGCTCAGGCACATATACAGAAGGAGCCATACCTGCCGAATACGCCGCAGAAGCGGCCCGTTTGCACGAACAGATGGTCGAGACGGTCGCTGAGGCGTACGATGCGCTCACAGAAAAATACCTCGAAAACGGCGATCTTACGGTCGATGAAATAATCGACGGCCTGAGGGTCGGAACGATGCGCAATACCTTTACGGCGGTGCTCTGTGGAGCGGCGACCGCCAACATCGGAGTAGCTCACCTGTTGGATGCGATCTGCGCCTACCTCCCCTCCCCGCTGGACCGAACCAAGGCGGTAGGCATTCACCCCAAAACCGAAGAGATCATTGAACGCGCTCCGGACGAGAAGGAACCTTTCTCGGCACTGGTTTTCAAGACGACTTCCGATCCGTACACCGGCAAAATAACTATTTTCAGGGTTTACTCCGGAGTACTCAACTCAGATTCGACGATATACAACTCGAGCAAAGGGGTTGAAGAGCGGATCGGACAGATTTACGAACTTGAAGGTAAAAAACAGCACCCGATCAAACAGGCTGTCGCCGGGGACATCGTTGCCGTTGCCAAACTCAAGGAAACAGTAACCGGCGACACACTCTGCGATCCAGCCAAACCGATCGTCTTTGAACCGGCAAAACAGCTTATACCGGTGATATCATACGCAATAGAGCCCAAGACCAAAGCTGACGAGGACAAGATCCACGGTGCGCTGCACCGCATGTTAGAGGAAGAGCCGACGCTTGAGTCGCATCGTGATACCCAGACAAAGGAGTTCATCATTTCCGGCATGGGGCAGGTTCATCTTGAAGTCATTGTTGAAAAGATGAAGCGTAAATTTGGTGTGGAGGTCCTGCTCAAGACGCCAAAAGTTCCCTATTTTGAGACGATTCGTGGCACAGCCAAGGTGCAGGGAAAATACAAAAAGCAATCTGGCGGTCGCGGTCAGTATGGTGACTGCTGGATAGAGATGTCCCCGACAAGTCGCGGTGAGGGGTATGTTTTTGAAGACAAGGTTGTCGGGGGAGTCATCCCGCGCCAGTATATCCCGGCGGTTGACAAAGGGATTCAGGAAGCCAGCCAGGATGGATTTCTCGCGGGCTATCCGGTGGTAGATTTCAGGGTTGCCCTCTACGACGGCTCTTTTCACACCGTAGATTCCTCCGAAATGGCCTTTAAGGTTGCAGGCTCTATGGCATTTAAGAAGGCGATGGAGCTCTGCAAGCCGGTTCTGCTTGAGCCTCTAGTAAACATGAAGATTACCGTGCCTGACGAGAACATGGGTGATGTCATAGGTGACCTCAACTCCAGGCGCGGCAAGGTTGTCGGCGTAGAGCCAAAAGCAAACTCACAGATTATCCGCTCTATTGTGCCTATGTCTGAAGTTCTGGCGTATTCAAATGACCTGAAATCTATGACCAGTGACCGCGGACTGTTCAGCATGGAATTTTCCCATTATGAAGAGGTGCCTTCACACCTTTCGCAAAAGATAGTTTCTGAAGCTCTGACAGAAAAAAAAGAAGCACACAATAACCATTAAGCTGCAATGGAGGATGTCCATGGATATTAAATTCAGCAAAGATTCAGGTAACTCTGAACAAGAAGCACATGGTGAAAAAAAGAATCAGAATGCTCTGCTTGTCCTACTGTTGGTGCTGGTCGGCGGTTTTACGTACATCTATTTTTTCACCGATCTTATCAAGCCTCAGGAAACGCCGAAAACTGCCGAACTTTCTGCTCCGGCGCCCCAGATTGTAAAAATACCGCTCCCGGCCCGTGATGGCAGTCCTGTCGTGCCGGGAGTAAAAACTCCTGAAAAAGTTGAAACCCCGAACGCAGCTGCGACCGCCCCGGTGACACCAGCGGCCCCAGCAGCCAAACCTGCTGTTCCAGCCAAGCCGGTCCAGGTCCCAACGACTAAACCTGCTGCCGCGATCAAGCCGGTCCCGACACCGGCAGTTAAAGCCGCCCCGCTTCCAGCCAACGTCAAAGAAAAGACCAAAAAAACAATTACAACAAAAACGGCTGATACAAAACCTGCGGTGGCAGCCAAAAAGAGCATCCAGGCAAAAGCGCCAAATGACGCAAAAGCAAAGAAACCGTCAACAGCTCCATGGTCGGTTATGGTCGGCAATTACGTTCTGGAAGAGACCCTGGCAGCAGATATGGGGCGCGTGCGTAAAGCCGGTTTCAAACCGGCCATCAAACCAGCCGTTCGCAAGAAAACAATGATGAGCCGCCTGTTTGTATCTGAGCACAGTGATCGTGTGGCGGCCCAGTCAACCCTTGAAAAGCTGAATCGCTACACTTCAGATGCCTTTGTTCTCGAACAGGGTGGTAAATTTGCCGTATATGCCGGATCGTATTTGCAAAAAGAAGCGGCCAGCTCCGAAAAAGAGCGTTTAAAAGCCGCCGGTATCACGGCAACAGTAAAGCACGCCGACATTGCAATACCAACACAGAGCCTTTCCGTTGGCCCTTTCAAAAACAAAAAAGAGGCTGAAACCGCCCTTGGCAGACTGAAAAGTGCCGGAATAAAAGCAACGCTTTCGCAGAACTAACAACTGATGGCTGAAAAAGTTAAATTAACCATATCCCCGGCTGTGGCCGCATACGTCCGGCCGGGAACAGCTCTGGAGGTCAGGCTTGCCGCTTGCACCGCTGCCGGGAGTATGGCGGCGGCCGATCGCCTGATGCTCTTGTTCTGCCTCTCAAAAGATGCCGAACAGAGCGTTCGCGCTACCGCCCTTTCCTGTCTTAAAGATCTGCCGGAAGCTGTCATCACCGCATACATCGAGTCCGCCACTCCCCACCCGCTCGTTATAGATTCACTGCGCCTTCTCTGTAATCATTATCCCGCTGAAGCCATAACAGCTCCGGACAGCGCAGTCATTGAGGGAGTGGATGTACTGGAGGCTTTGCCCGGCCACGTCGATCAGGACGAAGAGCCCGAAGATGAGGCTCCTGCCGTCAATGAAGATGACGAGGAGTTTATCAGCAAGTATAAAACGGCCCAGATCATGGGAATTGGTGAAAAGATCAAGATGGCACTTTCCGGCGACAAGGAGTGGCGCGCGATTCTTGTAAAGGATGCAAACAAGCTGGTTTCAGGCAGTGTTATTAAAAATCCGCGCATCACCGAAGGTGAGGTCTTGACGCTTGTTAAAGCAGGCATTCAGAATGATGAAATCATGCGGCTGATCTGCGCCAACAAGGAGTGGATCAAAAGTTACAAGATACGAAAAGCCCTGATTGAGAATACGCGGACTCCGGTGCAGAACGCCATGCGCTATCTGGGCACCATGGGAGAGAAGGACCTGTCTTCTTTTGCCAAAAGCAAGAACATATCTTCAGTTGTCTCAACCACGGCTAAACGGCTTCTGTTGAACAAGAAAAAGTAGATCACCCAGGAGTTCAACATGGCACTTGTTAATCATGCCAAAAAAGAGATCAACGCCAAGATTGTTTACTACGGACCGGCTGGTAGTGGCAAAAGCACCGCTCTCAACTATATTTATTCACGGATAAAACCTTCCCTGCGCGGTGAATTAAAGCATGTTCCTGCCGGAGCCGACAATCTGCTGTTCTTTGATTTCAGTCCTTTTGAGTCGCCGCTGCCTAACGGTTATCGTGTCCGTCTGCATGTCTATACGCTTACCGGAAACGTCACTAATCCGGCAGCATGGAAAATGACGCTCAAGGGTGCCGACGGAATTATAATAATGGTTGATCCGGCTACAGAGCACGCAGCCGAAACCAGAGAGAGCGTGTCGCAGTTGCGGGATTTTCTCTCTGCCTATGGTGTCGGCCTGCACGAAACACCTGCTGTTCTGCAACTCAACAGCTCCCTCCAAGAGCATCCGCCGACTGAAGCCGCCGTTATTGCTGCGGCGCTTGACCTTGCCATGCTGCCAACCTGCCATTCCAACGCGGCCTGCGGAGATGGCCTGCTTGAGGCTTTAACGATCCTTTCCAGCCAGGTACTCGAACGCGTCAAAGCTAAAGAGCAACAGGACAAACAGATCAGCAACGCTGACACGCCTGTTCATGATGATGCTGTCGCCATTACCCCAGATACCCGACCTGTCCCGGACACAACGATCCAGAGGGATCCGGGAATTGTCCGTGCAGAGCAAGTGGCAGGTGATAGACCGCTTGTCACGCTTCTGAACGAAGAGATTGACGTGGAAGGAACAACTCTGAAAATACCTCTGGAGATACAATGCGGTAATACTCAAAGGAGGCTTCTGGTAACGGTATCAATTGCTTCAGTAAGCTAGAAGTCCTGCCGGGAGACGTTTTTCATTGACTATCCTCTCCATTACTATGAACACAAGAATAGTGGGGGGATGGGCGGTGCGGGCTTATGAAGTGAAGATACGGGGAAACATGAAGGGGACAGCGCGTTTATATGCTTCGTATTCGCTTCCAAACGCCACATGTAAGCGGCGTTCCTCAAGGCGGGCACCGATGAAGAAATAGACAGCTGAGGCGAGTGTCAACAAAAGCCAGCGGGAGCTAATCACCGGGTTACTGAGCAGGAAAAGCATTGAGAACAGATACAGAGGATGTCGCACGATCCGGTAACAACCATTGGTAACAAGCCTCGGCGCTTTAAGTTCGTCTGCACGCACCGCAGGAATCCCGAGAAACGCTGCGGTACCGGTCTGGCTGACGCAAACACACAGGATGACCAGAAATACCAGTTGCATGAAGTAGAGCACAAGACTCCACACTCCCGGCACAACATACAGAATGGACGAGTTTCCGAAGGCGGCCATGACCCAACCGAAGAGCAGTACAGAGATGATGTTGTAATACAGACGGTAGAACCGAAAAAGGTGGCCGCTTCGCCCGGTAAATTGCCGTTTGAGATACGGCAGTGCCAAAATAGAGTGGACAACAGCAAAGAGAAAAAAACGAAATATGAACAGAGTAACTTCGGACACACTGACCACCGTATGAATTAATATTGTCGTAAACGCTATCACGATCGGCTTGTATACACAACTATTACATGCTATAAGCATCTAAACTGATTCGCTTTATTGGAGGCTGAAACAATGGCAATTATTACCGTATCACGCGAAATGGGCACTGGAGCCTATCATATTGCCTCAGAGGTCGCCCAGAGGCTGAGATACACTTTTATAGACGGTACGCGAATCAAATCAGTTGCATCAAAATACGGCCTGACTCCAGAAGTCCTTAAAATGGTCGATGAAAAACCACCCTCCTATGTCACGGCGGAAGACCGCAAACGTGCTGCAGCGCTTAACGCAATTGAATTAATTATCCTTGATATGGCCCGTAAAGGAAATGTTGTTATTTATGGGCGTGGCGGCCAGGACTTGTTGAAGGATTGCAAGAATGTTCTGCGCCTGCGATTTATTGCAGATTTTGAAGAGAGGGTGGAGCGTTTTGCCGAGCGCGAGTGGATTGATCCGGATATGGCTCGTTCCCTGATACGCCGCAGTGATCACCAGCGTGGTGGCTTCATCCACTTCTATTTTGACCGCAACTGGAATGACGCTAATTATTACGATCTGGTATTCAACACCTCCCGCCTTTCAGAGTCAACGATTGTTGACTGTATTACGACTGCGGTCAAAGATCAGTATACAAAAGATTCTGACAAATCAGCAGCTACTGCAATAGACTGTGTTATTTTATCAAAGAAGATCGAAACAGCCCTCCTGAACGCTCCGGTCCTGGAGGATTACCGACCGTTTTCCATCTCAATAGACAAAGGCGCGGTGTCAATCAGCGGCTACATTGCTTCTGAGACCCAGAAAAAAGCGGCCATAGATATTGTTAAATCGGTTAAAGGGGTGACATCGGTTATCGAAGACATTCACGTATTTGATTACAAGGCCTATAAGGAAAAAATGTAACAGCTATCAGCTGATTTTGTGTAACCGTTCATACAGAGGGGCGAGCAGGGAGCTGTCAAAGCGCATCCCTTCTCGCCCCCTGCCGATTTCAAGCCCTTCCTCAATGCCATGAAAATCTGAGCCGGCCGTCAACAGCAGTCCGCGTTCCAGCGCGGTACGCCGCAGAAATTCAATCTCCTGGGGCCAGCCCATATTATTATAGACCTCAATACCGTCGAGCCCTGAGAGATGGAGAGCTGCGATGGCAGCACCGAGTATAACCGGATCCTTTGATATACTTGTAGGGTGGGCCAGGACCGCAACCCCGCCAATACGGTGAATTTCAGCGATTGCCTCTTCCATAGGCCAATAGCTTTTAGGTACATTGCAAGGCACGAGATAGCGCCTGAAGGCGTCCTCAACAGAATCCACATGTCCACGTTCCAGCAGTGCCCGTGCAATATGCGGACGGCCAATAGAATCACGGGCGAAGGCCAGCACACTGTCGCGACTCAACACGCTTCGCCCCTCGGCACGCAGCATGTCATTCACAAGCCCGAGGATCTCATCATTGCGCCCCTCGCGGCGGCGCCTGAACCCATCGAGATTGTGCAGAAAGTTTTTATCTCTGAAATCGATACCGTATCCCAGCAGGTGAACGTCCTGCCAATCCTGGAATTGTACAGAGAGTTCAACGGCAGGAATAACTTCGACACCGAAGGCAGCGCCGGCAGCAATCGCCTCCTCAACCCCGGCAACTGAATCGTGGTCGGCGATGGCGATAACGCGCACATCAAGTTTTTCGGCAAGAGCGACAAGTTCGGAGGGAGCAAAGGCCCCGTCAGAAAAGCTGGAATGTATATGCAGGTCAATATTCATAGCGCGCATACTAACGCACCATTACAAAAAAGTAAAACCGCTATTGCAGAGCAATACGGCATAGGATAGAATCGAGACAATGAAACCGGACGAGATTCATACTGTTATTGAGACGCTGCGCGAAGAGTACAAAAACTGGCAGACACCGGCCGTTACAATAGTTGCCCAGTGCAACGGCAGCCCGTTCAAGGTTCTGATTTCCTGTATCATCTCGCTGCGCACCAAAGATGAAGTGACCGCTAAAGCCTCCGCAAGGATTTTTGCACGAGCCCAGACTCCAGAGGCAATGGCGGAACTTTCCGCTGATGACATTTCACAACTGATCTATCCAGCAGGCTTCTACCACAACAAAGCGGAACAGATAGCCCTGTTGTCACGAAGGCTGATGACCGAGTATGGCGGGACCGTGCCGGACAACATTGACGGGTTGCTTGAATTCAAAGGAGTCGGGCGCAAAACAGCGAATCTCGTCATGACACTCGGCTTCGGCAAACCTGGAATTTGCGTGGATATCCACGTCCACCGCATATGCAACCGCCTTGGCTATGTATCAACCAGATCCCCCGACGAGACAGAAAGGGTGCTAAGAGTTCAACTCCCCACCGAATACTGGATCATGATTAACGACCTGCTTGTCGCATTCGGCCAGAACCATTGCCATCCGGTTTCGCCGCGCTGTTCTAACTGCAGGTTGTTCAATGTTTGCGACCGAATCGGCGTAACAACATCACGATGACGCAGCATTACACAGAAAATCGGTACCAATAGTATTTGATTATTGCCAGCTGGCAAAAACTCATATAAATTAAACACCATTTTATATAATAGCCACCTATAGGAGGTATTGCATGTTACAAAAAATCGGTTTTATTGGCCTTGGCACTGTCGGCCGCCATATGGCTGCCAACTTGACAAAAGGAAGCTATGAGCTGACGGTATTTGATACAGAGCTGGCTGTTGTGCAAGAACTTGCTGCACTGGGGGCCAAACCTGCATCATCCGCGCTTGAAGCCGCCAAAGGGCGTGATCTGGTCATCGCCATCGTCCCAGAGGGCGATGAACTGGGGCCGCTCTTCTTTGGCAAAGAAGGTATTTTGGCAGGAATTGACAGCGGAACGATCCTGGCTGATATGGGTTCGCATTCACTTGAAACAACTATGAAACTGGCCGAAGAATGCGCACGAAAAAAGGTCCCCTATCTGGATGCACCGGTATGGGGCAGCAAAGACCACGCGGTTAATGGACTCATGACTATCATCACCGCCGGTGACACAGCGCTGGCTGGCAAGTGCCGCGAACCGTTTTCATTTTTTGGACTCAATACGATCCATGTCGGCAAAATCGGGGATGCCACCAAGATGAAGTTCATTGTCAATCTGGTGCAGGCTGAATTGGTTCAGGTACTGGCAGAGGGTTTGGTGTTTGGAGAAAAAATGGGGTTCAACGCCGACAAGATTCTGGAAGTGCTCGATACACGTGGAGTCGCATCACCGCTTTTCCATCAAAAAGGGCGCGCTATGGCCCGCGGCGACTTTTCCCGCAGCCTGGCCCTTAAATATGTTAACGACCAGCTGCACATGGTCATGAATGCCGCACGTCTGGTCGGCCTGACCCTGCCGGCAGCGGAAGCAGCGAGTAAAGTATATCAGGCCGGTGTTGATGCCGGTCTTGGAGAAGAGGATGTCTCCGCCGTCATCAAGGTCCTGCGAAAGTAGAATCGAGCAGCGTATTTTTTCTGCATCAGGCGTCCAATACCTTGGGCGCCTGTTTTTTTGAGTGAAAGGAACTGTACCATGATTGTCCTCGGCATAGATCCAGGCTCACGTATTACCGGATACGGCATTGTAAAAAAAACCGGCAATCGCCTGATCCACATTGACAATGGCGCTATTTTTACTGACACGGCGCTTGACTTCCCGGGCCGGCTCAAAAAGATTTTTGACGGTCTTGTGGAAGTTATTGCTCAATATCAGCCCGATCAGGTAGCCATTGAGAACATTTTCTTTTCAACCAATGCCCAGAGCGCCCTCAAGTTAGGGCAAGCACGTGGAGCGGCCATCGTAGCGGCAGTTCATTGCGGTTTGCCGGTTGCCGAATACTCCGCGCTGCAGGTCAAGCAGGCTGTTGTCGGACAGGGAAGAGCGGAGAAAGAACAGGTACAAAAGATGTTGAAGGCATTGCTCGGCTTACCGGAAACCGCTCAGGCCGATGCTTCGGATGCGCTTGCCGTTGCAATCTGCCATATAAACTCATACGGGCTTAAACAGATATCCAGCTGCGATATCAGCACCAAAACACAAAAGACCTCGTGGAGGGACATGAAGCTATGATTGCACTTCTGACCGGATTGATCGCCCACAAATCGCCCGACCATATTATTCTTGACGTACAGGGAGTTGGCTATCGGGTGCATATCCCCTTTTCTACCTACTACGAGCTCCCTGAAGAGGGTGGCGCCGCAACGCTGCATATCCACACCAGCGTCAGAGAGGATGCCATATTGCTCTACGGCTTCCGCACCCGACTGGAAAAATCCTTCTTTCAGCTGCTGATTGCCGTCTCCGGAGTCGGCCCCAAACTGGCCCGCGACATTCTCTCCAACATCCAACCCGGCCCGCTGGCTCAGGCCCTTGCTCAAGGCGATCTAAACATGTTGGCAACGATTCCTGGCATTGGCAAGAAAACTGCTGAGCGACTGGTGCTGGAATTGAAAGAAAAGGTCGGCAAGCTGGATTTATCGGCTCTTCCGGTTTCTGGTGCGCGGCGACTTCCTGCCGAAGATGTTGCAGAGGATGTAATTTCTGCACTGCTCAATCTTGGCTATAAAGAGCCGCATGTACGTAAGGCTCTGGCTGCACTGGATGTTTCGGGAGATATTTCGGTAGAAGGGCTTCTGAAGCAGGTTTTAAAGACACTTATGAAATAAGCAAACAAAAAGGAGCTACAGAATAAACTGTAACTCCTTGAATTTGCTGGTCGGTGAGACTGGAATCGAACCAGCGACCCCCTGCTCCCAAGGCAGGTGCGCTACCAGGCTGCGCTACTCACCGACGAAAGACGCATTATATACCATGGCTACTTGCGTGACGCAAGACAATAATTACATGCATGTCATTTTTTATTCAAACGTCACTGATGGGAAAGAAAAGTACGAATAGATGCGGTAATTCCTCTGCTATCCAGCCCCATCATGGTACGGAGTTCACTCTGCTCACCCTGGGGAATATATGCATCTGGATACCCGAGACGCAGCACCCGTACTCCGCCAAGGCCACGCTGCTCGAGAAGTTCAAGGACCGCAGAGCCAAAACCACCCTGAAGTGCATTCTCTTCGATTGTTATCAAGACCCCATATTTCTCCGCTAACTCTACAATCAATACTTCGTCAAGCGGCTTTACAAAACGGGAATTGACGACCGTCAACTTAATCCCTTCCACGTCCAGGCCGGCTGCAGACTCTAAAGCCGGATACACCATAGTACCGAGAGCAAGAACAGCTGCGGCATCGCCTGAACGCAACACTTCGGCCCGCCCCACCGGAAGAGCCTCAAACACCTGGTCCAGAGGCACGCCGTAGCCATTTCCGCGAGGATAACGTATCGCAACAGGATTTCCGAGATTGACGGCTGTAGTCAGCATGTGCTGCAGCTCGTTTTCATCTTTGGGTGCCATCATCGTCAGATTGGGAAGATGGCGCAGATATGAAAGGTCAAAAGCACCGTGATGCGTCGGGCCGTCGCTGCCGACAACCCCGCAGCGATCAATGGCAAATGTGACCGGCAGGTTTTGCAGGCAGACGTCGTGACAAACCTGATCATAGGCCCGCTGCAAGAAACTGGAGTAGACAGCAAACACCGGGCGGTAACCGCCAGCAGCCAAACCGGCGGCAAAGGTCACGCCATGCTGCTCGGCAATGCCCACATCATAAAAACGCTCCGGGAATTCCTTGGAGAATCCGGAAAGCCCCGTCCCATCAGGCATTGCAGCTGTAATGGCAACTATTCGCTCATCCTCGGCAGCCAGCTTGCAGATAGCCGCTCCAAAAACAGCGGTATACGAGGTGGCACCACCCTTCACCTTGAGTATCTTGCCGGTCTCTACATCAAACGGACCTACCCCGTGAAACAGCGCCGGGTTTTTCTCGGCAGGTTTGTACCCTTTTCCCTTCTTTGTCAGGACATGTACCAGAACAGCATTATCAAAGGTTTTAACGTTTTCCATTGTTTCGATCAGCATCGGGAGATCATGGCCGTCTATCGGGCCTATATATTCGAAACCGAACGCCTCAAAAAGCATGCCTGGCGTGAAGAGTCCTTTGAAAGATTCCTCCACCTTTTTGGCCAGCTGCAGCACGTGACCGCCCATATCTGTCCGTTTCAGAAACAATTCTGTATTTTTCTTGAAGCGGTGGAGGAATTCACTGGAAGATGTGCGCGAGAGAAAGGTAGAGATGGCACCGACGTTCTCGGCGATTGACATTTCATTGTCGTTCAAGATGACGATCAGGTCCCTGTTCAATTCACCGGCGTGGTTGATTGCTTCATAGGCGAGACCACCGGTCATGGAGCCGTCACCGATCACCGCCAGGACCTTGTTTCTGCGCCCGTCCAGATCCCGGGCGACCGCAAATCCGGTAGCGGCGGATACGGAGGTTGAGGAATGACCGACGTCGAAGGCATCATGCGGTGACTCATGCCGCTTAGGAAAGCCGCTGATGCCATTAAGGGTCCGCAGTGTACCGAAAGCGTCGCGGCGGCCGGTCAGGAGCTTGTGAGCATACGCTTGATGCCCGACGTCCCAGACTATTTTATCGGCAGGAGTCGTAAATACCTTGTGCAGGGCGATTGTCAACTCCACAACCCCCAGAGACGGTGCCAGATGGCCGCCGTTGGCGGCACAGGTCTGGATAATGACCCGCCGCAGCTCCGCTGCAAGCTCAGAGAGCCGCGATGAGGCAAGGCGTTTGACGTCTTCCGGTGAATCTATTGTTGCAAGAATTGACATATCAGGCCCGTCTTCATTTTTGAAATAAAGTTAATTCAGTTTCTGCGCTGCACGATATAGCGTGCTATCTCCCTCAGTGCATCAGCCTCTGCACCAAAAACATCCAAAGCCCTCAACGCCTCATCCATCATAGCCTGGGCCTCTCCCTTGGCAGCAGACAACCCAATGACAGCCGGATATGTGGCCTTACCACGAGCTTCGTCACTCCCCGCATCCTTGCCGATTTCTTCGGTCGTACCCTCAATATCAAGAATATCGTCTGCAATCTGAAAAGCCAGTCCGGCGGCTTCTCCATAGCGGGTGATTGCCGCCAGCTGCTGTCCTGCGGCACCCCCAAGAATCGCTCCGGCCACGACGGAAGCCTTGATCAGTGCTCCGGTTTTGTGGGTATGAATATACTGGACCGTAGCCAGATCGATATCTTGCTGCCCTTCACTCTCCATATCGATGACCTGACCACCGACCATGCCATGTGAACCAGCGCAGGTAGCGATCTCATGAATGACGGCCAGCAGGCCGGACGGTTCGCAGCCGCCGGTAAAAGCGGGATCGCTGGTCAGCCTGAAGGCCTCAGTCAAAAGTGCGTCGCCGGCCAGAATGGCAATCGCCTCCCCGAAAACCTTATGACTGGTCGGATTGCCACGCCTGAAATCATCGTCATCCATGGCCGGCAGATCATCATGAATAAGCGAATAGGTGTGGATCATCTCCATTGCACACGCGGCTGGCACGGCTCGCTCGGTATCGCCGCCAACCGCCTGACAGGCAGCCAGCATGAGGATCGGCCGCACACGCTTGCCGCCGGCAAAAACAGAGTAACGCATCGCTCTGTGGAGGCTGTGCGGCAACACTGTTTCTCTCGGAAGAAATCTGTCAAGTGCCGCATCCACCCGGGCACACTGCTCTTTCATATATACCTTCAGATCCATAACCGATCCCCCCTCTGTCACTCTTGACCGGGTTCAAAAGGTTCCCGTTTCAGGGTACCATCCTTCTGTTTAAGCAGAATTTCGACACGCCGTTCAGCATCTTCAAGCCTGCTGGAGCAGAAAGCCGCGTGCTTCACCCCCTCTTCGAAAGCTTTCAGGGAGTCTTCCAGGGAAAGCGAGCCCGTTTCCAGGCGCTTTACAATTTCTTCCAGTTTTTTCAGAGATGCTTCAAATTTATCGGTAGCCATAGTCGGTATCTCTCATAATCAGGTTTGGGATTGTATACATGTATGCCCAATGGCGTCAAGCTTTGCCGGTTTCAAGGGACTCTACCCGGCACTGCACCTGCCCCTTATAAAGCTTCAGCAGCAGGCGCTCACCAACTGCCACAGAGCCGGCATCTGTCACAACCGCTCCGGCACCACCATGCGTTGCAATCGCATAGCCACGGGCGAGGGTTTTAAGCGGGGAGAGCACTTCCAAGCGAGCGGAATTATCGCCGAATTCCTGCCGAATGGCTTCCAGGCGTTGCGACAGTGAATGCTCTGCCCGAACCGACAAGAGCTCAAGCCGCTGACGCAACGCCTCGACCATCCCCTTCGGGTCGCGGTACTGCAATGCGGCCTGAAGTCGTTCAAAGCGGTCGCGGCGCCGTGACAGCGCAACAGTAAGACCCAGGTCAAGTCGTCCGCTCAAATCATCCATTCTCTGGGCCAGGTGCCCCAGCATCGTCCGCGGGTCATGCAATGCGCGGCGCAGACCGCCAAGACGATGGTCATAGTTAGCCAGAAGCGTCTCAAGTGACCTGCGCAAGCGATGGGAAAGAGCTTCAATCTGATGGCGAAGCTCATCGGCGCTTGAGATTACCAACTCTGCAGCAGCCGACGGTGTTGGAGCACGCAGGTCAGCAACAAAATCGCATATAGTCCAGTCCGTTTCGTGCCCGACAGCCGAGATAACCGGAATCTTTGAACGATACACCGCCCGGGCAACCACCTCTTCATTAAAAGCCCAGAGATCCTCGAGCGAGCCGCCGCCACGACCGACAATAACGATATCCACCTCGGCCAGCCGGCTCATCTCATCTATCGCACTCGCGATCTCAAGGGCTGCGCCTTCCCCCTGAACGCGCACCGGGTACAGCAGCACATCCAGCGAGGCGAAGCGGCGCTTCAGTACGTGAAGGATATCGTGGATGGCAGCGCCGGTTGGTGACGTAATCACCCCTATTTTACGAGGAAAAAGCGGCATACTCATCTTATGCGCTGCGTCAAACAGCCCATCAAGCGCCAGCTTTTCCTTCAACTGCACGAAGGCGGTCTGCAGAGCGCCAATCCCGGCCGGCTCCATGTATTCGCACACCAGCTGATACTCGCCACGCTGGTCGTACACAGAAATACGACCACGCACAATCAGCGCCATCCCGTCCGTAAGGCGGAATTTAAGATTTTTTACGGCGCTCTTGAACATCACGCAGCGCAATTGGGCACCGGAGTCCTTGAGGGTAAAATAGCAGTGCCCGGAAGAGGGATAGGAAAGGTTGGAGATTTCCCCCTGCACCCAGAGCTGCTCAAAGTTTTCTTCAAGCACGCCGCGGAGCAGAGTCGTCAGACGACTGACCGTGAGGATAGTTTTTTCAGAGAAGATGTCCAAATAGATTGCTCGCCCGGAATGTTTTAGAAGTTAATTTCCGTAATCTTTAAGATCGTTATTGCCATATCGCATTTTCATGGTGGTCAGAGCGACATTGCAGACCAGCGGGATAATGTTGGCCAGAATCAGGGGAAGATCATTAATAAGAAAGCCGTACATCATCCAGAGTGCGACACCGAAAGCCAGCAGAAGCGGCTGCCAGACGGAGATATCGCGAACGTTACGGCTTTGCAGCGTTTTGATTACCTGAGGGATAGCAGCAACACTTGTGAGAGTACCGGCAACAAAACCAACTGATGTCGGAGTCACGAGCGCTTCCTCCCGTCAAAACCGGAGCTGGACCAGTCAATCTGCGTCAGCATCCCGCGCAGGACCGTCACTTCCCGGCTGTCAAGATTCGCCCGGAAGAAGATTCTCCGCAGAGAGCGCATCATGTGCGCCGGATTTTGTTCATTAAGAAATCCGATCTTGTTCAACGTGGCATTAAAATGAGCAAAGAGCGTCTCCATCTCTTCGGATTTTGCCAACTCGAGGTGGCGCCCACCACCCGGCGATTCAGATGCTTTACCAAGTTCATAGCAGAAAAGCAGCACCGACTGGGCCAGGTTGAGCGACCCATACTCGCTGGAGGTCGGAATGGTGGCATGCCAGCGACAGAGGGACAGTTCTTCGGTCGTCAGCCCGCTGTCCTCGCGTCCGAAAACAAGTGCCGCCCGGCACTCCGGAGCAACCTGCTCCCTGAGACAACTCGCCACCTCAAGCGGAGAAAGGATTTCCTGGCGGTATTTACCATGCCGCCGGGTCGTACCGACAGTCAGGGTACAGTCTGCCATGGCAGAAGCCAGATCAGGAAACACCTGGGCAGATTCGAGAAGATCGCGCGCGGCAACCGCAAATTTCAGAGATTCCGGATCAAAACGGTCACACCCCTTGACGATTCGGAGCTGAGTAAAACCCATGTTTTTCATGGCACGGCAAGTCATGCCGATATTTCCCGGCGATTGAGGTTCAACCAGAATAATGGTGATATCTTTGTTCAAGAGACTGCCTTTCCTGATGCATGTGCGGCACGCATCCGTGCCAGCCGTTGTCTTGCCGGCTTTTTTAGTTTCCAGACATGATAGGCGTGGACGCACCACGCCATAAAGATAAGTCCGAACAGGGCCAGTACCAGGTAATGCTCGTAGTTACTGACATTGTCCAGTACGAGCGAAGCACTTTTGCCGAACAGATACCCGCCGAGAGAAAAGGCAACAGCCCAGGTGAGGGCGCTCGCCAGATTTATCCAGAGGAATGTGCGGGGGGCAAGATTGGTTATTCCGAGAATTATTGGCAGAACAATTCTGAATCCATAGGTGAAGCGGGAGATAAACGCCACGAAGTTGCCGTATTTTTCAATTAACTTAAGAGCCTCGCGGAACTTTTTGGCTATCGAGTGAAAGCGCCTGAGTAACCATTTCCCTTTGTAGTGCCCGAGATAGAAATAGAACTGATCGCCAAGAAAAGAGCCTGCCCAGGCGATACAGATGACACCGAGAATATTCAGGTATCCCTGGAAGGCAAGGAAGCCGGCCAGAAGCAGGACCGCTTCACCTTCCAGAAACGTCCCAAGGAACAGTACCCAGTACCCGTGAAGCTCCAGATACTCCTTTAAAATCTGCTGGACTTGCACCATCTGCCTCTGTTGTAGAATATTCTGGACCAGCCGGCCAGGACAAGTGCGCTCACAAAGTTATTTCCCGTAAAAAAGCTCACGGAGAATACTTCCCGCGTACTACACTGCAAGTCGACCGACAATTTCTGATTTCATCAGATCAATCATTTCGTCAATGCGGGCGTCTGAGTCGGTTTCAATGGCGTCTGCCTCTACCTGGGCAAAAAAGAGCGTTCGCTTGGTGTCATCCAGTAACTGCGAAGGGCCGCCAATTTCCTTGATTCTTTTCTCAACAATAATGCGCCCCGCTCTGGAGAGATACGCCGAAGCCACTTCGGAAACATCGTCAACAAGCTCAAGCAACTTCTGTTCACTGATCGTTGAAGAGGAAACACCGGCTGCAACCGCCTGTTTCGTGTCTGGAGCCGCATTCCGTGGCCGGGCCGATTCCCATAACTTCTGCAGGTTAACCATTTGCAGGAGATCGTACTGCAACAGCTCTTCAAGCGTCCTGGTTGAACAGATTTCAACACGTGCGCCAGGGAGAGCGGCTATTTTCCGTGATTCATCAGGTGACGCTTCAATCGAGCTGGAACCGTCATGATAGAAACCAATCGGCAGTCCGTCTTTGTAAAACATCATCGCCGAGCGCTCTGATGTATAGAACCGTACAACCCCGTTCATATCCTGCGCCTTCAGCCGGGCCAGGACACCCTTAATATCGACCTGACGCACCTCTTCGCCATCTAAAAGGCGGGAGCCAAGAACCAGAGCGTAGGCACACACGGCAAGATCTGCCGTCATCCGGTAGACATTTATTTCGCCACCAGCCGAGAGTACCTTGTCAAACAGAAGCACAATCGCTTCAAAACCGGTCTTATCCCGACCGGCATCACTGCTGATGGCGCACAGCAGCTTACCCTTTGCAAACACCCCATAAAAATCAAAATCCGGAGCCGAATGGTGGAGATACCCGGTAAAACCACCGCTCCCGAGTTTTTCCAGCACCTCCGGGATAACGACCTTATCGGCAGATATTTTTTCGTACAGCGGATTTGCTTTCGGCAGGAAACGCATCCCACGGCCTCCGGATTATAATGGAAATAAGACCATTTCGGTCACAACCATTTCAGGTTTAGCAGCAACTCAAAAAGCTGAAGTACCGTAAAGGATTTTCAGGGCCATGTCAAAGCAAAATAAAACCGTATAACGAGCTGAATCTCCTAGCATAAACCGGAATATTAAACTTGACAAACGGTTGTCGCTACAGTAGCTTTTATCCATTTCAAGAGTTCTTCCTGCCGGTTGCATCCAGACAGCTCCGGCTAAAGGATATTAATGGCTGTTATCTCAAAGAAAGACAAGCTGATTGAAGAAGCTCAAAAGTTCGCGATGCGCGGCCAATTTGATAAGGCCGCCAAAGTCTATGAACAGATTCTTGCCGCGGAACCTGCTGCTATCAGCCAACGCCAAAAACTGGCTGAACTGCTGATTAAATGCGGGCGGAGTGATGATGCGCGTAAAGAGCTTGAAACCATCGGCAAGCACTTCGCAAAGAACGGTTTTTACCTCAAAGCCATTGCGGTGTACAAACAGCTACAAAAGCTTTTTCCAGCAGACATCTCTCTCTCCCTTACACTTGCCGAACTGAACGAAAAACATGGTCTCATCGCAAATTCACTTTCAGAATACAAGCTCGTATATGAATACCATGAAAGAAACGGCAATACGCCCGAAGCGCTCGACATCCTCGACAGGATGCAAAAGGTTGATCCGCAGAATATACCGATAAAAATCAAACTTGCAGAGGCCTACGCGCAACATGAAAAGAAGGATGAAGCGTACGCCGTATTTGCAAAAACCGCTTCTTTACTTCTTGAACGCGCTGATAACGCTACGCTTGCCAAAGTCTGCGCCAGAATTCAGCAGCTTTTCCCGGACAAGCCGGACTTCCTGCTCGAGGCTCTCTCAGAACAGATCAGCCAGGGTAGTGCCGCAACAACAGTAGGCAGCCTCCAGAACATGCTTCGCACTAACCCCGGCAACAAATCTGCCTGGGATTTAATTGTAAAGGCCTACCAACAGCTTGAACAGCCGCAACGACTCAAAATTGCCTACCAGCATTATCTTAATTTTTTTCCGACAGAACCTGCAGCAATGCTCGGCGTGATTTCATCCAGTATTGCGGAAAAAAACCTCGCTGAGGCACTGGAACTGCTCGACCAATACGAATCCACGCTTATTTCGGCGGGCTTTCTGCAACAACTTGAAGAGATATATCACTCTCTTGACAAGATTGACCCGATCAACATGAGAGTCCTGGAAGGGCTCATAAGGGTCGCCACAGCAAGTGGCAATGAAACTGAAATCAGTTTGCTTACATCAAAACAGCAATCTTTGCGATCCGTTTCAGGCAAAACTCACCCCGCCATCACCGAACCGGAGGCTTTGAACGTTTTTACCGCTGAGAGCCCCTTGAATACCGACGAAATTGATGACTCGATTTTCTTTGGAGGGAACTCCTTCGAGCAGCCTACCGGTTTCGACCTTGGAACCGCTGCAGAAGAACTCAGCCCCCCCCCCCTGTCAGACGACACCCATGCTACTGCAGCCACGGCGACACCATGGCAACCTGAAGAAGAGATCGAGATCGAGATCGATATTGACATCGACATGGATTCCCCTTTTGGTCCTATGGACCAGGAAGAGGGCACATCATCAGAGCCTGACAACTGGCTCGAGTCAGTCGGAGAATTGTTTGACACCATCAGCACGGCTCCGCGTGTTGTCAAGTTCGGCAACGAAATGGATGGTTCCGACGCCCAGTCGCATTTTGATCTTGGCCAGGCTTTTAAAGAGATGGGGCTCTATGATGAGGCAATTAACGAATTTCGGCAGGCTTCGCAAGACACATCGCGACGGGTCGAGTGCCTGATAATGCAGTGCGCCTGCCTGAGAGAGCGCGGTGACGTTGAAAAAGCCATCACCATGCTGCTGGCCCTTCTCAAGCCGGGATTAAGCGCAGAAGAAAGCTGTGCCGTGAAATATGAGTTGGCGTCCGGATATGAAGCCGCGGGTAAGCAGGAAGAGGCAACGACCATTCTGAATGAAATAAGCACGACCAACCCGGCTTTCAGGGATATCCAATCCCGCCTCAATGCAGCGGCGCACCTGGATTCACTTGATTTTTCCGATGAAGATCTGCAGGATTTCTGACGCTCCCACACACAACAGCATCAGGCCAAGCAAGGAAACCAAAACCGGCCGACCAACTCAAAGCAAAATCATGAGCAGGTCGGCCGGTTTTGGTTCTACCCAGCAGCAATTACTGGAATTGACGATCAGTTTTCGGTCATAAAATGCTGTTCATAGAGATCTTCAAGTGATTGAAGATGGCGCGTTTCCTCTTGAAGAAGCTGAGCGAACAGCTTTCCCATTGGTGCCCCCGCACAACCGCCGGAGACCCTGCCATAGAAATCCACGGCACTTTTTTCCAGGTGGATAGCATAAATAAGCGCCTCACGTACTCCTGACTGCGGACCTAGCTCCTCTTTCTTAAAAAGATAATCAAGGCGCATCGTGGGAATAGGCTGATCGAGATCGTCGCCACCCTCCATACGCCCATCCAGCAGCGCCTTCTCCAACTGGTGCTTGTGGTTCAGTTCATCAAGCGCATTTTCCCGCATTAAATCCTTGGCACCCTTGTGTGTAAGCTGACGGACAGCGGCCAGATAATTGCGAAATCCTTCCTCTTCCATCTTGATCGCCATTTCGAGCGCCGCATCTAATGTATAACAGACCTGGGTACTATCCATGATCATGCCTCCTCTTCAATCAGTCGTGCGGATGTTATGAAAACCGGCTCCAGCGGCACATCTGAATGCCCGTTTTTGTTTCCTGTTTTCACAGCCCTGATCTGGTCAACAACGTCCATCCCTTCGAGTACCTGACCGAATACGCAGTAGCCGAAATGGTCCGGATGCTTTCCTTTGTTATCAAGGAACGCATTATCAACCGTGTTGACAAAAAACTGGCAGGTAGCCGAATCAACAACTGCAGTACGAGCCATGGCAAGAGTACCACGCTTGTTCAGCAGGCCGTTGGTTGCCTCGTTTTTGATGGCGAACTTCGGTTTTTTAACCTCCATATTTTCATTCATCCCCCCACCCTGAACCATAAAATCCTTGATAACACGGTGGAATATCAGCCCGTCGTAATGGCCGTCCTTGACGTAGGAAAGAAAGTTTCTGACGGTAATCGGAGCTTTCTCCTTAAATAGTTCAATTTTAATGTTGCCCATGGATGTTTCCAGCATAACCTGCGGGTTCTGATCTGACATCTTTTTCCTCCGGAAATTAGTGAGTGTTATTACAGAATGCACACAATACTACGATTGCGTATGGTTGGTACAAATAAAATACAGGAAAACGGCATGTAACCGTTGCTTACTGGATCCTGAGCACGATCTTGCCGAAGTGCTTATCTTCCTCCATCATGCGGTGAGCGTCTGCCACCTGGTCGATGCTGAAAACTTTTTCGATGATCGGAACAATGCTGCGGTCGGCAAACTTCGGCAAAGCACGGCGAGTGAATTCTGCTACAATTTCGCCTTTTTCAGCAACCGGGCGTGAGCGGAGGACGCTGCCGATGATCTGTTGACGCTTCACCATCATAAGAGCCAGGTTAAGCTCCGCTTTAATGCCGCTGATAACACCAATGATAACCAACCGCCCCTTATAGCCGAGCGAATTCATATTAGGGGCCAGATACTTTGCTCCGACGTGGTCCAGAATCAGGTCAACCCCTTTTTTATTCGTATACTCCTTTACAACCTCGGTAAAGTCCGGAGTGTCATGAAAGTTTATCAGAAAATCAGCACCGACATCCTTGACCCGCTCCATTTTTGCAGGAGAGGCGGTCACAATCAGCTTGCTTGACGGAGTCAGTGTACGACAAAGTTGAATAGCAGCGGTATTAACACCGCCACCACCGCCGTGCAGAATAGCTGTCTGTGAGTCTTTGAATTCACCGATTATGAAGACGTTTAGAAACGCCGTAATATAAGATTCGCAGACACAGGCAGCCTCTTCGAAACTCATACTCTCGGGGATGGGCATGAGATGACTTGCGTATGCCACCGCAAACTCGGCATATCCGCCCCCGCCAACCAGCGTCATGACACGGTCGCCCACCTGCCAACCGCTAACGCCCGCTCCCAGTTCCTCAATGGTCCCAGCAACTTCCAGGCCGAGAATGACAGAGTCTCCCGCTGGCGGTGGATACTTGCCTTCACGCTGGACCAGGTCCGGTCGATTTATTGAGGTAGCAAAAACCTTTACCAGCACCTGCCCCTCGGCAGGACTCGGCTTTTCAGCCTCGCCAACCCTGAGAACTTCCACACCACCAAAAGCGTCCATTAAAACTGCCTTCATACCTGCACCTCCTGCTTGTATTTAATATACTGCTATACCTGACCATTTTTTTGGGTTTTGAATGTAGCGGCTTACGGCTGTTTTGTAAACACAAAATCAAAACAGTTGATCAGCTTGATTTACCGCGCTATTTCTGCGATATTTCTCGCTGTTTCCATAATGAAACAAAAGGATCTGCTTCATGAACATCATGGTTACAAACGATGACGGCATCCACGCCGCAGGTATCCGCGCTCTGGCTGAAGCAATGACTGAACTGGGCACAGTAACCGTTGTCGCACCCGACCGGGAACGAAGTGCCGCCGGCCACTCCCTGACACTACATTCACCGCTGCGCGTTTTTGAACTGCATAAAGGTTGGTATGCTGTGGATGGCACACCGACAGACTGTGTCAACATGGGAATTCACAACATGCTGCCGATCGTGCCCGATCTGGTGGTCTCCGGCATAAACCATGGCGCCAACCTTGGTGATGATGTTACCTATTCCGGTACTGTTGCTGCCGCCATGGAAGCTAACTTGATGGGAATTCCGGCGATCGCATTCTCGCTGGCAACACTTGAACAGAGCAACTATTTCACCGATGCTGCCCAAATAGCCGTACACGTTGCCCGCCAGGTGATCGACAACGGACTGCCTGCCGACACCTTTCTTAATGTCAACATCCCCAACTGCCCCAAGAGCAGGATGCAACGACCACTGGTAACACGTCAGGGAAAACGCTCCTTCATCGGAAAAATTGTCGACAAAACCGACCCACGCGGCCGAAAGTATTTCTGGGTCGGTAACGAAGAGCCACATCACTTCGATGATCCCGGCACAGACTTCCACGCGATCAACCGCCTACATGTCTCAATTACCCCTCTGCATCTCGATCTAACCAACCACAAATCGCTGCCGATTCTGGCCGAATGGACGTTTTGACATATATGGACATTCACCCGATCTCCTGCTATAGTCGCGCCGTTTTAACCCACTTGAGCGACACTTCTCCACTTGAGAATGGCGAAACAGGGCGTAAAAGCGTTTTATACTTGATTATCTGGTGCGGGGTTTTCTTTGAACTTTGAGATCATGAGAAAAAAAATGGTGCAGGAGCAGATCATGGCACGCGGCATAAGTGACCGGAGAGTCATTGATGCGATGCTGAATATTCCCCGCCATATTTTCGTTCAGGAGGCCTTTGCCGCTCAAGCCTATAGCGACAAAGCGCTCCCGATCGGAGAAAAACAGACCATCTCGCAGCCTTACATCGTCGCCCTTATGACCGAAAAGCTGGCGCTGACCGGCAAGGAGAGGGTTCTGGAAATCGGTACCGGTTCAGGGTATCAAACCGCACTCCTCGCAACCCTGGCCGACAGGGTATACTCAGCAGAACGCATCCGACCACTGGCCCTGCGGGCGCGAAGGTGTCTTGATTCACTGAAACTCTTCAACGTCCAGCTGCGCATTAATGACACCGAAGGAAGCCCGATCGGCTGGGATGAAGAAGCTCCGTTTGACGCCATCATTGTTACCGCCGGGGCACCTGACGTCCCCGCCATCCTGACAGACCAGCTTGCCCTGGGCGGGCGCCTGGTCATACCCGTTGGTGCAGATGCCGTACAGCAGCTGATTACAATTGTCAAAAATGAGGACGGCGAACTGCTTCGCGAGTCCTCGGTTGAATGCCGATTTGTACCTCTGATCGGAAAACAGGGGTGGCAAGCCTGAAAACAGCGAAAAGGGAGAAAAGCTGCATATGCACAACGACACCCTTCTGCAGCACGACATAATCGACGAATCACCCCTCACCGGACTTTCGGCGTTGACGCTCAACGACATTGAAGAGCCGCTGCTGCTCCATGACAGTGAAGAAGGCGAAGACGAAGTCGAAGAGGAAATACCGCCGGTTGAACTTGAACGCTGCGATGATGCCATCAAGATCTATCTGCGCGATATTCAACGCACCCCGCTGCTGAATGCCGACAGCGAGAAGGAACTTGCCAGAAAAATAGAAAAAGGCGACAGCGCAGCCCGCAACAAGATGATTGAGTCGAATCTACGGCTGGTGGTAAAGATTGCCAAGCGTTACATGAACCGTGGGCTGCCGTTTCTGGACCTCATTGAAGAGGGCAACCTTGGGTTGATTAAATCGGTAGAGCGCTTCAAACTGTCCAAAGAGTGCCGTTTTTCGACCTATGCTACCTGGTGGATCCGTCAGTCCATTGAGCGTGCGCTCATCAACCAGTCCCGTACAATTCGCCTGCCGGTGCATGTATCAGACGACATCGGCCGCATGATACGTATTACGCGCAAACTTTCCCAAGGGCTCAATAGAGAGCCGGCCATTCAGGAAATTGCCGACGCCATGCAGACAAAAATCCAGCATGTTCGCCGTCTGATGACCCTGTTGCGTCACACCTGTTCGATTGAAGCCCCGATGGGTGACGGCAACGATTTTGCTCTGATCGACACCATAGAAGACTGCTCTATGGTGCCCCCGACAGACCTGCACGAGAACATCAATCTTTACGAATTAATCTCCGAGCACTTCAACAAACTGACGGATAACGAACAAAAGATACTGACCCTCCGCTTCGGCCTTGACGATAATGACCCTCAGACTCTGGACACTATCGGCCAGCAATTCGGCGTTACGCGGGAGCGCATCCGCCAGATAGAAGCTAAAAGCCTCGAAAAGCTGAGGGCTTTATACACACAGAACCTGGCATAAACCAAACAATCACGAGGAAAACCGATGTTAAACAATGACCTGAAAACCATCATCCGCGATATCCACGATTTCCCCAAAAAAGGTATCATCTTCAAAGACATCACCACGCTGCTGCAGGATGCCCAGTCATACCAGAAAATGATTGACCTTATTTCACACCGTTATATCGGCAAACGAATCGACAAGGTTGTCGGGGTTGAAGCCAGGGGGTTCATCATCGGCTCGGCACTGGCGTACAAATTGTGTGCAGGTGTCGTACTGGTCCGTAAACCGGGGAAACTCCCGTCTGAAACCTTCAGCAAGACCTACGACCTGGAATACGGCACTGACACCCTGGAAATTCATAAAGACGCCATCAAGCCGGGCGAACGCATTCTCATAGCAGACGACCTCCTCGCCACCGGCGGCACCATGGCCGCAGTTGTTGATATGGTACAGAGCATGGGGGGAGAAATTGTGGAGTGCTGCTTCATGGCTGAACTGGATTTTCTAGGGGGGCGCAAGCGGCTGCCTGAGGGGAAGGTATTTTCGCTTCTTAACTTTTAGTTCTTAAAGAGGTTGAACCGAATCAACTTCTCTGTTATATCATATCAGTTTTCAACACATGTCCCCGTAGCTCAGCTGGATAGAGCACTTCCCTCCTAAGGAAGGGGCCGGTCGTTCGAATCGACTCGGGGACGCCAAATATCAGAAAGGTCATTTCCCTTCGGGAAAGTGGCCTTTTTTCTTTGATAGGCCTGATTGGAAACCGCAATCATATCAAATGGATTCTATAGTCCGGAACCAGCCAGCCACCCGCCCAAGTGGAGTTCTGAGTACACCAAATTAAAAAACTGAGGGCGCGAGTGTCAGGGAGGTACCGACCAAACTAACCAGCAGTAAATTTGTGCTAATGATCATCACCATACATCTTAACTTTTGCATTATACGCTTAGAAAAAAAAATAAAACAGACTGTTATTTTACTTCCGCAGTGCTATATTTAAATCAGGAAGTACGAAGTAAATACGGCTTGGAGGTATTGAATTATGGAAGATACTCCGCCTGAGCGTAACCGAGAGTAGGAGGCTGTAGCGCTCCGACACAGCTAAGAAGGATGTTTTTTCAAAAGGGGGGCGATAACCATCGCAGATATTCCGCCTGAGAACAGGCCACATAGCTTGGTAACATCATTCCGAAGGCAGTGAGGATCGGAATACTCCTTGAAAATGGAATCGAATAAGTAGAGATAAGTGAAGCCCACCGAAAGATTTGGTGGGCTTTTCATTTGTGGCTGACCACTTCTGGTTTTTCAGGGTCCGCAGTCGTTTCTTTAGGGAACGCATTTAGTTGGCTTATCACACATCAACGCTGCCCACTCATGGATTTCTCGAAAATGTCGGCAAAATCGTCCTTGATTTCATCAAATGCCGCCAAAATCATCGGATCAAAATGTTCCGGCTCTGTACGGCCATCGCCATTAAGGATAATGTTACAGGTTTTTGCGTGGTCAAACTCCGGCTTGTAAACCCGGCTGTTGCGCAGGGCATCATACTGATCAACCAGCATGACTATTCTCCCCTCCAGAGGTATTTCCTCCCCCTGCAAACCGGCCGGATAACCGGTGCCATCCCAATGTTCATGATGCGTTGCGGCAATAACGGCCCCCATCTTGAGCATGCTGTGTGGAGAGCCTTTCAAGATGCGTTCGCCGATAGTGGTATGGAGCTTGATGGCCGCAAACTCTTGTGACGTAAGTGGCCCCGGCTTCAACAGAATAGAGTCCGGGATACCGATCTTGCCGACATCATGCATGGCACTCGCCACCGAAATATCGTTAACAAAGCTGTCATCCATCTTCACATGAATAGCCAGATGCTTGGCATACAGACCAACCCGGGTAATATGCAGACCGGTGTCTTCATCGCGGAGCTCGGCGGCGGCCGTCAGGCGCTCAATAATTTCCCGGCTCATGTGAGTGATCTCAGCGAGTGCCGTATTGAGCTCAGCTGTTCTGGTCGTGACGGTACGCTCCAACTCCGCTTTATAGTTTTTTTCTATCTGGGTCAACCGTTTGAAATCAACACCTTTCTCGACCGTATGGAGAAGCGCCGGTGGTCGGTACGGCTTGATAATAAAATCAAAAGCACCTTTCTGAATAGCCTTAACCGCCACGTCCAGATCGGCATACGCCGTCATCAGCACAACCGGTGTTTCCCTGTCGAGAAAGCGTATTTTCTCCAGAAGTTCAAGCCCATCCATAATCGGCATATTGATGTCGGTCAACACCAGATCAACAGGTTCCAGTACAAACTGCCTGACGGCTTCCTGACCATTTGAAAAAGCACGGACTGAAAAACCGAATTCTGTCAGCAGTGTCGTGACGCTCTCAAGAACGAAACGATCATCATCAACCACGAAGATTTTACCACCGCCGTTATTGTTCATTATCCAGCACCTCACGGATTTTCATCAGCAACTCCTTTGGGGTGAACGGCTTGGAAAGATAATTCGCCCCCTCATCCAGCTCCACCTGACTTGCCACCACATCCCTTGAATAACCGCTGCAAAACAGTATGCGCGTATCTGGATCGATTTTACGGATAGCATCCTGTGTCGCACGACCGTTCATTTTCGGCATAATAACATCAAGTATCACCAGACTGATCCGTTCCTTCAGTGCGCAGAACTTCTCGAGGGCATCCTCGCCATCAACCGCCTCAATAACCGCATAGCCAAACTCTTCCAATATCTCCTTACCAAGAACACGCGTCGTTTCGTCGTCTTCAGCCAACAGAATCAAGCCCCCAGCCTGCACACCATCTACCTTCTCCGGCACCTTTTCCACTACGGCAACCGGGGCCGTATCCAGCAGGGGCAGATAAATCTGGAAAATAGTGCCGAGACCAATGGTGCTGCGGCACACGACATAGCCATTATGTTCCTTTATTATGCCGTAGATGATTGAAAGCCCCAGGCCTGTTCCCTTGCCCAGCTCTTTGGTCGTGTAGAACGGTTCAAAGACATGCTTCACCGTTTCATCTTCCATCCCCTCGCCGCTATCACTAAAGGTCAATATGGCATATCTGCCCGGCTTGCCGAACCCTCTGGCAATGACGAAATCAGAATCAATAGTTACCGTTTCTGTCGTGATGACGATCAATCCGCCATGCGGCATGGCGTCGCGTGCATTGGTTGCGAGGTTCATCAGCACCTGTTCAAACTGGCCACTGTCGACCAACACAGGCAGCCCTTTCTGCTCAAGGTTGATTTCGAGATGAATATCCTCACTGATCAAACGCAGCAGCAGCTGATGGACGCGGTTGATTATTTCATTCAGGTCGGCGACCACCGGGTTCGATGCATGTTTGCGACTGAAGGCCAGCAACCCCTGTGTAAGGGTGGCACCACGTTCCGCAGTAGCAGCAATCTGCTCGGCGTGTTTTTTCAGTGGGCTGTCGACAGGAAGCTTAAGTTGCATGATACTGGCATACCCGACAATAGCGGTCAGAATGTTGTTGAAATCGTGGGCAATACCACCGGCCAACTGGCCGATAGCATCCATCTTCTGCGAATGACGCAGCTGATTCTCAAGCTCCTTCCGCTCAGTAATATCTTCCTTGATAGCAACAAAATGGGTCGTCACGTTGTTCTCATCCCGTATCGGGGCGATCAGAGCCAGCTCCCAGAACAGCTCGCCATTCTTTTTGCGATTATGAAACTCGCCGCGCCACTCTCCACCGGCAAGGATCGTTTCCCACAGCTGCTTGTATTCCTCGTTACTGGTCTCACCGGACTTGAGTAAGCGCGGACTGGAGCCGACTACCTCCTCAAAACTGTAGCCGGTCAACGCGATGAAACTCGGGTTGACATATTCGATAATCCCGGAGGTATCAGTAATCAAGATTGAAGCAGGATTCTGTTCGACGGCCACGGAAAGCTTTCGCAGGCTTGCCTCGGCTTTTATCCTTTCAGCAAGTTCACGCCGGGATTCATCATTAAGTCTGGCATTTTCAAGGGCAAGTGACGCCAGCTCACCAAACTGAACAAGAAGTTCCAGCTGTTCATCATTGAGCGAAATTCCGCCATCCAAAAAAGCAACACCAAGAACACCGACGACCTCCTCTCCGGACTTTAGCGGCACCCCCGCCATGGCCTTCAGCACATCCCTGTCTGAATCAGGCAGGCGCCCTTCCCAGTGGCTGTAATCATCAATATTAAACAGCTTGCCGGTACTCCAGATCCGACCGGCGATACCCTCCCCAGGTCTGATTGGATAATGGTGGAGACTGTTGTAAATACCGCTCTGGAACACCATCTCCATTTCGGTCCCGGCAGCATTTTTCAGGTAGACATAGCAATGCTCCGTGCCAACAAGGCTTCCGGCGCGAACGACAAGGGTCTGCAGTAAGCCGGCCACATCCAATCGGCTGATCAATCCGAGAGTAGTTTCGTGTAGCGCCTGCAGATATTCATTCTGGCGCTGAAGCTGCGCGTCGGCAAATTCATATCTGTCCAGATCGGTTTCAAGCCTGCTCCGCTGAAGATCGCTTTCCCTGACAAGCTCGTTAAAAGCCTTCCCGAGCGTCGCTATTTCGTCCTCTCCCGGTAACGAAATAAAACGCTCTTCGCCTTTTTTAATCGGCAAGTTCTCCACATGACTGGTAAGTTGAATGATCGGGTCTGTCATGTGCTTAAGGTAGCGTCGCATATAGAGGAACATTGCCAACAGGAACAACGGCAGAAATATTAGGAATATGTTTTCCACCCGCTGGACAGGCACATAAGCTTCAGACAGTGGCAAACTGGCACCAATGATCCACTCTTTTGACTTCATCCGTTTAAAGGTGGCCAGAACCTTAACACCACGGGAATCAGTGACTTCCTCCGTTCCTTCAAAACCTTTTATGGCCCGATCCAGTAAAAGGTCGGTGCCGGGCGGGACATCCTGCTTCAGGACCCGACTCTTGTCAGAGTGGACAATCATTGTCCTGTTGGTGTCAAAGAGGAACATTGAACCGGTTCTACCTATTTTGCGCTGGGCAAGACCGCCCAGAAAATTGGACTGCAGCAGGTCGATGCTGCCGCCAAGCACGCTGGACACATTGCCGTTTGCATCCAGAATCGGGACGGTCAGCATGATAACGGGATGATGATGGGATTGCGAAGAAAGGTAGGGGTCTGATATGTAGTGGTTTTTAGTAGCCAAGGTGACTTTCATGTAGTCCCGGTAGGAGAGATCCTTGCCGGTTCGTGAAAGTCCCAGTGGCAGTTCGGCAATAACGTGCCCTGCGGCGTTCAGTAAAAATATCCCGTTATCAAAAAGCCAGGCACTTGCTGCCCGATCCTCCAGGAATGCAAGAGCCTTGCGTGGGTCAGAAGCGACACCGGGCTTAATCTTGCCGGCAATGGCACGCAGCTGTTTGTGTGCTTCTGTCAGCTTCTGATCAACTGCGTCGGCCTGGCTGGAGACGGCCTGGAACTGCTGGGTGGAAACAGACTCTGTTATATAGCCCTGCAAAAGGTACTGAGTCAAAAGCAGAAGACAAAAAAGTGCGATTGTTATCGAGAGGGGAAAGAAAAACGTGGCTTTTGTTTTCAGGCTATATCGAAACATCTTCACACCTGTCTGCTGTCGTGGCTATTGACAAACATGTTCGCGACGATATCACAGTTTTAAGTAGTTGGTTATAGCGAATTTGAGTGCCCACGATAATTTTACGGGAGCATCTGCCTGACTAATTTTAGAGCCAACATTTCTTTGGACAAGTGCCGGTCCATAAAGTAATATGGCAAAATTTAATAGGCACAAGAGGAGCATTTGATTGGACAAACTTATTATCAAAGGTGGAAAAAAACTCAAAGGGGACGTAACGGTAAGCGGTTCCAAAAACGCTTCACTCCCGATTTTTGTAGCGACAATTCTCGCCCCAGGAACCAACCAGATCAGCAATGTGCCGTTTCTGAGTGACATAAACACCACGATCAAAGTGCTCGAGTCACTTGGTGCCGAGATCGAAGGAAACGGCAACATTGTAAAAATTGACACGACCAGCATCAACAGCCATGAGGCTACCTACGACCTCGTTAAAACAATGCGCGCCTCAGTGCTTGTTCTCGGACCACTACTGGCACGCTTCGGCAAGGCCCGGGTCTCGCTGCCCGGCGGCTGCGCCATCGGAGCCCGACCAATCAACCTGCACCTGAAAGGGCTGCAGGCACTTGGTGCCGAAATCACACTGGAACATGGGTATGTCGAAGCAAAATGCCGGTGCCTCAAGGGGGCCCGCATCAACTTTGACATTTCAACAGTCGGCGGCACAGAGCACCTGATGATGGCCGCTGCGACCGCCAAAGGCGAAACGTTGCTGGAGAATGCCGCTCGCGAGCCGGAGATAGCAGACCTGGCTCAGTACCTGAACCGCATGGGTGCCAAGATAGAGGGGGCCGGTACCGACACGATCAGAATCCAGGGGGTATCCGAGCTATCGGCGGCCAATTACGAGGTCATGCCGGACCGGATCGAGGCAGGTACCTTTATGATTGCCGCAGCAATGACCGGCGGTGATATCCGTATTCACCGCATGAAACTGGAGCATCTCGATGCTCTCGCATTCAAGATGCAGGATGCGGGAATCGAGATAACCAGCCGTGACGGCGTCGTGAGGGTCAAAGGACCCAAAAGGGTCAAGAGCGTCAACATCAAAACCCGCCCCTACCCCGGCTTTCCGACTGACATGCAGGCCCAGTTTATGGCGATGATGTGCGTGGCAGATGGCGCAAGCGTTATCTCTGAGAACATCTTTGAAAACCGCTTCATGCACGTATCCGAGCTACAGCGTTTTGGCGCTGACATCACAGTCGAAGGAAGTACGGCAACGGTCATAGGGGTCAAAACCCTGTCCGGCGCTCCGGTTATGGCCACAGACCTGCGGGCCTCGGCGTCACTGATCCTGGCTGGACTGGCAGCCGACGGCACGACTGAGGTATCACGCATCTATCACCTGGACCGTGGCTATGAGTCGATCGAGAAGAAATTTGCCGCTCTTGGTGCGAATATTCAGAGGGTCAAAGCATGAACAACTGGATTACCATAGCGATCCCGAAAGGACGCATCCTCGAAGAATCGGTCGAACTGTTCAGCCGGATCGGTATCGACTGCCGCGAGCTCCTCTCTGACTCGCGCAAGCTGATCTTTGAAAACCAGGAACAGCGGATACGCTATATGATTGTACGGGCGACCGATGTCCCTACCTACGTGGAATACGGCAGCGCCGATCTTGGTATCGTGGGTAAGGACACACTGATGGAACAGTGCAAAGATGTCTATGAACCGCTCGACCTGAAATTCGGCTACTGCCGCATGATGGTCGCCGAACCGGCCAATCTGGCAAAGGCTGATGACCCCTCCTCCTGGTCGCATATCCGGATCGCGACAAAATATCCGCATGTCACCGAGAACTATTTCGCCGCCAAAGGGGTGCAGGTCGAGATCATCAAGCTTTATGGCTCGATAGAACTGGCACCGCTCGTAGGCCTCTCCGACCGGATCGTCGATCTGGTCTCGACCGGCGAGACAATGCGCCAGAACGGCCTTGTCGAGGTTGAGACCATTGCAGAAATCACCACCCGCCTGATAGTCAACCGGGCGAGCCTGAAAACAAAGAACGACCGCATTTCACATATTATCCAGGGGTTGGAGCGAGTGCTCCAGTCGCCCTGAGCAAGGTAGATCATGCTTTTTATCGACATCAAAGATCCGGGGTTTGCTCAAAAGTTTGATACTATTCTTTCACGCGGAGAAGAGAGCGGGCGCGAAGTTGAACAGACCGTGCTTGACATCATCGCTGCTGTCCGCCAGCGCGGTGATGCGGCGGTGCTGGAATTGACCCGCCGTTTCGATCGTCTCGAGGCCGCTTCGCTTCAAGAACTGGAGGTCACTCCTGCGGAAATTGAAGCCGCTTTTGCCGCCGTGGCGCCAGACGAGGTGGCAGCCCTCAAGCTGGCCGTTGAACGGGTAGCCCGCTTCCACGAAAAGCAGAAGCAGCAGACCTGGATCTCCACCGAAGAGCCGGATATCATGCTGGGCCAAAAGGTTACGCCGCTGTCGCGGGTCGGAATCTATGTCCCCGGCGGCAAGGCCAGCTATCCGAGCAGTGTCATCATGAACGCCGTGCCGGCCCGCGTTGCCGGTGTCGGTGAAATCATCATGGTCGCCCCTTCACCCGGCGGCGAGATCAGCCCCCATGTCCTCGTCGCCGCCAGCCTCTCCGGCGTCCATCGCATCTTCCGCATCGGCGGAGCGCAGGCGGTTGCCGCTCTGGCGTACGGGACGGCAATAATACCACGGGTTGACAAGATAACCGGGCCGGGAAACATCTATGTCGCTACCGCCAAGAAGCTGGTGTTCGGGCAGGTCGGCATCGACATGATCGCCGGTCCGAGCGAGATTCTGGTGATCAACGACGGCAGCGGCAACCCGGCCCACATCGCCGCCGACCTCCTCTCCCAGGCAGAGCATGATGAACTGGCATCATCTATCCTCATAACAACGAATCGCGATTTTGCCGAAAAAGTGGCAGCTGAAGTTGAACAGCAGCTGACAAAACTCTCCCGTGAAACCATCGCCCGCGCTTCCTGGGAGAAGTATGGGGCGATCATTATCGCCGATACTCTGGATGAGGTGATCGCTTTCTCCAACCGCATCGCCCCTGAACATCTGGAGCTGGCGGTGGCTGACCCGTTTGCGATTCTTGCGCAGATCACCAACGCCGGTGCAATTTTCATGGGGCACTGGACACCTGAGGCGGCCGGGGATTATCTGGCCGGGCCGAACCACACACTACCCACCGGCGGCACCTCCCGTTTTTTCTCCCCGCTTTCGGTCGATGACTTTGTAAAAAAATCCTCTATCGTCTATTTTTCCGAGTGCGGGCTGCGGCGACTGGGTCCGGATATTGTCAAAATAGCCGAACTGGAAGGATTGGAAGCGCATGGCCGGTCGGTAACGATTCGAGGGGCAAATTAAAATGAGCTACCTTCGCCCCAACATTAGCGCCATGCAGGGTTACGTCCCCGGCTTTCAGCCTGACGACGTCGCCTCGTGGATCAAGCTCAACACCAACGAAAACCCCTACCCCCCTTCACCCAAAGTTGTGGAAGCAATTTTGGCGGAGATCGGAAGTGACGGGGCGTCGCTCCGGACATACCCGAGCGCTTCAAGCCAGAAACTCCGGGAGGTGGCCGGCGCGCTGTACGGCTTCGATCCTTCCTGGATCATCATGGCCAACGGCTCTGACGAGGTGCTCAACAACCTGATCAGGGCCTGCGCCGGAGAGGGGGAGGATATCGGGTATGTACATCCATCATATTCTTATTACTCGACCCTGGCCGAGATCCAGGGAGCTGCCGTCTGCACCTACGGGTTGACCGACTCGTTCGCAATTGAAGCGTTTCCGGATCATTACAACGGCAAAGTATTCTTCCTGACCACACCAAACTCACCGCTCGGCTTCGCTTTTGCTCCTGATTATATCGAGGAGCTGGCCCGGAATTGCGGAGGCCTGCTGGTGATTGACGAGGCGTATGCCGATTTTGCCGACTGGCATGCCCTTGAATTGGTAAAAAAGTACGAAAACGTCGTCGTCACCCGTACATTTTCAAAAAGCTATGCCCTAGCCGGGATGCGACTCGGACTCGCCATCGCCCGCCCCGAGATTATTGCTGCACTGGACAAGATCCGCGATCACTACAACCTCGACCGGCTCGCGCAGGCGGCATGTGTTGCCGCCCTGCAGGACCAGCAATATTTCCGTGAATCCTGCCGTAAAATTATTGCGACACGGGAGTGGTTTACACGGGAGTTGACCGCAATCGGCTACAGCGTGATACCGTCACAAGCAAATTTCGTCTTTGCCTCACCACCGGACAAAAACGGCCTGCGAGTTTACGAAGGTTTATACGACCGCAAAATCCTCGTCCGCCTGCTATCCGATCCACTGCTCGCACATGGCCTGCGGATCTCAATCGGCACACGCGAGGAGATGGAAACGACACTCGCTATCCTCAAAGAAATCGGCTAAAAGGAGATTCTGATGCCTCTCAGAGACATGTACGAGCATTGCGGACAGTGTGGCTTCATTTATGCCAGGGTAGATACCGAGGGATGGGGAACAAATAGTGCGCGGCGCGTCATGTGTCCTGTATGCGGCTGGACAGCCTACGAAGAGATTAACTGGGAAAGCGGTGAGCCCGTAGTGGTCACGCGTAATGTTGCCAAGGGTCACGGTGCATTCCGTTTGATTCCGCCGGGCGGCTACTGTGGCTATAACGCTTTCCACGAACCTGCGTCAATTGAAGTGCTCAAAACGCTGATGGACCTTCTTTCCGGCAAGGGCTGGAAGGGCTACATCTCGTTATGGAATGATGATACTAAAAAAGCTACTCTGGTTCATGGCAGCCCCCAGAGCAAGTTCGACCTACTGAAACGAAAATTGTCCGAGGAGTGACACGATGAGCCGCACCGCCACCATTGAACGGATTACAAAAGAAACAAGAATAAAGCTGTCGCTGACGGTAGATGGCACAGGGAACGCCACAATCTGTACTTCGGTGCCGTTTCTCGACCATATGCTCAATCTTTTTTCCCGCCACGGTCTTTTTGATCTTGACGTTGAAGCGAGCGGCGATATCGATATCGATTTTCACCATACGGTAGAAGACATCGGCATTGTGATGGGCGAAGCGTTCAAGCAGGCGCTCGGCGACAAGAGAGGAATCCGCCGCTATGGCCAGGCTACCGTACCGATGGATGAAACATTGGCCAGTGTGGCAGTGGACATCTCCGGAAGACCGTACCTCGTGTATCATGTCAACCTGCCGAAGGTGAAGATCGGTGATTTTGACGTTGAGCTGGCCCGTGAGTTCTTCCAGGCCTTTGCCAACCACTGTGGTCTTAACCTGCATATCAACGTCATGTATGGCGACAACGTCCACCACATCATTGAGGCGTGCTTCAAGGCCTTTGCCCGGGCGCTGGACATCGCCAGCCAGCTTGATCCACGTGTGGATGGCGTCATGTCAACCAAAGGCGTTCTGTGATGTAACCCCACGTTTCAGGCAATAGAAAAGGGGCGGCGCCGTCATCGGTGCCGCCCCCTTTTTATTGCCTGCGCATCCGTGCTACTTGATCTCGTTCAGCAGGACCTTGGCCTTCTTGGCTTCCTCGCTTTTTGGAAAACCTTCCACCAGTTTCTTCAACACATACCTGGCACTCTTGGAATCCTTAATCTCATTGAAGGACATAGCCTGCTTCAGCATCGCAGCAACAACCTTGTCCTTGCCGGGGTAGCTCTTGATAACCTCCTGATACGACAGAATTGCCGCTTCAAAGTTTTTTTCACTGTAGAATGTTTCACCAATCCAGTAGTGAGCATTTGCGGCCAACTCATGCTTGGGGTTCTGCTCCAGAAACTTGTTAAACTGGTCCCGCGCAGTAGCGACATCACCCGCCTTCAGCGAGTCAAGCCCCTTCAAGTACAGAGAATCAGGGGTAGAAACAGCTTCATCTTTTTTGATCACGGCCATCTCTGCCATTTTTTTTGAAAGAGAATCAAGCTGCATCTGTTGTTTCAGAATGCGATCTTCCAGGGAGATAATGCGTTTGTCGGCATCATCACGATATCGGGCAAGATCGTCAGCAGGTTTTTTTACGGCAAGCAGGGCGTCGTCGAGCTTGCCGTTTACTACCTGCATTTCACTCTTGGTACTGTCAATTGTGGCCTGGATGTCAGCGGACATTTTTCGGACGGCAGCCACATCAGACTTAAAACCCTTTTCGATGGCACCGACACTTGACTTCGATTCTTCACGCACAGCGGCCAACTCCCTGTCCATAGAGAAAATACGGGTCTTTATTGAGTCAACGTCATTACGGGTATTGTCGAGTGAGCTCTGTGACGCGCAACCAACCAGCATTGACACAAGCAACAGCGCCATTCCATTACTATATTTCATACACCAACTCCTCCCTCTCACCGAATAATCGCTGAGCAGATATATCATGAGAGCACACTGTTGGCAAGTGCCTGCTCGCCGATGCCGAGACGCCATAAACGAAGACCCCGCGGAAAATGCGGCTGTTTTGCGCTTGACAAAAACATGGCGTTCCATTAACTATTTACCGTTTTTGGGTTACACGAGAAGAATGCCGCCAATTGGCTATTCATATTAACAGGAGGAAGTAAAAAATGGAACAGTATGCAGTTGTTTTTGCCCTGGTCTGTGCAGCCGCAGCCGTAGCCTACGGACTGGCCACAGCAAGCTGGATTCTGGGTCTGCCTCAGGGCAATGACCGGATGAAGCAGATCGCAGCAGCGATTCAGGAAGGGGCTGGCGCCTACATGAAACGCCAGTACACCATCATCGCCGCAGTTGGCGTGGTAATGTTCGTCGCTCTGTATGCAACATTGGGCTGGATGACCGCAGTCGGTTTTGCTGTCGGTGCACTTTTCTCTGGACTTACCGGTTTCATCGGCATGTTTGTATCGGTTCGCGCCAACGTGCGAACAACCGAAGCGGCCAAGTCCGGCATCACCAAGGCCTTGAACGTCGCCTTCAAGGGTGGCGCTATCACCGGCATGCTGGTGGTTGGTCTCGGCCTGCTCGGCGTTGCCGGTTATTACATGATCTTACTAAAGCTGATGCCGGATGCACCGGTCAAAGACGTAGTCACCCAGCTGGTCGGGCTTGGCTTCGGCGGTTCGCTGATCTCCATCTTCGCCCGTCTTGGCGGTGGTATTTTCACCAAGGGCGCCGATGTCGGCGCCGACCTGGTCGGCAAGGTCGAGGCAGGCATTCCTGAGGATGACCCACGCAACCCGGCCGTTATCGCCGACAACGTTGGTGACAACGTCGGCGACTGCGCCGGCATGGCAGCCGACCTGTTTGAAACCTACGCCGTCACCCTGATCGCCGCCATGCTGCTGGGCGCGATCACGTTCACCGGCAGTGCCAGCTCCGTCAGCTACCCGCTGATCCTTGGCGGCATCTCCATCATCACCTCAATCATCGGCACCTACTTCGTCAAACTGGGCCCCAGCGGCAAAATAATGACCGCTCTTTACAAGGGGTTGATCGCATCGGCCATGCTTGCCTGCATCGCCTTCTACTTCGTTACCGTCCAGATGTTCCCGGCCGGCCTCACTAACGCTGCCGGCGTGACCTTCAGTGCGATGAACATCTTCATCTCGGCCATCGTCGGCCTGGTCGTTACCGGTGCCATCTTCTGGATTACCGAATACTACACAGCAACCGAGTACGGTCCGGTGCAGCATATTGCCCAGGCGTCCACGACCGGTCACGGCACCAACGTCATCGCCGGTCTCGGCGTTTCCATGAAATCAACAGCAGCTCCGGTCATCGTCATCGCCGCTGGCATCATTGTCTCCTTTCAATGTGCCGGTGTCTACGGCATCGCCATTGCCGCCGTTTCGATGCTTTCACTGACCGGCATCGTCGTGGCCATGGACGCCTACGGTCCGATCACCGATAACGCCGGCGGCATCGCCGAGATGGCTGAACTGGATGATTCCGTGCGCGCCGTCACCGATCCGCTGGATGCGGTCGGCAACACGACCAAAGCGGTAACAAAGGGTTACGCCATCGGCTCCGCCGGTCTCGCTGCCGTTATTCTTTTCACCTCCTATGTTGATGAATTGAATCACGCGCTGCTGCTTGCCGGTAAAGAGATTATCAAATTTGACCTCTCCGACCCCTATATCATTGTCGGCCTCTTCATCGGCGGCATGCTCCCCTACTACTTCGCCGCACAGTGCATGGAAGCGGTTGGTAAGGCGGGCGGCGCTGTAGTTGTCGAAGTGCGTCGTCAGTTCCGCGAAATCAAGGGGATTATGGAAGGCACCGGCAAGCCGGATTATGCCGCCTGCGTCGACATCGTCACCAAGACCGCGCTGAAAGAGATGGTTGTTCCCGGCCTAATTCCGATCCTGGCTCCGGTCATCGTCGGCTTTACCCTCGGACCCAAGGCTTTGGGTGGCGTAATCGTCGGCACCATCGTCACCGGCATCTTCGTGGCCATCTCCATGACCACCGGTGGTGGTGCATGGGATAATGCCAAGAAATACATCGAAGACGGCCACCATGGCGGCAAAGGCGGAGAAGCCCACAAGGCCGCTGTCACCGGCGACACTGTCGGCGACCCCTACAAGGATACCGCCGGTCCGGCTATCAACCCGATGATCAAGATCATCAACATCGTTTCACTTCTGATCGTGCCGCTTCTGGCCAGAATGATGTAGTTCCAAAGCATTATCGCTTCAGCAAGGCGGTACGGGGATTTTCCCTGTACCGCCTTTTTCTTTGCTTTCAGCGCTAAAAGGGTTATAATCCGGCTGTTTTGTATCTTACGCGGCAACACCCACCTGAAAGGTTATCAATAGATGAGTACACCCATAAGCAAGAAAATGCTGATCAACGTCATGCATCCGGAAGAAACCCGCGTAGCAATTGTTCACGACGGTCGCCTGATGGAGTTGAACATTGAAATCAGCGGCAAAGAGCAGATAAAAGGCAACATTTACAAGGGTGTCGTCCTCCGTGTCGAGCCTGGCCTGCAGGCCGCTTTCGTCGACATCGGCCGAGCCAAACCGGGCTTTCTCCAGATCGGCGAACTACATCCGGATTACTGGGAATGGCGTGACGACATCCCCGAAGAGCAGCGCAAGCGTCGCCCGCGCATCCAGGAAGTATTGCGCCGCGGCCAGGAGCTGGTAGTCCAGATCGAAAAGGACGAACGCGACAACAAAGGATCGGCTCTTACCAGCTATCTATCCCTGCCGGGGCGCTATATGGTCATAATGCCCGGGAGTGATTCAACCGGCATCTCCCGCAAAGTAGAGCAGGAAGGAACCCGCAAGAAGCTGAAAGAGATTGTCGGCGACATGAACATCCCTGAAGGGATGGGCTATATCATCCGCACTGAAGCGGTTGGCCGCTCCCCTGAGGAGCTGCAGAAAGACTTCACCAACCTGACAGAGCTGTATGAATCCATCAAGCAGAGGGCTTCCGAAATAAAGGGTGCCGGAGAGATCTACCGCGACAGCGGCCTGATCATACGCACAATACGGGACTACTTTTCGGATGACATTGACGAGGTATTGGTCGACAGTAAGGATGCCTACCGTGAAGCAAAGGAGTTTTTCCGCGACACCATGCCGGCCTGCGAAAAGCGGGTCAAACTGCATAAGGAAAAACGGCCGATCTTTTCCCGTTTCCAGCTTGAAGAACAGATCGACCAGATCTATGAAAAACGGGTTGCACTGCCATCCGGCGGGTCGCTGATCATCGAGCCGACCGAAGCTCTGGTTTCAATCGATGTCAACTCGGGTAAATCAAGCGGAGAACGGGGCATTGAAGACACCGCCTTCAAGACGAACATGGAGGCTGCAGAAGAGGTTGCGAGGCAGCTGCGGCTGCGCGACCTCGGCGGGCTGATTGTCATCGACTTCATCGATATGCGGGAGAACAAGCATAACAGCGAGGTTGAAAAGAATCTCAAGAATGCCCTCAAAATGGATAAAGCCCGGGTCAACGTCGGGCGCATTTCACAGTTCGGCATCATGGAGATGTCACGCCAACGTATTGCCAAGACGCTCAATGACGCCATCCATCTTGAATGTCCGCACTGCGAAGGACGCGGCAAAGTCAAATCCGTTGAAGCAATGGCGGTATCCTTCCTGCGCAAGGTCCACGCTGCTGCCGCCAAAGGGACCGTCGCCGAAGTACTCGGGGGACTGCCGCTGGAGGTGGCGTACTACCTGCTTAACCGCAAAAAACGCGAACTGACCCAGATCGAAAACGATTACGAGATTGAAGTAACGGTCAAGGGGAAGACCTCTTTCCTCCTCAACCAGCTGGAGCTTGAAACGGTGAAACGTGAAAAGCCGCACATGGATGATGTCATGAAAAGCGAGGCCGAAGCGGAGGAAGCCCACAAACCGGGCATTCCAAACAGTTATGCTCCACCGCTTGTCACAGATGAAGAACAGAAAGGTGAAACGGCCGCTCCTGCCGATGGGCCGAAAAAACGGAAACGGCGCAAGAAGAAGAAAAAGGGCGCCGGTGATGTTTCACAGAATACAACAGAGCTCGACCAGCCAGGGGCAGGGACCGACGAGGACGACGATGCCCGGACAGAAGAGGCGGATGAAACCGCCGACGGTGCTGCTGCAGAATCCGAAGACGGTACAGAGCAGGCGCAAAAACCAAAGAAACGGAAGCGCCGGCGCAGTCGCAGCAAGACTCATAAAGAGCTGGAGCATTCTGCTGACGAGCCGCCAGCGGAACCAGCCTCTGAACCTGTCAAGGCGGTTGTCGAGCCTGTTGCAGCCGAGACAACTGTTCCCGCTTCGACAATGTCTGAAACAGCCGTGGCAACGGCTGAAGCCAAGCCCAAACGCGCCCGGACGCCACGCAAAAAGACACCGGCGACCGCAGCCGAGGAGCCCGCAGAGGTTCAATCTGCCGCTGTCATTGCCGATGTTCCGGTGACTGTCCCAAAAGAGAAGAAAACAAGGCGTGCCGCTTCCAAAAAGAGCATTCCAAGCGAAACCATTGTGCCTGAACCACTTCCTGTTGTGGCTCTTGAAAAACCAAAGCCGGTAAAACGGGCAACAGCTTCGAAGCGGCCAAAAAAGGACAAGGAAGACCAGTAAACGGGAATGAGCCGCTGCTCCTTTTTTCTTGACCTGAACGGTGGTTGACGATATTTTTATCCACTTGATTCCAAGACATTATTATAGACGTGAAAGGTTGAATCACCACCATGGAAGAACTCAGTGAACTCCTGCTCCAAAGGCGCCGCAAGGTTGACGCGCTGTGGGAAGCGGGCATAAATCCTTATCCTAATGACTTCAAACCGCAACATACTTCGGCAGACATTGTTGCCGCGTACGGGGACGTAGAACCGTTAGATGCCGCTGATGCAAATATTGTCGTTGCCGGGCGCATTCTCGCACGCCGGTCTTTCGGCAAAGCCGCCTTCATCCAGCTTCAGGATCGCAAGGGACGCATTCAGCTTTATATCAAAAAAGATGAGATCGGCGAGGAAGCGTTTGCCGCTTTCGATACGTTCGATATCGGCGACATCGTCGGCGCTGCAGGGTTTCCGTTTCGCACCAAAACCGGCGAGCTTTCTCTCCACATCCGTTCCATACGCTTACTGGTAAAGTCACTGCTGCCGCTGCCGGAGAAGTTCCATGGCTTGACGGATGTAGAAACCCGCTACCGCCAACGCTACGTTGACCTGATTGTAAACCCTGACGCACGCGAAATATTCATCAAACGCTCACGCATTGTCAACCTGATCCGCAGCTTCATGACAGCCCGTGATTTTCTCGAAGTTGAAACGCCGATGATGCATCAGATCCCGGGAGGAGCAACGGCACGCCCGTTCATAACGCACCACAACACTCTCGATATGGAACTGTACCTGCGTGTAGCCCCGGAACTTTACCTGAAAAGACTGGTGGTCGGCGGCATGGACCGGGTATTCGAGATCAATCGCAATTTCAGGAATGAAGGCATCTCCGTTCGCCACAACCCTGAATTTACCATGATGGAATTCTATCAAGCCTATGCAACGTATGAAGATCTGATGGATTTCACAGAAGAGCTGTTCTGCCACATTGCCCAGGAAATACTCGGCACACTTGACTTCACCAATCAGGGGATTGATATCAGCTTCCAGCGCCCCTGGAAACGCTTGACAGTCCGCGATGCAGTTTTGGAATATGGCGACATCGAGGCAAAGCAGCTGGACGACCGTGACCTGGCTCTATCCTACGCCCGCAGCATCGGCCTGGCACTTCCTGACGAAATCAGCTATGGCAAGCTTCTGATGGAAATTTTTGAAGAGGTGGCCGAACACAAGCTGATCCAGCCGACCTTCATCACTGCCTATCCGACAGAGGTCTCACCACTGTCACGCAAAAACGACCATAATCCGGAAATTGTTGATCGCTTTGAACTGATCATCGGCGGCCGTGAAATCGCCAATGCCTTCTCCGAATTAAATGATCCGGTCGACCAGAAAGAACGTTTTCTTGCCCAGGTTGCTGAAAAGGACAAGGGCGATGAAGAAGCCCATTATATGGACGAGGATTACGTTCGTGCACTGGAGTACGGCCTCCCTCCCACTGCAGGCGAAGGGATCGGCATCGATCGTCTGGTAATGCTGCTGACAGATTCCCCTTCTATCCGTGATGTCATTCTGTTCCCGCAGCTGCGCAAGGAAGTAAAATAGACAATGCCATTTGAACTCCTTATCGGCTTGCGCTATCTGAAAGCCAAACGCAGATCAACGTTCATCTCTATCATCACCTTCATCTCAACCGCCGGCGTTACGCTGGGGGTTATGGCACTGATCGTCGTACTGGCGGTGATGACCGGCTTCGAAGAGGATCTGAAGGAAAAGATCCTCGGCACGAACGCCCATATAGTCGTCATCCGGAACGGTGCACCGATGGAGGAATACCGGGCGGTAATTGAAAAACTGAAAGGCTTTAAAGGGGTTCAGGCGGCGACACCTTTCATCTACAACCAGGTCATGCTCTCTTCCGGCAAAAACGTCTCAGGCGTCGTGCTGCGTGGCATCGATGTCGCGAGCGACAAGCAGGTTACCCGCCTCAGCAGCTCGATCGTCGAGGGGAATATTGATGAGCTTGACCCAAAGATGGAACGTGGAGCGGACACAACGCCCGGCTTGATGGTCGGCAAAGAGCTCGCCAAACATCTCAACCTGTTTCTGGGTGACAAGGTCAACGTCATCTCGCCCATGGGCAATATTACCCCGCTCGGCATGATGCCGCGTATGAAGCCGTTCAGGGTCACCGGGATTTTTAACACCGGTATGTTTGAATATGATTCGACTCTGGCTTACGTCAGCCTTAACCAGGCCCAGCGTTTTTTTGATCTTGGCGATACGGTCACCGGAATACAGCTCAAGGTTGAGGATGTGTACCACACCGATGAACTGGCCCGCAGCATCAACCGTGAGATGGGTGTCAACTTCTACGCTCGCGACTGGATGCAGATGAACAAGAATATCCTCTTTGCACTGAAGACTGAAAAGATCGTCATGTTCATCATCCTGACCCTGATTGTACTGGTAGCGGCCTTCGGTATCGCCTCAACACTCTTCATGGTTGTAATGGAAAAAAACAGGGACATAGCGATTCTTAAATCAATGGGCGCTACCGCCGCCAGCATCATGAAGATTTTTGTTCTTGAGGGGCTGATTATCGGGATCATCGGCACATTGCTCGGCGTTGTCTCGGGTCTGCTCCTCGCCCTGAACCTTGAACATGTCATCAACGTTATCCAGAAAATCACCGGACAGAATTTTTTCAGCAAGGACATTTACTATCTGGACCATTTTCCGTCGCTTGTTGTGCCATCTGATGTACTGCTTATTTCCGTCACGGCGATATTGATTTCCTTTTTGGCAACACTCTATCCGGCATGGCAGGCATCAAGAATGCTCCCGGCTGAGGCACTGCGCTATGAATAGTCTGCTTGAAGTGCGGGGCCTTTCCAAAACTTACAATCGCGGCTCAAACCAGCTTGAAGTTCTCAGCGGGATCGATCTTGATCTGCAGGCCGGCACAACGACCGCTCTGGTTGGCGCATCCGGCGCCGGCAAAAGCACCTTAATGCAACTGTTGGGGGCCCTTGACCGCCCGACTTCGGGAACGGTCAGCTTTCGCGGCGAAAATATTTTCAGCAAAAACGACCGCCAACTGGCTGAGTTCAGGAACCGGAGTATCGGTTTTGTATTTCAGTTCCATCACCTTCTTCCGGAATTCACTGCGCTTGAAAACGTCATGATGCCGGCCCTGATCGGCCGAGTCCCACGCGCAAAAGCGCGTGAGAAAGCAGAATCGCTGCTGGAGGACGTCGGATTGGGGCAACGAATGACACATCGCCCCGGTGAGCTGTCCGGCGGTGAGCAGCAACGTGTGGCCATTGCCCGCGCACTCGCACTTGATCCTGAACTTTTGCTGGCTGATGAGCCGACCGGCAACCTTGACATGAAAACCAGCGACGGCATTCATGCAATGTTGACGGAACTGCAGGTTAAAAAAGGGTTGACGCTGGTTATCGTTACACACAATGAACGCCTGGCTGCGGCCATGGGAACGACAATTCACCTGCTCGATGGCAGAGTGGAAAAAACTACATGATATCCGGGGGAAGAGTGCCCATTTACAAAAAAATGGTTTCAACCGTACTGTTAGCAGTGGTTAGCAGCTCGACACTTGCCTACGCTGAGGGTGACAAACTGGTAGAAATCCGTATCCAGGGAAATCGGCGCATCGAATCTGCATCAATTCTTAACGTCATTAAGACCCACGCCGGAGAAATACTTGACGACGAGAAGACCGATGCGGATATCAGGGCAATCTACAAACTCGGCCATTTCCAGGATGTCCAGGCTTTGAAAGAGGAGTCAGACAAAGGTGTCGTGCTGGTCTATTCCGTTCAGGAAAAGGCTATTGTCCGCGATATTTTGTTTGAGGGGAACAAGGAGCTTTCGACAGAGAAGCTTAAAGAGGCGTTCGAACTGCGGCAGAATTCCATTTTTTCAGCAAAGGATCTCGCCAGAAGCGTTGCCAAGGTCAAGAAGATGTATGGTGATGAAGGTTATTACCTGGCAGATGTACAGGCCGAAACCAAAAAAACATCGACAAGCGACCTGACGGTTACCGTTAAGATCGTCGAAGGCGACAAGATCCTCATAAAAGAGATCCGCCTTGACGGCAACAAGGCATACAGCGACAGCAAACTGAAGAAGGTCATGGAGACCAAAGAGAAATGGTTCATGTCCTGGCTTACCAGTGCCGGCACCTACAAGGAAGAGGTCCTGAAAAACGATGCCCTCCTTCTTTCCGACTATTACCTTAATAACGGCTTTATCAACATCAAGGTCGGCGAACCGACCATAAAACTGAATGAAACCAAGACCGCTCTGGATGTGTATATCGGTATAACAGAAGGAGAGCAGTACCGGATCGGCGCAATTGGATTCAAAGGGGATCTGCTTGATCCGACTGCCGATCTTGAAAAGAAACTCAAGAGCATACCGGGTGAGGTTTTTAACCGTTCCCTCCTGCGCTCCGACATAGGGACTCTGACCGATGTATATGGCGACAAGGGGTATGCTTTTGCAACCATCAACCCGCAGACCCGCCTTGACAACGACAAAAAAACGGTTGATATGACCTTTGACATGGAAAAGGGTGAGCTCGTATCAATAGAGCGCATCAACATCGCCGGCAACCCCAAGACCCGTGACAAGGTTATCCGCCGTGAAATGCGCTTGACAGAAGGTGGACTGTACAGTTCAACCGGCTTGAAGCGCAGCAAGCAGAACCTTATGAACCTCGGTTTCTTTGAGGAGGCAAACATCGCCACCGCCAAAGGGAGCGCCAGCAACAAACTTGATATAAATGTGGATGTCAAAGAAAAGCCGACCGGAACTTTCAGCATCGGCGGCGGCTACAGTTCTCTGGACGGATTTGTCGGCCAAGGATCGATCCAGCAGGCCAACTTCCTCGGTTTGGGGCTTAAGGCAAATCTTTCCGCCTCTCTCGGTGGATCTTCGCAAACATACGCCGTAGGACTGACAGACCCTTACTTTATGGACACCAAATGGACCATTGGTGGAGACATCTACCGTTCCGAACGTGATTACGACGACTATATTCGGCAACTCACCGGTGCTGACATCAAGGCCGGATATCCGCTCAGCGACTCGGTCGGCACTTTTGTGATGTATAAGTATGAAACGAAGGACATTTATGAGCCGAGTGCGACCTATTTGAATTACAATCTCACATATGGCAATGACACCTACCCCATCGGCACGACAACCACCAGCTCGGTATACAGCAGCATCACCCACAACAACACCGACTACCGGATGGATCCATCTACCGGCTTTATCAACTCCTTTTCGGTTGAGTATGCCGGTCTCGGGGGGGATAACAAATATGCCCGCGTCATCACGGATCACACCTATTTTCACCCGCTCTACAAAAGGCTGATCGCATCAACCAAACTAACCATGGGGTACATTGGAGAAGTCGGACAACCGGTCCCAATCGATGAAAAGTTTTATCTGGGCGGCATCTACTCGCTACGCGGTTACGAGTCCAGAAGCGTATCGCCGACAAACCCTGCGACTCCGACAGCTGGAAACACGTACATCTACCTCGGCGGCAACAAGGAAGTTTTCGGCAACGTCGAGTTAACCTTTCCGCTCATACCGGATGCCGGCCTTAAAGGAGTGCTGTTTTTTGACTACGGCAATTCATTTAACGACAAAAAGGCCGTGTTTGATACGATGCTGATGAGCTATGGCTACGGGATCCGCTGGGCTTCTCCCATCGGTCCGCTCCGCCTTGAATACGGCATACCAATTAACCCGAGAGAGGTCGTCGACAGCACAAGCGGCCGCCTCGAATTTTCTATCGGGAGCATGTTTTAAACCGTTTTTAAGGGCATAACGCCCACACACATTTAAAGGAGAAGCTTTCATGAAACGCATCATTTTGGCAGGAATAGTAGCCGTATGCATTGCATCAACATCTGTTTTCGCCGCCGACCTCAAGCTTGGCTATATCGACATGCAGCGCGCCCTAACCAGCTCTGAAGCGGGAAAAGAAGCCAAGGAACAGCTGGCCGCCAAAGTGAAGAAGTATCAGGACGAGATCAATGTCAAACAGGAAGATCTCAGGAAGTTGAAAGAGGAACTGGAGAAACAGGGCATGCTGCTCTCGGATTCTGCCCGTGCCTCCAAGGAAAAGGATTACCAGAACAAACTGAAGGATTTCCAGCGTTTCACCAAGGATGCACAGGATGAATTGCAGGGGAAAGACGAAGAACTGACCCGCAAGATCCTGGAAGGCATGGAGAAAGTTATTCAGGATTACGGCCATAAGAAGGGATACACTTTCATCTTTGTAAAAAATGAAAGCATGTTGTTCGTCGATGAAAAAGCAGACCTGACAGATGAAGTCCTGAAACTGTTCAACGCGAACCGGAAGAAGTAACACCATGACACCGACACGTACCGTTAAAGAACTTGCCGATTATCTGGGCGGAGTTGTGCTGGGGGATGGCGAGGCATTGATTTCCGCCTTGGGGCCGCTTGAAACGGCCGGACCTGAATCGGTGACTTTTCTTGCAAACCCCCGATACGCAGCCAAAGTCGCAGAGACATCCGCCGGAGCCGTGCTGATGGCACCGGGTGGTGAACGCTATGGGCGCACCGTCATTGAAATGCCGAACCCTTATCTCGGTTTTGCCAAACTGCTGACCCTGTTCTACACCACGCCTCACGAGGCGGTTGGTGTGCTACCGGCAGCAAACGTCAGTGAAACTGCAACTATCGGTGAGGACGTCAGCATTTATCCGGGCGCCTGCGTCGGCAGGAATGTTGTTATAGGAGACCGCAGCGTGATTCATTCGGGTGCCGTGCTCTACGACGACGCCGTTGTGGGGGACGATTGCACCATCCACGCCAACGCCGTTGTCCGAGAGCGCTGCCGTATCGGCAAGCGCTGTGTTATCCAACCGGGGGCCGTCATCGGTTCCGACGGTTTCGGCTACGCACCCGATGGCAGCGGTTACTACCGTATCCCGCAGATTGGCATCGTTGTACTGGATGACGATGTGGAAATCGGCGCTAACAGCTGCATCGACAGGGCTGCTATCGAAGTTACCCGCATCCGGAGAGGCACAAAACTGGACAATCTGGTCCAGATCGCCCACAACTGCCAGATAGGTGAAGACTGCATGATCGTGTCCCAGGTAGGGGTTTCCGGCAGCACCAAGATCGGCAATCACGTCACTCTTGCCGGACAGGTCGGCGTTGCCGGCCACCTTACAATCGGTGACAATGTACTGGTTGGCGCCCAATCCGGGGTACCAAGCTCATTACCGGCAAATGCCGCCTATAGCGGCACCCCGACCATGCCGCACAAGGATTGGCTTAAATCGGCCATGGTTGTGCCACGTCTGCCGGAGATGAAGAAAACAATTTCGGCTCTTGAGAAGCGTGTTGCAGAGCTTGAAGCTAAATTGATATTGATCTGTCAGGAGAATTAACATGCAATTGGATGTCAATGAAATCATGAGGATACTTCCGCACCGCTACCCTTTTTTGATGGTTGATCGTATCGTCGAAATGGAACCGGGCGTACGCTGCGTCGGCATAAAGAATGTGTCTATTAACGAACCGTTTTTCCAGGGACATTTCCCCGGCCATCCGGTCATGCCGGGCGTCCTTATCATCGAAGCCATGGCCCAGGTTGCCGGCATCATGGCGTATCTGGCTTCCGATGAAGCAACCCGCGCCAAGGTAACCTACTTTTTGGCGATCGACAATGCCCGCTTCCGTAAACCGGTATCTCCCGGTGACCAGTTGCGCATTGAGGTCACAACCACGATGAACCGCCGAGGAATCTGGGGAGTCGCCGGCAAGGCGTTTGTTGGCGATACCCTGGTAACCGAAGCTGACCTTAAAGCAACTTTTGCCGAATCCCCCAAGCCATAAAAACAGAAAAAATGCGGTAACCAAGCTTTTCTGCCAGAAACCTGCAGAAAAGCCTCTGACTATTTAATTCCACTCTGCTCCCTACTTATTAACAGGGATACTTACGGGAGAAACATCATGATCCACCCGACTGCAATTATAGATTCAACCGCCAGCCTGGCTGCCGGCGTCGAAATAGGGCCATATGCAATCATCGGCAAACATGTATCGATCGGCACGGGGACGGTTGTCGGTGCTCATGCAGTTATTGGTGACTGGACCGTAATCGGTGAGAACAACCAGATATTCCCGCAGTCTTCTGTCGGCGCACCGCCACAGGATCTCAAGTACCGGGGTGAAGATTGCTGGACCAGAATCGGCAACAACAACATGATTCGTGAGTTTGCCACAATACATCGGGGCACGGTCACAGGAAACAGTGAAACGGTTGTCGGCAACAACAACCTCTTCATGTCATATTCGCATGTAGCTCACGACTGTATCATCGGCAACGGTGTAGTCATGGCGAATGTCGCCACACTGGCCGGGCACGTTACTATTGAGGACAACGCCATTCTCGGGGGACTCGTCGCCGTACACCAGTTCACCTCAATCGGCACGAACGCGATGGTTGGCGGCGGTACGATGGTCAGCCTGGACATCCTTCCCTATACGACCGCTACCTCCGGACGTCGGCGGGACACCAAGTTGCGCGGACTTAACCTGATCGGCCTCAAACGGCGCGGATTTTCCGATGAAACTATCAGTCATTTGAAAAAAGCATACCGGACACTCTTCATGGCAAACCTGAAACTCTCAGATGCGGTTGCACGCATAGAAACGGAAATCAAAGGTTGCACCGAAGTCGATTACCTGTTGGCCTTCATAGCACGCTCGGAACGTGGGTTTAGCCGCGGATGATTTCCTTGTGTGGTGCCACTGAAACAACGCCATCTGGCACCTCTGTACCCCGTCGTGTCATGATTGTCGCCGGGGAAGCCTCCGGAGACATCTATGGAGCCGATCTGGCACAGAAGGCTCTGTTGCAGGACCCCGGACTCCACTTCTTCGGCATCGGTGGCGACCTGATGCGTGAGGCGGGCGTTGAAACCCTGGTGGATTCAGCTGACATGGCAGTCATGGGACTGGTGGAGGTATTAAAACATTTTGGCGTCATCTCCTCCGCGTTTTTAAGACTCAAGAAGATCCTGCGGGAAGACCCTCCCGAGCTGTTAATACTGATCGATTACCCCGGTTTTAATATCCGTCTGGCAAAAGCAGCAAAAAAGGCCGGGGTAAAAGTGTTGTACTATATCAGCCCCAAGGTATGGGCCTGGAAAGCCGGCCGCATCAAGACTATAGCCGCCAATATCAGCCATATGGCGGTCATCTTTCCTTTTGAAATCCCCCTGTATGAAAAAGAAGGGGCTCCGGTGACCTTTGTCGGACACCCCATGCTCGACCTGGTAAATGTGACAATGAGTCAGGGGGAAGCGGCCGCAAGCTTTGGTCTGGATCCCTCAAGAAAGATCATCGGCATCTTTCCCGGCAGCCGCAGAAGCGAAATCGAGCGTATCCTGCCTGCAATAGTTTCTGCCGCAGAATTGCTACAGAAAGAGTACCCCGAGGTACAGTTCGTACTGCCATTGGCATCAACCTTAGGTGAAGAGGATATACTTCCCCACCTGCAACGAAGCGGCATCTCGGCGACCATCACCCGCCAGAGAATTCACGACCTGATCAGGGCCTGTGACGCCATCATATCCGTCTCCGGTACAGTCACACTGGAAATAGCCCTGATTGGCACACCGATGGTGATAATCTACAAACTGGCCCCACTTACCTTCCAGATAGCCAGACGGGTGGTCAAAATAGAGCATATCGGACTTTGCAACATCGTCGCCGGCAGGAGCCTGGTCAAGGAACTGATTCAGGAACAGGCCAATCCGGGAGCAATCGCCGCCGAAATCAAGACTATCATTACGGATGCCGCCTACCGCACGACAATGACAGCGGATCTGGCAACAATACGAGGCAAACTCGGCGGTGGCGGCGCCGCACTAAGAACGGCGTCTCTGGCGCTTGATCTCATCAACAGGAAACAGGATATAGTATGAGTACATTTGGCCGAATCGTGCAATACAGTAAACCATACTGGTTACGAATAGTCGTTGCCGTCACAGCATCCGCAGCACTTGGCGCTATGGACGGTGCATTTGCCTATCTGGTGGAACCGCTGCTCAAAAAGATATTTACAACCAAAGATCTGACTATTTTCACCCTGCTGCCCATCGGAGTAATACTGCTTTTCCTGATCAGGGCAGGCTGCCGCTTTCTCAATGATTATTATTTGCGTACTGCCGGAGAGCTGGCAATACGCGATGTCCGCAACGATGTCTACAAAAACAGCATCGCGCTTGATCTGCAGTATTACAACACCAACACCACCGGTGGCATGATGTCTCGCGTTATCAGTGATGTCGGCGGTATGCAGAACGGCATTGCCAATGTGATTACCAACATTTTCCGTGACGGTATCTCGGCAGTATCTTTGTTGGGTGTACTGTTTTACCGCAACTGGATGCTCGCACTGATCGCTTTCATTGCAATTCCGCTGTCAGCCTATTCCGCCCAGATAATAGGTAAACGGATCAAACGACTCGCCAACCAGGGGCAACTTAAAATGGCAGACCTTTCTTCCCACCTGCAAGAAACTTTTTCCGGAATAAAGGTCATCAAGGCATTTGGACTTGAAGAACGATCAGCAGAGCGTTTTCATAAGGTCAGTGCCGAATTCTATGAACTTATTCGCAAGAGCATAAAATACAGCAGCATTTCTGCTCCGACCACAGAAATGATAACGTCGCTCGGCATTGCGGCGGTAATCTGGGCGGGAGGGAGTATGGTTTTAAGGGATGTCATGAGCTCTTCCGAGTTTTTCTCTTTTATTACCGCCATGATATTACTGTACAAACCGCTCAAAAGCCTTAACGGGGCATATAACAATGTTCAGTCATCGCTCGGCGCGGCAATACGGGTATTTGAGATCATCGACAAGCGGCCGGAAATAGCTGACATTCCTGGAGCGGCACCGCTTAACGTCAGTCAGGGAACGGTGGAATTCCGTGATGTATCATTTCGTTACAATGACGAATACGTTCTGCGAAATGTGTCACTGCGGGCTGAACGCAACCAGATCATTGCCCTGGTGGGTCCATCTGGTGGAGGAAAGACCACATTAGTGTCGCTGATCCCACGCTTTTATGATGCCAGCGAAGGAGCAATTCTTATTGATGATTGCGATATTCGCACCGCAACAAAACAATCTCTTGTCCACCAAATCGCCCTTGTAGACCAAGAGACGACCCTCTTTAATGACACCATTGCCAACAACATCCGTTATGGCAAATTCGAGGCTACCGATGCCGAGGTCGAGAGCGCAGCCATAACCGCATATGCACACGAATTTATCTCTCAAATGCCGGAAGGTTATAACACCATCATTGGTGATCGTGGCGTACGGCTTTCCGGTGGACAGCGACAACGCATCTGTATTGCCAGAGCCCTTATCAAGAATGCGCCTATTTTGATCCTTGATGAAGCAACGAGTGCACTGGATACCGAGAGTGAAAAAATGGTACAGATGGCACTGGATAATCTGATGGCAAACAGAACCACATTTGTCATTGCCCACCGCCTCTCCACCGTACTGCACGCAGACCAGATCATCGTGCTCGATGGGGGAAACATTATTGAACGTGGTTCACATGACGCGTTGTTGAATAAAGGCGGACTCTACAGTCGGTTATGTTCTCTGCAGTTCACTGAACGCAGCTCCGCCGAGACCACCAGCGAATCATGAAACAAATAATCTGGGCCATCCAGGCCGCTCTTTTCTATATCTTTACCCTGGTTATCGCTGCCTTCCCGCGCTCACAATCCCTCCGCATAGGCAAAAATACCGGCATATTTCTGTTTAATATTCTTCATCGGCGCAGGTCAATTGCGATCAACAACATCAGTCGGGCACTCCCGTTCATGAAACGTCACCCCGCCTGGAGCGGCGAATTTGAAACGGCAGAAGAGATTGCCCTCGCAACATTCATGAATCTGGGGATTTCCATCGTGGAAGTCTGTCGACTGTACCATGGCAGAGGCGATGCCCTGATCAGCTCAATGGAAGTGCATGGCCTGGAGAACTTTCAGCATGCCAAAGAAAAGGGTAACGGTGTTCTCTGCGTAAGCGGCCATTGCGGCAACTGGGAACTGATATCGCTTTCGTTCAAGCGGCACCTGAATGAGAATGTCTGGGCCATTGCTAAAATGCAAAAGAATCCGTACCTCAATACCATCATCGAAAAGATGAGAATGGGATACGGCAACAAGGTCATTTATAGCAAAGCCGCATTGCGTCCGATCCTCAGTGTAATTAAGAACAAGGGGGTTATCGGCATGCTAACCGATCAGGCGGTGTTTGAAGAAAACGGAGCCCTGATCGAGTTCCTTGGCCGCAAAGCGTGGGCTAACAAGGCCCCGGTCATCATAGCGCGTAAAACTGGAGTGCCGATTATCCCGGTTTTCGGCTACCGGGACAACAACCGGCACATTCTTACGTTCCACCCTGAATACAAGCTGTGTGGTGATCACACGGAAGAGGGGACCCAACAGGATATTCAGGCATTATCCCGGAATCTGGAAGAGTTCGTGTGCGCCCATCCGGCCGACTGGTACTGGGTGCATCGCCGCTGGAAACGAGCCGGACAAAGCACCTTAGACAACATCGCAGTTTAACCTATAAATCATTTTAAACACGAAGAAACGGCCAAAAGCAGGCGCTTTTAAGCGAGAACACGGAGTAAAATCGGAGGGTTACAAATAAAATACGAAGCTTCATGGCTCACCAAAAAGGTTTTTTAGTTTTAGACCTTAAGCCTTTGCTTTCTCAGTGTTCTCCGTGTCTCCGTGTTATTTAACTGCCGGTTTAGGTTTAATCCATGTTCTTTTTTGCCTACAACATATTATCCATATTTCTTCTACTCCCGGTGATCATATACCATCTCTACCGCTCCGTCAGTCGTGGCAGGCCCCCCGCTTTCCGTGAACGCTTCGGTTCTATTCCCGCAGCAGAGCTGGCAGTTATCCGCACGCGCCCGGTGATCTGGCTGCACGCAGTCTCCGTTGGTGAATCCATCGCCGCACGGCCACTGCTCAAGACGCTCCGCACGCGCTATCCCGGCCACGCCATCGTTGTTTCGAACACAACCGAAACCGGGAGGGGGATCAGCGCCACATTCCCGGAAATAGATCTCTGCATCTACTTCCCGTTCGATTTCCTGCCCGCCGTCTGCAACACCTTGAAAAGCATCAGACCGAAACTGATCATCATCATGGAGACCGAGATCTGGCCGAACTTTACGCGCGAGGCGACCCGCCGTGGCATACCGGTGCTGCTGGCCAACGGGCGGATTTCCGACCGTTCTTTCGGCCGCTACCTGAAATTTGCTTGGTTCTTCCGCCGCGCGCTGCAGCTGTTCTCACGCCTCTGCATGCAAACCAATACCGACCGGGAGCGGATCATTGCCATCGGAGCCCCGGAGGGACTAACTTTGGCGGCCGGCAACCTCAAATATGACATTCCCATGTGCGCTGCAAACCCGGACGACAAGAAACGCCTGAGGGATAGCTACGGCATTCCTGTCGATTTGATTGTCCTGATGGCCGGGAGTACCCATGCTGGTGAGGAACAGCACGTTATCACCATGTATAAAGAGCTGTCCGCAACGAGCAATAACCTCTTCCTGGTTCTCGTACCGCGCCATCCGGAACGCTGTGCTGACGTTGCAACCATCCTGAAAGAGTCCGGCGTCACATTCACCCGCCGTACCACATTACCTTCGGCTGAACCGTTTCGACAGGGCGAGGTGCTACTGGTCGACACCATCGGCGAAATGATGAACCTGTATGCACTCTCCGACATCGCCTTTGTCGGCGGGAGTCTGGTGCCGACCGGCGGCCACAACCTGCTGGAACCAGCCTCGGCAGGGATTGCAAGCGTCTTTGGCCCACACATGACCAATTTCCGGGAAATTACCGAGCTGGTACTGCAGTACGGGGCAGGTATTCAGGTTGATTCGCCTGCGGAGCTGACGACAACCATGCGAACGTTGGTCACAAGCTACGAACTGCGCCGGGTACTTGGACAGAACGGCCTGAAGATGATGCGTGACAACGGTGGAGCCACCGAGCGCCACATGGAAATCATCGCCGGGTATTTATGAAAACAACCTATGCCACATACTGGAGGGAGCTCGCCAACGGCTCACGCACGGCAACAATCGACCGGATAGTAATTCTGTTTCTTGCGCCGTTCGGACTTGTTTACGCACTTATCCAGAAGCTGCGAGCCACCCTGTACCGGACCGGCATATTGAAAACGCACCAACTGCCACGTCCGGTTATTTCGACCGGCAACATTACTGTCGGCGGCACCGGCAAGACCCCGGTGACCGCTTATATCGCACGCCTGCTGCTGGAGCAGGATTACAGGGTTGCTGTATTATCCCGAGGATATGGCGGATCGCTGGAGGGACAGACGGTCGTCGTCAGTGACGGCGCCACGGTCATGCTGGGGCCACGTGAATGCGGCGACGAGCCGTACCTGCTGGCATCGACCGTGCCGGGGCTTATGGTCGTAATCGGTGCGGATCGCTATACCGCCGGCCAGCTGGCCATGCAGCAGCTTGTCCCGGACATATTCCTGCTTGATGACGGCTTTCAACATCTACGTCTGTCGCGGGACCTGAATATCCTGCTGCTGGATTGTACTCAACCTTTCGGCAACGGCAGGACCCTGCCGGCCGGGCTGCTACGTGAAGCGGCGGACGCAGCCGTGCGCGCCGATGTGATAATTCTGACACGCTGTCCTGAGGGAGCTGCCGTTGCCCCGCGTGTTTCCGGCAAACCTACATTTGCCGCATCGCATCACCTTGTTGACGCGCTCCCTCTCACCGGCGGCAATCCGGTACCGTTAGCTGACCTGCGCGGTCCCGCATTTCTGGCTTTTGCAGGCATCGCCCAACCGGACTTCTTTTTTTCCGCACTGCGGAACACGGGAATTAATGTGGTACACACCCTACCCTTCCCGGACCATGCCGACTACGACCAGACTTCTTTCGATATAATACGGGATGCACTGCGGAGCAGCGGCGCTGGTTATGCCATTACAACCGAGAAGGACGGGGTCAAGCTGAAACAGTTGTCGGCTGAAGTTGCTGCTGTCACCTATGTGGCCAGATTGGATATCGTAATCGAGGAACCGGCCGGCTTAACGGCTTTGATACTCAATTTACTTCCATAAAACTGATTTTTGTGACATTTTATTTAACTTTTCAGGACAATCAATCATGCCGACACCAGAACTTATAAGCATAATCGCCTGTCCGGCCTGCAAAGGGGTCCTCACTGCCCTTGAAGAGCCACCATCTCTACTCTGCCGACACTGCGGCCTGAAGTTTCCCGTACGGGACGGCGTACCCATTATGCTGATAAATGAAGCGGAGCACATTACCTGAATGCCACACAAAAAATCCCTCAAAAAAATACTTGTACTGCGTTACCGTTTCATCGGCGACACGATTTTGACGGTGCCGTTCTTGCGCAATCTCCGCCGAGCGGAACCGGACGCGCACATCGCCTGGGTGGTTGCTCCCGGCACCGTAGAGGTGGTAGAGGGCATTCCCTACGTCGATGAATTGATCTTCTGGGATCCGGTGACGATTCATGCAGACAGCCGGGGAACGCACAAGACCCTTGGTGACAAGGTGAAGTTTATCCGCGATCTGCGTGCCCACCGTTTCGACAAAGTCTATGTACTGAAGCGTTCCTTCGGCAGTGCCCTGATAGGATATCTGTCCGGCGCCAGGAAACGGATCGGCTTTGCCACCGAGGGACGCAGTTTCCTGTTGACTACTGCGGTGCCGTATCGCCACGACCAGCATGAGGTGCAGAACTTTCTTGACGTGCTGCGGGCCGATGGGGTGCCGGTAATCGATGACCATCTGGAATACTGGACCAGCACGATTGAAGAAGCCAAGGCGAGAGAACTGCTGACCAGCAATGGTGTGGGATGTGACGAAAAGTTGGTTGCCCTGCATCCTTTTTCGTCAATCATCGAGCGGGGGTGGCACCTGGATAATTTTGCCGAACTGGCAACCCGTCTGGCTGAGATCGGCTATCGCCCTCTGGTGCTGGGGGCACCGAACGACCGGGGCCTGTTTGACACAGCGGCAGATAAATTCGGGGCTAAAACCGTGGACCTGGTAGGTAAAAGCAGCCTGCGAATTACCATGGCTCTGCTGAAGCGCTGTGCGCTGTTCGTCGGAAACGACAGCGGAGTCATGCACCTGGCAGCAGCGGCAGGTATTCCGCTCGTAGCCATCTTTGGCCCCCAGTCTCCGGTCAAATTCGGCCCTTGGAGCAAACAGGCGGCAGTCATGTATTCGCAGTTCCCCTGCTCACCATGCCGGCAGAAGTTCTTTACCGAATGCAAGCCGTCACCGCACGGCAAACCCGCCTGCATCGAGTCAATCACCGTTGCGGCGGTTGGTGCTGCCTGCGAAGGACTATTGACGAAAACCGCACCGAAGCCGGAGGACATCTGATATGCCAGCAAAGATCAGTGTAACGGTCAGAACCTATAACGAGGAACAAAATCTGCGCGAGTGCCTCGAAAGTGTTCGCTGGGCCGACGAGATTATAGTAGTCGATTCGTGCAGCAGTGACAGAACCGCCGACGTCGCCCGCGAATTTACCGACAAGGTCATCGTGCGTCCCTGGGCCGGTCACATCGCCACCAGCCAGTTTGTCACCGATCAAGCACAGAATTTATGGGTATTCAGCATCGATGCCGATGAGCGGGTTACCCCGGAACTACGTGATGAGATTCTCGCGCTTGATCTCGACACAACCCACCACGATGCCTTTGAAGTTCCCCGCCTGCACTGGTTCATGCAGAGATGGATCCGCCACTCCGCCTGGTATCCTGATCGCAAACCACGCCTTTTCCGCACAGACCGCTGCCACTGGGGTGGTTATGCACCACACGACAGTGTACAGGTTGCAGGCTCCCTCGGGCGACTGAACGGCAATCTGCTGCACTTCATTTATCGCGACTTGGCTCACTTTGCCGCGACGAAGAATTCCTATTCAACATTGACTGCAATAGACCATAATCGAAATGGCAGGAAGGCAACCCTCCTCCACGTGACGCTCCGTCCGCTTCATGCCTTTATGTCGCGCTACTTTATTCGCCTCGGTTTTCTTGACGGCCTGGCCGGTTTTACCATCTGTGTCATGGAAGCCCACTGTGTTTTCATGAAGTATCTGAAATTGTACGAATTGCAGCACCGGCTGATGCGTTTCCCGGACACCCCATAACAAGAGGCAATCAATGAAAGTATCGGTCATAGTGCCCACCTATAATAGGCCAGCAGCTCTCTCTCTCTGCCTTATGAGCCTGTCTCAGCAAAGTCAGCTGCCCGACGAAGTTCTGGTTGCCGATGATGGAAGTGGCGAAGAAACGCGACAGACAGTAGAGACCTTTGCCCAATCCGCTGACTGTCGTTTCACACTTAAACATATCTGGCAGGAGGATGACGGCTTTCGCAAACCTAAAATAATTAACGAAACAGTGAGAAATGCGACCGGCGATTATCTGGTTTTTATTGACGGCGATTGCATGGCCCATTCTGATTTCATCAAATCGCACCTCATTTCTGCAGAACCCAACGTAATGCTTGGAGGAAAAAGGGTTGAAGTAGGCCAAACTCTTTCTGAGAATGCGCTGCGTGATCAACAACCTGTAAACAGACTTTCAATAAGATTATTGCTGGATTCCTTCGCCCACAACAGCAGAAAGGTTGAAGAGGCCATTCGCATCAAAAACCCTCTGCTGCGCAAAATTTTACATAAAGATCTGATCAGTGATGATGGCATATGGGGTTGCAACTTCAGTGTTTACAAAGATCTATTTTATGACATTAACGGCTGTGATGAAGATTTCCGTGATGGCTCAGTGGAAGACAACGATCTCGGCATCAGGGTACTTAATTCCGGTGGAAAGCTTAAATCCGTCAGGTCTCTCGCAAACGTTTTTCACCTGTGGCATAAGGCTTCATGGAATACCGACAATGAAATCTATCGGCACAACATGAAAATCTTTGAAAAACGGAAAACTTTACGGCAGGCAAGCTGCGTCAATGGCATCAACAAACCTTAACTGACGTAACTCTTTTTCTGGAATCAGCGACCATGAAAATATCATTCATAAACTTCGACAAAGGATGGGGGGGCGGCCAGGAACAGACTAAGTCACTTGCACTCGAACTGTCTCATAAGGGCTTTTTGACCCATTTTCTAAGCCGTCAGGAGTCTCCGTCAGCCCGCAACTTTGCAGCTTTAGGCTTTCCGGTTTCCACTTTTTTTGCTCCAGGAGGTGGGTTTTTAAGGCCCATACTCGGTATGGCTGCTCTGTTCCGGCGTGAGCAGTTTGATGTTGTCATGATAACCAGAGAGCATGACCTTATCCGTACCGTTCTTGCCTGGAAGCTGGCCTTTCCGTTCGCGAAGCGGGGCAAGCTGGTAATGTGTTATCACACCGCAACTACGCGAAAGCAGCTCTTTCTAGGGGCTGCAGATGCGGTGGTCTGCGTTTCCTTGTTCATCCGCGATAAACTTCTTGCCGGCAACAGTAGCATTGTCACACCGATCACCATTCTGCCGAACGGCATCCCATTGCCAGAAGAACCTTCGGCTGAGAAATTCATCGTCGGACATAAATGCCGGTTTTTTCAAGGAGCAGGTTTTCCCCTGATCGGCATGGTCGGGGCATTCTTCAAGAACCAGACGGAACTTATTGAGATCATCCCGCTCCTGAAACGGGAGTTTCCGCTTATAAAGGTGGCGTTGGTAGGCGACGATTCCGATGCCGGGCTGACGGAGCCTATCAAGGAGAAAGCTAAACTGCTCGGAGTATTGGACAGCGTAATCTTCACCGGCAAAGTCCCCCACGAAAAATTGGCAGATATTTACTTCGACCTTGACCTGACGGTCAGCACCTTCCGCAACGAAGGTTTCGGACTGATACATCTGGAGAGCCTTTCTGCAGGCACTCCCGTGGTATGTTATAACGAGGGCGGCCAGCGGGATATCTTTGAAGGGACTAACGCCGGACTGCTTGTGGATGGCGGGATAAGAGAATTTACTTCTGAAGTAGTAACGCTGTTGCAAGATCAGCAGAAGCGATTTGAGATGGGGCGGGCGGGGGTTGAACTTGTCAGGACCAGATTCAGTTCCGAGGTGATGGCAACAAGGTATATTGATTTTTTCCGTAATTCTCATGAGTTCAGAGGGTAGTTAATAGATGAAACATAGAGTCCGCGAAAATAATAACAACGACAACCCACTAATTACCATAATCACCGTTGCAAAAAACGATGAGCAGGCACTCCTGAGGACAATTCAGAGCGTCAACAGCCGTAAATGGGCCGGGTTGGAATATATTGTCATAGACGGCGGTTCTACAGACGGGACATTAGGGGTGATAAAAAAGTACGAGGAGTGCATCGACCTCTGGATTAGCGAAGAGGACAGCGGTATATATGATGCCATGAACAAGGGAATTATCCGCAGTTCCGGCGATTACCTTCTTTTTCTTAATTCCGGAGATGAACTGGTTGACGATCTTGAAACTCTATCCCCGATCCTTGCCGAAGGGTACGCAATGGTGTATGGAAGAGCTAACATGCTACACGAGAATGGCACCCTTTCGTATGTCAAAGGAAAACCGCTTAAAAGCATCAATAAACTTATTAGAGGCACTCCGCTCTGCCATCAGGCAATTTTTTACAAGAGGGATTCGATCAGTTCATACGATACTTGCTACAAGATAATTGCCGATCGTGTGAAGACGTATGAACTCATCAGACAATACGGTTTAGCCAGAACATGTTTCATTGACAAGACAATTGCCAATTATTACGAAGGGGGCTTTAGCCGTCAGCATGAGGAACTTTGGAAAAGGGAAGAGATTGAATTTCTAGAGGCCATTGGCAAACATGGTTTTGCCACCTATAAAAGGCTCGGATGGTACTTTAAAAAATTAAAAAGGGCCTTGCAATGATTTCCAGTCAGAAGTCTCCATTAGTCAGCATACTGATCCCAGTCTACAATCGTGAAGACCTTGTTGGACCGTGCATAAAATCGGCCTGTGAACAGACATTCAGCGATTTTGAAATTGTGGTAGTGGACAACGCGAGCACAGATAGAACATTAGAAGTCTGCCGCAAATTGGCAGCATCGGATCACCGCATTCGGGTGTTTAGTAACGATTCGAATCTCGGTCCGGTTCGCAACTGGAAGCGCTGCATTACAGAAGCACAAGGAGTTTACGGCAAGTTACTTTTCTCTGATGACCTAATGGCACCAGACTATCTGACTAAAACCATCCCTTTTCTCAAACAGGACGACGTTGGCTTTATATTTTCCTCTGCAGTTGTAGGCGCTATACCATTTGAGGGTGACGTAAGATATCAATTCACCGGCCAAACCGGCATCTTCGACAGCAACCGCTTTATCAGTATGTCACTGTTCAACGGCGATTTGCCAGTTTCTCCCGGCGGGGCTCTATTTCGATTGAGAGACCTCCAACACAACCTTCTCATTGACATGCCGTCCCCGACAATTAAAGACTTCCCCCGACATGGAGCGGGCCCCGACCTGCTCATATATCTACTCACGGCTGCAAGGTACCCACTGATTGCCTATATCCACGAGCCGCTTTCATATTTCCGCGCCCACGAGGGCTCTATAACAGTCAGTAAGGAAAAATATTGTTTGAACCAGTGCTATCGTCAAGCTCGGCTCTGGTTTGCCGAACAATATCTTAGCAAGGAGTGGCTCAAAAGACTGTATGTATACGAATGGAAAAGGGAGTGCAAAGAAACGGGGAGGTGGACACTACCAGGCAGCATTGTCGGCCGCTACAGCAAAAAGAAACTTGTGCTTTCACCGATCGATATAGCATATGGTCTATTGATAGCAAGGTCAGTGAAAAAAGGGAGGCTGACCTTACAGAGGAGTCAGGCGGAGACTGAAATTCCGGAGGAATGAATGTGGCCCCTACCGCTGGCGATGGGCACAAATCCGAGCAATTCAGATCCAAACCGATGGTGCCGATTTACGGTAAGCTGGCCTCATAGAGAGACAAGACCGAGTAGGATTATTTAGAAGGAGAAGTTATTATGAAAGTCGTCATACTTGCAGGTGGATTCGGGACACGCATTAGTGAAGAATCACACCTGAAACCAAAACCGATGATTGAGATCGGAGAGCGTCCGATCCTCTGGCACATCATGAAAATATATTCCAGCTATGGATTTAACGACTTCATCGTCTGCCTGGGATATAAGGGATATTGCATAAAGGAATACTTCGCCCATTATTTCCTTCATGAATCAGATGTTACCTTCGACTTTAAAAATGGCAATGAACGCATGGTTCACCACCACTCAGCGGAACCATGGAGTGTCACACTAGTCAACACAGGTGGTGAAACCATGACTGGTGGACGCGTTAAACGGGTTCAGGAATATATTGGCAATGAGCCGTTTCTGCTGACATATGGTGACGGCGTTTCGGACGTGAATATCGCTGACCTTGTGGCCTATCATAAATCTCATGGCAAGCTGGCAACAGTCACATCGATTCAACCTGCCGGAAGGTTTGGCGCTCTGGATCTGGACAGCCACAATCTGGTTCACGGCTTCAAAGAGAAACCAAAGGGTGATGGGGCCTGGATAAACGGCGGCTTCTTTGTGATGGAGCCCGAAGTTCTGAATTATATATCCGGAGACACCACCATATTGGAAAAAGAGCCGTTGGAAGGTCTTGCGCGCGACATGCAGCTCGTAGCACATAAACATTCCGGTTTCTGGCAACCAATGGATACGTTGCGGGACAAGAACCACCTGGATGATCTCTGGAAATCCGGAAATGCCCCGTGGAAGGTGTGGTAATGAAAAACTTTTTCCATGGAAAAAAGGTTTTCATTACCGGCCATACGGGCTTTAAAGGTTCATGGCTTTGTCTTTGGCTATCAAGGCTCGGTGCTGACGTCACGGGTTACGCGCTTGATCCCCCGACTACTCCAAGCCTTTTTGAACTGGCCAGAGTCGGAGAGCTGGTTGAGTCCCATATCGCCGATGTGCGCGATGCAGCGGCTCTGGCTGACGCCGTGTTACAAGCTCAGCCAGAAATTGTCATCCACATGGCTGCCCAGCCTCTTGTCCGGGATTCCTACAAGATTCCGGTCGAGACATATGCAGTCAATGTCATGGGTACGGTTCACCTGCTGGAGGCGGTGCGCGGATGCCCATCAGTAAAAGCGGTGGTCAATGTGACAACCGACAAATGCTATGAAAACCGTGAATGGGCATGGGGTTACCGCGAAAACGAACCTATGGGAGGATTCGACCCGTATTCCAGCAGCAAGGGTTGTTCCGAATTGGTTACTGCCGCATACCGTAATTCGTATTTTCAACATTCAGTGGCGCTGGCTACGGCACGTGCCGGTAATGTCATTGGTGGTGGGGACTGGGCAACTGACCGGTTAATTCCGGACTGTATCAGCGCGTTGCTGGCGGGTGAGCCGATTCAGATCCGCAACCCCCACTCAATTCGTCCCTGGCAGCATGTGCTGGAACCGCTCAGCGGCTATCTGACACTTGCCCAGCGACTGTATGAATCGGGTCAAGAGTATGCCGAAGGCTGGAACTTCGGACCGAGCGACGATGACGCCAAGCCGGTTGAGTGGATTGTTAGTCGAATGTGTGAACTCTGGGGCAGTGACGCACGGTATGAAATAGATGCCGGAGACCACCCTCATGAGGCTCACTACCTCAAACTTGATTGTTCAAAAGCCCGTATGCGCCTTGGCTGGCAACCACGCTGGAATCTTGAAAAAGCGTTGAATAACATCATCGAGTGGACTAATGTGTACCGTTCTGCAGGTGACCTGCGACGCTGCTGTCTGGAACAGATTGATTCCTACTCAAACCAGATATAGGAGAAACGGTGAAAAACGAACTTGAAATAAAACTACGGGAAGAGGCCATAGAGGCAGCTAAAGCCTATTATCGCCACGCACATGTCCAGAGCAAGACTTTCACACCAGGCGACCGCATCCCCTACGCCGGACGTGTATTTGACGAAGCAGAGATAAGCAACCTGATTGATTCTTCTCTTGATTTCTGGCTCACCACCGGCCGATACGCGGAACGCTTTGAACAGGAGTTTGCCGATTTTCTTGGCGTTCAATACTGTTCTCTCACCAACTCCGGCTCATCCGCCAACCTCCTGGCCTTTATGGCTCTTACATCTCCAAAGCTTGGAGAACGCCGCATCAAGCCGGGCGATGAAGTAATCAGTGTTGCTGCCGCGTTCCCGACAACCGTGGCACCCATCATCCAGTACGGCGCGGTGCCGGTTTTTGTCGATGTTTCCCTCCCCACATATAATATTGATGTTGCCCAACTGGATTCAGCACTATCTAAAAAAACCAAAGCGGTCATGGTAGCCCACACCCTTGGGAATCCCTTCGACCTTACTGCAGTCAAAGCCTTTTGCGACAAGCACAACCTCTGGCTGATTGAGGACAACTGTGATGCTTTGGGCTCCCGCTACCAGCACAACGGCACGTGGAAATACACCGGCACCATCGGCCATATCGGCACCTCCAGCTTTTACCCGCCACACCACATGACCATGGGCGAAGGTGGCGCCGTCTATACCGACGATCCGCTGCTCAAACGGTTGATTGAATCTTTCCGCGACTGGGGGCGCGACTGCTGGTGTCCATCCGGCAAGGACAATACCTGCAGCAATCGTTTCGGACAGCAGTTCGGTGAGCTCCCCTTTGGTTACGACCACAAGTATGTTTACTCGCACTTCGGCTACAACCTGAAAGTAACCGACATGCAGGCCGCCATTGGCTGTGCCCAACTAGGGAAGCTCCCTGGGTTTATAGAGGCCCGCAAAAAGAACTGGAAACTGCTGCGGGAAGGACTTACTGGACTGGAAGACAAACTCATCCTGCCAGAAGCGACTGAAAACTCCGATCCCTCCTGGTTCGGCTTCCTGCTGACCGTGCGCCAGGGGAGCGGTTTCACCCGCGACAAGATCGTCAATCACCTTGAGGGCAAGGGGGTCCAGACCCGCATGCTCTTTGCCGGCAATCTGATCAAGCACCCCTGTTTTGATGAAATGCGCCGGGAAGGCAAAGGCTATCGGGTAGTAAGAACACTTGCGAACACCAACCAAATTATGAACGACACCTTCTGGGTAGGGGTTTATCCAGGGATGACGGATGATATGGTGGCATATATGGTTGACGTTGTGAGAGGATTTTGTTGTCAATGAACATTCTTTTGACCGGTGCAACCGGATTTCTTGGCAGCAACCTTCTGACTCGACTGGTTGCAGATGGTCATAAGGTAACAATTATTATTCGGAAAACCTCTTCATTTCAGAGGATTACCAATCTTATGGAGCGAGTAACAATTCATACTATTGGCGATATCTGTTTTCACGACCTGTTTTTTTCCAGCAACATTGATACCATTATCCACTGTGCCACTAATTACGGACGCGGGGAAGTTGACCTTTCAGAACTGCTGGATGCAAATCTGATAATGCCACTTCAGCTGTTACAAGCTGGTTGCGATGCTGGTGTACGTTGTTTTGTAAATACGGATACCATTCTCAACAAAGGTGTTAGCGACTACGCCCTGTCCAAGAGCCAATTCGGAGAATGGCTTGGCAGATATGCCCAGAAAATGGTTTGTATCAACATCGCATTAGAACACTTTTACGGGCCGTATGATGATCCAACGAAGTTCGTAAGCTTCATTATCAAACAACTCCTGGATAATGTTGACTGTATCAATTTAACGCTGGGAGAACAGAAGCGTGACTTTATCTATATTGACGATATTGTCTCTGCTTTTACCCTTATTTTAGCCAACTGTGCGTCTTTTGAATCTGGTTATACCGGCTACGAAGTCGGAACCGGTGCCACAATTACCATTAGAAATTTTGTTGAAATAGCAAAGCACATCACTGGCAATACGCATACACAACTCAATTTTGGTGCAATCCCTTATCGGGAAAATGAAGCCATGGAAACGTCCGTCAATACTGCTGCAATATGTGCACTTGGCTGGAGTCCTGGCACATCGTTTATTGAGGGACTTTCGAAGATGGTTGCACAAGAACGGGAGATGAGGATTTTATGAGGCTATTGATTACCGGTGGATGCGGATTTCTTGGAAGTAATCTAGCGACTCATGCCATTGAAAAAGGCTTTGAGGTTGTGGTGTTTGACAACCTGTATCGTGAAGGCTCACTGCATAATCTGGCCTGGTTGAAGGAAAAAGGAACGTTTCAGTTTGTGCATGGCGACATCCGCAATCAAAACGATATAACCAGGCTTGTACAGGACTTCCGACCCGAGGCAATATTTCATCTGGCTGGCCAGGTGGCGATGACAACTTCGATTGCCAACCCACGTATGGATTTTGAAGTCAATGTGATGGGCACTCACAACCTTCTGGAAGCGGTGAGGCTCCACACGCCGGAAGCACCTGTGATTTACTCCTCTACGAACAAGGTTTACGGGGATCTTGAGCAATATACCTACCGTGAAACAGAGTCCCGCTACGAATGTATCGACAAGCCGGTCGGCTTTGACGAGGCGACACAGCTCAACTTTCATTCCCCTTATGGCTGTTCCAAAGGTGCTGCTGATCAGTACATGCTCGATTACGCTCGAATATTCGGACTTAAAACAGTTGTGTTCAGACACTCCAGCATGTACGGTGGCCGCCAGTTTGCTACCTATGACCAAGGGTGGATCGGCTGGTTCTGCCAACAGGCTGTGGCAATAAAAAATGGGACGCTTAAAGAGCCGTTCACTATTTCTGGTAATGGAAAGCAGGTACGTGACGTGCTGCATGCCGATGATATGATTACCCTCTATTTTGGTGCCTTGAACAATATGCAGGTAGCACGGGGAAACGCCTTCAATATCGGCGGTGGCATTGCCAACAGTCTCTCGCTACTTGAGCTATTCCAAATGCTTGAAGAATTCAGTGGAGTTAAACTCCAACACACTAAACTTGCCCCACGCGAGAGTGATCAGCGAGTTTTTGTGTCCGACATCGGTAAAGCCGCGCGGCTTATCGGATGGCAACCAAAGGTATCCGCCCGTGACGGTGTTGCGAGAATGCTTGAATGGATCACTGGCTTAATCGTCGCTTAATGTCACCTTACCGGGACTTCTGGACTTAGCAGACGCAGTTGGAATCGTTCATGTGACGACAAATCATCCAAATTCAATTAATATTGGAAATCAAATGTCACTTCTTACCATTTGTATACCAACATATAAACGACTTCCGCTCCTGAAAACGCTCCTTGGCGGACTGCTGCCCCAGGCTCAAGCTCTCGGTGTCAAAATTCAGTTGATTGACAACTGTTCTCAGGATGGAACAACCGAATATCTAGCTACATTGTCTTACAACTATTCTTGTCTTTTTTTCAGTACCAACCAAGAAACAGTTCCCATTGATGAGAATATGTTTCTTGCAATGCAATCGACTGAAAGTCAGTACATCTACCCTCTTGGAGATGATGACTTTCTCCCAGAGGGGACATTGGCATATATAGTCAACGAACTGGAAAAACACCGGCCGAATATCTTAGTCTTGTCAGCGGTACTTACCGACTATAAGCTCGTTCCGAAGAAACATCTGCTCTCAGAAGAACTCCAGGGAAGCGTTTTTAACGATCCACGACCTGCTTTTCATTCCCTCTGGGACAAGATGCCCTTTGGCTCGTTTGTGATGCAGCGGGATTTTATCAACGAAGATGTATTTAGGAAGTATTCTGGGACCTGCCACGCTTACACAGGTATTGTATGGGAGAGGTTTTACGAACAATTTTCAGGCGGAAAAAGCATATCTGCCCGTTGCATGGCGCGCCCGACCGTAATGTTGCGAGGCGGCGAGAAGTCGTGGAAGGATTACAAAGCTCGTATCTATCTCCATGAGATACCACGATGGCTCAGTCTTCTCCCTCCGATTTACAAGGAAGAAGTGGCAGCTGCCATGGAGAAACACCTCAGAGCAAATGGAGCACTCGTGTCACTGCTCGCTTTTCGCAGGACGGGGCAACTCTCAACAAAGAACTGCCGACAACACATGTCCCATTTCAATAAAAAAGTACAGCGAAAAGCTGTAATAGTTTCGTATATTCCGCCAGTTATTGCCAATGTGCTCCGATTTTTCCTAAAGAGGTACATAAACATTTGCAAGCCAGTCTAACAGCATATGGATTCCGATGGACATCATCTTAATCGCCAATCTTATCAATCACATGTTTTGGCGTGATACGCAGTGAATAAAAACGGCATCGTGTGATAAGAACTCTAGAACGTATTGATTGCATTATAATTACACCTCACATGGCCCTAAAAAACTTCCTAAATCCACAAGTGAGGTATTAATCGGATGCACATAAGTAACAGAAAAGACGAAGTACTTTTATCAATAGTAGTTCCAACATACAAACGATACCAATTGTTGGCACGTCTTCTTGAGACTATCTCCCCCGATGCAGAACGGCTTGGGGTTGAGGTATGCGTTGTTGACAACTGTTCAGCGGATGGAACAGCTGAACAGTTGCTAGCGCTGTCTTCCAAGTACTCCTGTATACGTTACAAGGTAAATGCAAAAACAATATCCATTGACGAAAACATGCTTAGTGCAATGCTGATGGCAAATGGCACCTATGTTTTTCCACTTGGCGATGATGACAGCTTACCTTCGGGAGCCCTTGCCTCAATCATTAACGAACTGGCACATGCCCCTGACATGTTATCGCTTGGAGGCCAGTACATAAATTCGAGCTACATTCCGCTCCCAGATCTCCAGTATTCTAAGGATGTTTTCGGGCAGCAATTCCACAACCCACAAAGTGCGCTTTTAAAACTTAAAATCCAACCTTTTGGCTCGTTTGTCATCAAACGGGACCTTATTGCGCATGAAACATTCAAGCGTTACTTGGGAACTTTTCATGCGTATATAGGGGTTGTTTGGGAAGGTATAACTCAAAAGTTTATTAAAAATGATGCCGTATTAATCCGCTGCTCTTCTGAACCGCTGGTGTATTTAAATTCCGGAATAGAGAAAACCTGGAAGTCGTCGATGTTTGAAGTTTACTTTGCTAAGGTACCACAATACTTGACGCTACTTCCCGAAGTACTACAGTCAGAGTCAAAAATTCTTCTTGATGCCTGGCTAGCTGACCATGTGAATATTTTCCATTATATTGATTTGCGAAAAAGAAAACACCTTACCAAGCTAAATTATCGTAACGTACTTAAACTACTTGATCAAAAGTCTGCACGGGAGATGTCATTTATTATGAATATACCTTGGCCATTGCTAAAGATATCCCGCAGTTTGATAAAGCGTTATTTCAGACTCCGAAAAATCTGTGCAGGAATCAGCCAGCAATTTTAAAACAAATTGTTTTCATGTAATCCCATTATTATACTTTCATATTGCATATTACATAAAACATGATAACAGCCAGCTTCAGAAATTGTTTGACCGTTTTTTACAAGCAACAACTATCGTTTTTACTAGACTAAACTTCTAAACAGCATTACACTCCCGTCATGCATACCACATACGAACGGCCATTTGTAACACACATTGAAAAACGCCTCTCCGGTGATCAACCATTGATCCAGGTTCTCGTCGGCCCTCGCCAGGTCGGCAAAACTACCGGTATGCGGCAATTACTTGCTCGCTATCCCAAAAACAATCATTATGCCAATGCCGACGATTTGCTGGTTACTGACCGCACCTGGCTGCTGGAGCAATGGCAAAAAGCTCTGTTGCTGGGCGACAGCACTCTATTAATTATTGATGAAGTTCAGAAAATTCCTAACTGGTCAGAGACCCTCAAATCTTTATGGGACAAAAATCCACACCGACTCCGTGTTGTCGTACTTGGCTCCAGCTCGCTGCAGATACAAAGCGGGCTGACCGAAAGTCTTGCAGGGCGCTTTGAACTTACACGCATACATCATTGGACATTCACTGAGCTGAATCAATGCTTTGGCTATGACCTTGATCGTTTTCTTTTGTTTGGTGGCTATCCGGGCTCAGTTGTGTACGAGGATGATTATGATCGCTGGTACGCGTATCTGAAGGACTCCATCGTGGAGGCGGTCATTGGCAAGGATATTCTCTTGAACCGCAAGGTAGGTAATCCGGCATTATTCCGACAGGCGTTTGAAATCCTCTGCCATTATCCGGCTCAGGAAATAAGCTATACCAAACTGCTGGGACAGCTGCAGGACAAGGGAAATACTGATCTTATCAAATATTACATTGAACTGTTTGCCGGAGCGTTTCTTATATATCCATTGGAAAAATATTCCGCAAAAGAGTGGCTTACCCGTTCCTCCAGTCCTAAAATTCTCGTTGCCTGCCCTGCCCTCTACACTATGACCGCTGGGCCGGGAGTATTGAAAGATCTTGACAGACGTGGCAGAGTATTTGAACTTGCAGTGGGAGCACAGCTGTTGCAATTGCCGGGAGAGCTGTTCTACTGGCGGGAGAAAAACGCCGAAGTTGATTTTATCTACCGCTATCAGGGTAAACTCTTCGCTATTGAAGTAAAATCTGGCAGAAAAAAAACGGCGAGAGGGCTCGACGTATTCATGAAACAGTTTCCGGATGCCTGCCCGGTTATCCTGACAACGGATAATTTCCCGCTGTTCTCTGAAGACCCGAAAAAGTTTCTCGCCGCTCTCTGATGCTGAGAGAGTCCTCAAAAGAGATGCACGGATATTAAAAGACAAGGGCACCATGAATCAGAAACGACAAAACATACTCATCATCAAACCGGGCGCCATGGGCGACCTGCTCCACCTGACTCCGACGATCAGAGGGCTGCGTAAGCGCTTTCCCCACGCACGCATCGATATCATGGTTGGTAATGCAGCCTCCACCGACCTGTTTCGCCACCACCCGGATATAACGGACATCCTGGTATATGACCGCCGCGGTGAACACCGCTCGTTCAGCGCCCTGCTTTCTCTCTGGAAGAAGATCAGGAACCGTTCCTACGATCTGGTCATCAACTTCCAACGCAGCAACCTTAAAACCTGGTTCCTGACGTCTGCCGCACTGCCATGCCGAATTCTGACATATCACAAAACCCGTACAAGCGTCATCCACGCGGTCATGGATCATTTGAAAACGGTGGAACCGCTCGGGATTTTCCCGGACGGGGATCAACTGGATCTCTACCTTTCCCCTGATGACCGTCAGTACGCAACAGTACTGTTCGAATCCCATGGTCTGGACAAGCGCCCCGTGGTGGCTATCAACCCTGGCGCCAGCCATCCGATCAACCGTTGGAGTACGGCACAGTTTGCAGCCCTTGCGGACAGGGTCAGTAACGAATTGAATGCTGCGGTGATCATTGTCGGCGGTGGCGGAGATACTCCCATGGCGCAGGAGATCGACCGACTCTCAACTTCACACCCACTGCTTCTCACCGGCACAACGACCCTGCTGCAACTGGGGGCGCTCTTGGAAAAATCCGCCCTGCTCGTCAGCGGTGATACCGGCCCGATGCATATGGCAACCGCAATCAGAACACCCGTCATTGCGCTGTTTGGAGCTGCAGATCCGGGGCGGACCGGACCTACCGGCAGTGGAAACAGGATACTCCGGGCAGCGGGCCTGGACTGTGTACCCTGCCGCAGCAGAACGTGCAGCAACAGCCACCATATGGAATGTATGGAACGCATCACGGTGGACGATGTTTTTGATGCCGTGAAAGAAATGCTGAACCAGGGGAAACCATGCGCATCCTGATCGTTAAAATATCCGCCATGGGCGATGTCCTGCATGCCCTGCCGGTACTGGATTACCTGAAACAGGCGTCACCCGGTTGCGAGATCGACTGGGTTGTCGAAGAGGCTTTTGCCGATCTACTAAGCGGCAACCCTCTGATTTCACGACTCCATACCGTGCGGTTCAAAAAATGGAAACGGAAACCGTTTTCCGGCGAGACAATAAACGAGATACTGAACGTCCGTAATGGACTTGTGCAACGGGCCTATGATCTGGTGATCGACATTCAGGGCAACATCAAAAGCGGCATGGTTGCCTGGTTAAGCAGTTGCCCCAGGCGTGTCGGCTTCAGCCAGGCAGCGACTCAGGAAAGCCTGAATGTCCTGTTCACCAACCGCAGAATTGCACCCCGCCCCGAGGACCGCCATATAACCGACCAGTACTTGCGGATTGCCGCGGCATCCTTCGACCTGGAGTTCAGCGGGCTGCAACTGCACACCGATGTCTGCACCCGAGCGGAAGATGATCTGGCTGCCGACGAACTGGTCAGGCGCTACCGTAAAGACGGCCCGCTCTTCCTGATCCATACCGGCACCACCTGGCAGACAAAGTTCTGGCATGAATCCGGCTGGATCGAGCTGGGGAGGAGGATTATCTCTGCTTTCCCCGGTTCTGTCCTGCTGTTCTCCTGGGGCAATGAGGACGAATACAGCGCGGCCAAGCGGATTACGACGGCACTGGGCGATCAGGCTGTATTGCTGGAAAAACTATCAATCATGCGCCTGGCTGCAGTGGTGAAAAAGGTTAACATGGTGATGGGTGGTGACACCGGCATCGTCCATCTGGCCGCAGCGGTTGGAACTGCCACCGTCTCGTACTATCGCGCCAGCGATGGCCTGCGTAGCGGCCCCCGAGGAGCGCACCATGCCGTTGTCCAGGCGCCGATGCCGTGCGCACGCTGTTTTCGCACGCGCTGCGAAAAAGACGGGGAGTGTCGTGAAAGCATTACTCCACAGCTTCTGATGCAGGCAATCACAAGGATAGTCAGCTGAAAGACGCAAACGGCAGTTACAACCTGCCGTCACCACACATCAACTAAAGACGCGATCGCCGCTGCTCTTGGATTTCCTGCGGAGGACACATGCCAAAGATACTCGTCACCGGCGCTGCCGGCTTTATCGGCTTTCACCTTGCAAAAAGGTTGCTGGATAGCGAATACGAGGTTGTCGGACTGGACAACCTCAACGACTATTACGACGTAAACCTTAAAACCGCGCGGCTTGCGCAACTGGAAGAACGGAATAATTTCCGCTTTCACAAGATGGGGCTTGAGGAACGGGACGCCATCAGTCGCTTCTTTAAAAATGAGCAGTTCGATATCGTCGTTAATCTCGCAGCCCAGGCCGGGGTTCGCTATTCCATCGAGAACCCCTACGCCTACATAGACAGCAACATCTCCGGCTTTATCAATATCCTTGAGGGGTGCCGGCATAACGGCGTCAAACACCTTGTGTACGCATCCTCCAGCTCCGTGTACGGGGCCAACACAAAAATGCCCTTCTCCGTGCATGACAATGTGGATCACCCCATCTCTCTTTATGCGGCAACAAAGAAAGCCAACGAGCTGATGGCTCACACGTACTCACACCTCTACAACATCCCCACAACCGGGCTGCGCTTCTTTACCGTGTATGGCCCCTGGGGCAGACCGGACATGGCGCTGTTCCTTTTCGCCAAGGCAATTATCGAGGGGCGGCCGATTGACGTCTATAACCATGGCCGGATGCAACGGGACTTCACCTATATCGATGATATCGTGGAAGGGGTCTACAGGGTAATGAATAAGGTCCCCGAAGCGAACCATGACTGGAACGGAGATGCAGCTGATCCCGGTACAAGCAGCGCCCCATACCGAATTTACAACATCGGCAACAACCACCCTGTTGAATTGATCCGGTTTATCGAAGTGCTGGAAAATGCGCTCGGAATGAAAGCGGTCAAGAACCTCCTTCCGCTACAGCCGGGGGACGTCTCCGCCACCTACGCTGATGTTGATGATCTGATGCGGGACGTCGGTTTCAGACCATCAACCTCTATTGAGGAGGGAATCGGCCAGTTCGTCGTCTGGTACAGGGAGTTTTACGGAGTTTAACAGTTAACCCTAAAACCGACAGTTAAATAACACGGAGAGACGGAGAACACTGAGAAATCAAAGGCTTAAGGTATAAAACAAAAAATCCTTTTTGGTGAACCATAGAATCCATTTTTTAGCATGTAACGCTCATATTTTACTCCGTGTTCTCCGTCTCTCCGTGTTTCAAGTGCTTTTTATAGGTTAACTATTTCTGTAACAGCGACACAATACCGTCGCATCAACCTTATGGCCACACGTGCGGAATTCCTGAAAATATGAAAACTTACCTGTTTGTAAATCCAGCGTCGGGCACCCATTCAGCCGAACGCCTGCAGCATTCTCTGGAGCGATTACGCGCTCACACGATAATTCCGGAAGTTTTTCAGGTTCGTACTCCTGCTGAAATTTACACGTATTGTGACAGAATCAACGAGGAGCACGAGCCGCATCTTGTTATCGTTGCCGGGGGTGACGGGACAATCAATGCGGTGGTCAACGGCCTGAAACCGGGCATGGCCACCCTGGCGCTGCTGCCGTTCGGCACCTCCAACGTGTTGGCGGCTGAAATAGGGATAACGTCCCTTGACGACGCTCTCGAGCGGATAGTTGCCGGTAAAACCCGTTCTCTCTCCGTCGGCGTTATTGAACAGGAAGAGCGCTCCCACCGTTTTCTGCTCATGGCCGGAATCGGCCTTGACGGGGCTGTTGTCAGGGATGTGTGGCCATGGGGGAAAAGAATGTTGCGCCAGGGTGCCTACGCACTGTCTGCGTTGAAGTGTACAATGGCGTGGGATAGCACGGTCTTTGAAATCAGCACCCCGGAAGGCGGCGCAACATGCCACACGGCAATAATCTGCAACGCCTCCCGCTACGGTGGCAACTTCATCCTGTCACCAGACAGCAGCCCCTTTTCACCGGGCCTTTCGGCTGTCTGCATTACGGAAAACAAACGGCGCACCTATCTGAGCTGTGCTCTTGACCTGTTTCGCGGCAAGGCGGAGACAAGCAAGAATATCGTCCGGCGACATTCATCTTCCTTTGAGATCCGGGGAAGACAACCAATCCAGATCGATGGTGACTTCATCGGATGCGGTCCGGCGCGCATATCCGAGCTCGCGGATTTTGCAAAGATTATTGTTTAACCTGAAAAAAGCATTTAACCTAGAAAAAGCAGTTATCCACGAAAATAACTAAATACACTAACAAAATCAGAAAGATACATGTCTTTACGGTGTAACCTGTTTGGTGAATGACTGTTTTGCTGTAATGGTCTAATTTTCGGGTCTTTTCGTGCTTTTCGTGGACCCAAAAGGTGATTCGTTTTTTGAAGTAAGTCCTGTTTTTATCGGCGTGTATCCGCTTTTATCGGCGGTTAATTGCCGTTTATGGTCTAATGAAAATGATTCCCAGTCAATTACTGTATAAAAATGAGACTCTATGCCACTCCATCGTTTTTCCCGAACAGAACTTCTCATCGGCACCCAAGGGTTAGCCACCCTCGCCGATAAACACGTCATGATCTGCGGGATCGGCGGCGTCGGCAGTTATGCCGCAGAAGCCCTCGGGCGTTCAGGTGTCGGCCGCATCACCCTGGTGGACTTTGATGACATCTGCCTGACCAACATCAACCGACAGATTCATGCGCTTTCCAGTACCGTCGGCCGGCACAAGGTCGATGTCATGGCTGCGCGCCTGCGCGACATCAATCCCGCCGCCACCATCGTACCGGTCAAGGAGTTTTTCTGCCGGGAGAACGCCAATCGGCTGCTTGTGCCGCGCCCCGATTATGTCCTTGACGCTATTGACCATTTCACCGCCAAAACAGCGCTGATTACAATCTGCCGGCAACAGGATATTCCGATCATCTCCAGCATGGGTGCCGCCAACAAGCTTGATCCGACAAAAATTGAAGTTTCCGACATTTCGTCCAGCAGAAACTGCCGCATGGCTCGCAGTATGCGGAGAATACTTAAAGAGTCCGGCATCACCTCCGGTGTGCAGGTAGTCTACTCGACGGAGCTGCACCGTGAGCTTGAACCTGCACGCCCATGCAGCACAGATACCAGTCATGAGAAAAGGGACAATGCCGAGTATCGGCGGGTGATTCTCGGCAGCATTTCATACATACCTTCTATCTTCGGGCTGACTATGGCAGGAGTTGTTATTAATGAGCTTTTGAAACCGACTTGATGCCGGCCGATAAAAGATTGCTACGTCACGAACAAGTCATGCTGTTTTTTATTGACAAGCCCTGAAAATAAAGGGTAACGTCACAACACCTCAGATTAAACATCGTGGCATCCAAACAGATCCCTAGATTTCTTCATACGCACGTTATTAGAACCTCTGAAAATCATATTCTACTTTTGAGCAACAAGCTCCCGACTATTTAAATGCCATCAATAGAGCCGCGTTATGCCTTCCCCGGAAAACTAAAACTACCTATGTCAAATCCCCATAGCATGAATGACCTCACGCAGGAGAACAGATGAATTTACAAGAGCTTAAAGGCAAGAAGATCAGCGATCTCAACAGTATCGCGCGTGATCTCAACATTGAGGGAGCATCGAGCCTCCGCAAACAGGACCTGATCTTTGCGATTTTAAACGCACAGACGGAACAGAACGGTTCGATCTTCGGCGAAGGCGTCCTCGAAACGCTTCAGGACGGTTTCGGTTTTCTGCGCGCCACCGATTACAACTATCTGCCAGGCCCTGATGACATCTATGTTTCTCCGAGCCAGATCAGGCGTTTCAACCTGCGCACCGGCGACACCGTTTCGGGCCAGATCAGACCCCCCAAGGAAGGCGAGCGTTATTTTGCGCTGCTCAAGGTGGAGTCGGTCAATCACGAATCACCGGAAGTTGCCCGTGACAAGATCCTCTTCGACAACCTGACACCACTCTACCCGCAGGAAAAACTGACTCTTGAGACAACGTCGGAAAACCTGCCGATGCGTGTGATCGAACTGGTCGCGCCGATCGGAAAAGGGCAGCGCGGCTTGATTGTAGCGCCCCCCGTACCGGCAAAACAGTGCTGATCCAGAACATCGCCAACTCGATCGCCGCCAATCACCCCGAGGTGTATCTGATCGTCCTGCTGATTGATGAAAGACCTGAAGAGGTCACCGACATGCAGCGTTCGGTTAACGGCGAGGTTGTATCTTCCACCTTTGACGAACCGGCTACCCGCCACGTACAGGTCGCCGAGATGGTCATCGAAAAGGCCAAGCGCCTCGTCGAACACAAAAAAGATGTCGTCATCCTGCTCGACTCGATCACCCGCCTCGCCCGCGCCTACAACACGGTCCTGCCGCCATCCGGCAAGATCCTGACCGGCGGTGTGGACGCCAACGCCCTGCAAAGGCCGAAACGCTTCTTTGGTGCGGCCCGCAACATCGAAGAGGGGGGATCGCTGACGATTATCGCCACCGCACTGGTAGACACCGGCAGCAAGATGGACGAGGTCATCTTTGAGGAATTCAAAGGCACCGGCAACATGGAGCTGCACCTTGACCGGAAACTGGTTGAGAAGCGCACCTTCCCGGCCATCGACATCAATAAATCCGGAACCCGCAAGGAAGAGTTGCTGATTGAAAAAACCTATCTCAACCGGATTTGGATCCTGCGCAAGATTATCCACCCGATGAATGTCGTCGACAGCATGGAGTTCCTGCTGGACAAGCTTTCCGAAGCAAAGACCAACCAGGCTTTTCTGGATTCAATGTCGAAATAGCTAAAAAATGGTTGCAAAAAATATTCATAGTAGCTACACTCACACTTTACTGTTCATAATTAGATTGCGTTTCGTCGTAATGCACTATTGAAGGAGGAAGAGATGAAAGAAGGTATCCACCCAGAATATTCCGAGATTACCGTTAAGTGCCTGTGCGGTAACACATTCCTGACACGCTCCACAAAGAAAGAGATCAGCACCGAGATCTGCTCTGCCTGCCACCCGTTTTACACCGGCAAGCAGAAGTTGATTGACACCGCAGGTCGTGTCGAGCGCTTCAAAAAACGTTACGGCCAGGCTTGATCGATCGTTTCGTAAACTTCTGAGAGGGGCTTTGTCGCAAGGCAAAACCCCTTTTTTTCTCCTGGCGCCATGTTCCAGGAACACCCACTACACATCAGAGCATGCCAGTTTCTGGAACAACCATTGCTTAACCCTGAGCATGGCTCGAGCAGGACACCATGAACGTCACCCTGATCGAACACACCCCCAATCCCGAACGGACGGTAGCTTTAGCTGCCCGCCTCTGCTATTCGCCCACTTCAATAGATGACTTACGTGAAAAACTGGCGGCATCAGACATCGAGTCGTTTCTGGACAAGATCATGTCGCTCGGACATCACTCGGTACTGGAACACGCCTCGTTCACCTTCGGCATTGAGGGAATTTCTCGCGTGACCACTCACCAGCTGGTGCGTCACCGCATCGCCTCCTTCTCTCAGCAATCACAGCGCTATGTGTCGCACAAGGAGGAGTTCACCTCCATCATGCCGGACACCATTGCCGAAAACCATGAAGCGCGGCAGATTTTTGCCTTCATGTCGGAAACAGTCCACAAGGCTTACGCTCAGTTGATAGAGATGGGGATTCCGGCAGAGGATGCCCGCTACATCCTGCCGAACGCCACTGAAACCAAGATCATCATGACCATGAATGCCCGTGAGCTGCTGCACTTTTTTGCTCTGCGCTGCTGCCAGCGCGCTCAGTGGGAGATTCGCGAGATGAGCGTCGAAATGCTGCGGCTGGTAAAGAGAATAGCGCCGGTCATATTCCGCCAGGCCGGCCCCGGCTGCGTCGGCGGCCCCTGTCCGGAAGGAAAGTTCTGCTGCGGACAGACGACCGAAGTCAGAGAATTTTACAAGAATTTGGAATAGTTCAGTGAGGTACCATGGATAAGATACACGTAGGCGGCCAGGCGGTTATTGAAGGGGTGATGATGCGCGCGCCCCGTTCGGTTGCCATTGCAGTCCGTCGCCCCGACGGTGAAATAATCGTCAAAAAAGAACTTATAGTCCCGCTATCCGAGCGTTTTCCGCTCGTCAAGCTGCCGATAGTACGCGGTGCCGTGGCACTTTTCACCTCGCTGGTCATCGGCATCAAGGCGCTGAATTTTTCTGCCAACGAAGCGATGAGCGAAGATGAGAAAGAAGTGGAAAAGAAAAAGACCGGCGGCAAAGAGGGGGGTAGTGAGCTCTCTTCATGGGCGATGGCCGGCACCATGTCGATAGCCTTCGGTTTCGGCATCTGCCTGTTTTTCCTCTTTCCGCTCTACCTTACCAAGCTGCTGACACCGGTCATCGGCGACAACAACATCGTCTTCAACTTGGTGGATGGCGTTATCCGGGTCGTTGTTTTCCTCCTCTACATCTGGGTGATCTCACGGATGGAAGATATCCAGCGGGTTTTCCAGTACCATGGGGCCGAACATAAATCTATTTTCGCCTTTGAAGATGGGGTTGAACTGACGGTTGACAATGTCCGCCCTTACAACCGCCTCCATCCTCGCTGCGGCACCAGCTTCCTGCTGATCGTGATGCTCGTCAGCATCGCTGTTTTTTCCCTGATTCCCCAGATTTGGCCATTCTACCTCAAAGCCGGTTCACGGATAATCCTGCTGCCGATGATCGCCGGCATCTCCTACGAGTTCCTTAAATGGAGCGCCACCCACGACAGTCACCCGCTCGTGAAGATGGTGATTACCCCCGGACTGGCACTGCAGCGCCTGACAACCAGAGAACCTGATGACAGCCAGATTGAGGTTGCTATTCGCGCCATGAATGAAGCACTGGAGGTAAATGCAGGCTATAAGGACGACCGGATAGTGGTTTAATCCCGGTCACACCAGCCTGTCACACGTATGCTCTCCTTTGTCATTGCCCCCCAAGACCACAGCCGCCGGCTGGAAAGTTATCTGCGCACCCATATGCCGGCAGCGCCATCTGGTTATGCACGTAAACTGATCAAAAGCGGCGCCGCAAAACTCAACGGCGTTTCGGCAACAGCCGACACACTGCTCTCCCTCCATGACACCGTCACCCTCAAAGAGAGTGCAGCCACAAGCGCCCAGCTGACGAGTTCCCGGCCCGACCTCGACATACTCTACGAAGACGGCCTTATACTGATTGCCAACAAACCACCCGGCCTGCCGATGCACCGTACTGCCGAATTCGAAGATAACCTGGTAGAGGTTGGCCAGGGGTATATGATTGAGCGCGCGACCCCCTGTAAACTGTATCCGGTCAACCGGCTCGATCGCGGCACCTCCGGAGCCGTCATTCTGGCCAAAAGCTCCAGCTCTGCCGCCATCTATGGCCGCCAGGTAAAGGAGACCGGCCTGGACAAACTCTATCTGGCGCTTGTATGGGGAACTCCCGAAACGAGCGGTGTCATCAAGGAAGCGCTTGACGGCAAGGAGTCGGAGACCCGCTATACAATCATTCTCGCCGGTGAAAATTGTTCCCTGCTGGCCGTCACCCCGATCAGCGGGAGGATGCACCAGATCCGTCGCCACCTTGCCTCAATCGGTCGTCCGGTTGTGGGTGACAAACGCTACGGTGGTGGTGACATGCCGGAATTATCGGGCTTCGCCCTGCATTCTTTCAGGACAGCGCTTTCTATTGCCGAATCAGGAAACTTGACTGTCTGTGCCCCCATATCCAGCGAGATGCTGAATCTCTGCGAGCGGAGAGGGATCGGGCAGAACAGGCTTCTTGAGACGGTATACCACCTTGCACAGCAGGAGGTTTCGTGAGCGGAAAGACAGTTTTCATTACCGGCGCGTCAGCGGGTTTCGGCGCTGCCTGCGCGCGTATGTTCGCCAAGGAAAGTGCCCGCTTGATCCTGACAGCACGCCGGGATGAACCGCTCCGGAGATTGCAAGAAGAGCTGGCAGAATCGGCTGAAGTTCACATCATTCCGCTGGATGTGCGCGACCGGGCGGCGGTTCAGGGTGCGATCGAGTCATTACCGGAGCGCTTCCGCAGTATCGATGTCCTGCTTAACAATGCCGGCCTGGCCTTGGGGCTGGAACCGGCCCATCAGGTGGATCTGGATGACTGGGACACCATGGTGGACACCAACATCAAGGGGTTGATGTACTGCACCCGCTTTATACTGCCGGGCATGGTGGAACGCAACCGCGGTCACATCATTAATATCAGCTCGACCGCCGGCGCCTGGCCCTATCCGGGCGGCAACGTCTATGGCGGCACGAAGGCCTTTGTAACCCAGTTTTCACGCAACCTTCGCTGTGACCTCCTCGGCACACGGGTGCGGGTTTCCTGCATCCAGCCCGGCATGGCTGAAACCGAGTTTTCAAAAGTACGCTTTAAAGGGAATGACGAACAGGCCGCCGGCGTGTACCGAGGGACTGAACCGTTGACAGCGGAAGACATCGCCGAAACAGTCAGCTGGATTGTCAGCCAGCCGCCGCATGTCAATGTCAACACCATTGAACTGATGTCAATTGATCAATCATGGGGCCCGTTCGCCATCCACAGACAACAGAAATAAATTAATCACAAGGATTATAAACATGGCAAAAGAACTATACGTCGGGCATATCTCGGAGCAGGCAACCGAAGAAGATTTACGCAAACTTTTTGAAATAATGGGGGTCGTCACCTCGGTCCACCTGATAGTTGACGAGCAGACCGGCGAGTTCAAGCGCTGCGGCTATGTGCGCATGCTGTCCGAGGTAAACCTCGATGAGGTAGTGGAAACCCTTGACGGCACGTATCTGGTTGACCGCTGCATCGTCGTCAGCATCGCAAAACCACAGAAGGACCGTCCGGCAAAGACACCATACGCCAAGAGGAAGCCGCTGGCGACTTCCCGGCCAGCGGGATCTGCCCGGCCGGCCGCGTCTGCAAGACCTGCAAGACCTGCGTCGACTCCACGGCCATCAACCGGTGCCCGTACGGCAGGAGCAAAAGATGCCGTACAAAGCGAGCGACCAGCAGAGGTAAAACGTGCCAAAAGCTCGCGCCCGGTCATTAAAGAAGGAACAAAAACCGGACGTTCGTCCGCAGCGAAAGAGGCGGTCAAAAAATGGCGGCCTGCTGCGGCTAAAGATGGAGTCAAAAGCGAGCGACCAACTACCTCCGCTAAACGTCCCGGCCGCCCGCCCGGCGGTAAGCGTCAGGGAGAAGGACGCCCACCTGCAAAAGGTCGCCGCTAACCGGAGAAAACAGACGCGGCCCTTTCCCGCTCACACGGCGAGAAAGGGCCGCCAGTCCACACATAACAAGGAGCACCTCATGAAAAGTTTGCGTAATTTTCTGTTCCTGATTCTCACCCTGACACCCGCCCTTTCCCACTCTGCCGATCTAAAACGAATTCCAGCGGTTTCACGCATAAGCGCCGTCACCGTCTACAGTGACCGCGCCCTGACGGTTCGCAGCACAACACTCAGCCTCAAACCGGGCAGCTATCTGATCGCCTTTGAAGCGTTGCCAACCCTGATTCTTGATGACTCCGTGCGTGTTGAAGGTAAAGGGACTGCGGTTGCAACCATAGCCGGCCTTGAGATCAAGCGGACTTTTCTGGAGGGGAGCGGCGAGAAACGGAGCCAGGAACTGCAGGAGGAAATCCGCACATTGGAGCGGAGCTCTGCCGGTCTCGATGCCAGGAAATCCGGTATTGCGGCTCAAAAAGCTTTTCTGGACTCCATCCGCGTAGCCTGGGGCGAGCGCATCTCCAAAGAACTGGCGGTTGGGCGCCCGACAGCGGCAGAGCTCGTGAGTGCGTCCAGCTTCGTCGGTACCGGGATCACGAAAGCGGAAGAACAGAGCCGCGATCTTGAATTTGAAAAGATGGTGATAAAGGACAAGATTAATGCCCTGCGACGCCAGCAGCATGAGGCGACCGGCTCAACAGTGAAAGAGGTCAAAACAGTTGAGGTCGCGGTAGAGATCGTGCGCGAAGGCAAACTGTTCCTTGAGTTGACTTCAATGACGCCCCAGGCGAGTTGGGAACCATCCTACGATGCCCGCCTGACCGCTGATGCCAAAAAGGCCGAACTGACCTTTCGGGCAATGGTCCGTCAACAGACCGGCGAGGACTGGAACAATATCGACCTGACACTTTCCACCGCCCGCCCCGCAGCCGGTGGCGCTCCGCCGGAGTTTTCCCCCTGGCACATTTCCCTGTACCGGCCGCAGCCGGTAACAGAGCGAATGGTATCGGTTGCAGCGGCGCCGCGCGCCATGGCAAAAATGGAGAGCCGGATGCTGATGGAGTATGACGCGGCAGCCGAGGAGGCTCCCGCCGCTTTTGTTACCGCCCAAATCAGCGAAGAGCAATCCTCCATCTCCTTCCACGTTCCACGCACGCTCGACATACCATCAGACGGCACCCCACACAGCACGGTAGTCGCGGTAGAACAGCTACCGGTCAATCTGGAATATATGGCGATCCCGAAACTTTCACCGGCAGTATTTCTCAAATCCGAGATGGTCAACCAGGCCGCCTACCCGCTCCTGCCGGGCAAGGTTAACACCTTTGTCGGCAGCAGATATACCGGCAGCTCCCGCTTGAAAAAAATCGCCGCTGGAGAGAAGTTCGACCTGTTTTTCGGCAGTGATGACCAGGTAACGGTGAAGCGTGAAGAACTGAAACAGCAAAAAGAAGCGGGGATGTTCGGCAAAAACCGCGTCAGCTACCGTTACAGGGTCGAACTGGGTAATTTCCGTAAAGAACCGGTGACTCTCACCCTGCGTGACCAACTGCCGGTTGCGGGTGATGAAGAAATCAAGGTATCACTTGAAGAACCCTCCATAAAGCCGACGGAGATCAAGAGCGATGGCACGATCGTCTGGAGTATGCCGCTGTCGGCGGGAGAAAAGAAAGAGCTGACCTTCGGCATTCTGGTGGAATACCCGAAAGAGAAGGAACTTACCGGATTATAACTCAGGATTTAAATTCAGTCAGATGCTTGCGATAGCGGAGCGGAACATGCTTCTGCTGCAGCTGAGGATTATGCCGCTCAATAATGGCGTGGCGCTGGAAATAGCGCTGCCACAGAGCGGCATACTCTTGTTCGGTCGCGGTGAGCGTTGGTTCGGCGATCAGCTCGACATCCCGGATCAAACACCATGACGTCAGATCATACAGCGCGGCCTGATGTCGACGGAGATCATGAATCATCCAGGGACGGTCGCCAACCCGTCCGACAAAGTGCGGGGCGATAAAGGAGAGGATGTCGGCCTCCGGTTCGATCCGGGCGTAGAGAAAACCCGCCTCTACGTCCTGAAAACGCACAAACCCCTTGTACTTGTGGGCCTCGTGAGAAACGTGCCGCGCAATCCGGTTGACCGAATGGACCGGTTCCTCCGCCAGCATCACGCACAATTGCGCCCCTACCTGAAGCCCCAACGTCAGATAGCGCCACACGAGCAGTTCAATCCCCGCTTTCTGACTATGAAAAGCATACCGCGCCGTGGCAAACGCACCCTGCGACACAGCTCCGACAAAGCGTTTCCGAAACGCCAGGGCAGCCTCCCGCGCCGTCACCACCGTGCGGACGTCACCGGCAAAGAGTCCGGCGGCAAGAGGGCCGTCATTCCGGGTAAACTCCGGCTGACTCTCCCCCACCTCCAGACAATCGGCCACGGCGCAGACGAAACCTTCAAAGCTGCCATCGTAGCGGTAGGTGGTCACACCGCCCCCCTGGCAGAGAGTACCTGCTCTGCAACCAGCATATTCCGGAACGCATTGAACAGTTTTTTATTCACAAAAATCATAAATCATCCACAAAGATTTTGTACGACCGAGTGTTAACAGCACGACTCGTTGTCGTAATGCGAAACAATACCGGCATGCATTCACGGTTAATCCTGTAAAATGCATTTGAAACACGGAGACACGGAGAACACGGAGTAAAACATGAGAGTTACAGATAGAATAAGTAGTTTTATAATTCACCAAAAAGGTTTTTTAGATTTAAGCCTTAAGCCTTTGTTTCTCAGTGTTCTCCGTGTCTCCGTGTTATTGAACTGCCGGTTTTAGGTTAATTGTTGTTGTCTGTTCGGTGCCACATTGCTACTGTATTTGCTTACGGAGACGCACTATGTTGACCCCTGCAGAACTTACCCGCCATCATGAGAGCGGAAACCTCAACCAACCGAGAATCGCGGCATTCCGGGCGATGATTTTCGCTCATTATCACGAAATAGCACGACTCATGCCGTGGCGGGAAACCCGCGATCCATACGCCGTCCTCGTATCCGAGATCATGCTCCAACAAACCCAGGTCGAGCGTGTCCGGATAAAATTCGGTGAGTTTCTTGCGCACTTTCCGACTCTTGCCACGCTTGCTTCCGCACCGCTGTCAGATGTTTTGAAAGTCTGGCAAGGCCTGGGGTACAACCGACGGGCGATATATCTGAAACGGTGCGCCGAAGAGATTGTCGCTCGGTACGACGGCATTTTTCCCGCGACGGTGCAGGAACTGCAGGCGTTGCCCGGTATCGGCCCCTACACCGCACGGGCAGTCGCCGCCTTTGCCTTCGATGTGGCGGAGCCACTCATAGAAACCAACGTCCGCACGGTGTACATCCACTTCTTTTTTCATGGTCATGACAAGGTGAGCGACCGTGATATCATGCCGCTGGTTGCGGCAACCCTCGACCATACCAACCCGCGCGAATGGTATTATGCCGTAATGGATTACGGCACAATGCTCAAGCAGCGCCATCCCAATCCGGGGCAGCGCAGCAGCCACCACACGCGCCAGAGCAGCTTTGAAGGATCAAACCGGCAGTTGCGCAGCCGGATACTGCGGCAGATAATCGCCCAGCCGGGGATAACGGTGAAACAGCTTCTGTCAGCGATACCAGCGGAGCATGACATGGTCCTCGCAAATATCGAGACCATGCAGCGGGAAGGATTTCTTATGAAAAAAGGGCGCGGTTACCGGATTTCCGATGAGACAGCGCCGACTTACACGTAAAGTCCTGATTGCCTCTGCCTCAGCACCACCGTCACAACTCCCCCGTCAGCGCCGAGGCGTCCGGCATCGCGGCAAACAGTTCCAACTGGTCCAGCCGTGCCGGCCGGCGCGTCGGCGCCAGCATTCGCTCCATCAATAACGGCCCATCCAACCTGATCCCCCCGAGATAACTTCCCCCTGCAGTCAGGAAATATTTCGCCCGTTTCAGCACCACCCCCAGCTTTTTCAGCTCAACCTCACCCAACTTCGTCCCGCGCCGGGCCTGGACGATACGCTGGGCAGAGCGGACGCCGATCCCCGGCACCCGCAGCAGCACCTCATAATCAACCCGATTGACCTCCACCGGAAACAGTTCCAGATGGCGCAGCGCCCAGTCGCTCTTGGGATCAAAACGCATATCCAGATTGGGGCGCGCTTCGTCCAGCAGTTCATGGGCGGCAAAACCGTAAAAACGGAGCAGCCAGTCAGCCTGATAGAGGCGGTGCTCCCGCAACAACGGCGGCGTGGGAAGCGCAGGCAGGCGGCTGTCGCTGGACCCGGGAACATAGGCGGAGTAGTAGATCCGCTTCAGCTCCAGTTTTTTGTACAGCCCCTCTGTCAGGGTGATGATGTCGCGGTCGCTCTCCGGCGTCGCTCCGACGATCAGCTGGGTACTCTGCCCGGCCGGGGCGAAACGGGGTGCCGTGCGCGACTTCGTGTGCGCCTCTTTGGCTTCAACCAGCAGGGCGCTGACCTGACGCATCGGGTTGATAACCGACTCACGCGGCTTGTCCGGTGCCAGCAGCGCGAGACTCTGACGGCTCGGCAGTTCGATATTGATGCTGACCCGGTCGGCATAGCGCCCGGCTAAAGCGATCAGCAGCGGATCAGCGCCCGGCACCAGTTTCAGGTGGATATAGCCGTTGAAGCGTTCCACCTCCCGCAGTCGCTGCGCCACAGCAATTAACTGCTCCATCGTGTAATCGGCGGAACGGACCACGCCAGTGCTGAGGAACAGCCCTTCGATGTAATTGCGGCGGTAGAAGTTCATTGTCAGGTCAACGACTTCGTCCGGCGTCATGGCAGCGCGGGGGATGTCGTTAGTACGGCGGTTGAGGCAATAGGCGCAGTCGTAGATGCAAGCGTTGGTGAGGAGGATTTTCAGCAAGGAGATGCAGCGGCCATCGGCGGTCCAGGTATGGCAGATGCCGCTGGACGTCGTCGTGCCGAGTGAGCCCGCTTTACCGGCGCGGTTGCTGCCGCTGGACGAGCAGGAGACATCGTACTTGGCGCTGTCTGCGAGGATTTCCAGACGTTGTTCGAGGGGAAGAGTGATCATAATATTGATAATACCATAGATATACGACACAATACGTCAGAGCACATATCAGGCGGAGAGGCTCTCTCCCTCCTCAAAGACCCGGATCACCCCATATTCGCCGTCAAAACCGGGTGTGCGGATCACCCGGCCACCCCGCATCCGTGCCAGCGCCTCCCCCAGGAGCGGGTTTTCATGCCTGATCTCTTCAAGCGGGGTATGCAGGAGCAAGTTGAATTCCGAGCCGAAGCGGGCAATGCAGCGGCGATACTGCACCATCACCTTCTTGGAGGCCGGTCCGACACCGATGATTTCTCCCAGCAGCTCGGGGAGCGGAATCAGGCTGAATACCCGGGGCGAATCGTCGCGATACACCGGCTGCTCCCGATCAGCCAACGCCATAACCCGGTGCAGGACCCCGACAGTGAGCGGCTTGCCGCACACTGGACAAAGCAATCCCAGACGGCGCGTCTCCGTGGGCTCAAGACAGACCCGGCAGGCACGGTGACCGTCGGCATGGTATTTCCCCTCTTCGGGAAAGAACTCCACCGTCCCCCGGAAGGTGTCACGCCGACCGTCGCGAATAGCATCCCGCAGTGAGAAAAAATCCAGCCCGGTGGAAAAGAGGTTGGCCTCGCGTCCCAGCTTGGACGGCGAGTGACAGTCAGAGTTGGAGATCAGGCTGAAGCGGTCCAGCCCGGAAATCAGCCGGTTCATATCCGGGTCGGAGGAAAGCCCGGTTTCAAGGGCAAAAATGTGCGACGTCAGGTCGCCAAAGCAATCCTCGATGTGATCAAATCCCGACCGGGAACCGAACAGGGAGAACCAGGGGGTCCAGATGTGGGCCGGCACGAGAAAACCTTCGGGCGCCAACTCCAGCATAATCTCCAGCAGGTCATGACTATCCAGCCCGAGGATCGGGCGACCGTCTGATTTGATATTGCCGATGCTTCCCAGCCGTGCGTTCAGCCGCTCGGCCGAGGCAAAATCGGGCACATAGAGCAGGTTGTGTACCTTGCGCACCACGCCGTGGCGTTTGTAAATACTGCTGATCTCGGCCGAAAGCAGAAAGCGCACTGGAGCCGCAGACGGCGTCACCTCAACCAGCGGCGAGACAATAGCGGCCTCATTCTTCAGCTTGAACAGCCCCGGTTCGGCTGGCTCCAGCTCTTCCTTCAGACAACCGAACCAACCGGGATGGGTAAAGTCACCGGTGCCGATCACCTGAATCCCCTTGACCCGCGCCCACCCCGCCAGACCGGCCAAAGTACTCTGCGGGCTGGTGGCGCGTGAATAGGGGGAGTGAATATGTAAATCGGCTATGTAGTCCATTGATGGTTCCTGTACATTCAAATGGCTGGCAACATTATCAGAAACGGTAGTTAACCGCCGATAAAAACGGATACACGCCGATAAAACTAGGACTTACTTAAAAAAGAAACTAATCATCTTTTGGGTTAGACCAGTATTTTCCTTGAGACTTTGATTTCTCGGCGTGTATCGGCGTAAATCGGCGGTTAACTGCTTTTTTGATTATCCTGACGATTGCACAGATGGTGCTTTGCGCCTTACAAATGAAACTGCACGACATGATCCAGCAGCGGCAACTTTCTCAGGCGGAAATCCTCGGAGTAGCGATCAGCCGGATTACGCTCAATTTCCACCAGCCCCATGAAACCGGCAAATCTCTCCAGACAGCGCCACGAATAGCAGCTTCGCAAGGACTTCTCCGGTGAGTAATATTCCCCCATAGGCGGCACCTCTCGCAGTACCATCGGAAATGCTTGCAGAAAGTTATCCTCATAGAACCGGCTCGACCGCCACTCTGCGCCATATTTGTTCAACAGATGGAGCGTAAACAGGCAAGAGTGCTGAACCATAGGGATCTCCTCCCAGCGGTCGGCGTAACCCCAGTTGTATTCCTTAGCAAAGGTTCGAAACAGGCGCGGATAGATGCCAGCCATGCCCTGTTCCGCCAGCAGTTTACGGCATTCCTTGCCGATAATGAATTTCCCCTTGTACTTTCTGATCAGTCCGGCCAATCCAGCCACAATCCGCGTCACATTCAGTTCGGCAAACTCATCCTCCGAGCGAAGCTCCCCGTGGCGTGACCAGCGTGCGTACTCCTCTTCACCCCAATATGCCCTGGCCGCCTCCCGGCAGAAGTTCCGGGGCAGATTCCCGGTTGCGGTCGCTTTCAAGCCGTCATCGCCGATGGCATCAACAAGCAGCTTGAACAACCTGAGGACAGGAGCTTCCGGGGTAATATCGAGGCAAGCCGGGAAGGAAACCAGATCGGGCGTTTCGAACTGGAAATAGAGCAAGCGATGCATCTGTTCCGAGGACAGGCCATGAAAGTCATCGATGACAGCCTGACTTTGCTGTTGCATATGCTGGCTGATAAAAGCGTTGGCCTCATCCAGCGAGCCGAAATCCTGCCCTTTGAGTAATTCTCTCAAGGCATCCAGTGGTGATCCACCCCCTGGCCGTTGGCCACCGCTGTTCTCTTTGTCGGCGCAGCACTTCTTGTATTTGAGACCGCTGCCACAAGGGCAGGCATCGTTTCTGCCGATTTTCATGGTTGGGTTCCTTTCACGGTCACGTTCAATCCGGATTCATGGAATTTTGAATAGTGTTGCTTGACGGGCGGAATAGAACGGCAAACGGTTTTGCACTTGACTTGGCGGGCGGGTTTATGCTCGGTCAAGGTCCGAGCGCTGGTTATGCTTTGTGAACTGCCAGCAAAGTATTCATTACATTGTCACCGTACGGAGTGAGACTCCAGTTGTCTTTATTGTCGATAGCTATGAGTTTTAATGCGCGCAATTGAACCTTAATTACATCAATCGAATCCGAATAAGCACTTACATTGTCGATTTTCTTGCCTTGAAATAACTGGTTAAAGTATTTTGAACATCCGTTTCGTATAAGATCATTTATTCTTCTTATCACTACATATTCTGAACATGCATGTATCATTTCAGGAGCAAGCTCTGCAAAGATGGCATCCCAACTTGTTTCATAAGTATGGTCATGTTCGCCTTCTTTAACATAGTAAGTGACTCCATTTTTTCCTAATTTTGTTTTTTTTGTAACGAAGCTGAAATCTATAGAAAACTTATCTTTTCCGCTGGCAAGACTTTCTACTCCTTCTGGTTCTTCGCCGGCCTTAAGGAGCTTTTCTTGTAATTCATCAATGTTCTTCTTAAGTCTTAGAATCTCCTTGGAAGCATTCTCATCAATCTGGTCTGCTCTAACCCATCCAACAGCAGGATAACGATTGATGAGCTGAGTTACACTTCTGCTTACTTTTGCACCAAGGTCAGAGGGATTTGTCCAAAACTTACACAGCTTTTGCTGTACTAAATTTCTGAACTGATCCAGTTTCTTTTTGTTTGTAGATGACTGTTCCGTTTTGCCAGATTCAATTTTTGTCGGTTTCTCGTGAACAAAAGCAATGACTGGTTTTCTGGTCTCAAGTGCATACCTATACTCCATTTCGGTATAACTCATTCCCGTAGCATCTGAGACCGTTCCGTAACGGCCACCAATAATTACGATGTAATAGTCTGACTCATCAATTACTCTTTTGATCCAATTCCATTGTTCTTCATTAGCGGCTGGAAATAGCTCCATCCCGGCAGGCATGCAATCTAATTCAAGGAGCGCCTGCATGATTTCAGATCTTTCGTCAATAAGATCGCTATAGGTGGAACTAACAAAAACTTGGTAACGTTTTATCATCTAAATTCTCCTGATATTTGAGGCAGAACTCATTGTTGAGCAGTTCACGTGCGCGCATGAGAACTGGTGATTTTCCCAAATGGAACATTTATCCGCTGACTGCCAACATAAGGAGACAAAACTACACCCCTCCCACCTCAAGCAAACGCGATATATACCAGAATCTACCAATGTCCCGCAGTAACAACGTGTTCCGATATAACAGAACCAAATCACACCAAATTCCACGGAATCGCCATAACCTCACCCGTTATCCAGTACGGCTTTTCTACAGCGCTAATTACCGCGCCCAAACCGACCCGCCCTCCGAAAAAAAACCGGGACATTCCCCTGCTTTTTCACCCTTCCACCTCCGCACCCAACTCCCGCAGAATCTCCGTTTCAATCTGCTTGGCATCCGGCAGTTTCCCGGCCAGTTCCGCTGGCAAATCGTGGGTCAGGATGTATTCGGCCACGCCGACCGGCTTGTTGATTGAACGTAGCGCATACTCAACCTCGATCCGCTTGCTTCCGGCACACAGAATTATGCCGATGGTGGGGTTTTCTTCCGGCTCGCGCACAAAATCATCCAGAATATTGAGGTAGAAATTCATCTTTCCGGCGTATTCTGGCTTGAAGTCGCCGCTTTTCAGCTCAATGGCCACCAAGCATTTCAACTTGCGGTGGTAAAAAAGGGGTCGTGCGGGGTCGCGTCTACATTTTACATTTCATGAAGAATGTAGCACGAGCATACTGCCCATTGATATTAGCAGACGATAAACAATACACCGAAATTACTAACATATTACGTATGGACCTTGTAGAAAGGCATTTCCTCAACAAGGAATTATAAAATCATTTTATTGACAAATACACGCCGTGCCGGTAGAGTTTTTTCAAGGACTGGGGATTCTCGGTCGACAGTTGGCCTCAACGGATTCGTTGGGGCCTTTTGTTATTTCATGGAAAGCACTTCAGCCCGCAACCTTTATACTGCCCTCTCCCGTTTCGATAAAATTTCCTCTCGATAATATCATATGCACGGTTCGGTTGGTCGGGGCGCAGAATCTTCATGCCTACCGGTCGTGCTACCAGGTCAGCCATCTGTAGCCCTGCCGAATTGCTCTTCTTATCGGCAAAAACAACTTCAAAAGGCAACGCCGTTCGCTGGTAATTGTTGCCATCGCAGACACGACGAAATTCAAGTTCCAAATCAGCATCCTCTTGTTTACCGCGCTTCTCTACGACAATATGGGTTTTTCCCTCTGCCGCTCCGATACTCTGCAGATAGAAGAAAACCCTTTCCAGCCCGAATCCGAGTGCCACATGATACGGATTCTCCGGATTGGAATACCGTGCAAGCAATGCCTCTTTCTGGATGACTGATGCCACAAACGTGAATTTAGTAGCCTCAACTATGTCCGACAGTTCGTTTAAGAACGCTTCTTTCTTTTCGCGAGTCTTTAGAATGGCAAAATCACCACGGTCCTTGCGGATGTCGGTTTCGTGAAGAATCACCTGATCATGACCAAAATGTTTGAACTTGAAATGTTTCATTTCCGGCACAAGGCTATTTGCATATTCGGTTTTGTGAAAGATACAGAATGCCAACACAAACACGGGATAGTTCGGGTCGATTGACTTCAGACCATGATCCCCGCTTTCGTCAACAAAGACGATATGTTCACTAAATCTGTCAGGCATAATCACCTCATCCATCACCTATTCTCATATCAGCTGCGTTTGTAACTTTTTTGAACTCGACAGCTCACACCGCCTGCAGCACAAAGCACTTCAAATATTCCGACTCAGGAAACGACAGCAACACCGGATGATCCGCCGCCTGACTGCATGTTTCCACCAGCCGCACTTCGCGCTTCGCCAGCCGTGCCGCCTGAATGAGCATCTCGCGAAACGCCTCGCGCCCCATGTGGTACGAGCAGGAACAGGTGATCAGGTAGCCGCCCGGTTCCAGCAGTTCGAGTGCGCGGCGGTTGACGGTCAGATACCCTTTGGTCGCCTCGGCGATGTTCTTGCGGCTTTTGACGAAGGCTGGCGGATCCATGACGATCACTCCGAAACGGTGCCCTTCCTGGTGGAGCGAGCGGAGCCGTTCAAAGGCATCGCACTCCTCAAACTTCACCCGGTCGGACACTTTGTTCAGCTTGGCGTGGCTGCTCGCCTGTCCTACGGCTCGCGCCGAAATATCGACCCCGAGGACCGACGACGCCCCGAACGAAGCGGCATGCACCGCCCAACTGCCGGTGTAACAGAAGCAGTCGAGTACGTTCTTTCCCGCGCTGATGTCCCGCAGCAACAGATGGTTCTGCTTCTGATCCAGAAAAGCGCCGGTTTTCTGACCTTCGCGCAGGTTGACCTGAAACGAGAGGCCGTTCTCTTCCATATCAACCCGTTCCGGTATCTCACCCCACAATGTTTCAATCTTTTCGTCCAACCCTTCCAGCTTGCGGACGCCGACATCGTTGCGGGCAATGATGCCGAGTGGTTCAAATATCTTCCGCAGCGCCGCCACAATCAGCTCACGGCGGCTGTCGATACCGGCCGAAAGAAACTGTACCGACAGGTAATCTCCGTATCTGTCCACAACCAGCCCCGGCAGAAAATCGCTCTCGCCATACACGGCACGATAGGTGGTCAATCCGGGGTAGCGTGCCGTGCGGTGAGCCAGTGCGTCGGCTATGCGCCCTTCAAAGAACGCCGCAGTATCGATGTCCTCCCGTTGCCGGGAAACCATCCGGAAGGCGATCAGCGAATGCGGGTTGTAATGACCGACGCCGATAAAACCGCCTGCCGCGTCATACAGTTCTGCCGCGATCCCAGCGGAACGGTCCCCGGCGACCTCACGGATCTCATTACTGAACACCCAGGGGTGACCGGACTTGATCCGGCGCTCTTCATTTTTGTTAAGGGTGATTCTGGTCATAGTGGTTCCTCTGCTCGCGCAACTATCTGCAAGATTTGAATTATTTACGCTGTCAGACTTGACAGACAATGGTAATCCCTTGTACACCATTATGGCAAAAAATACTTTCACAAACAGCAGAAGGCGCACATGATGGACACCAAAATTTTGCTCATGTTTTTTACCACTTCAATCCTGCTGGCTCTCGCACCCGGCCCGGACAACCTCTTTGTCACGACCCAGGCGGCACAACAGGGGCGCAAGGCCGGGCTGCTGGTGACGCTGGGGCTCTGCAGCGGGCTCCTGTTTCACACGGCGGCGGTCACGTTCGGGCTGGCAGCTCTTTTTAAAACCTCGGCAACCGCCTTTACCGTTCTCAAGTTTAGCGGGGCCGGATATCTACTTTATCTGGCAGTGTTATCCTTCAGGGCGGGGGCCGAAACCGGCCCGCTGGCCGCAAGCGCCAAACTGAGCTCCGCCGCCCTCTACCGGCGCGGTATCATCATGAACATCACCAATCCCAAGGTATCGATCTTTTTTCTCGCCTTTCTGCCCCAATTTGCCGACCCGTCCAAAGGATCTCTGCCTGTCCAATTCCTGCTATTGGGGGGAATTTTCATGATTGCAACGTTGATTGTCTTTGGCGCCATCAGTATTCTGGCGGGAGTTTTTGGGGAGCATTTCCGCAAATCAGCCTTTGCCCAAAAGGTCCTTAATCGTGCCGCAGCGGGAATATTCGCCGGGCTTGCCCTGAAACTGGCACTGGCGCAACGCTGATGACAACGGCCACCCTTTACATAATCGCCACGCCAATCGGCAATCTGGAAGACATAACCTACCGGGCCGTGCGCATCCTCGGGGAGGTTGACCTGATAGCGGCCGAAGACACCCGCCACTCGCTCAAACTGCTCAATCACTTTGGCATATCCAAGCCGCTGACCTCTTATTTCGACCATAATCAGCAGTTCAAAGGTGAGCGAATCCTGAACGCGCTGAGACGGGGGAAATCGGTGGCACTGATATCTGATGCCGGCACCCCCTGCATCTCCGATCCCGGCTTCCAACTGGTTCGTGATGCCGTCGCCGAGAAGATCCCGGTCGTTCCGCTTCCGGGCGCCTGTGCCGCCGTTGCCGCACTGGCGGCTTCCGGCCTGCCGACTGACAATTTCACCTTTGCCGGTTTCCCACCATCCCGACAAGGGAAGCGACGCACGTTTCTATCCGGCATGGGCGACCTTCAAGGCACACTGGTACTGTACGAGGCCCCGCATCGGTTGATTCAAACCCTGGGCGATATCCGCGAAGTGATGGGCGAGCGGCAGGTGATAGTTGCGCGGGAACTTACCAAGATCTATGAAGAGTTTATCCGTGGCACCGCATCAGAGGTTATCGCAACTGTTTCACAGGATATTGTGCGCGGTGAGGTGGTAATTTTGATCGCCCCCGGTGAGGCTGCAGCCGCAGAGGCTGAGCCACTGGAAAGTGTCCTCCAGCGCCTGATGGCAGACGGTACACTTTCGGTCAAGGACATTGCAAAGCAGGCTGCGGTAATCTCCGGAGTTTCCCGCAGCGAAGCGTACGCTGAGGCTTTGAAGTTAAAAAATGATCGCCATCACGCTTGAAATCATGGAATTTCAGGTTATTAGTATGTTATAAAACAACGCTTATATATCACCTTTGGAGTCGATCATGAAAATATGTATTTTTGGCGCCGGTTATGTCGGCCTGGTGGCAGCCGCCTGTTTTGCCGAGAGCGGCAACAGCGTCATCGCAGTCGATATCGACCACACAAGAATTGACAACCTTAAGCAGGGCATCATCCCCATCTACGAGCCGGGCTTGAAAGAGATGATACTGCGCAATCAGGCAGAGGGGCGACTCTCCTTCACGACCGATATGGAAGAAGCGGTCAAGGCATCGCTCGTATGCTTCATCGCCGTCGGCACACCTCCCGGCGAAGACGGTTCAGCCGATCTCAAATATGTCCTCAGTGTCGCCAGGGACATCGGCCGTGCCATGAACGGCTTCAAGATTATCGTTGATAAATCAACCGTCCCGGTTGGTACCGCCGACAAGGTTCGCGCAGCAGTTCAGGAAGAGTTGGCGGGGCGCTCCGTCGATCTGGAGTTCGATGTCGTGTCCAACCCCGAATTTCTCAAGGAAGGAGCGGCCATCGACGACTTCATGAAACCTGACCGGGTCGTCATCGGCTGTGACAACGTACGTACCGCCGAAATCATGAAAGAGCTGTACGACCCCTTCATGCGCAAGCAGAACCGCATGATCGTCATGGATATCCGCAGCGCCGAAATGACCAAATACGCCGCCAACGCCATGCTCGCAACCCGCATCTCTTTCATGAACCAGATCGCCGGGCTTTGTGAACGGATGGGCGCAGACGTGAAGGCTGTCCGCGAAGGGATCGGCTCCGACTCGCGTATCGGCTACGACTTCCTCTTTCCCGGCCCCGGCTACGGTGGTTCCTGTTTCCCCAAGGACGTCAAAGCCCTGATCAAAACCGCCGAAGAATCCGGCTACGACTTCCTGCTGTTGAAAGCTGTTGAAGAGGTAAACGAACTCCAGAAGGAGGTTCTGGGGGACAAGCTGGTAAAACTGCTCGGTTCTCCGGATGAAGAGCGACCGCTGGTCGGTCGCATCGTCGCCTGCTGGGGGCTTTCCTTCAAACCACGCACCGACGACATGCGCGAAACTCCGGCGATAACGATTATTGAGCGCCTGCTCGCCGCCGGTGCGACCGTACGCGCCCATGACCCCGAAGCGATCGCGGAAGCCAGAAAGATCTTCGGCGACCGGATCGAATACAGCAGCAACCAGTATGAGATCCTCGATGGTGCCGACGCATTGACAGTGATCACCGACTGGAGCGAATACCGCAACCCGGACTTTGACCGCATCAAGGCAGCCCTCAAATTTCCAACCATCGTCGATGGGCGGAACCTGTACAAACCGGATCGCATGGCGGCCGGCGGATTCAACTACGTCCCGCTCGGGCGCTGCAGCGGCGGAATCTGTGGAGAGGTCAAATAACATGAGAATTCTTGTAACAGGAGGCGCCGGCTTTGTCGGTTCACATCTCTGCGAACGACTGCTCGGTGAAGGGCATGACGTCATCTGCCTCGACAACTTCTTCACCGGCAGCAAAGACAACATCATCCACCTGATGGACAGCCATCGTTTCGAGCTGGTCCGGCACGACATCACCGAGCCGATCCTGCTGGAAGTAGACCGCATCTATAACCTGGCCTGCCCCGCCTCGCCGATTCACTACCAGTACAACCCGGTCAAGACGACCAAAACCAGCGTCATGGGGACCATCAACATGCTGGGGTTGGCCAAACGGGTAAAAGCACGCATCCTGCAGGCATCCACCTCCGAGGTCTACGGTGATCCGCATGTTCATCCGCAGACGGAGGGGTACTGGGGCAACGTCAACCCGATCGGCATACGCAGCTGTTATGACGAGGGGAAGCGGGTCGCGGAAACCCTCATGATGGATTATCACCGCCAGAACAATGTTGACATCCGCATCATCCGCATCTTCAATACCTACGGCCCGCGCATGGCCGAAAATGACGGGCGCGTTGTTTCAAACTTCATCCTGCAGGCGCTTAAGAATGAAGACATCACCGTCTACGGCAGCGGCTCCCAGACCCGTTCATTCTGCTACGTATCCGACCTTGTGGATGGCATGGTCCGCATGATGGAATGCGACGGCTTCATCGGCCCGGTCAACATCGGCAACCCGGTAGAAAACACAATCCTTGAGTTTGCTGAAAAAATCATTACAATAACAGAATCTAAATCAAAGATAATTTTCCAGCCGCTGCCGCAGGACGACCCGAAACAGCGTCAGCCGGACATTTCCCTGGCGCGCGAGAAGCTGGCATGGGAACCGGCGGTTGCGCTCAATGACGGCCTCATATCAACTTCGGCATATTTTTCCGAGCGGATAAGGAAAGGGTATCATGTTCAACCTGCCCCTTGAAAAAAAGATGTATGTCATTCCGGCCGGCTGCCTGGCATTCATTCTCTTCTTCACTGTTTTTGGTGACAAGGGGCTTCTGCGCATTTTTGAACTCAAACAGGACAAAAGCAAAATAGAAGGGCGCCTGACAGACAGCAGGGCTGACAATGAAAAACTGAAACGCGAAATAGTCGCCCTCAAATCAGACCGCCGCTACCTCGAAAGCATCGCCCGCAAAGATTTCGGTCTTGTGCGGAGTAACGAAGTCATCTACCAATTCCCGCAGGAAAAGAAGCAGCCTTAGGACGGTCCCCATGCCACGACAAAGTTGCGCCGTATGTGCCTGGCGCGAAAACTGCTCAAAACGATTCTGCATTCCTGACGGAGGTGCCAGGTGCCCCGATTTTTCCCGGGACGTCAGCATCAAGAACATCGAAGAAGATACCAACAAACTACCAGAACAGAAAGAACAGTAAACATAATGATGAGAAACAGAATAGCTCCCCTGCTCGAATCCGCACTGATAAAAGCTCATGCGGCGCAAGAACTCACGACATTCCCCCTGCCATCCATTATCATCGGGCACCCTGCCAATCCGGACCATGGAGATTTTTCCTGCAATGTCGCCATGCAGATGGCCAAAGGCGAGCGCAAAGCGCCACGCCAGGTTGCCGAGATCATCATAAAACATCTGGGTGATGGCGGCGGTCTGCTGGCAAAAGCCGAAATCGCCGGCCCCGGCTTCATCAACCTGTTCGTATCCCAAAGCTCATGGCAAGAAACTCTTCTCGACATCGAACTGCAGGGCGACACCTACGGCCGGACGACGAGCGGGGGCAGAAAAAAAGTCCAGGTTGAGTTTGTCAGCGCCAACCCTACCGGTCCGCTGCATATCGGCCATGGTCGTGGTGCGGCAATCGGCGACACCCTCTGCCGCGTGCTTGATGCAGCCGGCTGGGATGTGACCCGCGAATTCTATTACAACGATGCCGGCGTACAGATCAGCAACCTTGGTCTTTCCGTGCAGCTGCGCTGCAAAGGTATCGAACCGGATGACCCGCGCTGGCCCGAAGGCGGCTATCAGGGCGAGTATATCAAGGATGTGGCACAGGCCTATCTGGCCCGCGAGACCGTCGAGGCGGCTGACAAACAGACGACCGCCTGCGGCGATCCTGAAAACATTGACGACATCCGCAACTTTGCCGTCGCCTGGCTGCGCCGCGAGCAGGACCTTGACCTTGAGGCCTTTGACGTAAGGTTCGATGTTTACACCCTTGAATCGGCGCTCTATAGCGAAGGGAGGGTTGATGCGGTCGTGCAGAAACTGATAGCCAACGGCCACGCCTACGAACAGGACAACGCGCTCTGGCTCCGTTCCACCGATTATGGAGACGATAAAGACCGGGTCATGCGCAAAGCCGACGGCAGCTATACCTATTTCGTACCGGATGTTGCTTACCACCAAGCCAAATGGGAGCGCGGCTTTACGCGGGTCATCAACGAGCAGGGATCAGACCATCACAGCACCGTTACCCGTGTCCGCGCCGGACTCCAGGCTCTTGACATCGGCATACCGCAGGGATGGCCCGAGTATGTGCTGCACCAGATGGTGACCGTCATGCGTGGCGGCGAAGAGGTCAAGATATCCAAACGGGCCGGCAGCTATGTCACGCTGCGCGACCTGATTGATGAGGTCGGACGCGACGCCACCCGCTTCTTTTTTCTGATGCGCAAACCGGACGCACAACTGGTATTCGATATCGACCTGGCCAAACAGCAGACCAACGAAAACCCGGTCTATTATGTCCAGTACGCCCATGCACGCATCTGCAGCATTTTCGAAAACGCCGCCGAGAAGGGCTTCCTTGCTCCGGAGAAACCGGCTGCTGCCGATATGGCCTGCCTATCCACTCCTGAAGACCTGCAGATGATTAAACTGCTGACGGCGTTCCCCGACACGGTCGATGACTGCGCCGTGCATTTCGAACCGCACCGCCTGACCTATTATTTAACCGAGCTGGCCAGCTGTTTCCACAGCTTCTACAACAAGAACCGGGTCATCAACGAAGATCATAAATTAACAGCAGCCCGGCTCTACCTGCTGAAACGGACCGCTCAGACACTGAAAAACGCCCTTTCCATTCTGGGCATATCGGCGCCGGAACGGATGTAGCGGAGGCCACCATGCGTATTGACTACAGTGAACCAAAGAAATCATGCAGCTCTCCCCACGTGGGGCAACATCGCCCACGCAAGGAATCAAACAGTGGCGTGCTGATCGTGATCGTCTTTACCGCTCTCATCTCTCTCGGCATCGGCTTCGCCAGCGGCTGGATGCTTTCCCAGCGATCTGCAAAAGAAGGATTCAAGGCGGCGATGGCCCAACAGAGCCTGGAGAACTCTCCACAACAGGCGGCCCCCCTGCAACAGCAAACAATTGCAACAGCTCCTGCACCACAACCACAGGGGTACGGCTCTACTGTTCAAACAGGGCAAGTTACAGGAACAGAGACAACGCCCAATCCGCCGCTCAGCTTTTACAAAACCCTTCCCAGCGGCCAGAAAAACAACATCATGGGCAGCGGCATCAACTCCAATGAGGGCACACCGGGGAAACAACCGCTCCAGGCTGCTATGCCGGGCAACATATCAAGACCTTCCCCACCACAGGGCGGTGAGAACATCCAAAAGCAAGCAACCCCGGCAACAGCGGAAAAAGCTGCACCCAAACCGGGTTCAGCTGGCTTGACGGTTCAGGTTGCCTCTTACAGTCTCAAGTCAGAAGCAGAGGCGCAACGCAGTAAACTGGCTGCCAAAGGGTATAATGCCAGCATCGTTGAATCGAATCTGAAAGACAAGGGGATCTGGTATCGCGTTCGCGTCGGCAAGCGCCTGGACCCCGAGGCAGCAAAAGAACTAGCCGGAAAACTCGGCAAAGGTGCAATATCAATTCCGGACAGGGATTAAGAGCCCAGCGGGCACGCATCAATAAAAAGATGCAATGGTGAAAGTTTTTATTGACAAGCAACGACGCATCCTGTTATAAGTTTATTCCACTTGACGCGGGGTGGAGCAGTCTGGTAGCTCGTCGGGCTCATAACCCGAAGGTCACAGGTTCAAATCCTGTCCCCGCAACCAAAATACTTTCGCCCCTTCGGTATTACCAACCTAAGGGGCGTTTTCAAATGGCGGTGTAGCTCAGTTGGCTAGAGCAAGCGACTCATATTCGCTAGGTCCGGAGTTCAAATCTCTGCACCGCCACCATTCTCCAAAACGCCCTGACATTTTTCAGGGCGTTTTTTATTTACATCAACGACATGGGGGTATCGCATGATTGAGATCGATTTTGATAAAATGGGGGGACTGATCCCTGCAGTCATCCAGGACTACCAGAACGGCGAAGTTCTCATGGTCGCCTTCATGGATAAAAAAACCCTCGACTTAACCTTGAAGGACGGCAAGACCTGGTTCTTCAGCCGCACCCGCAACAAGTACTGGATGAAGGGCGAAGAGTCGGGCAATACCCAGGAGGTCATGGAAGTCCTGACCGACTGCGACGCCGACACTGTCGTCATCAAGGTGAAGCAGAATGGGTCGGCCGCCTGCCACACCGGCAATCGCAGCTGTTTCTACGTACGATGGGAAAACGGGGAATGGGTGGAGCATTCCAAGCCACTGTTCGACCCGAACGAAGTTTACAAAAAAGCGTAAAGCGGAAAGAGCGTTCTCATGTCCAATATACTGAATTTCGGCATTCCCAAAGGGAGCCTCGAAGACGCAACCGTCGGACTCTTTAAAAAAGCCGGCTGGCAGATAAGCATCTCATCCCGCAGCTATTTCCCCGGTGTCGACGACACCGAAATGAACTGCAAACTGATCCGGCCGCAGGAGATGGCGAGGTACGTCGAGCGTCAGACCATTGATGCCGGCATCGCCGGTCGCGACTGGGTCCGCGAAAACGACTCGGATGTGATCGAAGTCTGCGAAATGGTGTATTCCAAGGTATCAAGACGCCCGGCCCGCTGGGTGCTGGTAGTCAATGCCGACTCAAAAGTTCAGAAACCGGAAGACCTTCATGGCGCGACAATCTCCACCGAACTGGTTGAGTTCACCAAGCGCTATTTTGCCGAACGCAATATCCCGGTAACAGTCGAATTTTCCTGGGGTGCCACCGAGGCTAAAGTAGTTGACGGGCTCTGCGATGCAATCGTCGAAGTAACTGAAACCGGCTCTACCATAAAAGCTAACGGCCTGCGCATCGTCTGCGAACTGATGGAGTCCGTTCCCGTGCTTCTGGCAAGCAAGGCTGCCTGGGCCGATCCCTGGAAACGCTCCAAAATTGATCAGATTGCAACGCTGCTGAAATCGTCGCTGGCGGCTGAAGGGATGGTCGGGCTGAAGATGAATGCTCCGGCAGACAAGGTAGACGCAATCACCAGGCTACTCCCCAGCCTCAAAAACCCGACCGTGTCGCACCTGTATAACTCTGACTGGCTTTCAATAGAGAGCATCCTGTCGGAAAAAGAGGTACGCAAAGTAGTACCTGAACTGCTCAAGCTTGGAGCCGAGGGAATTATCGAGTATCCGCTGAACAAGATTATCTGAAGAGAGACACCGCTGTTTAACCGGTGGTGATGGATTATTACGTATGATGATGGACAAGATTGAAGAACTCGAACGTCGCTATCAGGAACTGGAAGCGATGCTGTCCGACCCGGCCGTTATTTCCAACCAACCGGAGTTCCGCAAGCTTTCGCGCGAACATTCAGATCTGAGTGAACTGGTTGCAGCCTATCGCCGCTACCGCAAAGTATTGGGTGAAATCTCTGACAACCGGGAGCTGCTGGCCGATCCGGACATGAAAGAGATGGCTGAAGATGAGCTTAAAAACCTGGAAGCGGAAAAGGACCAGCTTGATGCCGACATCCGGCTGTTACTGCTCCCCAAGGACCCTAACGACAACAAGAGCGTTATTCTGGAGATCCGTGCCGGTACCGGCGGCGATGAATCAGCTTTATTTGCCGGCGACCTCTTCCGCATGTATTCGCGCTATGCCGACACCAACCGCTGGAAGGTAGATATCATCTCATCATCTGAATCGGAACGGGGCGGCTTCAAAGAGGTCATCGCCGCCGTCGAGGGAGAAGGTGTCTTCGCCAAACTCAAATACGAGTCCGGCACCCATCGCGTCCAGCGCGTACCGGAGACCGAAGCCCAGGGGCGTATCCATACCAGCGCCTGCACCGTGGCAATAATGCCGGAGGCAGAAGACGTTGACATCGATATCCGCCCGGATGACCTGAAGATAGATGTGTACCGCTCTTCAGGTGCTGGTGGCCAGCACGTCAACACCACCGACTCCGCCGTACGCATCACCCATCTCCCGACCGGCACGGTTGTCGCCTGCCAGGAAGAACGAAGCCAGATAAAGAACCGCGCTAAAGCGATGAAGGTACTCAAGACCCGTATCCTTGATACCATCCAGCAGGCGCATGATTCCAAGCTTGCCGCAGAGCGCAAACAACAGGTAGGCTCGGGAGATCGCAGCGAGCGCATTCGCACCTACAACTTTCCACAGGGGCGCATGACCGACCACCGCATCGGCCTGACACTGTACCGCCTTGATTCCATTATGACCGGCGATATCGCCGAGATAACCGATGCGCTGAGAGCATATTACCAGATGGAGGCGCTAAAAGCCCAAAGCGAAGGGAACGGATACTGATACGCAGCGTGGCATAACTTTGGGGTTGCCGGATATCAAGAGGTATACTACAGTAGCGTATGCCACACCTTCTCCAAAACTATACACAACTGGTTGCCAGGGTCGATGCCCTCTGTGATGTCATTTCATCATCGCTGGGGGGGCAGATAACCTGCTCGGCAGGCTGCAGCTCCTGCTGCACCGCCATTACTGTTTTTCCGGTTGAAGCGGCGGCTATGCGCGAAACGCTCGACAGCTTTCCCGCTCTACAAGCCGAAGAGATTCGCCGCCACGTCCTGGAACATGCCGATGGCGAGCGCTGTCCGCTCCTGCTTCACCACCACTGCCTACTGTACGACGCCCGCCCGATTATCTGCCGGACCCATGGACTGCCAATTGTATACACACATAACGGTCAGCGTAACAGTGACTGTTGCCCGCTTAACATGAACGAGACCGAATCACTATCAGGAGCACAGGTGGTAGACCTGGACAAGCTCAACACGCTGCTTGCAGCGGTGAACTCCATCTACCTGTCCCGGTCCGACGGCGCCGAATCACCTGAACGGCTCACCATTGCCGAAGTAATAATAAAACAAGCACGCTGACATCAGTCGGCCCACCGCCAGGCGCTGAAATCGCCGGCCTGTTTTTTGTCAGCACGGCATCAACCTCCTGTTAAAACACAACCATCTTCGACTTCATTCAAAGGAACAACAATGGCACAGATAAGCAAAAACAAAGTTGTTACACTCAGTTACAATCTCACCGACCCTGACGGAAACATGCTTGACAAAGGCAATGAACCGATAGTCTATCTTCACGGCGGTTACGGAGGTGTATTCACCCCGATAGAAGCAGCACTGGAGGGGAAGGCCAGCGGTGACCTGGTAACCGTAAAACTGCAGCCAAACGATGCGTTCGGCGAATATGATTTTGACCTGCTGCTGGTTGAACCGGTTGAAAACCTGCCGCAACCACTAACGGTTGGCATGATGATTGAGGGCGATAGTGAAGAAGGCATGGAAGAAGGGGCTGTTTTTTACACCGTAACGGAAATTGCCGAGGGGAAAGCGGTCCTGGACGGCAACCACCCTTTGTCCGGCATGGCGCTGGTATTTATCGGCACTGTTACGGCGATACGTCCGGCAACATCCGCAGAGATTGCAGCGCGTGAACCGCTTGAAGCACAACCCTGAGTGAAGATGGTACACGGGAACTATTTAAGGCTTTTGATATAGCTGCGGACACCGTCTAAAATGCCGTTGGCGGCCATCTCCTGGTATGCCGGATCTCTAAGGCGGGTCTCTTCAGTTGCATTGGAGAGAAATGCTGCTTCAACAAGGATACTGGGCATGGATGCCCCCACGAGGACATAGAACGGGCCCTGCTTGACGCCAAGATTTTTTACGTCACTGTAATGACTGCGGACCCTTTTATACAGGGACTTTTGCACTTCGTCGGCCAGGTGAGCCGAATCATTCAGCTTATAGTTCGCCATGAGATCAAACAGAATCGCCTGCAGCACACTGACCTTCTCCAGTGTAGTGCCGTTTTCCTTGGCGGCCAACTGGGCAACCTTGTCGGTCTTGGCCAGATTAAGATAATAGGTTTCAATTCCGGCAGCAGACCGGTTGGGCGCAGCGTTGGCATGCACGGACAGGAAGAGGTCAGCCCCAACCTTATTGGCAATGGCGGTACGCTCCTCCAGAGGAATAAAGACATCGGTCGAGCGGGTCATAACCACGTCCACCCCCAACTCATCCCGTAACAGTTCTCTCAGCCTGAGCCCTATCGCCAGCACCACATCTTTTTCCTGGATGCCGGTCGCCCCTACCGCACCGGGGTCATGCCCCCCATGTCCGGGATCGACGACGATCCGTCTTATTTTTGAAAGAGTCGTGGCTTTGGGTATCCGATGGGGTTTTTCGTCAGCCGCCGACAGCTCCGGTGGCTTCGGTACAACTGCCCGGAGTGGTGCAGCAGTGACTGACGGATCAAGACGCGATATCTCTGTCGGCCGTTCACCACGGACATCAATCACCAGTCGCGCCGGATCAGACAGGGGGAAGATTTTATACTCCTTGATGTGTTCAGTATCAAGCACAACCCTCACAACGTCAGGCTTGTACTGCCCGACCCGCGCCCCCTTCAGCAATCCATCGCCGATGGTGATATCCGTGACGCTTTTGCCGAGGCGGGTACGCTTAAGGTCGATGTAAATCCGCCCGGCAGCGCCCTTGGCAAGGTCATGCACCTCCCAGGCAACATCCCGATCAAGCTCCAGTGATATCCGGGTGTAGTCGGGGTTCGACCAATGCTTCATCGCGTTCAGGGTTGCCTGTTGGCGTAAAGTGGATGACGTCTGTTCGTCGGCAACAACCTTTTTCTTCCCGGCCGCGAGGGCCGGAAACGGCAACAACAGAGTGGTGACCAGTATAAATAGTACTATGTGTATGGCTCTATTCATGGGATCACTTTTTGTGTCGGCTGAGTCTGTATAAAAAGTAACGTCCTGTTTTAGCAGAAATCTCCGCATGTTTCAACTAGTGGCGGCTAACGCCGCTGTCCGCCGCCGCCACGGTCACTCTGGCCACCGCTGCCCGAACCCGGTTTTTTAAAGGATTTCGGCGGTGGATTTTTTACCGTAATCAGGAGTTCGCCAAGCTTGGCCCCGTTCAGCAGATCAATCGCCTCCCTCGCCTCTTCCTCGGTTGACATCCTGACATACCCGCACCCGCGGGATTCACCGGTAACAGAATCGACCACCAGATGAACCGAGGTAACAGTACCAACGACTGAGAACAGCTTCTGCACTTCATCTTCCGTAACCGTGTCGGAGAGATGCCCGACATAAACCTCAACACCCATTTTATCGTTTCCTTTTCGTATAGACCGGCAACTGTTTTGACACTTCATCCATCAACGTGAAGTTCCATCCAAGCCGCCCACTCACACCATCCGCTTCAACTCATCAAGCAGGTTGAGCGCTTCAAGCGGGGTCAGGGTGGCGATGTTAAGCTTCTTCAGGCGTTGGCGCAATTGATCTTCACTGCTTTCAAACAGGGAAAACTGGGGTGATGGCTCACGGGTCGGCTTCCTGCTGCTCTTGGCCAAGCGCGGAGCCCCCTCCTCGAACTCGCCACTCTCCAGGTTGCGCAGAATCTCCTTGGCCCGTTCGATAACATCGGATGGCATCCCTGCCAGACGGGCAACCTGAATGCCGTAGGAGTGCGAGGCACCGCCGGGAATAATGGTGCGCAGAAAGATCACCTGATCGTTCCACTCGCGCACCGCAACAGTGAAGTTCTTGATCCGCTCGCGGGTCGTCGCCAGCTCGGTCAGCTCGTGATAGTGAGTCGCAAAGAGGGTACGGCTCCGACAGGTGGGAGTATCGTGGATATACTCCGCCACCGCCCAGGCGATGGAGACGCCGTCAAAGGTCGAGGTACCGCGGCCGATCTCATCCATGATGATCAGGCTCCGTGGGGTAGCGTTGCGGAGGATGCCGGCTGCCTCCATCATCTCCAGCATGAAGGTGGACTGGCCGCGGGCCAGGTTGTCGCCGGCCCCGACGCGGGTAAAGATGCGGTCGGCGATGCCGATGCGCGCCTCCGTGGCAGGAACAAAACTGCCGGCCTGGGCCATCAGGGTGATCAGCGCCACCTGGCGCATATAGGTGGATTTACCGGCCATATTGGGGCCGGTAATCATCAGCAGCTGGTTCCCCTCGGCATCCAGCAGAGTGTCGTTCGGGACAAAGCGCTCCCCCAGCTTCATCGACTCGATAACGGGGTGGCGGCCGTCACGGATATCGATAACATCCGTATCGTCCACCAGCGGCTTGCAGTAATTGCGCTCACAGGCCACGGTTGCCAGAGAAATGAGCACGTCCAGATTTGCCAATCCGTCGGCGGTCCTGGAGATCCGCTCGGCCTGGGCGGCCACCAGTTCGCGAATCTCCTGAAACAGGCTGAATTCAAGGCTGCAGATACGCTCCTCGGCCCCGAGCACCTTCTCCTCGTAGTTTTTCAGCTCCTCGGTGATATAGCGCTCGGCATTTGCCAGCGTCTGACGGCGGACGTAATCAGCAGGCACAGCCGCCAGATTGCTTTTGGTCACCTCGATCGAATAACCGAACACCCGGTTGTAGCGTATTTTGAGGGTCGAGATGCCGGTACGGGTACGCTCCTGTGCCTCAAGCCGTGCGATGAACCCCTTCCCCTCGCTGCTGATGGCACGCAGTTCGTCCAGCTCCGCGTTGTATCCGGGTGCGATGATTCCCCCCTCACGAAGCGAAAAGGGTGGGGTTTCGATAACCCCTCGCCCCACCAGCATGCAGATGTCATCCAGGGGATCAATGGCTACAATCAGTGACTGCAGCAGAGCGGTCTGCACGGTGGCCAACTGATCCAGCAGCGGATGAAGGTGAATCAGTGAATCGTGCAGTGCCCGGAGATCGCGGCCACCGGCACTCGCCATGCCGATGCGGCCGTTGAGCCGCTCCAGATCGGCGATATTTTTCAGCCGCGCTGCCAAGGTTTCGCACAACTCCTGCGCTTCCAGCAGCTCTTCCACCGCATCGAGGCGGCGTCTGATCGGTTCCACCCCGACAAGGGGATAGCTGAGCCACTGTTTCAGGCGGCGTGCGCCCATGGCGGTGCCGGTACGATCGAGACACCCCAGCAGCGAGCCGCTCCGTTTTCCTTCAGCCATACTGGCGGTAATCTCCAAATTACGGCGGGTGGCAGGGTCCAGGGCCAGATGCTGGCTGCGCTGGGAGACCAGAATATCGCGGATATGCGGCAGCGCCGCCTTACGGTTTTCGCGCAGATAATACAGGGCGGCAGCGGCGGCCAGCAGGGCGGTCGGCGCTGCATCCAGCCCGAGCGCCTCTGGGGAGGCGGCACCGAAGTGGCCGCAGAGCAGCGTTGTGGCATAGTCGCGATCATAGATCCACCCCGGAGCGGTAGAAACAATCCGCTCACCCAGAAATGAACGCAGATCCGGCGGCAGGGCAGTACGATCAAGGGTGTCGGAGAGCAGGATTTCACGGGGGTTGATCCCGACCGCTTCGGCCAGCGCCGCGGAGGCTCCGGCGAGCTCCGTCGCACGAAACTCACCGGTGGAGACGTCCAGCCAGGCGCATCCCCAGCTGCCGCCAGGCACCTGGCAGAGTGCCAACAGATAGTTGTTTTCGTCCGGCACGAGGCTCTCCGACTCGATCAGAAGGCCGGGAGTGACGACCCTGACGACCTCACGCCGGACAATCCCCTTCGCCTGCTTCGGATCTTCAACCTGCTCGCAGATGGCCACCTTGTGGCCGGTTTCAATCAGCTTGGCAACATAGGGGGCGGCCGAATGGAAGGGGACCCCGCAGAACGGGATCTCATCGCCACTCCCCTTGTTGCGGGAGGTCAGGGCGATATCCAGCACACGCGATGCCAACAGGGCATCGTCAAGAAACATTTCATAAAAGTCCCCCATGCGGAAAAACAGGACCGCATCGGGATACCCCGACTTGATCTCAAGATATTGCCGCATCATGGGAGTTTGTTCTGCCATGCAGGTAAGCCTTTCGTATTGTGGAATGAATTACTCTAAAAACGGCAACCAATCCGCAGATTACTCAGATTAACGCAGATAAACCCAATAGTTTTTTAAAAAACAGATTCATCTTTTTGGTTAACCGGTGTTTTTTCAAGTTTTTTGATCAATCTGCGTCAATCTGCGTCAATCTGCGGATAACTGTTTTAGGATCACTATTTTAACCCGTACAGTTGACGGTAGGTGGCTGCCGAAGCGTACACTTTTTTTACATAGTTACGGGTTTCCTGATACGGGATACTCTCGATAAACTCATCCTTTTTCAGCCCCTTGAAGTTCTTTTTCCATCGATTCAGCGCTCCCGATCCGGCGTTATACGCCGCCGCCATATACACAAGGTCGCCATCATAATCTTTCATCAGGTCATGCAGATGCTTCGTCCCGAGGCGGATATTATATTCAGGAACGGTCAGCCGCAGGGGGTTAAACTCCCCCTTTTCACGGGCGGTCAGCTTGGCAGTCGCTGGCATCATCTGCATGAGTCCGATCGCACCGGCGCCAGACTTTACCGCAGGGGAGAAACCGCTCTCGGCCCGGATCAGGGCGAATACCAGCCCCTCTGACAGCCCGTTAAGAAGGGCATTCTCGCTGACAAGATCGGAGTAGGCACGGGGGTAGCCGGCAGCCCAGAGCGGCAATGTTCCCTTTTCCCACGCCACGGGACGGTTCTGCATAAACAGAGAAATCGCCGAACCATAATCACCCATTTCCAGATAAACCCTGGCAAGGGATGGGAGGGCTCCCTTCTTTTCGCCATTTTTTTTACGGGCAACGGCCATCTCGGCCCGGGCTTCGTCAAACATCCCCAGCGAGGCCAGCAGGCGCGGCTTGTCAAAACCGACTGACAGCGGCAGTTCTGCCAGCGGGTCACGGGTGCCGAGTGATTCACGAACATCTTTCACGCCCTTCTGTTCACGATACCAGGTGGCATAGAAACCGGCCGGGAATTCGTCCAGAAGGGTGCGATAATACGAAGCTGCTGCGGCATCACCGCTGTTTTCCAGCGTTCTCCCGAGCCAGTACAACACTTTCTCGCGCTCGCCCCCATCGACGACCAGCACCTTGAATATGTCGGCGGCGGCGGTATATTCACCCGCCAGATAGCGGCACCACCCCGACTCCCAGGACGGCTTGGCAACCTTTGATCCGGACGCACGCATGGCAGCCTGATCAAACAGGTGAGCCGCTTCGGCATACCGCCCGAGATCGCGCTTTAACGCAGCCGCCTCGATCAGAGCATCATCGGCAAATTCCTGTTTTTCACCTTCTCCGGCAAGCTCCAGGTACATCGCCAGAGCACGCTCTGTCAGATCCTGCCGATCAAGCGACTTGGCAAGCCAGAAACGCGCTTCGGAGCGCACTCCGGCCAGAGGAGACGCAGACGCCTTTGCAAACTGCTTTTCGGCCTGCTGATAGCGCCTCAGACGATACAGGGCCATGCCGCTGCGAAGGGCAATCCGGCTTGTGTTGGCCTCTGACTGACTGGCGACAGGGATCATTTCAAGACTCTTCAGGGAGCCGCTGTACTGTCCCTGCGCATATTGGGCTGAAGCCCGCTTGATAAGTTCTTCAACCCTGTACTGTGGCAGCTTGAAACCTGCTATTTCCAGCTGTGCGAGTCGCTCCTGCGACTTTACAGCCAGCTCTGAAGCCGGATTGTTGAGCCAGATGCCCCGGTAGATCGTCACTGCGCCGACGGCATCAGCCACCTCTTCCCGGCAGCGTGCCGACTGATAGCTCGCGTCGACGGCGTCGCTCCCTGATGGATACTTCTCGATAAAGGAGTCATAGTACTTGAGTGCCGCCTTGTAATCACCGGACTCAAACAGGATATCGGCATACAGTTTTTCCGAGAGGCGTCCCAACCGGGAAGAGGGAAATAACGACCTGATTGACGCCGCTTTGGCCGCTGCATCAGGATATTTTTTCAGCTGCTGGAGCGCCTTTGCCTGATAAAACGCCGCATAATCAGCAACCAGCGGCAGTTTCTGTTCCGCGTCAGCCAGAAGCGTCACCGCTTCTTCAAACCTGTCCAGCCGAAATGCTGCCATGCCGCGGACAAAGGAGCGTTGTTTCTGATCGGAAGATTTACCGGCCGACGTATAGGCGCCCCCGAAATCCTTGCTGCGGTACTGAGCGGCGGCAAGGTTCAGATAATCATCGGCCTGCAAAGATCCGCTGGTAGCGGTTAAAAGCATGACACCGGCAACGGAGAGGAGCAGCGGCTTGAAGCGATGTAGCATAAATATACCTTTCGTGAAAACGGCCGCGAGCTGCTGCTCATGGCCGGAAAGAATGAGTGATAACAACCAAGGGGGCGTGTCGGCAAAATGTTACAGATTTCTCCGGGCCATTTCATCGTGGTAGAACTTCTGGTAGAGAGTTTCGTAATCACGGCTGCCCGGCGCCTTGTTGCGCAGCTTGTCTCTGACCGCCGCTTCAACATCGTCAACCGCACCGAAGAAAGCCTCCAGAGACTGCTTGACCCGTTTCAGGGCCCGGACCTCATCCGACACATCTGCCAGATCATCCCGCCAGATACAGGTGATGACTTCGTGGGCCATTGTTGAAATACGGTCTTCTGATAACGACATAAAAACTCCTTCCAATTCCAAATTAAGAATGAAATCAAGGCGGTGAGGATTGAGGCGACGAAGACGTACAATAGGTACGTTGAGGTGCCGAAGACGAGCCAACGCAGAGAGCGCCTTTATTTGGGATTTGGAATCACAGGACTATATTTCGTTCCTTGGCCAGCTTGTCCTTGACCATCTTCAGCATCCGGCGGCGGTCAATCTCGGCGGCGCCGCTTCCCATGGCGGCCATGGTTTCATCCAGCAGCTTCTCCGCATCGCGCTCCAGCTTCTGCTCGGCAGCGAAGTTCTGCGATATGGCACGAACAATCCCAGCGACGACTTCGCCACGTTCACCGCTCGGAGTTATCAAGCCGTCGGTCACCAGGTCACTGTACACTTTTTCTGCCAAACCGCGGATCTGTTCGTCTTTTAGTCGCATAACGCCTCAAATGAAAAAGGCCTGCAATCCGGCAGACCTCATCTATGGGATGATTTTACTTTTTCCGGCGGAGATTCATGAGAAAAGTGGACTTATTGTACTCAATACGCGTAAAATTGCAAACGTTAAAGTTCACATCACACACCCGGAGACCCACACCATGCAACGTAACGCGGTAGTTTTGTATAGCAGCGGGCTGGATTCCACCACCTGTATGGCAATAGCCAGGGCTGACGGCTTTATCCCTTATGCCATCAGCTTTTCCTACGGCCAGCGCCACAGCTTCGAACTGACGGTCGCCCGGCAGAATGCAAAGAAAATCGGCGCCGAGGAGCACCTCGTTGTCGACTTTGATCTGCGCCTCATGGGCGGCAGCGCGCTGACAGCCGACATCGACGTACCCAAAGAGGGTGTCGGCAGCGACATCCCGGTCACCTATGTGCCGGCCCGCAACACCATCTTCCTCTCCTTCGCCCTCGGCTGGGCCGAGGTACTGGGAGCGTCGGACATCTATATCGGCGTCAACGCCCTCGATTACTCCGGCTATCCGGACTGCCGACCGGAATACATCCAGGCGTACGAGACAATGGCCAATCTGGCGACCAAGGCCGGTGTCGAAGGGACATCGAAATTCAAGATACACGCACCGCTGATCAGCATGACCAAGGCCGACATTATCCGCCGTGGCGTGGAGTTGGGGGTGGATTACGGCTTGACCCATTCCTGCTACGATCCGTCCCCGGAAGGGCTATCATGCGGAGCGTGCGATTCCTGCCGCCTGCGCCTGAAGGGCTTTGCCGAGGCGGGTTTGATTGACCCGCTCAGATATGTGGACTAAACTGGTGGAAGAAGCGAAAAACTGATGAGATTGTGTATCTGTCCGCCTCTGCAAGAACGACAGAGGCGGACAGATCCGAGTAAGATTACGACTCAAGTATCTGCTGCACTGGTGCTCCGAAGTAATATCCTTGATACGCATCAATCGACAATCCCTCAAGACATCGGTAAATAGCTTCATCCGCTACAAACTCGGCAATCGTCTTGATACCGAGCTTGGAGGCGAAGTCGATGATCGTCTCCGTGATGATATGCGCTGATGGATTGTCTGTTATCTGGCTGATGATCGAACCATCTATTTTAATAAAGTCAACATTGAGCTGGGTAACATAGAAAAAATTCGAGTATCCTGAACCAAAATCGTCAAGAGCTATTTTGCCGCCATGGCGCTTCACCTCTGTAATGAACTCATTAACCACTGCATAATTGCTGATACCTTCTGATTCCGTTATCTCAAAAATGATCCGCTCGGCAAAACCGCATTCGCGCACTTTATTTATCATATAACTGTTAATAGACTCGTTAAGAAGATCTTCAATCGAAATATTGATCGAGACACTCGCCTTGAGCGGAGCAAAAACAGCCAGCGCCTTGTCGACCATAGTCTTTGTAATATGGTGATAGAGCTTCACTTTTTTTGCTATTCGTAAAAATTCGCCCGGGCTGACAAAACCATCCCCCTCCTGAATTCTCACCAGTGCCTCATATTTTTTAACGCAAAGGGTCTGAGAGTCTACGATCGGTTGAAAAAAAGGAACAACACGATCCTCTTCGATGGCACTCTTCAACCGTTTTATCCAACCCAGGTTTTTCTCGTACTCTTCTTTAATCTGCATTGAAGGGGTGTAAAAAAGGTATGGCTTACGCTCTTTTTTGGCAAGCTTTTGTGCCATGTCCGCAAACGATAGCAGCTCGCGTGAGCTATCATCAGTTTCACTGATCATAGCCACGCCTATCGTCACATCCAGACTGATATCTTCGTCAGAACTGGCAAACAGCGAGCGATGCTTGATCGTCTCCCCCATACTGATAACAATTGATTCGACCTGTTCACGAGTCAGATTTTCCTGAATGACAATTGCATATTCGTCTGAAGGAAGCTTGTAGACCTTGCCCATCTGCAATCGAGAAGTTTGAACGACGAGTTCATTACCCACCTGCGTCAAAATGGTATCACCGGCATCCTGTCCGAAGTAGGAATTAATCTCCTTAAACCCGTCAATATTGACCAGGATCAGCACCTTGCCATTGAAACCCTTTGTCAGATCAACAAGCAGCTTCATCCGGTTAGGCAATCTTGTCAGGCTGTCGGTGTATAATTGCTCCGAAAGCTCCCTGGTGCGCTCATCCACAACTGTTTCAAGATTGTTAACGTACGATTGGAGCTTCTGCTGAGAGTCACTGAGCTGCTGATTGAGAAAATGCAGCCTGGTCATGTCACGGATAAAAACAACGATGCTGGCCAAACTGCCATCTTCATTTTGAATTGCCTGAACATTTTTAGAAATATGGATCATCGAGCCGTCTTTGCGCCGGAAGATTGTCTCCTGATCAACGCAACTGCCCGTCTCCCTCACCCGTTCCATACAATTAGCCAGGATCGACAGATCGCCCAGATGATCGGTTATAGATGACCCCAGAACTTCACTGGCATCATAATCCAGCAGACGGCAAAAAGCCGGATTGACGTAACAGATCTTCATCTCGGTATCAATCATGAAAATTCCATCCGGAGCGTGTTCCAGGATCTGTTGCCCTTGAAAAGCACTGTCGTTAATACACTTGTTGTTCATACATGGTCCCCGGTAAATAAAACAACGCACAATGACAAAACACTTTATCTATCATCATTGCAGCCACTCATTACCTATATTTGTATTAAAATTTAACTGGTTACAAAAGCGTGTATACATCAGTACTATTCTCACGTCAATTGAATTGACGTGCTTAACTGTTCCTTTATGGAGGCACTCAGACCTGTCGTCGGCAAGTCGATTTCCGGTTTGAAATCACACTTCGCATTTCCCGAACATCTACAAGGAATCCGCTTTTTTGCTCCAGAAACTATTTCTTGAAAAGTATCACAATTACCACTACTATCCAACAGGATAAATATAGTCCTTAATAGCCGGAGCAAGCTCATGAACATCGAACAGATGAAATCAGTCATCAAAGAAATAATAACCAAAACCGACCTCACCCCATGCGTGGTCGGACATCGCGGTGTCGGAAAAAGCGCCGGTATAATTCAGGCCTGCAGGGAGATTGACAGGAAATATGTGTCGCTGCGCCTTGGGCAGATGGAGGTCGGTGACCTTGTGGGTATCCCCTTCCGCGACGGCGATGTCATGCACTGGTCGCGCCCCTCATGGTGGCCGGGCGATGATGAAGTGCCGACACTGGTTCACTGCGATGAGCTGAACCGCGCCCAGCAGGAGGACACCCTGCAGGCGATCTTCCAGTTCGTCGAACCTCCCGCTGAAGGGCTGCTCCGCTCACTTCACACCCATCACCTGTCCCAGCGGCACAAGGTAATTGTCAGCATCAACCCGCCGGACGGAACCTACCAGGTGGCAACCCTCGATCGTGCCCTGATTGACCGGATGATCATGCTGTTCGTCGAAACAGATTATACCTGCTGGGCGCGCTATGCGATCCAGAGGGAACTCTCCGGTGACGTGCGGCAGTTTCTCGCAGGCAACTCCGCTCTGCTGGCCCGCCAGGGCGCTCCGATGGAGCTGCAGGTCGAGCCGACCGAACGCGGCTGGGAGATGGTCAGCGTACTGCGGAAAAACTGCCGTTTTCCCGGCGACCTGGAGATGGAGGTTTATGCCGGGATCATCGGCAAGGAAGCCGCCATTACCTTCATGCGCTGGCTGGCTGATCACAAGGGGCGGCCGCTGACCGCCGCCGAGGTGTTGAACGACTGGACAAACGTCGCCGGTCAGGCAGCTGAACAGCGGGATGATGTCCAGGCAGCCACGGTCAACGACCTGATCGCCACGCTGCAGAGCTCCCCCACACTGGAACCGGAACAGGAAGCGAACCTCGTTGCCTACACCGCCGTTCTGCCGCGCGACCTCCGCTTCGGTTTCGTAAAGTCGCTGCTCAAAATTCCCGAGATAGCGCTTGCCATCGCCCAGGACAAGTACGACAGCGTCGTGTTCGACGCGATCCAGACCATTTCCCGCGAGGCATGAACAGTACCCCCCTTGAAAATGCCGTCGTGCGCCTGCTCCGCGAACGCCCATTTTATGGGCATTTCATCCTCAACCTGCGCCGGGAACAGCGGCCGCTGCACGGCAAGGGTGCCGGCGTAACGGTGCGCGATGGCATACCGTTCCTGACGGTCGACCCCGCACCGTTTGCCGCGCTTGGCGAACCGCAGCAGCAAGCCCTTCTGGAACATCTGGTCAAGCACCTGTTGCATCTGCACCCGCTGCGCCGCAAGGGGCGCAATCAGCACGACTGGGATATCGCCGCCGATCTGGCGATAAATCCCGACATCGCCAACCTTCCCGAAGATGCGCTCCTCCCCGAATATTACGGCGCCGAGAACGGTCTGGCGGCGGAAGATTATTACGACCAGCTCGTCCCTCCGTTCGACACCGGCAATCTTGACGGCTCCGGCCATGGAGATGCCGAGTCCTCGGAAAGGGGTGCGGCCGGTGACGGGCGTGGCAGCGAAGCGGAGGTGACACTGGACAGCCACGCCCTCTGGAGCGATGCCGACAGCACACCACTTGCTCTTGCCGAGGAGACGCTACGGGCAATTGCGCGGGACAGCCTGAGAGGGTGCGACGGCGAAACACCGGCCGAGCTCCGGCAGGTTATCGACGCCCTGTTGCACCCATCTCCCCTCCCCTGGCGGCAGATTCTGCGCCAGTTTATTGCCACCGCCGGACGGACCGGCCGGAGGAGCTCCTGGCTGCGTGAACACCGCCGTTTCGAACACACCACCCCGGGGGTCAGAAAGCGGCGCCGTCTCAACCTGCTGATCGGCATAGATGTCAGCGACTCAACCAATTCTGTTGAACTTCGGGAGGCCTTCGCCCGGGAGCTGCTCCAGATCACCCGCGGCCGCGACGCAACCGTCACCCTGCTGTACGCCAACAGCCGTATTCAGCAGATCAAAACCTTCTCCGGCGCTCCCGGGATCGTCGAACGCTATGACGGCGGCGGCTTCACCGACCTGCGTCCGGTCTTTGACTACGCAAAAACCATGCACCCCCTCCCGGCCGTCGTGATCTATCTTACCGACGGTGTCGGCCCGGCACCGCCACAGATGGATTTCCCCACATTGTGGGTACTGACAGCTGCGGGAGACAAACCGGTACCGTGGGGTGTCGAATTACGAATGGAGATCACTACTGTCCGGTAAAATCTGATTGTACGGCTATAACCTGTTAATTTGTATTGTTCTTTGACACTACTGTTCTTTTTTCGATTTGAATTCGTTTCGGATGATACCTTCCGTTCATTACAGGAGGGTACCAATGCATTTCGGCCAAACTGTTTTCAAGCAACTCCTTCAGCATCTGCCCCGTTACGAATTCAATCTCTGCGTCAGCCGATATAGTGGAGAGCATTGGGCTAAAAAGTTTTCCACCTATGATCAATTTCTCTGTCTGGCATATGCCCAGATGTCCGGTCGTGAGAGCCTGCGGGATATTGAAACCTGCCTGAACTCTCATCAGGAGAAACTTTACCATATTGGATTTCGTGGCAATGTTTCCCGGACAACTCTTGCTGATGCCAACGAACGTAGGGACTGGCGTATATTCCAGGACTTCGGCCATGTTCTTATACGTATGGCTCAACAGCTTTACCAGAGTGACGTTCTTGCCATTGAACTGAAGCAACCGCTGTATGCATTTGACTCGACAACGATCGACCTGTGCCTGTCGTTATTCCCTTGGGCTGAGTTCCGTAAGACCAAGGCTGCTGTCAAGATGCACACGCTTATTGATCTACGAGGCCCTATCCCTGTCTGGGTTGCCATAACCACTGGCAAGGTTCACGATGTCAAAATGCTGGATGCAATGCCGGTTACCAAGGATGCCTTCTATACGATGGATAAAGGCTATGTAGATTTTGCCCGGCTTTATGGCATCCACAAACAAGGAGCGTTCTTTGTCATACGTGCCAAGGAGAACCTGAAGTGCCGTCGGCTATATTCGCTGCCAAAGAATAAAGAAACGGGCGTCAGAGCGGACCAGGTTATTATGCTGGTGACGCAGAAATCGAAAAAAGGGTATCCCGAGCGATTGCGGCGGGTCAGTTTTGTTGACAAAGAACGAAACAAACGATTTGTGTTTCTTACAAACAACTTCGAGATCCCTGCAGAAACAGTAGCTGCAGTCTATAAACAGCGCTGGCAAGTGGAGCTGTTTTTTAAATGGATCAAACAGCACTTGCGGATCAAGTCGTTTATCGGAACCTCGGTTAATGCAGTAAAGAGCCAGATATGGGTTGCCTTGTGCATCTACCTGCTTGTGGCAATATCGAAAAAGAAACTCGGCATACCGTGTTCGCTCTACACTTTTCTACAAATTCTTGAGGTCAATTTATTCGAGAAAAAGCCCATTTCATCGCTGGTTGCAGAAGCTCTCAAGCGAAAAACCGATGCATGTGATGACAACCAGCTGAACTTATTCAGTTATTAACCGGACAGTAGTGAATGGAGATATAGAAATGGATAGTTACAGTGCAATGACCGCCGAATCGGTCGGCGAGATACTGAAGGAAGCAGGGGCCGAGGTGATGATCCGCGCCGGCCGGAGCGACAGCTACAGCGCCCCGCGCGAATTTTCGTTCGAAGTAAAGGCCATCTTCCCGAACGGCATGGGGATGAACGTCGTCGCGCGGCAGTTCAATTACCGCGACCCCTGGGAAGCCAAAGGGCGCGTCAACGATCTTGTGGATGCCATGCTGCTCCGCGACGGCACGCTGACGCCGCTGCCGAAGGGATATCCGTGGTTTCAAGGGATTGAAGAAGAGTGCGGACTGAATGAGGAACAGCTACGGGAGGTTGTCGAGTGCATACGCAAGGTCAACGTCAAGCTCTACCTGCTGCAGGAGATGACCGGAGATCTGTGAATACCGGACAGGAATCATCTGTATCGACTCCCATCATAACAAGATTGTCAGACTGTTAAATCACCTGATGCATCCATAACGCGTAAATATGACGGATTAAATATACAAACCCGGCTCTAACCGGTGATTAACGAGTTAGCGAAAGGAGGAGATATGAAACGCATTCTTGCTCTTATGGTGATTATGGCCCTCTCCATGGGCAGTTTAGCTCAGGCTGATATGCCGAAAGGCGAATACCTGGCAGGAAAGGACAGTGCCACAGCGGTGATTCTTGCACACGGCAGAGGTCAAGGGCCGGATTCTCACGTCGTCAGCCCACTCCGCAAGAGCATCAATCAAGAACTCGGATTCCACACGTTCTCTCTGCAAATGCCGGTGTTGTCCAGTACCAAGCATCTGGACTACGCTCCAACCTTCCCTGATGCATTCAAAGCAATCCAGGCGGCAATCGACTACCTGACTACCGAAAAGGGTGTAAAGCGCATCTACCTTATGGGTTACAGTATGGGGGCACGGATGACAACCGCCTTTCTTGTCGAAAGGCCCACGCAAGCAATTGTTGGGTACATAGGCGTCGGGCTCCTGGAAGGCGGGGGCAAGCCGTTAGATGCGAATCAGAACTTGTCGAGCATTCGTCTGCCGGTAATCGACGTTTTCGCTGACAAAACGCCCCTCGATCTGAGTAGCGCTGAGAACCGGCGCTCGCTGGTTTCGGAGACATTCAAACAGGTCAAAATCTCCGGCGCTGACCACAGTTTCCGGGGATACGACGACCAGCTCGTTCAAGCGGTGATTGGGTGGCTGAAGGAACGAGAAGGAAATACTGCGCGCTAACCCGTCGTTCCACCGGATCGCTTACGCTCCCGGTGAACTTGGCGTTGAACACAAGAAATCATCGAATCATACAACGTCACGGCCAAAAAGAGAGGGCGCATCCCGGTGAGGATGCGCCCTTTGTACGTTCATACTTTGCTGCATGGCGAGATAACTACCCCTGTGCCGCCTGCACCGCCGTGATAGCGACCACGTTGACGATGTCATCCACCGAACAGCCGCGCGACAGGTCGTTGACCGGCTTGGCCAACCCCTGGATGATCGGACCGACCGCTTCGGCGCCGGCGACGCGTTCCACCAGTTTGTAGGCGATGTTGCCGGCGTCCAGGTCGGGGAAGATCAGGACATTGGCCTTGCCGGCTACGGTGCTGCCGGGAGCCTTTTTGCCCCCGACGCTGGGGAGCAGTGCCGCATCAGCCTGCAGCTCGCCGTCGATCTGCATATCCGGCTTGATCTGTTTTGCTATTTCCAGCGCTTTCAGCACCTTGTCGCAGTCGGCGTGGCTGGCGCTCCCCTTGGTGGAGAATGACAGCATGGCGACGCGCGCATCCACATCAAGAAACGCCTTGCAGTTTCCGGCGGTCGCCACCGCGATCTCTGCCAGAGCCTGTGCATCCGGATTAGGATTCACAGCGCAGTCGGCAAAGAGAATGATGCCGTTCTCACCGAAATCCGGGTTTTTAGTGATCATCAGAAAGAACGATGAAACCGTCTTGATGCCGGCAGCCGGGCCGACGGTCTGAAAGGCGGCCTTGAGGACATTGCCGGTCGTACCGGTCGCCCCGGCGACTTGTCCGCCGGCGTCACCGTTGCGCACCATCATGCCGGCATAGTAGAGGTTATCATCGGCAGTCAGCAGCTTCCGCGCTTCAGCGGCGGTCAAACCTTTACCCTTACGCAGCTCAACCAGATCAGCCACGTACTGCTCCAGCTTGGGCGATGCCGCCGGACTCAGCAGCTCGACACCTGCCAGATTGATCCCCTTTGCAGCCGCCGCAGCCTGAATCGTGGCCGGGTCACCGAGGATAACTATTTTAGCAAGACCTTCCGCAACTATTTTCTCCGCCGCAAACAGCATTCGCTCATCGTAACTTTCAGGTAATACAACCGTCTGCAGGTTCTTTTTGGCCTTTTCCTTGATTTGATCAACGAGATGCATAACACGCCTCCTTTGTAATAATAGAACGGGTTTGTATATAGTCGAACAGGCTCGGCAGGTCAACATAAAAAAGCCCGATTTCTCGGGCTTTTAGCTTTACTGAATATCTTACACCGGAGTTAAAACTCAACACCCAGCGCCTCGGCAACCGTGTGCATATCCTTATCACCGCGGCCTGACAGGCAAACGACTATCGTCTTGTCGCGTCCCAGTGTCGGCGCCAGTTTCATGACCTGGGCGATGGCGTGGGATGATTCAAGCGCCGGGATAATACCCTCTTCACGGGTCAGGGTGCTGAATCCTTCCAGAGCCTCGTCGTCAGTGATGGATACGTATTCGGCACGGCCGGTATCTTTCAACCAGGAATGTTCCGGACCGACTCCGGGATAATCAAGGCCGGCCGAGATGGAATGGGCGTGGGTGATCTGGCCATGCTGGTCCTGCAGCAGATAGGTCTTGTTGCCGTGCAGGATACCGGGGGAACCGGCGCAGAGCGGAGCGGCGTGCCTGCCGGTCTCGATGCCATAACCGGAGGCTTCGACCCCGAGCAGGCGCACCGACGTATCCTTCAGGAACGGATAGAACAGCCCCAGCGCATTACTGCCGCCGCCGACAGCGGCAACGAGAACATCCGGCAGGCGCCCTTCGACCTTCTTGTGCTGACGCTTGACCTCTGTGCCGATGACCGACTGGAAATCGCGCACCATCATCGGGTACGGATGCGGCCCCGCCACGGTGCCGATAACATAAAAGGTTTCATGGATCGTCGTGACCCAGTTGCGCATCGCCTCGTTCATGGCGTCTTTCAGGGTGGCGGTGCCGGCGGTGACAGGGGTCACGGTCGCCCCGAGCAGCTTCATGCGAAAGACGTTCTGCGCCTGACGACGGGTATCCTCTTCGCCCATGAAGACTTCGCACTTCATCCCGAACAGCGCTGCAACCGTGGCGGTCGCCACGCCGTGCATGCCGGCACCGGTCTCGGCAATAACCCGTTTTTTCCCCATCCGCCGGGCCAGAAGCCCCTGACCGATGGTATTGTTTATCTTGTGCGCCCCGGTATGGTTGAGGTCTTCACGCTTGAGATATATCCGCGCGCCACCGAGTTTTTTTGTCAGCTTTTCGGCGAAATAGAGCGGATTGGGGCGACCGACGTACTGGCGCAGATAATACGCAAATTCCTGTTTGAACTCCTTGTCGTGGCGGTAATGCTCGTAGGCCTTTTCCAGCTCCATCAGGGCAGGCATGAGGGTTTCCGGGACATAGCGCCCCCCATACTGGCCGAAGTGCCCTTTTTTATCCGGTAATTTCACTTTACAGACTCCTTTGCCGCACGAATAAAACGGCTGACCAGCCCGGCATCTTTTATACCCGGGCGACTCTCCACCCCGCTGGAAACATCAACAGCATACGGCTTGACCGTTGCTACCGCCAGGGCAACATTTTCCGGGTTCAGTCCCCCGGCCAGAATGATGGGATGCGTGGCGGACGCCATGGCGGCAAGATCCCAGTTGAAGGTTGTGCCGGTGCCACCATGCGCAGCCGGAGACCAGGCGTCCAGCAGAGCGGCGGCGACACGATAGTTCGATAATTCATCGAGACTCGAAGCGTCCTTCACCCGGAACGCCTTGACAACCCGGCGATGCACGGCAGCACAGTAATCAGGCGGCTCTTCACCATGGAGCTGGATAATATCCAGGCCACACTGATCGGCGAGCAGATGTACCGTTGCCAACTCCTCGTTGACGAACAGCCCGACCGTTTGCACAAAAGGGGGCAAAAGGCGGATAACGTCAGCGGCCTTTTCAGGGGAAATATAGCGCGATGACCCCTGAAAAAGCACGAAGCCGAGAGCGTCAGCTCCGGCTTCGACCGCCATCAGTGCATCTTCCCGATTGGTTATGCCGCAGATTTTAACTCGTACCATATCGTTACAAACTTACCTTCGGCAGGCGCTCCAGCGCCGCCTTGACCATCGCATCCGGATATTCGTAATCTTCCAGATTGCCGGAGAGGTATGAATCGTACGCCCCCATGTCAAGCTGCCCATGGCCGGAAAGGCCGAAGAGAATAGTTCTTTCCTTCCCCTCCTCCTTGGCAAGGACCGCCTCATCGATGGCAGCCCTGACGGCGTGGGAGGACTCGGGTGCCGGCACGATCCCTTCGCTCCGGGCGAACAGGAGAGCCCCCTCGAAGCAGGCGTTCTGCTTGTAGGACTTGGCCTCTATCTGCCCGGCATGGTACAGCTGTGACACCAACGGCGACTCGCCGTGGTAGCGGAGACCGCCGGCGTGAATGCCGGGGGGCATGAAATCATGGCCTAACGTGTACATCATGGAGATCGGCGCCATCTTGGCGGTGTCACCATAATCGAAGGCGTAGATCCCTTTGGTCAGAGTCGGACAGGATGACGGCTCGACCGCCAGACAGCGGACGTTCTTGCCGGCTGCACGATCGGCGATGAAAGGGAACGCGAGACCGGCGAAGTTGGAACCGCCACCGCAGCAGGCTATGACGACATCGGGATAGTCACCGGCGATCTTCATTTGTGCCTGCGCTTCCTGACCGATAATCGTCTGATGGAGACAGACGTGGTTGAGCACACTCCCCAGGGCGTAATTGGTGTCGGCATGGGTCGCCGCATCCTCAACCGCTTCCGAGATGGCGATACCGAGAGAGCCCTGGCAATCCGGGTCATGGGCCAGAATGGTGCGACCGGAGTTGGTGAATTCGGACGGCGAAGGATGAACCGTGGCACCCCACAGCTGCATCATGCTTTTGCGATACGGCTTCTGGGTGCAGGATACTTTCACCATGTACACGGTGCACTCAAGGCCGAACATCGAACAGGCAAGAGCGAGGGAACTCCCCCACTGCCCGGCACCGGTCTCGGTTGCCAGACGGCGGATGCCGGCCTGTTTGTTGTAATAGGCCTGGGGAATCGCGGAGTTTGGCTTATGCGATCCGGCGGGGGAAACCCCTTCATACTTATAATAAATCTTCGCCGGTGTCCCGAGCGCCTTTTCCAGGCGGTGGGCACGGTACAACGGTGACGGCCGCCACAATTGATAAATATCACGAACTTCATCAGGAATATCGATCCAGCGCTGCTGCGACATCTCCTGCTCTATCAGCGCCATCGGGAAAATAGCCAGCATCTCGTCCGGGGTGACCGGCTGCATTGTCCGGGGGCTGATGACCGGCGCCAACGGACCGGGCATATCAGGAATGATGTTGTACCACTGACGCGGGATCTGATCTTCAGGTAGCAGGATTTTTGTGTTCACGATTCCTCCGGTTTGTAAACATGGAATACTATTCCAGATTTTCTTCAATACGGATAAAGCTGGTCTTCTCGCAGATGATGTCGAGCTTGTCAATTTCTGCCAGCGCTTCCTGAATTGAACCTTCACGAGCCTCATGGGTCATGATGACGATCGGCACCGGCGCGGCGTCATCAACCTCATGGGCGGTCTGCACCATCGATTCGATACTGATGCCATGGTTGCCGAGCGCTCCGGCGATCCCGCCGAGCACACCGGGCTTATCAAGGGCACTGAATCGGAGCATGTATTTACTGATGATATTTGCCATCGGCTTGACCGGTATGGTAACGATCGCCGCGTCCAGAAACCCGAGTGGGGACATGCGACGCCCGGCTCCGGCCATCATGCTGCGTGAAAGCCCGATCAGGTCGCCGACAATGGCGCTGGCGGTCGGATTCTGTCCGGCACCACGACCGGAGAACATAACCGGCCCGACAAAATCTCCGCTCAGACGAATGGCGTTGAACACGCCATTGATATCGGCAAGCGGGCTGTCGAGCGGAATCATCGTCGGATGGACACGGGCTTCGATCTCGCCGTCGACATGCTTTCCGATTGCCAGCAGTTTGATACGGTAGCCGAACTGGGCAGCATACTTGACATCCAGCCCGCTGATGTTGGCGATCCCTTCGGTATGAATATCCTTGAAGTCTATCCGGGTGCCGAAGCAGAGCGAAAGCAGCACCGCCAGCTTGTGGGCGGTATCAACCCCTTCAACATCAAAGGTCGGATCAGGCTCGGCATACCCCAACTCCTGGGCGGCGCGCAGCACATCGGCAAAATCGGCCCCCTCCTGGGTCATGCGGGTCAGGATATAATTACAGGTGCCGTTCATGATGCCGAAGACACTGCTGAAATTATTGGCAGCCAGATTACTCTTGATCGCGGTCAGGACCGGAATGCCGCCGCCTACTGCAGCCTCGAACTGAACCTCTACCCCCTTGCGGATTGCAGCGGCATAAATGTCAGCGCCATGCAGCGCCAGCAGCGCCTTGTTGGCGGTAACAATGTGCTTGCCCTTTTCAATCGCCTTCAACACAAAGCTCTTGGCCGGCTCATAACCACCGATCAGTTCGATGACGATCGAGATCTCCGGGTCATTGAAAACATCATCAACACTGGTTGTCAGAACGCCGGCGTCGACGGTCACGCCACGATCGCTGACAATATCAAGGTCGGCAATGCGCTTCAGCACGATGCCCGCCCCGACCTTGCTTCGAATAACACCGGCATTCTCGCGCAGCAGCCTGACGACTCCCGCTCCGATATTGCCAAATCCTATCAGACCGACCTGTATGTCTTTCATTATTCCTCGCTTGATGGTTCGGTTTTTGCGCAGGCCTCGATCTCGTCGAGAATACCGTTCACAAACGCCGGCGATTCCTTGTCGCCGTACCGGCGGACGATTTCGATCGCCTCGTTGATGCTCACCTTTTTAGGTATGTCGGCACGGAACATCAGCTCATAGGCGGCCAAACGCATGACGTTCAGATCGACCCGCGGCATACGTGACAGCGACCAGTTTTTGGAGCGGACGCGGATGGCTTCATCGATGGTCTCACGCTGAGCCTGTACTCCCTGCACCAACCCTTCGGCGAACTCGCGCACTCTTCCGGTTATCTCAACATGTTCCTCGCGGAAGGTCTGCAAGGTTTCACGCAGCCCGACTGAGCTGTTTGAGTCGAGTGCGTACAACATCTGGAGTGCCAGTTCACGTGCTTCACGCCGCAGTCCCATTACTTGAGCACCTTCAGCAGGTTGACAGATTCAATGGCGGTAACCGCCGCCTCAAACCCCTTGTTGCCAGCCTTGGTACCGGCCCGCTCCACCGCCTGCTCAATCGTATCGGTCGTCAGAACACCAAAGGCGATCGGCACGCCGCTCTCCAGAGACACACTCGCCACCCCTTTGGATACTTCAGAAGCGACAAAATCGAAATGGGGCGTAGAGCCGCGGATAACCGCACCGAGGCAGATCAGGGCATCGTACGTACCGGACTCCGCCATCTTTTTGGCAAAGAGCGGAATTTCAAAAGCACCCGGCACGCGCGCAACACTGATGTTTTTGTCATCAACACCATGACGGACCAGCGCATCAACCGCCCCCTCCAGCAGACGTTCGCAGATAAAACTGTTGAAACGACTGACAACAATACCGAACTTCTGCCCTGTGGCATCCAGCTTACCTTCAAAGAATTGCGGCATGACTACCTCCCGGATGTAGCGTAAAGAAATGGCGATACTAGCATATTTTTTACGGCTGGGTAGAAAAAATATCCATGAAATTGAGCCGTGTCAGCATCCTCCAGCTCAAACGACAATAACCTTTGACAGAGAGCGTTTCCGGTAGAAATTTCATGTAAATGCTGTTATGAACTCAACATGCCTCATATATAACAAATATCCAGCGAGAGAGGTTTTTGCTATGGCGACCATTATCCATGTCGATGATTCATCGTTTTCCCGACTGCAGATCGGCAAGACCCTCAAAAAGGGGGGGCATGAAGTCATTCAGGCCGACAGCGGCAAAAGTGCCCTTGAACTGCTGCTGACAACGACTCCCGAACTGATCATCAGTGACATCCTCATGCCGGATATTGACGGGATCGCTTTTCTTGAGATCCTGCGAGAGCGTGGCAACACGATACCGGTCATCATGGTGACTGCCGATGTCCAGAAAGATACCGAAGCGATCTGCCTCGCTCTGGGCGCACGGGCTCTGTTCAACAAGCCGCCCAATGAAGAAGCTCTCCTGGCCGCAGTCGTTCAGGCCATAACAGAAGGAGCACAGCAATGACTCCGATTTCAAATGACCTCATGGATGCGCTCCGGGAAATAATCAATATCGGCGTCGGCAAAGCGGCCGGCACCCTCAACGAACTTCTTGCCCACCATATATCCCTTGAAGTACCCCAGATTATCATTATCCACCCGAACGACCTTGATGCCCACATTGCCAACCAGTCCGAAGAAACGGTTTCACTGGTTTCACTCCAGTTCACCGGCACGTTCAGCGGCCTGTCAACCCTCCTCTTCACTTCGGACAGCGCCTCACAACTTGTGGACCTGCTGATAGGTGAGGAGGTTCCGGGTGACGACCTTGATGCCATCAAAACCGGGACATTGACCGAGGTCGGCAATATCCTGCTGAATGCCGTCATGGGCTCCATCGGCAACATACTCGACTCACGACTCAGCTACGCCATTCCCGCATATCAGGAGGGGAGCCTGAAGGCCATCCTGTTGCCGATGCTGCAACATGAAAGCGCAGCGCTGGAGGTAACAACCCGTTTCACCGTACAGAGCAGCCATATCACCGGAGAGTTTCTGCTGCTGTTCGAGGTTGGTTCATTCGACAGCTTTGTTGAAACCCTTGAAACGGCAATAAACGCGTAAGGACCGACCATGTTGATCAACACATTTCCACAGATGTTCCTGTTACTGGACACCATGCCGATGGGGGTGCTGGTGTTGGCTCCTGATCTGACCGTGCTGTTCTGGAACAGCAGACTGATAGAGTGGACCGGGGTTCAGCGTGAGCAGATTGTCGGCAAGCTGTTAACCGATTTATACCCGGAGCTGGGATCGGTACGCTATGCAGGACGGATCCTCCCGGTTTTTGATGGTGGCCCGCCGGTAATTTTTTCGCCGCAGCTGCACCCTCATCTGATCCCGTCGGTACGGACCGACGGCCAGAAACGGATTCTGCAGACGACCGTCACCCCGATAACAATCAACAATGCCGCGTGCGCACTGGCGTCTATCCAGGATGTCACCGATTTGATGCTGACAGCCCGCGAGAGCCGCCGACTCCATCAACAGGCGACAAAGGAACTGGAACAGAGGAAAAGCATTGAGTCGGCACTGCAGGAGAGTTCCGAAAAACTTCGTTCCATATTCGAGACCGCCGTAGAGGCAATTCTGGTTATAAACACAGACCAGCTTGTCGAAGAGTTTAATCCTGCGGCAGAGCGAATATTCGGCTATCTGGCCGGCGAGGTCATCGGCAGGAACATCAAGATGCTGATGCCGGAACCGTATACTTCCGAGCACGACAGTTATGTGAAGCGCTTTCTTCAAACCGGCCAGGCACGCATCGTCGGCACCGATATCGGCAGAGAAATGACCGGACTGCGGAAGGATGGAACAACCTTTCCGATGCGGCTGGGTGTCAGCGAGATGCATGTCGGTAACAAGGTGCTTTTTACCGGAATTTTAAACGACATAACTGACCAGAAACGGCTTGAGGAGCAGCTCAGAAACATGGCCATGAGAGATGGCCTTACCGGGATCAGCAACCGGCGCTCCTTTGACGAGGCGCTTGCCAGGGAATGGCGGCGCATGCAGAGAGAATGCGGCGAGCTCTCCGTAATCCTCATCGATATTGATTTCTTCAAACACTACAACGACACCTATGGGCACCAGGAGGGTGACACCTGCCTTAAGGCTGTTGCGGCTGCAATCGACCGCTCGGTCCATCGCGCCGGAGACCTGGCCGCACGTTATGGCGGGGAGGAATTCGTCGTGCTTTTGCCGGCAACCGACATCAACGCAGCAACCGATCTTGCCGAGCGGATACGCATGACTGTTGAAGCGCTGTCAATCCCTCACACCGCCTCCGGGGCAGCCCCACACATAACAATCAGTCTCGGGGTAGCGAGCATTGTCCCCGTCCAGGGGGGGAGGCCCGAAATGCTGCTGAATTTTGCGGACCAGGGATTGTATGCAGCCAAGGCGTCGGGGCGTAACCGCGTCAAGATTGCAAAAGAGGCATTGGCGGTTTAAAAAGCGGTGGTCAGCTTCAATGCCGAAAAGATCATCTTCCAGACCGTTATCAGGGTAAACAGGGTGTAGCAGAGCAGCGTGACGGCGGCTAAATGCCGCTGGACAGCCGGAATAATGCGGGCAAGGCTGCCAATATTCCTGAACGGCATCAGCACACCGGTCCCGACCCCCGCCACAGCGCCGCTGAACAGGGTGGCGTACAGGAGATAGCCGATGTAGTTGTACTCCTTCTGCAGCAGACAGAACGGGCAGTGATGACTGGGGAGTTCATAGATATAGAGGCAGATAAACGATACCAGTGATGCGACGGCAATCAGAAACGTAACGATTGAGGCTATCGAGAACAGATACCCCCCACGCCCCTTCAGATAGAACACCAATCCGCTGGACAACGTAAGAACCATCCCTGAAAAAAAGGCGATCTGCATCGGGAGGTGCGGAAGTGAGGCCAGGTCGCCGCTGAAGCCCCCTGATTCCTGGCTGAACAGGCTGCCGCAGCAGGAGGTAATGACGTCAGGTTTTACGCCGGCAAAATAGGCGAACAACAAAAAGCTCTCCAGTATCAGCAGGGGCACGACCAGGTTGAGTAGTTCGTATTTAACGCGGATCAGCGGGTAGTCATAGCCTTTGTTATCAACATGATTGACAATCAGCCAGACCCCGGCCAGCAAAAAATTGACTGTTTTAAGCAGCAGCGCCGGATAACCGAAAGAGTTGACGGCGAGGGTTCCGGCCGCACACATGGCACCGGTAAACAGCGTATGGAGGTCGTCAGCGGTGTAGACAAACAGGAACAGCGACATGAGTTCAAGAACCAGAATATAGTTCATGATTGTCGAAATCAGGTAGGTTCTGCGTTCCAGCTCCAGCTGCCCCTCACTGCCGCTCTGCGCATCCCATCGACCAAGAATCCGCATCCCGTAATAGCCGGCATACCCACCCAGAGCGGAGACCAGCAGTGCAATCAGCAGCAGCGCCAGTGACGCAGGATGCAGAATCACCGGGCACCCTCGCTGCTGACTACCGCACCGTCACGCATTTCAACCAGCGAGTCCACCAGCGGTGAATCAAACACTATCGGGTCATGGCTCGCAATCAACACGCTCTTCCCCTCCCCCCGCAGGCGCCCGGCAATAGCCATGAACTCGTGAGACAATCTTGAATCCAGATGCGCTGTCGGTTCATCGGCGATAATAATTGAGGGGTTATTGATCAGAGATCTGGCAATGGCAACCCGCTGCGACTCCCCGCCAGAAAGAAGCTCCACCTTCTGTGACGCGAGACGCGAGAGCCCGAACTGTTCCAGCAAGCCCAGGGCCCTGGCGCGGAAGAGTGCCCGCCCCTCACCGGTCGGATAAGCCGGCAGCATGACATTTTCCAGGACCGTGATCCCCTTGACGAGATTAAACTGCTGGAAGATGAAGCCGAACGTGGAACGGCGTATTTCATTCAGGAAGCGCTCCGGCAGGCTGGTGATCTCAACGGTCTCCACGCCATCACCCTGAAACGGCACCGCTGCCGCCACCCCGCGCAGAAATATCCGCCCCGAGGTGGGACGAGCCATGCAGCCAATCATCGTCAGAAGCGACGTTTTACCGGAACCGCTCGGCCCCTTGAATACCGTGATCTGCTGTTGTTTAACGACCAGCGAGACGTTATCCACGGCGGTAAACTGATTTGACCTGCCACTGTTGAAGCTCTTGGTAATTCCTGAAAGCTCTATCACGTCAAGACCTCATGGCGGCATCAGGGTCGATCGTGGCCGCCCGCCAGCAGGGTAGAATCGTCGCAACCGTATAAGGCACAACCGTCAGAAAGAACAGTACGGTCAGTTGAGAAACGTCAACAACCGGCAGCAGCTGGAAACGGGGATAGATTACCGACCACCCTTTGAGCACCTGAGCAAAAAGCGGGGCCGACAGAAAAAACACATGTCCGTAGGCCAGCACTGTGCCCAACAGAAAAGCTGTCAGCGAAATGACAGCGCCCTCCCAAAACTTGAGCAGCAGCACATCGGAAGTCTCCCAGCCAATGGACTTGAGAATACCGATCTCCTTGCGCTCCTCGGCCGAAAGCCCGGTCGCCTTGTCCCAGGCGAAGATGATGAAGGAGAGCAGAGCCGACGCCAGGAGCAGCAGTGCCATTCCGCCACGCCAGTTGAAGACCGATTGATAGGTACGCTGAATTTCGCTTTTCAGGATCGGACGGGAACCGGGAAACTGGCTGGCAATCTTGCTCGCAATGGTTGACAACTCTTTGGCATTGCGCACTGTTACCGCCAGATCTGTCGCCTGGCTGACCGGGAAGTTGAATAGGTGGTGGAAGTCACCAGGGGAGACGACAATCAGATCGGCAGCAATGAGGTCGGAGTCGCTCGGGAATACCGTGCTGACCTCCAGCATAACCGGCACCTTGTTGTAGCTTATCAGCGGCAGCAGATCCCCTGCAGCCAGGTTGCGGGCACGTGCCACTCCGGATCCGATGGAGACACGTTCCGGCTCTGCAGCATCATCGGCAATAATCGTATAGTTGGCACCGTTAAATGCGTCATAATAGTAACCCCACACGCGCGGCTTTACCGCTGTCACACCCCTGATCCGGGCAATTTCTCCGGCATACGCTACCGGCACAAGATCCTGCCGCCCCGCCACCAGTTGCTGCACGATCATATCTGGCGCATCGTTCAGAATAATGGCCGCCTCCCTCTTCAGGGCAGTGACAAAAAACAGCAGCGATGCCAGCATGAAGATCACCAGCAGATACATCGCCAGAAGCGAAAAATTTCTGCCTTTCCTGCGCAGCAGCGATGCCAGCGTAAATTCCAGGATATTCAGATGACGTTCAATGGCTCGATTCATGGCTTGGTACGGGCAGAGAGAGGTGGTAAAATGAGCGAACCGGAAGGAAAATGTTCAAGCGCCAGCGGATGATCCTGAAAAGCGGCGTGGCGATCGGCCATGGCAGGGTGGCGGGTGTAGCGGGCCTCAGTTGCAAGACAGAGATCTGTAACGTGCAGGCTCCGCAACTCTGCCGACTGCGGCTTCACTGTCGCCTCCGCTTGCAGCTGTGTATGACGGGCATGCAGTGGCAGTGACAGAAAAACGGCCAGGGTTACTGCGGTGAACAGCAGGAATTGTATTGAGCGGCGCATGGTTCTCTTTCCGACTCTCCCCGGCACGCAAATGTGCGGGTTAATTGAGAGACTGAATGGTCTGTCGCGTAATCTCGTTGAAGCGGAGTATCCGCTTCCCTCTGTGATCAATTTTAAAAGCGATGGCATCCTTCTCGCTCCGAAACGGTATCAGCTCACTTCCCATCGGGCCGTGTACGTCACTGCCAACTACATATACGGCGGCACGTGCGTCTATCATCGTCAGCGAATAATACTCCTTCACCATAAGCAGCGCAAAATCGGCCTGACGTCTGCCGGGGGTGTAGCGGCCCGGGTCTAAAAAATGGCTGAACAGGTCCTTCGGCCCATCGTAATAGTAGGTCGTACCGTCCTTGAAGCGAGCCGACGCGACCCAGTCCGGATACTTGGCGACAAACATCCCGCAGACAGGACACTTGGCACCTGCCGGAACAGAGGCGCCAGCGCCAGCGGCATGCACGACAGACACCGTCAGCAGACAGATCAGAACAGCTGCCGGAATGATGCGTTTCATAAAAAACGGCACCGCCTCAATCCTTTTCAGCTGAAGCGAGCGCTTCTTTGTAGGTGGCGAGTGTCCCGCCATTTTTCAGGACAAATGCAGCGGCGTCATCCTTTTTTGCAAAAGCCCACTTTGCGACCCGTGTCATAACGCCCTTCCTGCTGCCGCCGATGACCCAGGTGGCCTTTTCAGCATCCACAAGTTGTTTGGTATTCACATCGGCAACCTCAACCCTCTTGACCGGCTTGCCCTTGTTGCCCTTTAGCTCGGTAACCAGACAATGAATGCTGCACAAGCCGGCCGAGGAACCGTCTGAGTAAGACACCAAAACGCGTGAATGAGCAAACTTCTCACGATCCATGCCGCAATGGGGGCAGGCATTATGTTTTTCAACGTCAGCGTGGCTTGATCCGGAGACGGCGTCCCCAACGTAACTACGACCGGCATGGCCAGGCATCTGGGCCGACAGAGCGGTACCGGCGGTGAGAATCATTGCTGCAACAGCACAAAATGTTAAAGAATGTTTTATCATTTTCATTCCCCTTTCAAATTTACAGTTGCGGCAATATACAGTAAATCAGGAGGCTGCGCAACCGTGGCATGCGAACAGAGACAAACAGGGTTGACTTTACGCTACGTTGAACTTAACACTGTCTCTAAAGATAAAAGCCCAACGGATCACCAAGGAGCCGTTCAATGAATATCACCAAAAAAAATATCCTGGCGTTTTTCAAACAACATGAGGGGGCAACCCATTTTGCCGGACTTCTGCGCGACTTCGGCGGTCGCCATGTCAAGCGGGAACTGAAAAACATGCTGGATGACATGGCTGAAGATGGCGAATTGATCCGCTTGAAAGGAAATAGCTACAGCCTTCCGGGAAAGATGACAACCACACGCGGACGCATCTCGGTACACCGTGACGGCTACGGCTTTGTGACCCCGGATGGCGGTGGAGAGGATATTTTTATCCCTTCAAAATTCCTGAAAAACGCACTGCACGGCGACCTCGTGGAGGCGAGCTCCAGCCCGAGCCGCATGGGTGGCAACAAGCTTGACGGGCGGGTTATGGCGGTACTGGAACGGGCCACCACCCGCATCGTCGGGCGCTACGAGGAGACCCGCCGTGGCGCGATTGTCATCCCGGATGACCAGCGCCTGAACCTGGTGGTATCGATTCCTGCCACAGGGCGCGGCCCTGCGGAAGACGGCCATCAGGTCGTGACGGAACTGTCATCATACCCGAACGGCGGGCGCCCTGCCGAAGGCAGAATCGTCGAGGTCCTGGGCTGGCCGGATGATCCGGAGGTTGAGGTTCAGTCGGTAATCCGCCGCTTCGACCTGCCGCATATCTTTGGCGCCGATGTACTGGCCGAGGCTGAAGGGATTGCCGAAACCGTTTCCAGCGGCGACCTGAAAGGACGCGTCGACCTCCGTTCGATGCCGACCGTGACCATCGACGGCGAGACGGCGCGCGACTTTGACGATGCTGTTGCCCTGAGCCGCGAAGGGAACAACTTCCGACTCTGGGTCTCGATCGCCGACGTCTCACACTATGTCAAAAAAGACAGCCCGCTTGACAGGGAAGCCTACCTGCGCGGGACTTCGGTTTACTTTCCGGATCGCTGCATTCCGATGCTGCCGGAGCGTCTGTCCAACGGCATCTGTTCGCTGAATCCGAATGTCGACCGCCTGACGATGACCGCAGAAATGCTCTTTGACCCAAGCGGCACGATGCTTGAGTCAGCCTTCTATCCCAGCGTCATAAAAAGCTCGGCGCGCCTGACCTACACCATCGTGAAGCAGATCATCGTCGATGATGACCGCGAACTGGCCGACAAGTACCGACCGGTGTCACCAATGCTGCGGGAGATGAAGGAGCTGGCGCTGATCCTGATGGCGATGCGCAAAAAACGCGGCAGTATTGACTTCGACCTCCCCGAACCGGAAATCATTATCGGCCTGACCGGCCTGACCGAGGGGATTATCCGCGCCGAACGCAACCTTGCCCACCAGCTGATCGAGGAGTTCATGCTGGCCGCCAACGAAGCGGTGGCACGCTATATCACCAGCCGGGACATCCCCTTCCTTTACCGTGTCCACGAGAACCCGGACCCGGCCAAACTGCAGACCTTTCAGGAATTTGTCTTTGGCTTCGGCTATGAATTCAAACTCGTCGAGGAAAAGGTCAAGCCGTCAGAACTGCAGCGATTGCTGGCCGAAGCAGACGGCCGCCCCGAGGAACGGATGATAAACTACGCCCTGCTGCGCTGTATGAGACAAGCCCGTTACGCCGCCGACAACGTCGGGCACTTCGGGCTCGCATCAGACTGTTACTGCCACTTCACCTCCCCCATCAGGCGTTATCCCGATCTGGTCGTGCACCGGATACTGAAGGCGGCGCTATCCCTCACCGCCGAGAAGGAACAGGAGGGAAAACGCGCGTCACAGCGGCTGGCGATCGCCACCGAACGACTGGGCGAGGTTGCAGAGCACACCAGCAAGCGCGAACGGGTCGCGATGGAGGCGGAGCGGGACGTGGTGGAAATGAAAAAACTCCAGTATATGCAGCGGCATGTGGGGGAACAGTTTGACGGCTACATCACCGGAGTGACCGCCTTCGGCTTCTTCGTCGAGCTTGAGAAGCTTTTTGTGGAGGGATTAGTACATATTTCGACGCTGACCGATGATATGTACAACCACGCCGAAAAGCAGCATTCACTGATCGGCCGGCGCAGCGGAACAATCTTCCGCATCGGTGATGCGGCACGGATCACCGTTGTTTCGGTTTCTCCCGGCACACGGCGCATCGAGCTTACCCTGGCGGCGCATAGCGCGTCAGCTTCCGCTCCGCGCACTGATGCTGTGAGGAGCGGAGGGGAAGAGTACCCGCGCATCCCGCTGCGCGGCAAACGGCTGACCGGCCTGCAACCACGTGCTGAATCCGGCGGCCAGGGCAGCAGGAACCACAAGAATGGCACACCAGCCAAAGGCAAGAGCGGCCCCCGCAAGCGTAGATGATTCATCTTTGATATAAATCCACCGGCAAATCGGGTTGCATGCGAGCATCTGGCTGTGATAGGAAGAATACATGAGCGAAGAAAAAGTAATTCCCTTTATTGAGCATCTGGTCGAGTTGCGCAAGCGACTGGTCGTTATTGTTATCGCAGTCGTCGTCGGCATGGGGGTCGCCTGGAATTTTTCCAACGACCTGCTCCGTTTCATCGAGAAACCTTTGAGCGGGGCAACCTATCTGACGGAAATAAAGAAAACAGTATACGCCAAAGTCAAAGAGCGAGCCCCAGCCCTGTACGCCCACTACAAACTGGATCAGGAAATCAACGCTCCCCAGAAGCAGCGGGTCCTCAATTACAGCGCACCGCTGGAACCGTTTTTCATGCAGTGTAAAATATCCATGCTGGCCGGCTTTGTCATCGTTCTGCCGGTTGTTTTCTATCAGGTCTGGCTGTTCATCGCACCAGGCCTGACCCGACGTGAACGACGCATGGTAATTCCTTTTGTTACGGCTGCCACCGTTACTTTCTGCGTTGGCGCCATGTTTTTTCTGATCATAATCTGGCCGGTAATTATAAATTTTTCCCTGTCTTATGAGGCAGAAGGGCTGCAAAGCTGGTTCAACATAAGCGCCTACGTCAATTTTTGTTTGCGACTGATCCTGATCTTCGGCCTGATATTCGAACTGCCCGTACTGACCCTTATCCTGTCCCGGTTCGGAATAGTAAGCTATCAGTTTCTCGCACCAAAACGGAAATATGCCCTGCTGGTCAGTTCCATTGTAGCGGCGTTTCATGCCGACCTTATAACCATGTTTGTCATCATGGTTCCCATGTACCTGATGTACGAGATCAGCATCTGGGTGGCCCTGATCTTCGGCAAGAAAAGGCTCAAGCCAGCCGAGGCCCCACCAGGACAGGCGGCGTAAGGAACGCGATCAAATACTGATTGACAAGTTTCCGCAAAACCCCTAAAAGGATATAATATGTCTTTTTAGTTCGTCAAAAACTGTGTTATGCAGCTTATCGCTGTAAATGCCTTCTTTTACGGAAATATCTTGTGTAATAACGACGAGGGGTTTTATATGATGGAGCTTACCCGCAAAGGTGAATATGCGATCAGGGGCATTGTGTATCTGGCGGCAAAACCGATTGACAAGGTTTGCCTGCTGAGTGACATCGCTGCTGCCGTAAACGTCCCCCCCACTTTTCTTGCCAAGATTTTTCAGCAGTTCAGCAAAATTGGCCTGGTCAAATCTTTCCGCGGCACCGGCGGTGGCTTTATGCTGGGACGCCCGCCCGAAAACATCACCCTGCTTGAAGTCGTTGAAGCTGTTGAAGGACCGATTATCCCCAACCGTTGCGTGGTATCCCCTGCGGATTGTGAACGCTCGGACTCCTGCACCGTTCACCCGATATGGAGGAGGGTTCAAGGCGAGGTTCGCGGAGTCCTGGAAGGGGTAACCCTCAAAGAGCTGATACCAGAGAAATAGGCACAGACAACAGCCTGTTTTAACTACACAAATCTTGTTTTAGATTGACACCGGCCAGCTGGGCGTGTATTGTCCATCCATATTGTACAGAATCCTCAAAGTCCCGCAAAACGGGATTTTGGCGTTTCAGAGGCAAAATAACTCAGAAAGGAGTAACCCGCCGGAGATACGCCCTCGCATTTTGTGGGCAACGACGCCGCTCCGGCAAAGCCGATACAACTTCCCTACTCTACTATTATGCGAAAAAAACTTATCTATCTGACCTGTCTGTTATTATTGACAGCATGCGAAAATGCCCCGTTTAAATTAGCGGAAATCCAATCAACCTCGTCGCTGGCCACCGAACCATCCATCCTTGACAGCAGCAGCATCTCCCTTACCCAGCGAAAAAGACAGCAGGAGGTTATCGAGGCGGCTTTTTCCCGCAAGACCTCCGCTGACCGCGCACAAAAACTGGCGGCAATCTGCTTTGACAAGACCAACGGCACCGTTTTCATGCCGTTTGATCTGGCCGAGATTGCCCTGGTAGAAACCGGCGGCCACCGGCTCTCGGCACGGGCTGTTTCAACAAAAGGGGCTCTCGGGGTCTGGCAGCTGATGCCGCGCCGCGCCAAAAGCCATGGCTATACGCCAAAAGACATGCTGGACGATGGCAAATGCGCCGAAGCCGCTGTCTGTGAACTGTATACCAAGCTTGACATGGCCAAGGGTAACCTTGAACGGGCCAAAAAGTATTATTGTGGTCAGGGTCCGCAGGCAAATGCATACATAAAGAAGATCCGCGCAGTTCGGCAGGAGATGATGGCGGCACTGACGGTGAACAGCGACAAGCTGGCCCTGGCTGACTAGACCCCCCTAAGCCAGATATCAAGCATATTTACAATCGCTTCTGGAGACCATCCACGCGGTTATCACCGGTGTTTTTTCTTGATATGAAAGTAGCCGCTCTGCTATAGTCGGGCGGCTTTTTTTGTTCGCGGTATTTTATCCGGAGAGGAGTTATTTGTGGAGAGAGGAACGTCTTCCGCCAGGTCAACCGGCCTCACCCTTCGCACCAAAATGGGACTTCTTTCTGCAGCGGCGTTTGTGGGCATACTGCTTGTTGCCGCAATAACCCTGCTTGTAATGAATGAAGTCCGCATTGGTGGCGCTGCCTACAACAATATTCAAAAAGACAGGGACGCTCTCGAAAGTATTGCGCTGCTGAAATCAGATTTTTTCCAGATCAACAGTGAAATACAGGACATTCTATCTAATGCTGATGTCGCCTATAGCGAAAAAAACATCGCCACGATAAAAAAACTCACCGATGACATTGAACTCAATCTCAAAAACGCGCTTGGATCCGCTCCATCACCTGAAGATCATGACGCTATACGCAAAGCGACGGTTCTCTGGAATGAATACCATAAAACGCTGCTGGACGGCCTGATTCCCGCCCTGACCAATGGTGACATTCTCAAAGCCCGCTATCTGATGACCGGAATCAGGGAGCAGCAACCCGCCCTGTTAAACGAGGCTTTTGCACAGATCGCCGGCCGTCTCCGCCACAACATCAACACCTCCGAACAACAGGTTGCGACGACGCTCAGAGTTAAAATCGCGGCATGCGTCGTGACAACGATCGTTGTGATCACCCTGATTATCCTGTTTTCATATTTCATTACAACCTCAGTCACCAGACAGCTCAGAAACTGTGAAAATTTTGCCAACACACTGGCTGGCGGCAGGTTGGACACCCGTCTTGAAGTGCTTGGCGGAGGAGAAGCCGCTGACCTGGCCCACGCGATAAACAACATGGCTGAAAATCTCCACAGCAATTTTTCTCGAATAGCTGCCGCCGCTGAGGTCCTCACCTCGGTGGACAATAACCTTGAAAATGCCGCCCGGCAGTCTGCAAGCTCCGTACAGATGCAGGAAAAATCTGTACAGGAAACGTCACGTGCTGTTGTACAAATCAACGAATCCGTGCGTGAGGTATCTGAAGGCATTGACAAACTTTCGGAATCGGCAACCGAGACGTCTGCCTCGTCGCTTGAGATGGCTGCAACAATTGAAGAACTTGCAATGAGCGCTGAGAAGCTGGAGGAGGCGGTTGAAGAGGTCAGCTCTTCTATCACTGAGATCGCATCTTCGATCAAAGAGATCGGGACGAGCATCGTCAACCTCCTGGACGCGTCAACCACGACAGCTTCATCAATTGCCGAAATGGATGCGACCATCAAACAGGTAGAAAAGAATGCCATGGATTCAGCAGCTATCTCTGAAACAGTCCGGAGTGATGCCGAAATCGGCAAAAATGCCGTACTTGAAGCAATTACCGGCATGCAGGCGATCAAAGCGTCATCTCAGATAACATCAGAAGTAGTCGAAACCCTCTCGCTGCGTGTAAACGATATCGGCACCATTCTTTCCGTTATTGATGAAGTTGCGGAGCAGACCAATCTGCTGGCGCTCAATGCCGCCATCATAGCCGCCCAGGCGGGAGAACATGGCAAAGGGTTTGCCGTGGTTGCCGACGAGATCCGGGAACTGGCCGAGCGCACCAGCAGCTCTACCCGGGAAATTGCCGCTGTCATCAAGGGGGTCCAGGAAGAAACCCGGCGTGCAGTAGATGCAATCACCCAGGCTGAAGAAAGCATCGACGCGGGGGAAAAACTGTCGCAACGTTCCGGCACCGCGCTTGAGAAAATCGTGGCTGGTGTGGAGCGGGCGGGGATTCAGGTGAGTGAAATCGCCAAGGCAACGGTTGAGCAGGCACGAGGCAGCCAGAGCATCCGGGAAGCGATGGAAAGTGTTGAAGACATGGTCGGGCACATCGCCAACTCTTCGCGTGAGCACTCCCGCGGCACCGATATGATCACCGCGGCGGTTGGGCGAATGAAGGAACTCACCATCCATGTGCGCACCTCGACCCGTGAGCAGAGCAGGGCCGGCAACCTGATCGCCAAGTCAACGGAAGATGTAACCTCAATGGTCGTCCAGATTCGCGAGGCGTGCCGTTCTCAGGTTAGCGGCAGTGCTTTGATCTCCAAATCGGTCAACAACATTGAAGGGGCAACTGCTGCAAACAGCCATGCAACAAAGGTCATGAACAGTGCCGTAACGGCTCTGACCCATCAGATCAATCTGCTTGACAAGGAGATGGCCGGTTTCAAAATATGACCGACCCTGTACTAACAACCATGAGCAGACTCGCAACTCGCTTTAGCGCGCTTCAAACAGAACGGTCCAAGGCGTTGGTAACATTTATCACCGCCGGTGACCCGGACCTGTCGACAACCGAAGAAATGATCCATCTGCTTGAGGGCGCCGGTGCCGACATCATAGAACTCGGCGTACCTTTTTCAGACCCGATGGCTGACGGGCCAACGATTCAGCTTTCCTCGGAAAGAGCCCTGGCCTCAGGGACTACGCTTCATGGCATTCTTGACGTTGTCAGGAAGGTTCGTACCCGCTCCGCGATTCCGATTATTTTGATGGGCTACCTGAATCCTGTTCACGCCTACGGGTACGACAGTTTCTGCCGGGATGCGGCAGAAGCCGGAGTCGATGGTGTCCTGCTGGTGGATATGCCTCCCGAGGAGTCACACGAGTTGACCGTACCGGCCCGGCGCCATGGCCTGGATGTGATTTTCCTTCTCACCCCTACCTCTGATGCCGCCCGAATAGCCGCCGTAGAGAGGCTCGGCAGCGGCTTTGTGTATTACGTCACGGTAACCGGCGTCACAGGGGCCAGAACCTCTGTTTCAACGACACTGGCGCAGGAGCTGTCCAGGGTAAAGCAGACCATTTCACTGCCGGTCATGGCCGGCTTCGGCATCTCCACTCCGGACCAGGCGGCCGAGGTAGGATGCCTGGCAGACGGGGTCGTCGTTGGCAGCGCCATTGTCAAGCTGTTCGAACAGTATAGTGGAGAGCAGCTTAAGCAGCAGCTGGGCCGATACGTCACGGAGCTGAAACAGGCGCTGTTATAATTTGCGTACACGCTTGACAGCGCTCCCTGATTCTGCTACCTAGCAATTTTATTTACACTTAACTATTTTAGGATCACGAAAGACGCGAGGTCACTTATGAGCTGGTTTACCAAGGAAAGAGTCGGAATAGAGAAGTCGGGCGGCAAGAAGGTCACATTCCCGGATGGAATGTGGGTCAAATGCCCGGGTTGCGCCGAAACACTTTTAAGCAAAGACATTGATGCCAATCTGCAGGTGTGCCCGAAATGCGGCCACCATTACCGCATTTCTGCACGCAAACGCCTTGAAGCCCTGCTTGATGGCGGCGTCTTTCAGGAATTTGATGCCAATGTGACGTCGGTAGACTTTCTTAACTTTAAAGATGCCAAAAGCTATCAGGAACGCATTGATGCAGCACTGGCCAAAGGCGGGTCAAAAGATGCGGTCATCTGTGTTGAGGGAGCCATTGAAGAGCTACCGGTACAGATTTCCTGTTTTGATTTTTCCTTTATGGGTGGCAGCATGGGAAGCGTCGTGGGCGAGAAAATCACCCGTTCCATTGAGCGCGGCCTGGAGAAACGCCAGCCGGTCATCATCATTTCAGCCTCCGGCGGTGCTCGCATGCAGGAAAGCATTCTGTCGCTGATGCAGATGGCCAAGACGTCAGCTGCCCTTGCAAAACTGAAGAGAGCCGGCATTCCGTTTGTTTCACTTCTCACCGATCCCACGACCGGCGGAGTTACTGCCAGTTTTGCCATGCTGGGAGACGTCAACATTGCCGAGCCAAAAGCGCTGATCGGTTTTGCCGGCCCACGTGTCATCGAGCAGACGATCCGCCAGAAACTGCCCGAAGGTTTTCAGCGGGCAGAATACCTGCTCGACCACGGCATGATTGATGCGATTATTCCCCGCACCGAAATGCGCCCTAAGCTGGCCTCCATACTGAAGATGCTGCATCGTCCTGCTGCCTGACATGCCTTTGGCAGAAGTACTGGAAAGGCTTTACGCCCGTCGGCGCTTCGGTATACGGCCGGGCGTCGACAGGGTCGGCAAGCTGTTGGAGCGTCTGGGCAACCCCGAAAAGCAGTTCAACACTGTTCATGTTGCAGGTACAAACGGTAAAGGCTCCACATCGGCCTTTCTCTCCTCAATCCTCCTCCACGCTGGGCACACGGTTGCCCAGTTCAGTTCCCCCCACCTGGTGCGGTTCACTGAACGGTTCAGAATAGACGGCAGGGAGTACCCCGCTGAAAAATTGGCGAACATGCTGGAAATCGTGCTGAACGCCGCCCCTGAAGAAGCCACTTTTTTTGAAATAACAACGGCTCTGGCGGCATTGGTTTTCAGCGAAGAGCATGTGGAGTTTGCGATCATGGAGGCGGGCATGGGTGGCCGTTCGGATGCGACAGCCGCTTTTGATGGCGTCATGACGATACTGACTCCGATTTCTCTCGACCATACCGATTATCTCGGCACAACCCTGGACGCAATTGCCCGCGAAAAAGCCGGGATTATAAAACCGGGCACGCTCGTCATAAGCGCCAAGCAGGCAGACCCTGTCCGCATGGTTATTGAAGAGCAGAGTCACGCCGGGGGTTGCCGACTTAAAACACTGGGCAAGGATTTCTCGGCCGAGCGGAACCAGGACGGCACCTTCGATTACCGCGGCATAAGCAGAACCCTGACCCGGCTCAAACCGGGAATTGCGGGACGTTATCAATTCACGAATGCCGCTGTTGCGCTTGCCGCCGCCGAAGCCCTTGAAGCGGGCGGAACTGATATCAGCTCTTCTGCCCTCAGAGAGGGCATTACCACGGCATATTGGCCCGGTCGAATGGAGCTGATACCCGGCACACCGCCACTATTACTCGATGGTGCGCACAATCCTGCCGGTGCCGCTGCCCTGGCGGAAGCGCTGCAGGAATATTCCTATTCACGACTGCTCATGGTGACCGGCGTCTGTGAAGACAAGGATATCGTGCAGATATATGCGCCTCTGGCTCCGCTTGTCGATGCTGTTTATACGGTAACTCCCGCTGTTGAGCGCGCCCTTGATGATGAAGAGCTGTCGCATTTTTTTCATAAACAGGGGATCAAGTCGCAGCCGTGCGGCTCTGTCGTAGCTGGAGTCAACAAGGCACGCAGTGAAGCCTGCGCTGACGACCTTATCCTGGTGTGCGGTTCGCTCTTTGTGGTCGGTGAAATCAAGGCATGGCTTGAAAACGTACATTACAGCGGAATCAGAGGCTGATTTTTTGATGAAGACAATCCACTATCTATTATTTTTCTGCATCTGCTGCTGCCCGGCATCCTCTTCATGGGCTGCTCCGGCACCGGACCCCGATGAGAACATACATATCAACGCCGACCGTATGAACCAGAACCTGGCTGACGGTGTTTATACGGCCGAAGGAAATGTGGTCGTACTCTGGAAGGGAATGAAACTGGTCGCCGACAGGACCAGATATATGGCCCCGACGCACATGCTGTACGCGTCCGGATCAGTCGTCCTGACAAAGGAGGCTACGGTTCTCAAGGGTGAAACGCTGGTCATGAACATGGACACCGGCAGGGCCGAGATGGACTCTACGCTGCTTACTGTTGCTGAGACGGGGTTAAAGATCGCCTCGGAAAAACTCGTCCGAATCAATGACAATGAGTTTACTGCCACACGTACAGAGCTGACCTCCTGTGACATGCCAGACCCGAGCTGGAAACTCGGCGCAGACAAGCTGAACGTTGACATGCTGGGGTATGCGACGGCCCGGAACGTAATCTTCTACATAAAGGATGTACCGGTACTCTATCTTCCCTGGATGGCTTTTCCGGTTGTAACGGAGAGGCGATCCGGACTCCTTTTCCCCCAGTTCGGCTATTCGAAAACAAAAGGTGCACAGCTGCTCATTCCGGCCTACTGGGTCATTTCTCCCAGCCAGGACCTGCAGTTGGATTTGGATATTATGTCACGGCGAGGTGTCGGCACCGGGCTTGACTACCGCTATATACGGACACGCGAAAGTGAAGGACAGATTAACGCATACCCTATCTACGACCAACTGGAGGATCGCTGGCGCTGGCAACTGGCGCAGAAACATAAAGAGATTTTCTCCGGCGGCGCAAATCTCCGCATGGAGGTTAATGCCACCAGTGACCGAACTTTTTTGAGCGATTTTGGCAACAAGAGCAGCGAGTACAATCGCCAGTCGAGTGACACAATCGTCAACGCATTAAAAACGTGGCAGAATTATGCCGTTAACTCCTACCTGCGCTACAGCCAGGATCTTTATGCCGCTAATAACAGTCAGACACTGCAGACGCTGCCGTCAGTCGGCATAGCTGCTGTTCGTCAATCCATCTTTTCAACCCCGCTCTATTTTGATCTTGACGGCTCTGTTGACAACCTCCAGCGCGACTCAGGGGGGAGCGGCCAAAGAATGCATCTCTTTCCACGGTTGAATCTGCTTCAGTCATATAACGGCTATCTGCATACAACAATTTTTGCGGGGGCGCATATCAGAGGCTATGCAAGCGACCAGAAAGACCGCAGTGCTGATGTTCCGGCGACGACCGGAGATCTGGTACCGGAGGCCGGCGTACGTCTGTCCACATCTCTTAACCGCATCTACGCCACCAACTTCCCGGCTCTCAAAAAAATCAGGCACGAGATCATTCCGGAAATCAGTTATAACCTGGCACCGCAACGAGACCAGCAGCGTCTTCCGTTCTATGACTACGCAGACCGCATTATCCAAAAGAACATGATCACACTGTCGGCCACCAGTTTAATAAACGGCAAGTTTGTGTCTGCAGATACAACAGAATACAGAGAAGTTTCACGAATCAAGCTCAGCGCCGACTATGCAATAGACGGTGGTCGACGCGACCTGCTGACGCTGGTGGAGAGTCAGCGTCCTTGGAGTGATCTGATGCTGGAATCAGAGAGTTGGCTGACCAGGCAGCTTCGGGTTACATTCGATTCCCGCTATAACCTCTACGAGAACCATCTGTCGACGGCTGTGGCAGGAATTGAAGGAGACGACCGCAAGGGCAATTCGGTCGGAGTCGCTTACCAGATGGCCCGTAAAGAGGTCGAATATTTTGAAGGACATTTATCAACGAGACTGATCTCTCCGCTGAATCTCTCCTACACCGCCCGTTACTCGTTTGATCGCCGCGATTTTCTTGAGTCGGTGTACACCGCCGAATATCGCCACAAATGCTGGAGTGTGGACGTGGCGGTCCACCAGCGCCCCGGCAATCAATCATACACGGTGAATTTCAATCTGGCAGGTTTCGGCAGCAAATAAAACGGCCGGGCAACTACCCGGAGTACTCCAGCAAAAAAAGGGCCCTTTTGAACTCAGCCACCATTTCTGCTTGATCACCGGCTATTCTGCTGTTTGGAACCGGGCTGACAAAAGCTCTCAGGAAACTTCTCTCACGGAATCCAAGCGGCCGGTTAGAGCATCCGAGCCGGGCAGGAATCCGTAGCGTCCCCAACTTGAAAAACCCCACCGCTGAAGCCAGGCATGGATTGAGCCTGATCATGCTGGAGGGCCCTGCCGCAACACTTTCATCTGCTCTGGCAAGATAGACGACAAAGTTTCCGGGGGATTGGCGATTTTTTTCCAGCGTTCTCAGGCGAAAGACCTCTTCAGACACATCCTCAAGTGCCCCATGGTGGGCAAACAGAAGCGGCTTCAATCCAGCCCGCCTGATTGTCTCCAGCAGGTCATCGACACGGTACGTACGGGCTCTCGGGTGGAGCAGCGCGTCGGCAACACCGGCATCAGTTGCTGTTTCATCGGTAGCGGCAAGGTAGCCGGCAAGACGTGACCCCGGCCGGGCTTTATTGAGCAGCGCCCTCGCCTCACGCGGTGTGCCGACCCCGAGAAGCCTGAATGCGCGCCTGATTGACTCCTCCTCCCGGCGGGCATAGCGACTGTAGAGCATGACCCTCATGATGCCACCCGACACCAGGCGTCGCTCCAGCGCCATGAGACCTGCGAGCGGATCCTCCAGATGATGAAGGACGCCGTAAGAATCAATCACGCCGAATTTGCCATCAATCGCATCCGGTTCGGACAGATCGCCACGCCGATAGGCGACATTAAACCGTCCGTGCAGAAGTGTATGCCAGCGGGCTCTCCTCAGACTTCGTTCCGAGAGGTCCAGGGCGATAATCGGCACATCCGGATTGGCGACGGCCCACGGATACGGGGCAAAGGTGCCGCACCCCGCAATGAGTATTCTTTTTGCTTCAGGCGGCGGCAACGACCGGTTGAAGCGGGCCCAGAGGGCTTCCAGATTGAGAGCGTAGGTATCACAGCAGCGTACCGAGGCAATCAGGGGGTAGTGCGGGTAGGGGTAACTCTGATAATGTGTTTGCACCGGATCGGACATACGCCACTGTAGCAGGATGCCGCCCGGCTTTCAACAGTCGGATGAAAGGAGTACACATGTTTAGCCGGCTTTATATTCACGTGCCGTTCTGCATTAAAAAGTGCCACTACTGCGCCTTTATCTCCGCAAACCCCGAGCATGACGCGCTCATGGAGTACCCTGCGCTGCTCCTCCGTGAGCTGCAACTTCACTCAGCCGGCAGCGAACCACTCGCTTCAATCTACTTCGGCGGCGGCACCCCCTCGCTGCTGTCCCCGCAGCAGCTGGCCGGACTGCTTGAGGCGATCAGAGCCCACACCGGGATCTGCGAAGAGGCAGAGATAACCATTGAAGCAAATCCGGGCACCGTGGACAGCGGTTCCCTTAAAGAATTCCGTGGTGCCGGCATCAACCGGATTTCTTTCGGCATCCAATCCTTTGATGACCGTTTCCTGGAGGTTCTGGGGCGTATTCATACGGTTAGGCAGTCGCGACAGGCTTTTCTGGACGCGCGTGAAGCCGGGTTCACCGACATCAGCATTGATCTGATTCACTCACTCCCGGGGCAGAGCCTGGATCAGTGGCGATCTGAATTGCTGCATGCCATCGCACTATCGCCGGAGCACATTTCCATCTACGGCCTGACGGTTGAAGATGGCACCCCTTTTGCCAGCCTGTATCCGCCAAACAGCCCGGAACTGGCTGATGATGACCTTTCCGCTGACATGTTTGAGCTGGCTGATACGCTGTTAACGGCATCAGGCTTTGACCATTACGAGATCGCCAACTACGCCCGCCCCGGATGCCGCTCCCAGCACAACAGCGGCTATTGGAAGCGGGATGGCTACCTCGGACTGGGGGTCGCGGCGCACTCGTTCATGCACGATGGGTACGGGTACGGAGTCCGCTTCAGCAATCCTGACAACCTGGATGAATATCGCCAGGGAGTGACATCCGGCCGATTGGCACGGATTGACGAGCACAAACTGACTCTGGACGACGCAATGGCAGAATATCTGTTTTTGGGGCTGCGCCTGTCAGATGGAGTGGTTCTGCGCGCCTTTGAATGCGAGTTCGGCTGTTCGTTTGAATCGGCCTACGGCCCGGTAGCGGCCGATCTGGAGCGACTCGGGCTTGTCGTCAAGAAGGACGGCGTGCTCGCCCTGACGCTGAAGGGAATGCTACTCTCTAACCAGGTCTTCAGCAGATTCCTGTGACCTACATTAGCTTACGGTTATGAAATCTTGACAAGCATGGAGCGCTTGGACTATTGTCAAAAACACCACGCGACTCTGAGAATCAATCGACTCGACACACGTCATGACTAACGTTGCGAGAGGCTTGCTCTTGCTGGTTTTCACACACCCCCACGTCATTGAATGGGGGAATCACACCATAGGAGGCATGTATGAAAAAAGTTCTGTTGGGAATGGTACTCACGTTGGCAATTACCGGTTCTGCTTTTGCCGCCGGTCAAGCCCGCAACAACACCGGCTGCGGCCTGGGAACGCTGCTGTTTGAGAACAAGGCTGACAACTCCGTGCTGTTACAGGTACTGCAGGCCACAACAAACGGTACCTCCGGCAACCAGACGTTCGGCATCACTTCAGGGACATCAAACTGCCAGCAGCCATCAAAAGTCGTTCAGAACGAAAAACTGATCAACTTTGTTCAGGCCAACATGGACAATCTGGCACAAGACATTGCCATGGGTAAAGGCGAGAGCCTTGACACCTTTGCAGAGATGCTTGGTGTTGCCCCCGGCCAGAATGCGGCCTTCAATGCAAAGCTTCAGGCTAATTTCGCCAAGATCTTCACCTCTGAAAATGTCGTCATTGCAGAAGTAATTGATAACGCCGTAACTGTAGCCAGCAACTAATTCGTCTTGAAACAGCAAAACGGGCACACAGATACTCTTTGTGTGCCCGTTTTGCGTTTTACCACAGGGAACAGTTCAACGTGATGCTCAACGCGCTTAAAAGAATCATGCGGCTCTGCCGACCCGACTATGCGACGCTTGCCCTTGTAGTGTCACTCTCACTTGCACCATTTCCCGCTTTCAGCCAACAAACCGGATATGTTGAAGATCTGGTCCGTAAGGCGGCGGACCTCAGGCTGTACGAGGAGCGCGGTTGGAAAGCTCTGCTGCATTACGGGAAAAGCATTCGCGGAAAAGACAGAAGCAAGATTGATGACAAAAGGTTTTTCATGTCAGCGCACGGGAGGACAGACCCCCAGGCGGAGCTTGAAGCAACGTTGCGGAGCTTGTTTCTGGCTGATCCTAAAGACGGTCAAAGCAGCATCTGCCGGTTTCCGGCCCGCTATGCCTGGCTTGCCGAGCATCTCAACATCGACCAGGCGCAGCTCCCCGCCGTTTCCTGCTCCGAGCGGGACACGTCACTAGGGGCGATCGACGCCAAATCGGCGGTGCTCGTTTTTCCTGTTGGGCACATCAACAGTCCAGCCTCCATGTTCGGCCACACCCTGATTCGAATCGACGGCAGCAGCAAAAGCAACCTCATTTCATACGCCGTCAACTACTCCGCTGCCAATACGGATTCAAACGGGCTCCAATACGCCTGGAAAGGGCTTACCGGAATGTATAAAGGGTATTACTCCTTAATGCCCTACTATGACAAAGTGCGGGAATATAACGACCTTGAACACCGGGACATGTGGGAATACCGCTTGAACCTTACGACCCCGGAAGTTGAAAGAATGCTGAAGCACATCTGGGAACTGCAGAACATCGAGTCGTCGTACTACTTTCTTGATGAGAACTGTTCATACAACCTGATGTTCCTTATTGAAGTTGCCAGACCGGAGTTGCAGCTGACCGACAAGACCGGCTTCTTCGTCCTTCCTTCGGATACGGTACGAAGCGTAATGGACATCGACATCGTCGAGGAGGTCAAGTACCGGGCCTCGCAAGGGACCAGAATCAGGAGCATCATCTCACTGCTGAATCCCGACGCCCGGAAAATTGCCTATGACATCTCGTTCCTCGAGTACGATCCGGCAAAGGTTAAAGAGCTTCCGCTGGCAACAGTCGAGAAGATCAAGATACTTGATCTGGCGACCGGGTTCGTTCAGTTCAGATTCAGCCGTAAAGAGATTGACAAAAACACGTACTCACGGCTGTATCTCAACGTACTGAGAGAGAGGAGCAGCCTCGGGCCCGCTCCGGAGGATCTGTACCGCAGTGCTGATCCAGCAAGGCCTGATGACGGCCACGGGACGACCAGAATCTCCATGGGAAGCGGAGTGCATCGGGGCAAGCTGTTCGGTGAGCTGAACATCCGCCCTGAATTCCACGCTCTCCTTGATCCGGACCAGGGATATCTGCCGGGAGCACAGATAAAGTTCCTGGACACAGCGATACGTTTCGGCGCCGGAACCGAGCCGATGTATCTGAAATCGCTGCATCTCATAGACATCGTTTCCATTGCTCCGCGGGACACCTTTTTCAAACCGGTTTCATGGAAGGTCAATACCGGTTTTGACCGGGAGATGATGAAAAATGGTGATGAACATCTTATTTACCGGCTTAATACCGGCGGTGGTTTTTCGTACAGATCTCCATTCGGCGGCATCTGGTATGTGCTTGGCGAAATGGATATTAATGCGGGGCCCAAAATCCGCTCCGGGGTTGCCGTCGGCCCCGGTTTCAGTATAGGCTCTACGGAACAGCTTACCCCCAACCTGAAATTGCATGTGAATGCAAGCGGCTATTGGTACGGACTCGGCGATGACCGGCACAGTTTAAAAGCCTCATTGGGACTAAGCTTCAGGCTATCAAGAAACAACAGCCTGAGCCTTGAAACATCTCAAGAATACGTCAACAGTCGAGCGATCTCCGATGCGTTACTGCGCTGGAACTATTATTATTAATCGTGCAGCATCACCGATAACTCTTTCCCCTTGCCTCACGCCGCAAAGCATTTATAATGAACCCTCTGCCAAGGGAATCCACCACTTGTCTGAAGGGTTCCCGAGTGATATGGTGGCATGCCCACACCTCATTGAGGTCATCTTCGTGTGTTAAAAAGGAGCTACTGATGAAAAAGAGCATTTTCATGGCAACTGCTGCAGTAAGCATCAGCTTGATGTCTGTCGCTGCGTTTGCGGCAGGAACCGGTGGTGAAGCGACCTTTAAAGCAAAATGCGCTTCCTGCCATCCTGATGGCGGCAATATCATTAACCAGAAGAAAACACTCAAAGGCATGAAAAACACGAAGGTGATCATGAGCAAGATCCGTAAAGGCGGCGGCGGAATGCCGGCTTTCGATACCAAAGCCATTTCAGATGCTGATGCCAAACTGCTGGCTGACCATATCGTCAAAACCTTTAAGAAATAGCCTGCTCCGTCAGGGAGAGACGCAGGCAGCTCTCCCCGGCGACCTCGCGCGGGAACAGATCAACTCAAAACATACCATCGCCGGACAATGATCTACGAAAGGAATCAGCAACAGTGAAAACAGCAATCTTGATGATGGCACACGGCAGCCGGATTACAGAGGCCAATGACGCGGCTCGCGAAGTAGCGGTAATGGTGAGGGAAATAACCGGCTTTGAAATAATTGAGGTTGCGTTCAGGGAGCTGCATGAACCGAACATCCAGCAGGGGATTGATACGTGTGTCGCCAAGGGAGCTCAGCGGATCCTTCTGATGCCGTATTTCCTCTTCATGGGAGCCCATGTCCAGCACGACCTGCCGGAGGAGATCGCTGAAGCAAGAAAGCGGCACCCCGCATTGATCATGGAAATGGGGGGACATCTGGGAGCACACCGCAAACTGGCAGAGATCGAAGCCGAGCGGATCGGTGAATCTCTGGAAAGATTAGGGTGGAACTGATGGACTCCCTGAGCATGAAACCAGGAGAGATCGAGGAGGAGTCCTTCCGCATCATTGACGCCGAGGCGGGAGACCATGGCTGGCCCAGCGAGGAATGGCAGGTTGTGCGCCGCGCAATACACACAAGTGCCGACTTTGAATATGCCAGCTCAATGATACTTTCCGAGTGTGCGGTTGACAGGGCGATCGCTGCCCTGAAAAGCGGTGCCGGCATTGTTACGGACACAAACATGGCACTTTCCGGAATCAGCAAGCCACGCCTCCACACGTTGGGCTGTTTTGTATCGTGCCATGTCGCCGACCCGGACGTTGCCGAACAGGCAGCAACCGAAGGCATCACCCGTTCCATCACCGCCATGCGCAAGGCCGTTGCTAACCCTGACAATCGTATTTTTGTGATCGGCAACGCCCCGACGGCACTGTTTGAACTGCTCAGGCTTATTGAGGCCGGCGAGGCTAAACCGGCTCTTATCATCGCCCTTCCGGTCGGATTCGTCGGTGCAGAGGAAAGCAAAAACGCCCTGGCCTCAGGAAACCACAATGTCCCGTTCATAACGAATATAGGACGTAAAGGCGGCTCCAACGTGGCTGCTGCGGTAATAAATGCCCTGACAATACTTGCATCACCCACACCCGGCTGAGGCAATGCCATGACCAATATCATCCTGCTGGCAATCTGTCTCATGGCAGGCTTCGGCCTGAGAAAAACCGGGCGGTTCCCCGCAGCCACCCCCGCGGCACTGAACGGCTTCATCATCCACATCTCTCTGCCAGCCCTGACCATTCTGCATATCCACAGCCTCACGATCGATGTATCACTGCTGCTTACGGCCGGAATGGCCTGGCTGCTATTCGGCGTCGCCTGGCTGATCTTTGGCAGCGCCGGAAAGCTGTTTAAGCTCGACAGGGAGACGACCGGAGCGCTGATACTGGTTGCCGGTCTCGGCAATACATCCTTTGTGGGCCTGCCGATGATTGAAACCTATTTCGGCAAGGAGTTCCTGGGAGTCGGCATTATCGCCGATCAGCTCGGCTCATTCATGGCACTCTCAACGGTCGGCATCCTAGCGGCAACACTATACTCGTCCGGTGACATCACACCGCGGCAGATGGCCCGCAAAATCCTGATGTTCCCCCCCTTCCAGGCATTGATTCTGGCACTGCTGCTGCGGCCCGTACCCTTCCCCGAGTGGAGCACCGAGATACTGCAGAAGCTTGGTAGCACCCTGACCCCACTGGCGCTGGTTTCGGTCGGCTTTCAGCTTCAATTCGGCGGCATACGTCAGGTAGTGAGGCCACTTGCGGCCGGACTGGCCTATAAACTGCTGCTCGGTCCGGCGCTTATTTTCCTGCTGTACAGCACCATTATCGGGGCCACCGGCAGCGTCGTTCAGGTGACAATCTTTGAAGCGGCCATGCCGCCGATGATTACCGCCGGAATCATCGCCATAGACCATGACCTTCGGCCGCAACTGGTCAGCATGCTGGTCGGCATCGGCATCCCCCTCGCGTTTATCACGCTGCACCTGTGGCACCAGCTTCTGAAAATGTTCGTATGAAAAAAAAACTCCGTTCAGGATATACCACCGGGGCGTGTGCAGCTGCGGCCGCTAAAGGTGCAGCACTGATGTTGAGGGACCAGGTTCTCTGCGGTGAGGTCAGCATTGATCTCCCGGCCGGTTTCAGCGCCAGTTTCCAGCTGCATGGCCAATACTATTCGCTGAACGAGGCAAGCTGTTTTGTGGTTAAGGATGCCGGCGATGATCCTGATGTCACCAACGGCGCCGAAGTGCATGCGGTGATGAAGCGAACGCCTCTACCACTCCCACGTGTTGAAGGTGGAAGAGCCATCATTATCGAAGGTGGAGCCGGTATCGGCAAGGTCACCAAGCCGGGACTGGCGATTCCGCCGGGCGAATGGGCGATTAATCCGGTCCCGCGCCGAATGATCCAACAGGCGCTCGCCAGCGTGCTGTCTGAGTCAGATATTCAAAACTCGGCATTCACCGTTGTTATCTCCATTCCGGACGGTGAAGAAAGAGCAAAGAAAACCCTCAACGCCAGGCTCGGCATCATCGGAGGACTTTCGATCCTTGGCACAAGCGGCGTTGTGCGGCCCATATCGGCCAAGGCCTGGACTGATACGATTGATGCCGCTCTGGATGTCGCCAAGGCCTGCGGCTGTAAAACGGTCGTGCTTTCGACCGGCAGAAGCAGTGAAATGGCGGCGCAACGGCATCTCTCACCTCTTCCGGATGAGGCTTATATCATGATGGGAGACCATGTGGCGTACACGCTGCAGGCGTGTGCCAGACGAGGCTTCATGTTGCCGACAATTGCCTGTCAGTTTGCCAAGATGCTCAAAATTGCCTGTGGATATGAGAACACCCATGCGGCGGCTTCTGAACTTGATCTGGCCGTACTTCACACGTGGGCTGAAGACGCTAACATCCCCCCGGAAAAGCTGGCAATTATTGCGCACGCTAATACCGCTCGGGAAATTGCCGTTACAACATGCTTTGACAGTGCACTTATGGAACTGGTGGCGACTCGAGCCAGACAGGCAGCGGCCGAACATGCACCCGGCATTACTCTGCGTCCACTGCTGTGCAGATACGATGGCAGTGTAGTGGATGCAGCGGCCTGAAACGACCCTGACAAGGTCCGGCACACCAACTCACAATTTTACCGTATCCGGGCAGATAACCTTGACAGCTACGGTTGGGAACCTATAGCATGAGCCCGGACCAACAGAAAAAAGCTTATAAAATCCCCGCTGAATCATGCTTGATCCATTGCTGTGTTCGGCCGGAGTTACATGAAACGATCCCAGCGCCATACAATGTCGCTACTTCTTATAGCGATCTATCTGTTGGCTATTTTTAGCCCCGTTGCACCGCTTGTCATGCAATCCACTGCGAGGGACTGTTCTGGCAACTGCAGCACTGACGGCTGTTCGCTTGAACGGAGTGCCGCACAGACCTGCTGCTGCTGGCAGAAAAAACAGCTTGTGAGTCGCCTCCCTCAGCAAAAATATAACGCAAACTGCTGCGCAACCAAACAGTCAAAAGCAGCGCCGATCCCCACTCCGGTGGGTAGTTGCTGCCCCCCCCGAAACAGCGACACCAGCAAAGAGCCCATCGAATCAGCATCTACTTCCAGCACTGCTCCTCAAGAAACAAGAACTACTACTATCAGCACCGGCACCTGCGGAAACAGCAGGCTTTTTGCCACCGGAGCGCCTGACAGCACTCAACACCTCCCCTATTTCTTTGTCGAGGCAAGCCCCTCTCCAAGACAAAGCACACTCACCTCCATCCCGCCGAACCGTTTGACATCACTGCACGGCAAGCCTCCCGAACCACCTCCAAAGCTAGTCTGAACCACTCCTGCAACAGCTGATCCAAGCCAACAGAACATGATTGATGGCTCCATAGTCCCAGTTACACGGTGCCTCATCCAAAACTAGATACGAGGTGTCTCCTTATGCTTCAACCGGCCAAATGGATCAGTTTGTCCGTCGCGTTGCATTTGGCAGTGGCGACCAGCCTGTTTTTCTGGGGATTGCGCGATGACGATCAAACAGCGCAGATTATCATGGTGGTTATTGACGATCCTGCGTCAACAGGCGTTCCGCGACGTATGACGTCTCATGTAGCGGCACGGCCTGGTACCACTCCTGCCATCAGCGTCAGAACGGTGGGACTGAAAAGCCCCAAAGCACCGCACCGGGCAGCCCCGCCTGCCGCCGTCCATGCACCTCCTTTAGAATCTGCGCCGCAACAGGGCCTGATCGGAGTACCGCTTGAATTGCCTGCGGATGTTCCAGGTGCTGCGCCCATGCACCAGAAAAACAAATTTGTCGATGCAGCAATGAATCCTCTGCCACAAAGACCCACACAGCAAGGGACAAGTATTGAGGATGTGCAGCAGCGCTACCGGAAAGATCATTTAATCTATATCAGAGAACTGATCACACGACAGTTGGTCTACCCGCCGCTCGCCCTCAGAATGAACTGGAGCGGGAAAGCGGTATTGGCATTCACCATAGACGAGGACGGCAGTGCCAGCGAGATCAGGATTATGGAAACGTCCGGCTTCACGATCCTGGACAAAAGCGCAATTGAAACTATCAGAAAAGTTGCTCCATTTCCGAAACCACCGGTGCGGTCAGAGATCGTGGTACCGATTAATTTCAGGATGAGGCACTAAGTGGAGCGCTTTGCCACAAATCGTGCGGCCGCATCCAGCTACAACAATTTTTATTAAGGAGATCTATAAGCATGAATATAAAACCCCTCTATTTGCTGGTCGCATCTTTCGGCATGGCGTTTCTGTGTCAGAGTGCTTATGCGGAAAGCCAGATACTGGACGAGATAACCATCCGAGGAGAAAAAGAATCACCAAATGAAGATAGCCTCTCTATTCGGGAGGTGAGGGAGAGTCCTGCCAAAGACATGGGAGAAGCGCTAAAACTGGTTGACGGAATCAGCTCTGTACGCAAGGGTGCCATTGCCAACGACGTGGTACTGCGCGGCTTCCAGAGAGACAATATCAACGTGCTTGTCGATGGAGTCCGCTTACATGGCGCTTGCCCCTCCCGCATGGACCCGCCTTCTTTCCATTACGACTTTGCCGAGATTGAGCAGGTTAAGGTGATAAAGGGGCCTTACGACCTTTCAAATCCCGGCGGACTGGGCGGTTTGATTGATGCTCACACAAAAACCCCGGGAAGAGGGTTTGGCGGAGATGTCAACTTGAGCTACGGAGAGTGGAACAGCATCAATACCTCTGCCACAGCGTCGTACGGCACAGAGACCTATGATGGCCTGATTGGATATGCCTATAAATATTCCGATGTTCCAAAATCAGGTGATGGCAAACGATTGACAGAAATTTATCCCTCCACCAGTGCGAATCGTTATAAGGCCGATGCCATCGATTCCAAAGCGTATGATATAAATACCGGCTGGGGCAAGCTTGGCTTTAACCCCACCCTGAACTCGCGCAGCGAGATCAGCTACACGTATCAGGATGCCGACCATGTCCTGTATCCCTACCTGAAGATGGACGCAGACTATGACAAAACCCACCGGCTGAACTGGACCTACCGTATCCAGAGAATTTCACCGTTGGTCAAAGACCTGAAGCTGCAGGTCTACTGGGATACGGTAGATCACCTGATGGATGACAGCTTCCGCGTCAGCTCACAAAGTCGGCCCCTTCCATATTCAATGCAAACCGATGCCACGACCCAGGTTTACGGAGCCAAACTGAATGCCGTCCTGGCTGCCGGGCCGGGAACACTAAAAACCGGCATAGACTATTACAACCGCAACTGGGATGCCCTCAACCGCAGGGCCATGTATTTTGCCTACCGCGATCTGGCTATGATTCCGGATGCATCCATCGACAATCTGGGCGTTTTCGGAGAATACGAGCTACCACTGGGAAACCAGCTGTTCCTAAAAGGCGGCTTGCGCGGTGACCTGACCTGGGCAGAAGCCAACAAAACAAATACGTTGGTAACCGCTGGAACAAAGCGGGATTTTACCAACGTAAGCGCGAACTTGCAGCTAACGTATACCCCGGTCAAAGGCCTCGACTTCTTTACCGGTATCGCCCGTGGCACACGCACCCCGGACCAGCAGGAGTTATTCCTTGACGTACCGACACCTCTAGCACCTACTTCAGCATCACCATATTGGCACGGCAACAAGAATCTGAAATCAACGGTCAACCACCAGGCAGATATCGGCGCTAAATATTCCACCGACCGTTTTTATGTCAATACATCCGTATTTTACAGCGACTTGCAGGATTATATAAATTTCTATCAGGTACCATCTACGTTCGAGAAGAGTTATCAGAATATCCATGCGTCGATGTGGGGGGCTGAGCTCGGCAGCCAGGTTTCACTGGCTTACGATTTTTTCCTGAGGGGCTCTCTTTCCTACGTACAAGCCCGGAACGAAAGCGCCAACACCCCGCTTTCCGAGATCCCGCCGCTCAATGGTTACGTTTCCATGCGCCATGACAATGGCACTTATTTTGTGGAAGCCTCGGAAAACTTCGCCAAAAAGCAAGATCGAGTAGACCCGGGGGTACTCGAAACAACGACCCCCGGATGGGTGACAACTGATATCAAGGGTGGCATCAATTATCGTGACATTACGCTGATTGTCGGCATCAACAACCTGTTCGACAGGCAGTACTTCAGCCACCTGTCGTATGCGCGGGATCCATTCCAAAGCGGCATCAAGGTCCCAGAGAATGGACGGAATGCTTATTTCACGCTTGGATATAAGTTCTGATCCATGTGATGCACCTGGTATCCGGGCGGAAGGAGAATCGGGAGATGAGCAGCACCTTATTCTCAGTACAAATCAATAGACCATATTTTCGCAGCCTGTTAAAATCGGCTCAACATTAAAAAGGAGACTGCAATATGAAAAAACTCTGGATTGCCATTCTGCTCCTCGCATCTTTCGCAACCGTCTGTCTCGCGACCGACAAGGTTGAAGCTCCTGACGCCTGCAAACATTGCGGCATGAACCGCACCAAATTTGCCCATAGCCGCATGATCGTGACATACACCGATGGCAGCAGCACCGGCACCTGCAGTATTAACTGTGCGGTGACCGATCTTAAGGAGAGCAAGAAAGAAATTAAAGCCCTGCAGGTTGCTGATTACAACACAAAAAAGCTGATCAACGCAAAAACCGCTACATGGGTGATCGGTGGCAGCGTAAAGGGCGTAATGACCAAGCTACCCAAGTGGGCTTTTGCCAAAAAATCAGATGCAGAGGCCTTCATCATTGCCAATGGTGGCGAGCTAGCTACCTTCGACGAATTATTCAAAGCGGCCGAAAGAGATGAAGCCGACCGAGCCAAACGGATGAAACCGCAAGAGCACAAAGGCCACGGCGGCCACACAATGTGACCGTGAACGCGGAAAGGCCTGGCACTGACTATGCGTTCCGGGCCTTTCCGCTGTTAAATCATAATGTTATAAAAGGAATGGCCATGAAACGACATCAGTATTTGATACTAACATCCATGGTCTGCACGTTGCTGTCAACCCCGGTCGCTCAGGCGACGCCAGCAACCGCACTGTCTGCGGCAATGGAGAGCGAAAGCACGCTCTGTTCATCTTTCAATACGTTCAATAACCTGATTCGTGACGGCCTGATCAGTAAGGGTGCTGCCCGTTCGGAGCTTACAAGCAGACTGGCAGGGATCAGCGCGGAATACTACCGGCGCGGCGGCATAAACTACCAGCCGGCACAGTGGTTTTTCCCACTGGAGGGCTACGACACAGGTGCCATTGACAAGGGGAGAACCCACGGTTTTATCCCGAACGGCTACGACTTTTTCAGCGGCAACCGGCATGGCGGTCATCCGGCCTACGACATATTTATTCGCGACCGGAATCAGGACAGCCGTGACGACCTCAACGGCGAGGCTGTCCTGGTACGCTCCATGACCGGCGGCATTGTAGTGGCTCTCGAAAAAATGTGGCAGCAGGGAAGCCCACTACGGGGAGGAAAGTATCTCTGGGTTTATGATCCTGGCAACGACCTGTTGGTCTACTACGCACACAATGAATCACTCTTTGTCGAACTGGGAGCCATCGTAAAACCTGGCGACCTATTGGCAGCAGTCGGCCGAAGCGGCCTCAACGCCGCAAAAAAGCGCTCACCGACACACCTGCATTTCAGCGTCCTTCGCATTAAAAATGGCCGACCAATTCCGCTACCTGTCTACCGAGAACTACACCAGACACTCTCTCGCACATAAAAAAAGCCCCCTGATCATCCAGGGGGCCTTTTAGTTAAGAACAAAGTGAAGTATCAATCAGCCGTGTCCTTCAAGCCGCGGATAATCTCTACCTGGCGCTGAAAACTGTAACGGGATATCAACTGTTCCTGATGTTTTTCCGGGGCGATTTTGAATCGATAGCGGTACGGTGATGCGTTGCCAGTAATATCGATAAGTGTCGCCTGAACCTTGATCAGGGTCTGTTTCATCAGGACCGGGTCCGGCAACAGGAATTTTACGGCCATTTCAGCCCCGGACTCCATCTGTACAAAATCATCCATTGTTACTGCGACCCCCTGAGTCGAAATATCAACCAGTAGGCCGACAATAGCCTCTCCCTCATACTGAAGGGTAGCTCGCACCGGTGGGTCCAGATTTAATCTTACCGCTAAACGTTTTTCAGCCAAGACAGCTACAAAGCAGAGTTTATTGAGTGAGACTACGTGCTTTTTGACATTGACATATTGGACATGGGCAGCAATGGGAAGTGGAAAGAGCTTGCTGCGAATCAGCGTGTAACGGTCACTGGCAATCGCAACCGCTTGCTGCGGATTTACATCAAGATCAACATTGCCCCGCTCTACGCCGAGAATTGTAGCGGGATAGGTAATGGGCAGCCCATTATAATAATTGGTGATATGTACTTTTGAACCGTCCTTATCCTTGTGTTTATCAAGGAAGGTCTGCAATATTGCGGTCTGATCGTCATCGAAGGTCGTCTGAATTTGAGTGCTGTAAAGAGAGGTAAAGTCCATAGTATCCTGTACGTAAATATGGCCGATAGATTCCTGGCGCCAGATGACATCTTATGTAGCACACAATGTAATAAAAACCACCCCAAAACAGGCTATCTATCGAGCCAAACTGCTTTCCCAACGCCAGGCATCCTCCACAATTTTTTCAAGATTGTTAAAACGCGGCTGCCATCCGGTTAATGTCTTGATTTTATCAGCTCTGGCCACCAGTGAGGCCGGATCACCAGGTCGCCGCTCCGCTTCGATGACCTGCAGATCGACACCACTCACTTTTTTAACGACTTCCAGAACCTCGCGCACACTGCTGCCATGCCCATAACCGACGTTCATGACTGTTGATTCACCGCCTTTTTCAAGATACGCCAAAGCGCAGAGGTGGGCCGAAGCAAGATCTTCGATGTGGATATAATCGCGAATACCGGTGCCATCCGGCGTTGGATAATCGGTGCCGTAGACACTGACACTCTCCCTCATGCCGAGCGCAGCCTGACAGGCAACCTTGATCAGATGAGTGGCATCCGGGGTGCGCTGCCCCATGCGCGCCTGCGGATCGGCACCGGCCACGTTGAAATAGCGCAACGCAACATACTTCATGCCGTGCGCAGCCGCAACATCACGCAACATCCACTCACTCATCAGCTTGGAGGTACCGTACGGGTTGATCGGTGACAAAACGCTCTCCTCGGCAGCCACCCCCCCTTCGGGAATGCCATACACGGCCGCAGTACTGGAGAAGATAAACCGGCTGATATCATGCTTTACACACATTTCCAGCAGCCCGAGAGTATTGCGGGTATTGTTGCCGTAGTATTTGAGTGGTTTTGAGACCGATTCCGGGGCGATAATAGCTGCGGCAAAATGCAGGACGGTTGTAAACCGGTAGCGCTGAAACAACTCCTCCAACCGCTCATGATCCGCCAGCTCCCCCTCGACCAGCTCCTCACCATGCGTCAGGGAATCACGAAAACCGGTGGAAAGATTGTCATAAACGACGACCGTGCGGCCTGATTCAGAAAGCTGACGCACGACATGACTGCCGATGTAACCGCAGCCGCCACTGACTAATATTGTTTCAGGCATCTTGGCTCCATTTTCATGAAATGTATTGTTGAATGTTTTTCAGCGCTATCTTGAGGTGCTCGGTGCTGTGAGCCTCAATTGTCCAGATGGCATCCGGGGCGTGCTGCTTCAGGAGCGGAAAAAACTTCTTGAAATTGATGGCGCCCTCTCCCACCGGCAGATGTTCGTCGCTATACCCATGATTGTCATGGATATGACATTCGGCGATGTACCCGCCAAGCTCACTGAACCATTCCTCAATTGTTACCGTTGTAAACATGTTCCAGTGCCCGACATCAAAACAGTGCCTGAAACAGGGATCGTCAATTGCGTCAAGCAGCGCTTTGATGGTGGAAGGCTCTTTTTCAAAGATATTCTCCAGCGCCAGAACCGTTCCAAGTTCAGTAGCCCGCGGAAGAAACTCCTGCCAGAAATCAATGCTGTTTTTCAGCCATAAAAGGCGATTGCCACCGTAACGGATATCATCATAGCCGGGATGCACGACGATCGCCAACGGCCGGAGCAGTTCGGCGGCCTGCATAACCTGCTGGATGCGATGGCGGCTTGCCGCACGGATACTTGGATCAAGCGCCCCCGGGTTGAGGTCCAGAAACGGGGCGTGGATGGTCGTTTTCAGACCGGCGGCATGCAGTGCCTCGGACAGTGACGACAACTCTTCCCAGACGATGGTATCAAGTGCCTCGGCAGAAAAGAACACCTCGGGGTTAACACCGTTAGCAATGGCGTACTCCAGGTGTTCTGCCAAACGTTCATAAGGTACATGCGCGTGGATCTTATTTTTCATGGTGCATTTTCCTGTGTTGCTTGATGACTTCATCGGCAGCCGTGCGGGCGACCAGATCCTCAAGCTTGCTGATGGATGATGGATCTCCAAGCACAATCAGCGTGTCATGCTCATCAATCTTGGTCTGGGAGTGCGGGTTAAACACCATCTTGCCATGACTCTTTTTAATGCCGACAATGATAACGCCTATCTCCTTACGGAACCCGGAACTCACAAGTGTTTCTCCGACAAATGCCGAATGGGGCGGGATGTTGATTTCCTCCATCTGTAGTTCCAGATGTTCGTGCCCGGTAGCGATCTCAATAAAATCGACGACATTTGGGCGCAGTATGGACTGCGCCATGCGATTGCCACCGATGGTATATGGCGACACAACCTTGTTAGCACCGGCACGCTTGAGCTTGATATCCGAGCCTTCTTCACCGGAGCGCGACATGATGTAAAGGTCCGGGTTCAGCCCGCGCGCCGTCAGGGTGATATAGACGTTTTCTGTATCAGAGGTGACCACCGAAATCAACCCTTTGGCCCTTTCAATTCCGGCCTTCAGCAATGTTTCGTCGAGAGTGGCGTCACCTTTCAGATACAGGTAGCCATCTTCTTCAAGCCGCTCGGCTGCATCCACACTTTTTTCAATAATGACAAACTTCAGTCCGTTTGCCTTAAACTCTTTGCAGATCAGCGAGCCAATGCGCCCAAAACCGCAAATAATATAGTGCCCTGTCAGCGCTTCAATCTGCTTTTCCACCTTTTTCCTCCCCATGACCCGCTGAATCTGCCCCTCGAACATAATCTGGGCCAGACTCCCGACGATATAGCCGAGCACGCTGACACCAACGACAATCAATCCCATCGTGAACAGTTTGCCACCGTCAGAGAGGTCGTGAACCTCCTTGAAACCAACCGTTCCCAAGGTAATAACCGTCATATATGCAGCATCGAGCAACCGCCATCCCTCGATAGACATATAGCCGGCCGTCCCCCCGGTAATCAGCATCAGGAGTACAACAAACGAAATTTTAAGGTGTCGAACCGGATCCATAGTTGCAGCAGGTTACCTGCAAGGACTCAAAAAGACAAGGCACTTTCTTTTGGAATGGACAAGAGACCGCAAAGACAGCCGGATTGGAGCCAACCGGTGAGGCCATGAATAATGCAGTATTAAAGCGTGTTGTAATTGACAAACCGTGCATACTGTATACAATGTCACAAAAATTCTCCCGGGAGTTACATTCGGCCAATGAAAAAAATGCTGGAAAAACATCTTACGCTACGTGAAAAAATACTGGAAAACATCCGCGATGCGATTGTATCAGGGCGCCTCAAGGCGGGCAGTCGGGTCTCGGAACCTGAACTGGCCGAGCGCTACGGCATAAGCCGCACCCCGATCCGTGAAGCATTCCGCCAGTTGGAATCAGAAGGATATCTGACGGTGATCCCCCGGCGCGGCGCCGTCGTAAGCGAATTAAGCCCCAAGGATGTAGAAGAATTCTATGCCATCAAGAGCATAATGGAAGGGTACGCAGCACGACAGGCGTGTGAAAGACTGGCAAAGAAGGATCTGGATCGTCTGCAGGCCATCAATAACAAACTTGCCGAACTGGCGCGAATCGGGGACATCAAGCATTTCTTTAAGGTCCATAGTGACTTTCACGAACTGTTCATCAAGGCGGCTGACAATGAAAAGCTGCATGAATTGATAGCCGGCCTGGTGACCAAATTTCAACGCTTGCGCTTTACGTCACTAAGTCTCCCTGGTAGGATGGAGATTTCTGTGCAGGAACACGAAAAAATCATCGACGCCTTCCGCAGAAAAGATGCCGATCTTGCCGAAACACTTGTCCGCAAAAACGCCGAGTATGGCGGTCGGGTGCTGATGGAGGGCACAACATCGGCCAAAGAGAGCTGAACTCGGAGTTTACGTCCACTCGAGAAGCTGATACAATGTCTGCGGAGTAAACTATTAATGACCGCATTTAAATCCATTGCACTGATACCGGCTGCCGGCATGGGTAAACGCATGGGCGCTTCCATAAACAAGCAGTATCTGCTGCTGGACGGCATGCCGATTGTCGCCCGAACTATTTCGCTTTTTGAGCAATCCCCACTGATCGATTCCATCTATCTGGTTGTGCCTGCCGAAGAAATCCCATACTGCCGGAAAAATATTGTAGAAGCTTGTGATTTCAAGAAGATCGCAGCTATTGTGCCTGGCGGGAGGGAGCGCCAGAACTCGGTTCTTAACGGCCTGAATGCCATGCGAGAGCACGTTGCGGAGGATGATGTCGTCCTGATTCACGACGGGGTACGGCCGTTGATAACGGAACGAGTGCTACAGGAATCCATAGACACCGCCAGACTGCACGATGGTGCACTGGTTGCCGTCCCAGTCAAAGACACCATCAAGACGGTGCGGAACGGCATCGTTAGTAACACGCCACCACGGGAATCATTATGGCAAGCCCAAACACCTCAGACCTTCCGTTTTGCAAAGATTTTCCACGCCCACCTGTCTGCCGAAGCAGACGGTTTCACCGGCACCGATGACGCCTCCCTGATTGAACGCAGCGGAGGAAAAGTGCATATAGTTCGCGGGGAGTATCGCAACATAAAAATAACGACGCCTGAAGACCTGGTTCTGGCTGAAGCGTTCCTGTCTGTCATGGAGAAATCTGACCAATGCTAACGCATACACCTGATAAAATTTTAATTGTTGATGATGAAGAGGACATCGGCCAGGCCCTCAAAATGTACCTGGCCGGCGCAGGATATGCTCCCTCGCTGGCAACTGACGGTTCCGTTGCGCTCGACATGCTGCTGACCGAAAAAGATCATACCGTTGTGTTGTTGGACATCAACATGCCGGGGCTCAATGGTGTAACGGTCCTGAAGCGCCTTCAGGAGGCCGGCAGTGACGCCGCGGTTATCATGATGAGTGGACACGGCAGCGAAGAGCTTGCTGTGGAGTGCATGAAAAACGGTGCCGAAGATTACATTTCCAAACCGTTTGCCCTGGCAGACATGCTGCAGAGGATCGAGCGGGCACGCACACACCGCCGGGAACGCACGGAAAAAAGACAATTACAGCAGGAGAAGGAAGACTTCATCCTGATGCTTTCTCATGACATGAAAAACCCGCTAACCGCCGTAATCGGATCAATAGATATCATTCGTGAAGGGTGTCTCGGCGCTATCAATGAGGAGCAGACAGAATATCTGCAGTCGGCTATCGACAGCTGCAACGAAGTCGTCACCATGATTGACAACCTTCTTGACATCAGAAAGTTCGAAGCCGGGAAAGTCCAGATGGCGGTTCATCCCTGTAACGCTCACGAACTCATCAGCAGAGTTACCAATCAATTTACCAGACCGGCCAGGCATGACGGCATTGAACTTTCAGTTGATTTAGAGCCCGCCACCTCCGCCATCGCGGTTGACAAGAACTCATTTACGAGGGTGCTCGGAAACCTGCTCGGCAACGCCCTGAAGTTCACACCGGAAGGTGGTAAAATAACCGTTTCGTGTCGCTGTCTTTCCGGAAATGAAGTGCGCGCAGTGGTTCCCGATTATGTGCAGATCCCCCCGGAATTGCTCAAAAACAGCTGTTTTGTCAGAATTGCTGTTCGTGACACCGGCAGTGGAATTCCACAGGACGAGCTGGATCGCATCTTTGACCGCTACACCCAGCTCACCCGAAGGACAGAGCGGGAACGTGGCGGAGCCGGGCTGGGACTGGCATATTGCAAGCTGGCGATTGAGAGTTTTCATGGCATGATCTGGGCGGAGTGTGAAGCGGGGCGGGGAAGTGAATTTGTCATCCTTTTACCCTGTTGCCCAGACAGCGATAACTGCCGCAGTTAGCCACATGGGGTACAAAATGAAAAATATAGTTCTAATACTGCTGTTCCTGGTTGCTGCAACCTGCAAAACGGCAACTGCGACCGATATTGATTTGGGCAAATCAATCACTATCGGAAACGGGCCAAAGACGGTCATTGAGTTCACTGACCCTGACTGTCCTTATTGCCGTAAAGCCTCCGTATATTTTGGCGGACGCAGCGATATCACCCGCCACATCTTTTTTTACCCGCTCCCGTCCCATCCAAAAGCAAAAGCCAAAGCCCGGTATGCGCTGTCACAGCAGGACAAAGCCAATGCCTACCACATGATCATGTCCGGTTCTCTTGACAGGAAAACCAGCTTCAATGCAACACCCGGCGGGATCAAACTCCAGGAAGAACAGCTTGATATCGCCAAAAAGCACAAGATTGATTCTACTCCGACCTTTATGATCAATGGCAGAATAATCGAAGGGTTTGATCGTGCTCGAATTGAAGAGGCGCTTGGCAGATAGGCATGGCCATACTGATTAATTAATCAATAAATAATTATGTAGCCATGTTTTTCCGCAATTGCCCGCACCTCATCCTTGTCCTGCAGAAGGTACATCTTCCCCTCCAGGACAAAACGGTAACATCCCTCGCCATCCGGCACCGCATCATTTAACAGGGCTTCAAATGTTGCTGTTTTAACCATAAAGACACCTCCGCGGTTTCAGTCAGCGAATGTAGAAGCAACAGCCGCCTGCACAGCCTCAACAAGCTGAAGAACATCAAGTTCGGTTGTCTGCCACGAGCACATGAAACGTGCACCTCCAGAGCCGATAAATGAATAGAAATGCCACCCCGCGGCACGGAGAATGGCGGCAACCGCTTCCGGCATCTCTACAAATACCGAGTTGGCCTGCCGCGGGTACATGACACGTACGCCATTGATCGCGGCCAGATGCCGCTCCAGCAACGCAGCACAGGTGTTGGCGTGCCGGGCATTTCTGAGCCAGCCGCCTCCCTCAAGCATCCCGATCCAGGGGGCCGAAATAAAGCGCATTTTGGATGCCAGCTGACCGGCCTGTTTGCAGCGATAGTCAAATTCATTGGCAAGTTCACGGTCAAAGAAAACCACCGCTTCACCAATCGCCATGCCGTTTTTTGCCCCGCCAAGACAGAGCACATCCACCCCTGCCCGCCAGGTTATCTCCGCAGGAGCGACATCCAGCGAAACAACGGCGTTGGCAAAACGGGCACCGTCCATATGCACCTTCATACCATAGCGTGTGGCCAGTTCACTGGCAGCCCTTATCTCACCAGGCGTGTACACCGTGCCGACTTCAGTCGCCTGAGTCAGGCTCAAGACTTTTGGACGCGGATAATGAATGTCACTGCGGCGGGTGATCGTCCGTTCCACCTCAACCAGGTCAAGCTTTCCCCCGGGACCGTTCACATGCAAAAGCTTGGTGCCGTTTGAAAAAAACTCCGGCGCACCACACTCATCTGTCTCCACGTGAGCCAACTCATGACATATTACGCTGTGATACGAACGGCAGAGAGATGCCAACGCAAGCGAATTTGCCGCCGTGCCGTTAAAAACGAAGAAAACCTGGCACTCTGTTTCAAACACCTGGCGCAGATGTTGACAGGCGCGCTCGGTCCAGAGATCATCGCCATACGATGAAACAAAACCGGCATTTGCGTCCTGCATGGCCTGCAGCGCCTCAGGGCAGATCCCCGCATAATTATCGCTGGCAAACTGGTTAAGTATTTGTTTCTGGTTAATATTCTCCACACCGTTCTCCGTATAGGGCAGTTAATGGCATACAACCGGCAACTTAGCACCAGTTCCTCCTTGATGCCAGAAATTTTCTGGCCGTACGACGACAACAGTTGAATAGTGACCAACAAATGACTATGATGTCCGTTCACCATATTTATGCTTGCGAGGATACTCCTGTATGCGCTACAGCCGTATGCGGTTTTCACACAAAATAGTTCTGATCACCCTGTTCACCACCATGCTTGTCGGCTTCACGGTTCTCCGGTCACCGACCATGACAGATGTCCCGGGCGCGTCCCCCGAGGATAAAGCCAGAGAAGACCTCTCCCGGGTGGAGTATCCGAGCCTCAAAGGCATCAAATGGCATGCCCAGTTCATTCAGCCGCATCAGTCACTTGAAACGCTCTTTGGAGCGGACTGGGTTCTTGTCGCGCGCTTTAACAGGGTTGACCGCCGCCACGTCTATCCAGGCATGACTATTAAGGCCCCGGACAACATTGCGGATATCCGCACCTACACCCCACTGCCGCCTTTCTACCAACCGGCCGCACGCCACGAAAAATATATACTCGTCGACATTACTGAACAGTGGCTCGGTGCCTACGAACACGGCAAACTGGCTTTTTCGACCCCGGCGGCGACCGGAAAAGAGACCACCGAAACCCCTACCGGTGTTTTCAGGATATTCACCCGCCATATAAATCACACCTCTTCGCTCTATAAAACCGCCAACGATGAGGAACAATACCCGATGGACAACGCCCTCCGTTTCCACGTCGGATCGGATAACATCTCGTACTGGCTCCATGCCCGTGATCTGCCGGGGCGACCAGCCTCACACGGGTGCATTGGCCTGTTTGACGAAAAGATGCAGAAACGGGTCTTTGGCACGCCGGAAAAACCGGTCCTGCTGGACTCGGAAAAACTGTATGCCTGGGCAGCGGGAGAAGATGAATACGGAGAGGACAGCGGGGAAGCAGAAGAGCTGGAGGGTGGTCCGACAGTTGAGGTGCGCGGCAGCCTGCCACGCTATCTGGACAGGCCGCCGGCACAACGATAAATCACAACATCTTAAAGGAGAATAGGTTCCAGCGGGAAACCGGGCTTATCTGGCCAGCCACCTTGCAACATCCTTGGCATGATAGGTGATGATGATGTCAGCTCCGGCCCGCTTGAAAGAGGTCATCGTTTCCAGCACGACCCGTTCCTCATCTATCCACCCCCGCTCGGCAGCCCCCTTGACCATGCTGTATTCCCCCGATACGTTGTACACCGCCAGCGGCAGGTCGTACTCGTTGCGCAGATCGCGCAGAATATCAAGATACGGCAGACCGGGCTTCACCATGATGATGTCAGCTCCCTCTTCAATATCTGATGCGGCTTCACGTAGCGCCTCACGACGGTTGGCCGGGTCCATCTGATAGCTGCGGCGGTCGCCGAACTGCGGCGTAGATTCGGCGGCTTCACGAAATGGACCGTAATATCCCGAAGCATATTTGACCGCATAGCTCATAATCGGTATCGCATCGTAACCGTTCTCGTCGAGCATTTCACGTATAGCCCCCACCCTCCCATCCATCATATCGGACGGGGCCACCATATCCGCGCCGGCCTGAACATGCGAGAGCGCCTCACGTGCCAGCAGCTCCAATGTCGAATCATTATCGACATCACCGTTCTTGATGATTCCGCAGTGACCATGATCCGTATATTCGCACATACAGACATCGGTGATGACCGCGATGCCAGGGACATCCTTTTTCAGCGCCCGGATTGTTTCCTGGATGATGCCAGTATCCGAATAGGCATCACTGCCGACCGCATCCTTGACCTCTGGAATACCAAACAGCAACACGGCCGGAATCCCCAGATCCCTGACTTCTCTGGCTTCAGCAACAATATGCTCTATTGACTGCTGATAGATGCCGGGCATTGAGGATATCTCTTTTCGTATTCCGCGGCCAAAGGCTGAGAACATTGGATACACAAGGTCGTTAACCGAGATGGATGTTTCACAGACCATACGGCGAAAGACTTCACTCCCTCTTATTCTGCGGGCACGGAACTGTGGAAAAAACATGGGTGATCCTCCTTGATGTGCGGCATAGGCACGGAGCAGATGCCGGATTTCCTTTCACGGAGAGTAATGCAGCCTAAAATAAATTGCAAGATTTTACCCGGAACCGCTTGTGCCCACCAGAAAATATGATATGTTTTTAAACCAGTGGCCGTGTACCATATTTCGCATTGCAGCAAACAGGACTAATATGGTATCCAATGTCCGCAAATATTATTCCGAGGAGGTAACATCAATGAAGAAACAAATTGGAAGCATTCTGGCAGCCTGCCTGATCATGTCGACAACAGCGGCATTTGGCGCAGTTAAAGAAGGGAGTTTCTCGGTCACACCACTCATTGGTGGTTATGTTTTTGATGGCGGCGAAACTCTTGACTCGACATATGTACTTGGGCTCCGGGCAGGATACAACTTTACCAAGAGCATCGGAATCGAAGCCCTGTATGATTACGCGGCAGAAACAGACGCGAAATCAGGACCAATGACAGACATTTCCCTGCAACGCTTCGGTGGCCAGGCTCTCTACCACTTTTTCCCGGACAATGTCTTTGTACCGTATCTGGCCGCCGGCTATTCCGGCGTCAAGTTTGATGGCAATGGCATTAACAACGACACCCACGGTGCCTTTGATTACGGGGTAGGCGCCAAGTTTTTTGTGACTGATGACATCGCCCTTCGTGGTGACCTCCGCCACATCATTTACCGGTACGATTCCGGTACGTATAACGACATGGAATACACCCTTGGGGCCTATTTCCAGTTTGGAGGAGCAAAACAGGCAATAAAACCGGTTGCAGCCACACCTGCCCCTGCACCGGCAGCAGAGCCTGTCGCAGAACCTGTTAAAACTGTAGCGGCCCCCGTTACGGTCCTTGCCGCTCCTGCGGATTCTGATCTGGATACCGTTATCGACACGATGGACAAATGCCCCGGGACACCTGCCGGAGTTTCTGTTGACGCGCAGGGGTGCCCCGTTGACTCCGACAAGGATGGTCTTGCCGATTATCGGGACAAATGCCCGGGAACCCCGGCCGGCGTTGCTGTTGACGAAGACGGCTGCCCGGTAGACACTGACAAGGATGGCGTCGCTGACTATCTCGATAAATGCCCGGCAACTCCGACTGGAGCGGCGGTGGATGCCGACGGCTGTTCTCTGGATTCCGACAAGGACGGCGTTCCTGATTATCTGGACAGATGCCCCACAACCCCTTTTGGGACAGCCGTTGACGCACATGGTTGCGCCATCGAAGCCGCCGCGCGATTCTGCGACAAACCTGCCGTTATCGCTATTGCATTTGACACCAACAAAACCGATGTAAAGGCAAAGTACTACGAAGAGCTTGATAAGCTCGGCAACTTCCTGAAAGAGTACCCTAATTCAAAAGGGACTATTGAAGGGCACACTGACTCCGACGGCAGCAAACAATTGAACCAGAAACTGTCACAAGCCCGCGCTGAAAACGTACGCAGCTATATCATCAAAAAGTTCGGTATCGAAGGAAGCCGTGTTTCTGCAAAAGGGTATGGCTCTGCAAAACCTGTTGCATCCAACAAAACCGCGGCAGGCAAGGCAAAAAACAGACGTACTGAAGCAGTTTTCACCTGCCAATAAACGCACTCTAAGTAGTGTCACAACCGCAACAGAAGAGGGCCCCCTGTTATATCAGGGGGCCCTCTTCTGTTGCGGGAATTAAGGTGGATCTACTTTTTACGACGATCCGACAAAGAGATAACCTTTGGTGCACCCCCCTCCTGACGCAACTTTTGCGCACGTTCCTTGTCAGCCTTTTCCTTCTCAACATTCTCCAGATCAACGGGAGAGATAACCGGCTCAAGTCGTAACGGCGTACCCCCCATAGTGAAGTCGGCCCCTTCAATCTGGGAATCGTCAAGAATCCACGTAAAAACCTGCATCGGAAAAGTAAGGACCAGTAATTTCACCTGCCACCACCCCTGTTTGACATCGGGGAGAATCTCTTCAACACGGGCGTAGAAGCCTGGTTTACCGTCTACGTGAATCAGTACAAGATCATGAATAGTCGCCATTATCTCTGCCTTTACACCTTTGTTTTGGGTTTATTTGCGGCCGTTCTCCGCCCATATCAACAGCGGAGTCGCCAGCCGTTCACCGGTCACGCCCGAGGCTTTCCGGATACATTCGCGCAGACGCTGTTCCTGCGTGGCTAGGACCGCTCTCGCCTGCGGTGATAACTTCCGGTCAATTGCGTCGCAAATGAACAAAACGCAATCAGCCGGCCGCAATCCCGATTCCATGGTGCAACCGGTTTCAGTGCCATACGGGCAGACCGGTTTTTGGGAAAAATCAGCCGCAGTTGGAGTGCTCGCTCCGATACGAGCCAGAGCATCAAACACACTCATCCGGTATTTGCCGTTCTCGCAGCATTGCCCCCCACATTCACGACATACTGAGGCTGCGTCCACATCTGCAACAGCCGCCGCAAGGGACTCCTTTGCTTTCCGGTAGCCGGACAAGAGATCTGTCAACACCACCCTCGCCTCGGGCGAAAGATCCACAAGAAGGTTTTTTAGACGCACATCACCGAGACACCAAAGCTGTTGATCGTCCACACAAATCCTAACTTGATCTTCCGAGTTTGTCATATCTGTTAATACTGGTTGAAGCAGTCCGTAAGCCGGGTTCTGTTCCCGGGTCGGGTTACCCCTTCCCGGGCGATGGTCATTCATCTGGGTATGCCGTTACCGACACCCTCAAGCAACCAACCCGGAGGCACGGGCGGGCCGCCCTTAACGCCTCCCTATTTGGTCTTGCTCCTGACGGGGTTTACCTGGCATCTGACGTCACCGCCAGACCCGGTGAGCTCTTACCTCACCCTTTCACCCTTACCTGCCGAGGCAGGCGGACTTCTCTCTGTGGCACTTTTCCCTGGGGTCACCCCCGCTGGACGTTATCCAGCGTCACGCCCTATGGAGCCCGGACTTTCCTCCACCGGATAAACCGGCAGCGGCCATCTGGACTACTTCAACCAATTCAAACGCCCGGCATAATAAACATATGGCGCATTACGCCGGGCCGTAACCGAACAACTAATTACTGCTGCTGCAATTTGAGAATCAGGATTCTCTGGCAGTGAGGACAGGTCAGCAGCTCCTCATACTTGTACAAATTATTGTACAGTTGCGGTGGCAGATGCATGTTGCACCCCATGCAGTAACCGTCACGGGCAATGGCGAGAGCCCGGCCACGGCGCTGTTCGCGCAGAATTGTGAACTTTTTCACAAGGCTGGCTGGCATCTCTTTAGCCACACTTTCACGACGATCAATATCCGCATTAATATCCGACTGAATCTTATCAATTTCAGCCTGTTTTTCCACAATACGCTGAGCAGAGTTCTCGGTCAGCTCGTCGTACCGGCTCTTCTTTGCCGCGAGTTCAGCAGTAAGCTCTTCAATCTGGCTAATCTTCTGCAGCAGCTGTTCTTCAATATCCGTCAACTGTTTTCTGGCAACGGTAATCTCGCGGCCAATCGCCTGAAACTCTTTGTTGGTCTTGATCTCCTTCATGTTGGTTTCGGATCTGGCGATATTTACCAGCTCCGCAGCATGCGTGGACTCCATTCCACCCTTTTCAGCTTCACATTGAGCAAGACGCGCCTCAATCGCTTCAACCTCTTCTCTCGCGGTGTCCACCCCCTGGTTAATCCCGCTCAATTCAGCCAGCAATCCGCTCTGACTGGCCTTAAGGGTATCGATCAGCTGGTCAACTTCCTGTAACTCTTCCAACATGTCCAGTTTCTTTTTCAAATTGACTCTCCCTTGCTACGAATTAGTCTTGATTCTTCCTGGCTATATTCTAAACGGATCCGTCTCCGTACGGCACGCTTCTACCTGGCAACCTGCATAGCCAGCCTTGGCAAGCGCCTGGCTTAGCCGCCCGGTGACCTCATTCACCATAATGATTTCCGTGGGGAAATGTCCGGCGTCAATCAAGGCCAGCCCCATGTCTTCGGCATCACGCGCCTCATGATATTTTATGTCGCCGGTCACCAGCACATCCGCACCGGAACGGGCAGCTTCACGCAGCAACGAGGCACCACTGCCGCTGCAGAGCGCCACCTTCGAAACCCTGGCAGCCGGATCTCCGACATAGCGAAGCGCTGGAGCTTGCAGTGATTTTCTCAACTCGGCGGCATACTCAGCCAGTGACAGCGGTTCCGGCAACAATCCGACCCGTCCGAGCCCCAGCTTCTCCCCGTCATTATGCAGCGGGTATACATCAAAAGCCGGCTCCTCATACGGATGCACGGCCAGCAGTATTTTAATGGCTCGCGGCAGTTGCGGGCGCAGCAACAGCAGCTCGAGCCGCTTTTCATGAACCTCTGCAAGCGTGTGTATCGTCCCGACGAACGGTTCCGCTCCATCAAGCGGGGTAAACGTCCCGACACCATCGGCAGCAAACGAACAATCACGATAATTCCCCTGTGTTGCGGCAAACGGCAGCAGGGCGGAGCGCACCTGTTCAAGTTGCTCTGCAGGGACAAACACCACCAGCTTGACCAGCTCTGCAGTGTGCGTAACCTTGAGCGGCACAGAGCCTGAAAGCCCTATTTTGCCCGCAAGCAGATCATTTAGCCCACCACCGGCGATATCATAGTTGGTGTGCATTGAGACAATTGACAGCCCTCCCTTAAGCGCCTTTTGGATGGTAGCGCCATGCGGGTTTGCCGATGATATGGACTTAAGCGGTTTGAATATAAGGGGGTGGTGAGTTACGAGCAGTTGACAGGAAGCTGTGAGGGCAGAATCAATTACGTCGGGAGCTGGATCAAGAGCAACCATGACACGGGTCACTTCGGCGGTGGGATCACCGACCTGAAGTCCCGGGTTATCCCACGCTTCCGCCAGCCCTATCGGAGCTATTTTGTTAATAATTCCAACTATGTCCGCTACTTTAGGATTCTTCATAGGCTACAATTAAAAAGAGTGCAACCTTTCGGTGTGCACTCTCGTTGTGAGGTATGGTAACTGGACGTTCCCAAATATCTGGCCGGCATCCGGCGTATTCCCCTTATTTGTTATAAAATGGTGGGCCCACCAGGACTCGAACCTGGGACCAACCGGTTATGAGCCGGTGGCTCTAGCCAACTGAGCTATAGGCCCGTAGGGGGAGTTGCATAATAGAGGACCGCAACACCCATGTCAAGCATTTTAGAACATCAGAGAGCAGCTATGCCCGGGACAGAAAGCGGCCGTCCCGTGTATCAACCTTTACCTTCTCACCAGACTCCAGATACGGAGGAACCCGTATTTTCAGTCCGGTTTCGAGAATCGCTTCCTTTGTCTCGGCTGTCGCAGTGGCATTTTTCATGACCGGCGGTGTTTCTGAAACCATCAGCTCAACGGTCATCGGCAAATCGACGTTAACCATACGCCCCTCAAACAGACCGAGCACAACTTCAGTACCATCAAGCAGATACAGCGAAAGCGGCTCAAATTCATCGGCCGGCATCTCGAACTGCTCATAGTTTTCAAGATCCATAAAAACGCCGTTACCGCCATCAGCATAGAGGAATTGCCCCTTATGGCGCTCGAAGTCGGCTTCATCGACCTTGTCGCCTGAACGGAAGTTTTTTTCCAATACCTGGCCGGTAATCAGGTTGCGGTATTTGGTCTTTACCATTGTGTTGGCGCCACGGGCAGTGGGTGAACTGATGTTGATATCAACGATCAGACAGGGTGCTCCGTCCAGCTGAATGACGAGCCCCTTTTTGAAGTCGGACGTAGAAAACATAAAAATTAATTCTCCTTATAGGGTTATTGTTACTTTCGATATTCCGCCGTCGGCCAGAACGGAATACCGCCGCGCGGCGTAAACTCGCCACGAACCGTCAGACACACCGGATCAAGCAGCTTCACGAGATCATTACAGATGCGATTGACGCCAGCTTCGTGGAATTCGCCGTGCATCCGGAATGAACCGAGATACAATTTCAGACTCTTGCTTTCGACGCAGAGCGTGTCCGGCTGGTAATCAATAACTATTTTTCCGAAATCCGGCTGACCGGTCATCGGGCAGAGGCAGGTGAATTCAGGGCATTCAATATGCAGTGTCCCAACGGCTCCGGCCGGATTAAGCTCTCTCCTGGCAAAGGGGCTGGGAAACGCCTCCAGCAATCCGGCATCCGGTTTGTCGTAGCTATAGGCGGTGCCACCGGCACCGAGAGATTTCAGTTGATCATGTAATTCCATTTATTCACTTCCTGAGTCAATGGGATGGGCAGACAAAAAGGTCACATAGCAACACGGAAAACGATGCGCAAATATTTTTGTACCGGTAACTCACTCTGCGTCATCCACCGGGAGCAGGCTTCCGGCGTCAGGCATCAGATAACAACGCCAATCAGCTGGCAGCATGCCGACCGCAAACCCCATCGCTTCGTCAAGTGTGCGCGCCGGGATCATAGCCATTTGCTCAACCTGCTGCAGTGGAAAATCCGATACAAGGATAATCTGGAAACGGAGCGCTTTCTGCAAAACGGAATAAGCGGTCTGACCGTTGATCTCATACCCTGCCCGGAGTGCCGCTTCAAATACGTCCAAACCTTTATGGCGAAACCAGCTAAAAAAAGTCCCGTTGCCAAAGCCGTCGCGGCATTCCGCCAGCAGGATCATCACCCCACCGTCACGAAGAGCCTGTGCGGCATACTCCATCGCCTTATGAGCCTGTATCAGGTTAATATCCTTTGGAAAGCCACCACAGGAAGCGACCACTAGATCGACTTTTTCTGCCACCGGGAAGGCAAACCGCTCTCGATAAAAACGGCAACCGGCCTCGTGGGCATCACGCCAATGGCCGGCAAATGCCGCAATAATGCGCTTATCCGGGGCCAGCACGGTATTTACGACAAAAGCCGGCTTGGCCATGGCACACCCTTCAACCATCGCCCGATGCACCGGATTGCCCTCCAGATTCCCGGTAGTCGCCAGCGGATTCTTACCGTTCCCCTCCCCCGGGTTAAGAACCGAGAAGTGACTGGCCATACAGGACTGGCGACTGGCTATGCCGGGCAGAACACTCTTGCGACCGCCACCAAAACCGGCAAAGTAGTGAAAACCGATAGCACCGGTCAGAATCAGGTGATCAGCTTCTACCGCCCGACGGTTAATAGTGACCCTGATGCCGTTTGAGGTTGTACCGATAAAAGTCAACTGATCAGGATCGTCACATTCGTGGTCTGTAACGCGTATCCGGCCGTACAACGGCCCAACGATCTGCCGGTGCTCTTGCTCCGTCTGCTTGCGATGAATGCCGAGTGCGATCAGGATCTCAAGATCACTATCGGCAACTCCGAGACGACGAAGTCGCTCCACCAGCAATGGGAGATAGACTTCACTGCCGGTGTAGCGGGTAACATCGGAGGTGATTATGACAATTTTGTCACCCGGCCTGATAGATGACATAAATTGGCTACAGCTATCCAGAGCAGCTTCAATTATATCTACGGGGGATTCATCTACAACAATCGGCGAGGGGGTGACAACCCCCGCCAGACGTTCCGGCGGGAGGTCGAGATCAAATGAAGTTGAGCCGTATTTCAGTTTCATCGGCAGCGGATCCGCTTATATCCAGGCATCGCCGCCGTCGTACTCATAGTCAGCACCTTTTGTTCGTGGGCCAACTTTGAATTTTGCTTCGCGAGCGAGACGTTTGACACGCTCAGCAGCAGTTTCTCCCAGATCGGAGAGTTTTTCGCGCATTTCGCGGCCCGGCACAGGAGCAAGCAGGAGGGCAGCAGCCACACCTATGACGGCACCTGAAGCAAATGCGATTACAGCAGCGGCAGCATTATCATTACTGGATGACATGACAGACTCCTTTTATCTTTGGTATCAGAGTAAACATAAACGGACTTTATTTTTAGCACAGCGTACAGGTGGAATCAAAACAAAATTCACAACCAAACGTCACGTCGGGCAACCGGCTCGAATCAGCACAACCCGTGCTTAACCAGAAGGTCGCTGAAACTCTGCTGCATCAGCGGTTTGGTCAGATAATCATCGCAACCGCCATTAATCAGAGCATCAAACATGTCGTCAGGGGAACTGCTACCGGTTACCATGAAAACGGTTGCCCGCTTGCACCCGGACAACTCCTCCGCTTCTCTGATCTTTCTGAGGGCTTCATGCCCATCCATGCCGGGCATTGAGATATCCATGCAGATCAGGTCAAAATGCGCATCTGCCCCCAGGGCATCTTCAACCAGCTTCAAAGCCTCCTCACCACTTTCGGCAAAAACTGACGCAGCACGCCCTTCGAGAAAAATGGCAAGCAATTCACGGTTCATTTCCACATCGTCAACGATCAATGCTTTCATGCACCACCCTCCTGTATATTTGATCTTACCCTTTGTTGTTCACGTTGCTGCTGCTGTATAAATGTCTGCTCTATCATCTGGGCCCTGAAAGATAGCGGGGTCATCCCAAGGAAACGAAACCCCCCTTCAATACTGTTCTCAATTATGCTGACAGATCCTCTACGCTCTTCGCGGATATTGTCACTTATCATTCCGAGTGTGATACTAACGCCTTCGTAAAGCACTTTTTTTACATTTATCTTCGGGTTACACTGTTCGTAGGTCCTTGAACGGACCTCCTGGGTCCGCTCCGTAACCAGAGCACGTTTCTGAGCAAACGCCTTCATATCAACAGTTCCCTTGGGTGCGGCAGTGAACTCCGCAACCAAATCTTTTAACTCGTTAAACAGGCAATTGAGTTCTTCAAGATCACCATAGTGAACCCCCGCAACGACACGAGTCCTGAGCGCCGTCCTGCTCCCCAGATTGGCGCATTCGATGCCGGCCAGCGCGAAATACTCCCCTCCGGTCAGCCCCCCCTTGTTGACGGAGATCACCCCCAGACACTTGATTTGAGAGCTTCGGATTTCAACCTCTGCAGTAACATCTCCGGCACATTCTATAACTGCATCGGAAATGAAATTGGCGGATATCGAACCGCCGCAAATGATTTTCCCTGTCCCCTGTCCATTCATGCCGCAAAAGGTGATATCACCATCCGACTCAATCGTGCAGCCCCCGATATTCCCCCGCACCTTAATGCCTTTGGTCGCCTTGACGAAAAAACCGTCCAGAACGTCCCCCTTCACTTCAACATACCCCTTGAAAGCAACGTTACCGACCTTGAAATCAACATTACCGTCGATTTCGTAGATATCTTCGACCGAAATTGCATTATCACGCAAACAGACACGCCCGGTGGCGAGAGACAGAATCGTCAAACCATCGTCGCTCAAACGGACATTTTGCCCGATTTCAAGCTTAACCGGAGCACCCGGCAGCGGCAGCACTATTTTCCCGACAACCGTTTTACCCGGCGTTCCGGGGCCAGGAGACATAATCGTCGCGACCAGTTCCCCCGCATCGACATTAAGGAATGCCTGTACACGGCGGAAATCTACAGTCCCTGCCGCCCCCTCCTCCGGCTCAGCTTCCGCAAGATCATCGGCAACCCCTATGGCTACGTGCCCATCTTCGCCGGGAATCATTGGAATGCCGCGCGCAAAAAAAAGACGAGCCACAGGCTTTGCACTCACCGCTGCATTAAGCAGAGAGCTTACCGCTTCAGGGAGAATCCCCACATAAATTTTGAACTGGGCCAGATACCCCTGTAACTCGGCATAGGTGAGAGGCGTCCCGCCGATAGTTGAAGGCTCGTAGCAGCAGTAACATTCCAGCCCGTCAGGACTGATCTCAAGCGTAAGGGTATAGCCATAGCGCTTTATTTCAAAGCGACTAACCGACTCGCCTCCCTTTACAAACTGTTTTACAGACACATGAAACCTCTTTTGGAAGGATCTTGCAAAACTGTACTAACATAGACCCAGTTGATGCCAAAGCAAATTCAGCACGAAATAAGACCATCATTTCCAGCCCCAGACCCCGCCTGTGTCACTGCGGCTGCTTGCATATTCCCAGTTTATCTATGGCGCCACGCAGCTTATCCGGCTGCACCGGCTTCACCAGGTGTGCGGCCGACTTAGCTGAAACATAGGCCTGGATAACATCGCCCGGTGTATTCAAAGAGGAAAGAACGATGATACTGAGCCCGTCGTTAATTGACACGCCCCACTCCTTCTCGATCAGACGAATCTCTTTTGCGGCGGTATAACCATCCATTTCCGGCATAACAATATCAAGAATCATCAGGTCATAGGGGGTCCCCCCCTCGAACGCGGCGCGAAACATTTCCACAGCCTGTAAGCCGTTTTCCGCCATATCGCAGACAGCGACACCTTCCAGATACTGGGCTATCAGCTCACGTCCCAGCTCATCATCATCCACAACCAGACATCTCACCATATATCTCATACCTCCACAGAAGCTTATTTGGCTTCAGCTATGAAACCCAAAGCAGTCGCAACCACGACAAACTCCCTGTATTCCTGTTGCAGAATTGCTAGCTGTTGCGGCAATTCTGCCAGATCACCCTCTTTGGCCGCCTGTTCTACCGCCGAAGCAGTCCTTTGCATCCGCAGAGCGGCAATATTTCCGGCAGATCCCTTGATGGCGTGGGCGTGGCGGCGCGCTCCGTCCGCATCGTCCGACTCCAGCGTCGTGGCCAGCCCCTCCAGCTGAGGCAGAACCCCCTTGCAAAAGAGCGTCACAAAGCGCGGGACCATCTCCACTCGCCCTCCCAGCCGTTCCAACAGCTCGTTTTGAGCAAAAACAGCCACATCTTCGCCACGCCCATCCGCCACCTCCTGTGACTCAGAGGCCAAAGGAGGACCGGAGGTAGCCGCCCCCACTACCGTAGGTGCCGAGCAGCCACACAACTTTTCCAGCATCTGCAACAACTGGTCAGGCTTGATCGGCTTGGGCAGATAATCATTCATCCCGGCATCCAGACAGATCTGACGATTTTCGTGCCCGGCAAAAGCGGTCATGGCAACAATAGGTACGCCCCCGCTCCGGTCCGTGGCACGTTCATGCTCACGAATCGCTCTGGTTGCCTCAAGTCCGTCCATTTCCGGCATCTGGACATCCATAAGAACAACATCAAACCGCTTGGATTTGTAGGCACAAAGAGCCTTCCGTCCATCCTCAGCGAGTGTAATCCTATGGCCGTGCGGCTCCAAAACAGCCTGTACCAGGGCCCGGTTTATTTCCACATCGTCTGCAAGAAGAACATCCAAAGGTGTTTGCCGAAGCCTGCCGGGGGCCGGGCTTGTGTCCTTTTCTGCCACCAGCAGAGTTTCGTTACCCGACTGGAAGCGAGCTGTAAAATGAAAACAGCTTCCCACGCCCAGGCGGCTCTCCACCCAGATGTTCCCCTCCATCAACTCCACCAGTTTTTTGCAGATGGCAAGGCCAAGCCCGGTTCCTCCATATTTTCTTGTGGTGGAGCCGTCAGCCTGTTCAAACTGGTTAAAGATCCGCTGGCAGGCCTCCTCCGCAATGCCTATGCCGGTGTCAGTTACGCGAACATGGAGAACAGCTTCATCCCCCTTCATGGATGCAAGGTCGATTTCGACTGAGATCTGTCCCTGCTTACAAAATTTGACCGCATTCCCAACAAGATTGCTAAGAATCTGGCGCAGCCTCCCATAATCCCCCACCAGACAAGCCGGCACAGCGGTGTCAAGCTGGTGAGTCAACCTGAGACCCTTTTCCTCGGCCCTGACCCGAAGACCGTTCAGACAACTCTCCAGAACGCTCCCGAGGCTGAACGGCTTTCTCTCCAACGTAAATTTACCGGCTTCGATCTTGGAAAAGTCCAGAATATCGTTGATGATCAACATCAGGCTGTCGGCAGAATCCTTAATGGCAAGCTGATAAAGCTTTTCCTTCTGCGGAGTCAGCCCTCCCTGCAACAGCAGATCCGTCATTCCCATCACCCCGTGCATCGGCGTGCGGATCTCGTGGCTCATATTAGCCAGAAAATCGCTTTTTGCCAGACTGGCCGCTTCTGCCTGCCGGCGGGCCTCTTCCAGATCACGGGTCCTCATCTGCACCCGTTCTTCCAGATGCTGGGTGTGATCATTCAGCATACCGTATAAAACGGTGCTCTCCAAAGCGTAAGCGCATGTATACAATACTATCGAAAGGGCGTTGAGAGAGGGTGCATCCAATGCAGCTGAGCTCCCCTGCAGCGTGCCGACAAACATTCCGCGAATGCTGGACTGGGTGGCCACCACCTGCAACAGCAGCGTCTCCCCGGTCTCTGCCGGCACAAGGACTGCCTGATTGCGGTTGAGCGCCCAGGCAAAAATTCCGTCCATCATACACTTCTCAACCATACCCTGCAGAGCGCTATGCGCAGAGGGTGGATCAGCCACCAGCAATTCAAAGCTGCCGTCAGGCTGACTGTCAAGAAACCCCATGGATTGGAACGAAAAAATACGCCTCAACTGGCCGGCCGTTGCCTTGAAAATACCCTCGCCATCCTTGGCACGACTAAGATCACCCTGAAACTCGCTGCTGGAAGCCAGCATTTCCAGAATCGACATGAAGCGCCGGTTGGACTCCTCAAGATAGCTGACCCGCTCCTGCAAAAACTCCTGAGACCTGGACTCTCTCTCGTCAGTCATCCTCCCCTCCTGACAGAATGGCAAATGTCTCGGCTATCTGGGATTCCGACTGCTTAAGGACAGACCCAAGAACATGTGGCGACAGCCCCATACGCTCCCAGGCCGGTTCATCAAGCGGCGGCACCCCCCACTCCGCCCCCTGACCGAATTCCATGGCCTGACAGATAATATCCGAAAAGTGTATCAGGGCCGTTTCAAGCCGGAACTGCTCTGCAGAACCGGGACGATGATGAAAAGCCACCGGCTCTCCGATACTAGAGGGAATTTTCCACTTTTTCAGCAATGCTCCCCCAAGCTCGGCGTGATCAAATCCAAGCCGTTCCCGCTCCAGGTCCAGATAAAGCCTGCCGGTATCACGATGTTCCTCCAGAAGTTCACGAACCACTTCAGGTCGGGCTGCTGCCAGCACAACCTGCCCCACATCGTGCAGCATGCCGGCAACAAAGAGCCGCTCTACATTCGACTCGCGCATGTAGACCGCCAGGCTGCGGGCAATGATGCCGCATGCAATGCAGTGCCGCCAGAAAGAGGTCATATTAAGCAGTTCCTCAGGAATCCCCTTGAAGACACCCATGACCGAGGCGGCCAGCGCCAGATCGCGCAACTGCTGGGTACCAATGATGGTGACTGCCTTTGTGATGGAGTCAACCTTTGCATAACAGCCAAACATCGGGCTGTTTGCCAGCCGCAGCAGTCGAGCGGTAAGCCCCTGGTCCTCGGTGATAATTCTGGAGATGTCATCAATAGAACTGCGGGGATGGTTGATCGTCTCATTAAGCCGTTCATAGAACAGGGGGAGTGAATAAACCGTGCTGGTTTCTTCAACAATACGATCGACAGTTGTCGCCTGATAATCAGATAGCGCCATGATGAACCTTCCTGAGCGCCGCAAGCCGCATCAGCTCTATAATGGCCGGATGGGTCCGATTCGCGTGCTGAAAAAGATGTGCCAATTCCTGCTCGGCCGCGGCCAGCTCAACGGGGTCCACATCCGCAGGTATCTGGCTGGCAGCCTCATCATCCCCCTGGCCGGCGATATCAGCCTCCAGCACCCCCCAGGTACGAAAGATGACCAGGTGCTTCTGGGTGAGTTCCGCCCCGGCACCAAGGAGCATACGCCCCGTCCGGTCATGAACATCACCCGCCAGAACCATGCCGGTTTCAATATTTTCTATGGCAACCTTTCCCACACACCCCCCTGCAAACGTAACACCAGCCCCAGTCCAGCCAGAACTCGTTGCGACAAAACATTATTTCTCCGGATTACGGCAATCAGTCCTCTTCCTCCAGGAGACTGGGGCCCCCGAGGCGATTCAGCTCAGCTTTCTGCGCCCCGGTAAGCTGAATGAACTTAACCCCTACCCCGGGCAGGACATGCTGCTCACCCCACAACCGCACAGAACAGACCTCCACCGGTATCGGCGCACGGTCTTCCAGCTCCGGAAGAATAAGCCAGCCCCGGTCTCCGACAACCCACTGTTCGAACCAGACAAGAAAGCAGCCACCGCGGGATATATTTACCGTCACGGACCTTGCACCGGACACATTTTCCACCGGAAGAGCCCTGCTCAGCAGCGCCGGCATATTCAACGGGGACCGTTCACTGGTTCGTATCTTTCGCGGCACGGTTGAGGCGCAATATTTTTGCACAAAAACAGCTGGTGGCGTATTACCGGGATACGCCGTACCAAACGGGAGGGTACGGATTTCACCGGTGGCTTCCTGGCACCTGAGACGCAGGGCCGGAAAAAGCACAACCAGATCTGTCAACAGCCGCTTTTCCTCTTCGCTGCTACGCATATAGGTTGGCATATCAACCAGAATCCCGTTCAGAGGACAGTACACTCCACGGCAAAAAAATTCCATTAGCGCCTGAACACAAACCAGCGACACTCCGGGGAGGGCGAGTTCCGCCTGATACATCTGACGGCTTTTCCCTTCACGGCAGATTAACAGTATCGTTGTTACCGCACTACAGTTATCGCTCAAATCTTGTCTCCACTTTTTAGATTGGCATCGTGTGTATACCACACTGGCCCCGATTTCAAAAGCCTGTTGTTAATGAGAATTTTGCTCGCTGCTTAAAAGCTCGCGCTTAAATCACCATTACAACACCCGCGCCAGATGCCGCCGGATCATATCCTCAAAATCGGTATCACGACTGCCGCTGTATACCAGCGAAGAGCCGATCTCTGCCGCCAGAATCGCACAGAGGTATTTCTGCGGCAGCGTCCTGATCCGCTGCCGGTAAGCCGCTGACTCCTGCAACATGCGCGGCAGGTGACTCAGAATTGCTTTACGGAAGGGGAGTTGCAGGCAGAGTTCCGGACGCGCCGCAAAGAATTCGAAAAGTCTGGTGTACAGGCTATTGATATTCTGGCTGATGGTTTCAGAAATTTCACTACAGAGAAGGGTACCGCCCGATTCCACGCGTCTCCGCAGGATCAGGCGGGCCTCGTCCGCGGCTCTTTTTTCCAGAATAGCCAGCACGTCGCCGGCATAGAGAGCCTTCTGCTCCATAAATTCACGCTCTGAAAGCAGCAGGTTGGCGATAATTTCGTAAGATGACGAGATAACGCCGCATTTGTTGGCTGAGGCGTCACGCATCAGCACCACGCCGCTCTTTTGCAGTTGAATCCGTGCTTCGGGGGTGATGAAAGAATTAGCACCCTCTATAATGACCCCGGACGACGGCACACCCTCATCATCGAGGAAAGAGCGCCAGTTCAGGCTGTCAATCGTCTCTGGCCGCCCCCCGGCAGGAATAAAAAGATCCGCTTTGACCGTAAAGACGAGGCTGTTGTAGAGCCGGTTGAAATCATCGATATCCAGCCACTCCTCAACAAGCCCTTGAGGGGTACGGATCACTTTGCGATGTGATTCTTTCAGCCCTTCGAGGCGCCTCCCGGTCCGGTAAACAATAAAGCCACCCTCGCCCAGAAAAGCAGGATTAAAGGCATCCAGATCGTGCGCGAGTACGATGCGGCGTAATTCGCCATGACTGATGCCGTTTGGGTCATACAGCGCCGCCGTACCGTCAAGAATCAGGCGCACCTGCACTCCGGGACAGCGTTCCAGCATGATACGGAGAGAGTTGCCGGCAACGTCTCCGTTCGGGCCACCGGTCATCTTGAGCGAGAACGGATCGCGACGAATGTTGATTCCGGCCGCTTCAGCCATGGTGATTTCTGCAAAGGCCACCACACCGGTAGAGGTGACGCCGTACTCCTTGTGATTGATCCCGAAACGCTTGCTTGACATGATACCGACGCCGAGAAGATAGCCGCGTTTTTTTGACAGGGCAGCGATCGCCTCAATCATGCCGTCATGCATATTTTCGTCAGGCCCGAGTTCGATCGGCTCGTCATCGCCATAATAATCGACAACGCGACGGTCTCTGGCTACGCCGTTTTCGGTGATAAATATATCGAGAAACGCATTCGCGACGCTGTATTGAAGCTTGTAAAGCCGGCACTTTTCAGCATCCCCACCGGCCTGTTCCAGATCAGAGGCGTCCAGGACCACCGCCAGCTTGGATCCCCCTTCGTAAATATCCTTGTTCTTCAACTGCTGAGTGTTGGCCAGTACATACACTTCGCGGAATATCGTGTTGGCCGAGGTGATGTAATCATCGCCACTGCGGGCGATAACAGTGCGCCAACCGCCACGGGCGATATCCGAAAAACCGACATGATATCCGGCACCGAAACGGCTGAAGAAAAAGGTAACGCGGAACGGAAGCGTCTCCGGTAGATCCGTGGTAAATTCCCGCCCGAGCAGGCGTAAATACCCGGGGTCAAGCCGAAAAGCCAGCGCCTGCTTCTCTATCACGAAAAAATTGGTCTTGAGGGTGTGGGTAACCAGCAGCAGGCAGCAGCGATAGACCGCACGCCGTATATCGTCCAGCCAGCGATGCCCGGTATTGTACCCCTCCACCGCATCCTGCACTTCGGCCAGAGCGGCGGCGTAAAGCTTGTCCCGCCCGACCAGATCAGGATCGAAGCGGAGCCGGAAGAGGCGGATAAGGAGCTGCGCCATTTCCGGGTGATCATAAAATGCACTCTGAACATCCTCCTGCCCAAAGCGGTCCGGCTGTCCGTGAGCAAGAGTGGTGTGGCAAAAAGAGATGCAGGCGTTCACAAGCGCGGCATCCTCGCCGGAGAGCAGGCCTTCAACAACGTACTGTTGATACACCGGTGATGACGTGGAGAGGATCTGTGTGGTGCAGAGCTCTCTTTTCAGACGTGAAGCCAGCGGGCTTTCGGGCGAAATATCTTCGCCCTTGCGGCTGATAACAAGAAAGGCACCGAGAAAATAGGGGTGGATTCCGTTGGAGATGGTCTGGCAGTAAGCCCTTCTAATACCGATATCCAGACGGTTAAAGACCTCCAGCAACTGCAGCAGGAACTCTCCTTGCGGAGGGTTGCCGACACCCATCAACACCCGGGTCTCGGTGCCCCCTTCCCGCTCAACTGTGGAGATATCGAGAAAAAGCCCCCCTGAAGCGTTGGCGCTATCGAACAGCCAAATCAGATACGCAATCCGCGTCGCAGGTGACATCCTGATGTAATCCGGATTATTCAACCAGAGAATTTTCAGCAGCCGCTCAAGCCTTCGCAGATCAAATGCCGGAAACGAACTGCGCAGCTCAGCCCGTACTTTCCGCACCAGCGCCGCCGGAATGTCAACCTCTCGGGTAAGGTCTATTTCACTGTTATCGCGCCGATCGAACTCAAAACGCTGGATTTCAAGCTCATCATCGAGGCCCGGCATATCGGCATTGGAGTGGGAAAACATCGCGTATGAAATCTCGCGTTCCCCTATGTGGCGCAGCGTGCCATACAGTGAACCGGGATGGTTTACGCAGGCGATCACCAGTCGTTTTTCCTGATCGGTCAGAAGCAGGTGCCGGTTCTTCCGCAAGAGCCTCATCTCACGGGCCAGCAGCTCCAGCGCATCATCCTCATCTGCCATGGCCTGAAAAAAATACGGGCTCATATGCTGCTGGAGCCAAGCGGCGTTTTCTTTTGCGGCGATGCAGGACGCGTGGGTGCTGCGACGAACGAGCGTAGGCAGATGCATGTCTGTTCTCCCGGGACAAAAGATATTGCCGCAGTATAACGCCATAATTGCATTCGGCAAGTCTTTACAATCGAGCAGGCGGACGAAAGCTTTTCTTGACCGTATACGGTTCGAATTGCTATAGTTGCACGCTTTTTTATTCATTGTATGCAAACAGGAACAACCGGTGCCAGATAAACTTTGCACAACCCATACGAGTACAGACGGCATAGCCGTTCTCACCATTCCCGGGAACCCGGCCGCTTCTCCCGGAGACCTGCTGGGGGCGCTGCAACGCCAGATAGCCGCCCTTTCCGGCAAAGATGAAGTCAAGGGGCTGCTGTTGACAGACTCAGGCAGCGGATTTTGCAGGTGCCATATTGAGAAAAGCATGTCCACCCATGATGCGGCAGCGCTGTCAGGCCTCGGCCAACAGGTCATGTTTCGTCTTGAAAAAAGCGACATGCCATGCATAGCGGTGATCGAGGGCGAATGCACCGGGTTGGGACTTGAAGTTGCACTGGCGTGCGACTTTATTGTGGCTTCACGGTCCGCCAGCTTTGGATTCCCGGGCATTGCCGCCGGACTGATTCCCTTCTGTGGCGGTAGCCAGCGTCTTGCACGACTGGTAGGCAAATCAAAAGCAAAAGAGCTCGTCTACAGCGGTGACCTCATCAATGCCGAAGAAGCCCACCGCATACGTTTACTAAACCGCCTTTACGATCAGGGTCATGCTCTGGCACATGCAGAAAAGCTCCTCACACATATATGCACACGCAGCCCGCACGCCATCCGCATCGGGGGTGAGGTCGTCAACACCGGCTACGATATCGACATGCAGGCCGCCTGCATGCTGGAGAGGGATGCATTTGCCCTCTGCTTCTCGAGCTTCGATCAGCGCGAAGGGATGCAGGCCTTTCTGGACAAACGCGCTCCGCAGTTCAAAGGAGAATAAACAATGTCTTTGGATCGTGGCTGCGTTCAGGTTTATACCGGTAACGGCAAAGGTAAAACAACCGCCTCGCTCGGGCTCGCGTTGCGGGCGGTCGGGCGAGGTCTCAAGGTCTGCGTATTTCAGTTCATCAAGGGGGGCGGGAAATATGGCGAGCACCTGGCCGCTGAAAAACTGGCGCCGTTACTGACGATCATCCAGACCGGGAGACCGGGGTGGGTCAACACGAAAGACATCGCTGAAGACCGACAGGCTGCACAGGAAGCGTTTGTTCAGGCTCAGGAACTATTGACATCCGGTGACTTTGACCTTTTTGTCTGCGACGAAATCAACGGTGCCGTCGGCTTCGGCCTCATTGAGGTTGAGCAGGTGCTTGAACTTATCCGCTGCAAACCGGAGAAGACTGAATTGGTGCTGACCGGGCGCAACGCCCACGAGCGGGTGATCGAAGCAGCTGACCTTGTCACCGAGATGAGGGAGATCAAACATTACTACAAAGCCGGAGTACCGGCCAGGAGCGGCATCGAGATGTAGACCACATCCGAAAGTTTTATCTGGCGAGTAAACAGATACTTGAAACAGTTTAACCACTATACAATTGGGGGTAATTACAATGGCTGAAAGAACGTTGCGCGTACTTGTCGGAAAACCTGGGCTGGATGGTCATGACAGAGGTGCTAAAATAATTGCCAGGGCCTTTCGTGACGCAGGCTTTGAGGTCATATACACCGGCCTGCACCAAACCCCCGAACAGATCGTGTCAGCCGCCATCCAGGAGGATGTTGACTGCGTCGGCCTGTCGATCCTCTCCGGCGCCCATAACACGTTACTCCCACGAGTCATGCAGCTCTTCAAGGAGAAAGATGCCGGTGACATCATGGTATTCGGTGGCGGCGTCATCCCTGAAGACGACATCCCCGGGCTGAAAGCCGCCGGCATCTGCGAGGTATTTACCCCCGGCACTTCAACAGAAGCCATTGTTGCCTGGGTAAAAAGCAACGTCCACCCCCGGGCCTGATGCCTTACAAAAAGCTGCACATAGAGACGAGGAACCGGGTCGGGTATATCCTGCTCGATGCCGGCTCCCGTTTCAACAAGCTCTCCATCACGACCATCCGGGAACTGAAGCGGGCCTTCGCCCAGGTCGCGGAGGATGTGTCAACGAATGCCGTCGTTCTCAGCGGGTATCCGGGAGAATCTTTTGCCGTCGGGGCCGATATCGGCCAAATGGTACATTTCTCTCCCAATGATGCTTTCCACTTTGCAGAACTGGGCCAATCGTTATTCGACCAGATCGAGTCCTGCCCCAAACCGGTGATAGCCGCCCTGAACGGCATCACCATGGGAGGAGGGTGTGATCTGGCCATGTCTTGCGATATCCGCATCGCTTCTGATGGGTTGCGGATCGGACACTCCGGAGCAAAGCTCGGTATCATCACCGGGTTCTGCGGGACGCACAAACTCCCGCATATTGTCGGCACGAACCATGCCCGTGAAATCTTCATGACTTCAGACATATTCAGCGCAGCAGAGGCGCTTCACATGGGGCTGGTTGACACTGTTTATCGTGAAGACGAGTTTTGGGGAAGGGTCTCCTCCTTTGCGGAGCGGGTTGCCAGCCATCCGCTGGCCACACTTTCAGCAGCAAAGCGACTTATCAACGCCTCTGAAGACACGGATCTACGCACCGGCTGCCTGCTGGAGCGGGAGACCGCCACACACATCAACTCCAGTCACACCTGCTAACCGACCAAAGAGACAACTCCGCCTGCGGTCAAAAGCCTCCCTCTTCTTCAGCACCTTCACGGCCTACTGCTTCATTACCCCCCCCCGGATAGCGACGCCTCCATTGACGATACTCACGACCCAAAACTACTCTTCTGTGTAAACAAACGACTCCGCAGCATACACTACACATCAATACGACAACAACCATGTGTGTTGCAGCAAAAGGTAACTGGCTAATTTAACAGCACTGCCTGCACATTTTAAAGGCACGCGCCACCAGCGGCACGATACATGCTTGTAAATTAAGCATTAGCGCTGCATGTGTGCACATTTTCCACCCACACCTGCCCGCATTTTAATCCACCAGGAGGCATCATGGCAAAGGTCGACGTAAAAATCGAAGGAATGTATCAGGAAGTTCTTAATCGCAATCCGGGCGAAACAGAGTTTCACCAAGCTGTTCTCGAAGTTCTGGAATGCCTTGGACCTGTTGTGGCTAAACACCCGGAGTACCTCGAGCGCAAGATCATTGAGCGTATCTGTGAGCCGGAACGCCAGATCATTTTCCGGGTGCCTTGGCAGGATGACAAGGGAATCGTTCACATCAATCGTGGCTTCCGGGTAGAATTCAACAGCTCACTGGGACCTTACAAGGGCGGCCTCCGCTTCCACCCTTCCGTCTACCTCGGCATAGTCAAGTTTCTCGGCTTCGAGCAGATATTCAAAAATTCACTGACCGGCCTGCCGATAGGCGGCGGCAAAGGCGGTTCCGACTTCGACCCGAAGGGCAAATCAGACGACGAAGTCATGCGCTTCTGCCAGAGCTTCATGACCGAACTGTATCGCCATCTCGGCGAACACACGGACGTCCCTGCCGGCGATATCGGCGTGGGTGGCCGTGAGATCGGCTACATGTTCGGCCAGTACAAACGCATCACGAACCGCTACGAACCGGGCGTACTGACAGGCAAGGGACTCACCTGGGGTGGTTCACTGGTGCGCACCGAAGCGACAGGCTATGGAGCGACATACTTTGTCAGCGAGATGCTTAAGGCCCGTAAGGACTCCTTTGAAGGCAAGACCTGCCTGGTATCCGGTTCGGGGAATGTTGCAATCTACACTATCGAGAAGATTCATCAGCTGGGGGGCAAGTGTGTTGCCTGTTCCGACTCCAACGGAGTGATTTACCACGAGGAGGGTCTTGACCTTGACCTGATCAAGCGACTCAAAGAAGTGGAGCGTCGCCGCATATCTGATTATGTTGCCACACACAAAGATGCCAAGTACATTGCCGGAGGGAACATCTGGGACATTCCGTGCCAGGTCGCCATGCCATCTGCAACACAGAACGAGATCAACGGCAAGGATGCTGCAACTCTGGTTAAAAACGGCTGCATCGCTGTTGGTGAAGGTGCCAACATGCCAACCACCCCTGAAGGGGTCAAAATATTCCTTGATGCAAAGATCTCCTACGGCCCCGGCAAGGCTGCAAATGCCGGCGGTGTTGCGACATCCGCTCTCGAAATGCAGCAGAATGCCGGGCGAGATTCATGGAGTTTCGAATATACCGAGAAAAAACTGGAAGACATCATGATCAACATCCACCGTAACTGTTTTGAAACGGCGGAGGAATATGGCGCACCGGGCAATTATGTCCTTGGCGCCAATATCTGCGGCTTCATCAAAGTGGCCAATGCAATGGTCGCCCACGGGATCATCTAACTGACAGCCTTGTAATAATACAAAAAAGCCCGGTTTCCGCCGGGCTTTTTTTGTGCACAAATCCCCCCCCTGCAGCAGAAATGATTGCGCCCCGCGGTTTTTACCTGAAATCAAAAGCTGACAAGAACGTGCGACTCGGCGGTAGCACGAATTTAATATTTTAGCAATTGACACGCAAACCATGCTCATGTATTGAAATCGTGTTACTAATTTAAAAAACAGGCACTCAGGCAGAAAGGGGGCAAAGCATGCATATGGCCGATGCATTACTGTCACCTGCCGTAGGCGGAACGATGTGGGCCGTTTCAGCCACAAGCATCGCCTACTGCTCTAAAAAAGTTCGCACGGAGATGGATGACCACAAAATTCCGCTGATGGGGGTTCTTGGTGCATTTATCTTCACGGCACAGATGATCAACTTCACCATTCCGGTCACCGGCTCCAGCGGACATCTCGGAGGAGGCCTGATACTGGCAATCCTGCTCGGACCGCATGCCGCCTTCCTGACCATCGCCTCCGTACTGGTTGTTCAGGCTTTCTTTTTTGCAGACGGGGGCCTGCTGGCGCTCGGCTGCAATATCTTCAACCTCGGTTTTTTCCCGGCTTTCATTGCCTACCCCCTCGTCTACAAAAAGATTGCCGGCAGCGCACACTCACCGACCAAAATACCGGTCGCATCAATATCAGCGGCAATCATCGCCTTGCAGATGGGCTCATTTGCAGTCGTCATGGAAACGGTTTTGTCAGATATTTCATCACTCCCTTTTTCGACCTTTCTCCTCATCATGCAGCCGATCCATCTGGCGATCGGTGCGGTTGAGGGCGTGGTAACAGCTGCCGTAATCTCTTTTCTGTACAGAGCAAAACCGGAAATCATGTCGAGTGCAACAGAATCACCGCTGCACAACACCCCAGCAATGCGCACCGCCATCTTGGGCTTCCTGGCGGTAGCGCTGCTGATGGGCGGCGGTGTTTCCCGGCTTGCCTCTGACCTGCCAGATGGACTGGAATGGTCGATAGCCAAAGTGAGCGGCCAAGAAGAGCCGCTCGATCCCAAGCCGGCCATCCACGGTTCTTTAGCTTCTCTGCAACAGAAGCTCTCTTTTCTGCCCGATTACTCGTTCAGAAAACCGAGCGGCGCCAAACCGGCTGAAGAAGCAGCTATTCCGTCAACCAACCAGACCCAGCCCAAAGAGCCTGAACGGGGGGGCAACAAATTAGGCACCAGCGTTTCGGGCATAGTCGGTGGGGGGCTGACTCTTGGGCTACTACTCATATTCGGCTTTATGCTGAAGCAGCGCAAGCGGATAAGATCACGTGGTGCAGGAACAGACGGGTAGGATACTAATTTACAACAGCAATCGCCCTTGACAGGACGCAGGGAGCGTGGTATCCCAACTGGACGTTTTATGACAACTGAATAACTGATCAAGGTGCCCGCACGGGCTTGATAGGGAAGAGGGGTGCAGCTTTAACAGAGCCATTCCCCCGCGGACCCGCCGCTGTAAGCGAGGACGAAGGGCATTATGTCACTGGTTTAAATACCGGGAAGACGCCCGGAGGATGAATCGCGAGCCAGAAGACCTGCCATGATCACTACACTCAATTGTTCCCCCTGGTAAAGGGAGAGTGACGCTATTATCAGACTTTGAATACGAAGAGTCCGCATACTGCCTATTGCAGTTGCGGACTTTTTTATTTGTTGCCGAGGCACACTTCATTGGGCCTACCAAGCCGGAAGATGATGCCTCTGTATACGGCATGGTTATTATACTTTTAATTGCCAGCGACACTCACAACAAACAGGAGAACACCTCATGCACATCATGGAAGGTTTCTTACCAATAGAACACGCCATCGGCTGGACCGCAGCTTCAACCCCGTTCGTTGCCTACGGACTCTCTACCATCAACAAAAGAATCAAGGAGAAGCCTGAACAGCGGATGCTCCTTGGGGTTGCCGCAGCCTTTACCTTTGTCCTGTCAGCCCTGAAAATGCCATCAGTTACCGGCAGCTGTTCCCACCCGACCGGCACGGGACTCGGAGCGATACTGTTTGGCCCTGCGGCAATGGCACCCATCGGCATGGTGGTGCTGCTGTTTCAGGCAATCCTGCTGGCTCATGGCGGCCTGACCACCCTTGGCGCCAACATTTTTTCCATGGCGATTGTCGGGCCGTTTGCCGCGGCAGCCATCTACCGCCTTGGCAAAACAGCAAAAATCCCTTTCGGGATATCGATCTTCCTCGCCGCATCCTGTGCAGACCTGCTGACCTACGTCACGACTTCGGCACAACTGGCACTGGCGTTCCCTGATCCCGCCGGCGGCTTTGTCGCATCTTTTGCCAAGTTTGCCACGGTATTTGCCGTAACACAGATTCCACTGGCGATCAGCGAAGGGCTCCTGACAGTGATCGTCATGAACGCCCTGCTCCGCTTCAACCCGCTGGAGCTGAAAGACATGAATGTCGTGACTGCACAGGAGGCACAGGCATGAAGCGCTATCAAAACCTTCTGATGATGATTGCGGTGATCGTGCTGGTGGCACTGCCGCTCTGGATGGTACAAAAGCCCGCTCCGGGGCCGGATGGAAAAGATGTGGAGATCTTTCTGGGGGCTGATGATCAGGCCAAGAATGTTATAGGCACTATAGCACCGGGATATCGGCCCTGGTTCAAGCCGCTGATGGAACCGCCAAGCGGTGAGATCGGCTCGCTGCTGTTCGCTCTGCAGGCGGCGCTGGGCGCCGGATTTCTCGGGTATTGGTACGGCAGTGCCGCGACCACAGCCAGGATACGCCGTGAACAGGGCAAGCAAGCACAGTGCTGACAGAACAATCCGCTTACAGCAACCGCTGGCGACGGGTATCCCCCGTCGCCAAAGGGTTTTTCAGCCTCTGCGGCATGGTTGCTGCCTTTGCCGCAGATTCACCACGGACAGCCGTGCTGGTCGCCCTTGCCATGTTTGCAGCAGCGGTTCTCGGCGCCGGCATCCCAGCGTTTCGTTATCTCCGGGTAGCTGCGACACCGCTGCTTTTTCTGCTGGCAAGCGGTCTGTCGCTGCTGGTTTCGCTTGATTTTGGCTCTCCGGTCACCGGGATCTCACTGCATCTGGCGGAGTCGGAAATCCCCCGTATTCTACAGATCAGCTGCCGTTCACTGGCCTGCTTGAGTGCACTCCTCTTTCTTGCTTTGAGCACACCGCTCTCAGACATTATCGCTCTGCTGCGCCGCTGCAAAGTGCCGGCGACCCTGCTTGATATGATGACTCTCTGTTACCGCACCCTTTTTGTGCTGTCCGAAGCTGTGCACGAAACAATGACCGCCCAATCTGCCCGTCTTGGCTATGCCTCCTTCCCGACTGCATTGCGCTCACTCGGCGGGCTGGTCTCCAATCTGATCGTGCAGGTCTGGCAGCGCAGCCTGGCACTGCACACAGCCGCCGAGGCGCGCGGCAACGACGGTGCGCTCCGCTTTCTTGAAAACAGCTACGCCCATTCACGACAGACGATTACTATTGCAGTTGTTTCCGGAGTATTAATGGTCGCATTCACCGTGCTACTGCCATGACCGAGACCACCTTGACATTGGACGGCGTGTCCTATCGCTACCCTGACGGCACGCCAGCCCTCAACGACTGTTCGCTGAAGATACGCCGCGGGTCACGCACCGCTGTGCTCGGTGCCAACGGTGCCGGCAAGACGACCATGTTTCTTCATCTGAACGGCATCCTGCGCCCTTCCGTGGGCCAGGTGTATCGGGATGGAGTACCACTTGATTACAGCCGGAGCGGCATGAAGAGACTGCGCTCACAGGTCGGCCTCGTATTCCAGAACCCGGACAGCCAGCTTTTTTCAGCTAGTGTGCGTGAAGATGTTTCATTTGGCCCGATGAACATGGGGCTGGCAGAGACCGAAGTACGGCGACGAGTCGAAGAGGCTCTGCTGGCGGTAGGAATGACAGAAAACGCTGACAAGCCTGTACACAACCTGAGTTACGGCCAGAAAAAGCGGGTCTGCATCGCCGGAGTACTTGCCATGCAGCCTGAGGTCGTCGTGCTTGATGAACCGATGGCCGGCCTGGATGCCGCCATGCAGGATGAGCTGACAGCGGTGCTGGATGTGCTGCACAAAACCGGCATGACGATCATCATTGCGACCCATGACCTTGATTTTGCCTACGGTTGGGCGGATGAGGCGATTGTCCTCCAGTCGGGGCGACTCCTTGCCACCGGCACGGCGACTGATATACTCACACAGGAGAACGTGTGCAAGGCTCTCGGCGCCAAGCCTTTGGTTGCAGAAATTAACCGGCGGCTTTCCTTGATTGGCATCGATCTTCGTGATATTGAATATATGCCGCGAACCAAAAGAGAGTTGTTGCAGGCAATTAGCGCACACACAAGACAGGAGAGCATATAATGATCATCGTAACCGGTGGCGCAGGCCTGATCGGCAGCGCGGTGGTTCAGCAATTGAACCAGCTTGGCAGGGAAGACATCCTCATTGTCGACCACCTGGGTCACTCTGACAAGTGGCGCAACCTGACAGCACTCCGTTTTATGGATTACCTGGAAAAAGACTCCTTCGAGCGGATGTTGGTTGACGGTTCCCTGAACAGCCGCCTGCCTGGCGGGCGCTCCCTCGAAGCGGTGATCCACCTGGGGGCATGTTCAGCCACGACCGAACCGGATGCCACCTACCTGATCAGGAACAACTTTGAATACTCCCGCAAACTGGCCCTGACAGCACTCGCAGCAGACGCCCGTTTTATCTATGCTTCCAGCGCCGCAACTTACGGAGACGGAGAATACGGGTTTGTCGACGACGAACAGCAACTTCCACAACTCCGTCCGATGAATATGTACGGCTATTCCAAGCAACTCTTTGACGTATGGGCGCTCCGCCAGGGAATTCTGGACAGGATTGCAGGCATCAAATACTTCAATGTTTATGGCCCCAATGAACAGCACAAAGGCGAAATGCGCTCTCTCGTGCTCAAAGCCTATGAGCAGATCGGCGCTACCGGCACACTCCGACTGTTCAAGTCTCACCGCCCGGAGTACGGCGACGGCGAACAACTGCGCGACTTCATCTACGTCAAGGACGCAGCAGCCATGACACTCCACTTCCTCCACAACAGGGGTGCGGGCGGCATCTATAACGTCGGAGGCGGCACCACCGTCAGCTGGAACCGCTTGGCTCGCGCAGTATTCAACGCTATGGAGCGGCCGATACATATCGACTATATCGACATGCCGGAATCGATCCGTGGTACCTACCAGTACCTGACCTGCGCAGAAACAGCCAAAATACGTGCCGCAGGCTATGACAAGGCTGTCACTCCGGTGGAAGAGGCGGTTTCCGATTATATCCGGAACTATCTGGTTCCCGGGAAGCGGCTGGGTGACTGATCTCGCCACCCAGGTCAAGCGGTTGCATAATGCCGTCCCATCAAACGTAATAATTTCAGTTTTGTGTACGTCATCCCACATCTGACAGGTATCCCATGTCCCTCGCAGAGCAGGTATTAGCAGGCAACATCCGCGCCGCCGCAAGATTGATGCGCGACATTGACGATGGTCGTCCCCAGGCGATCGAGGAGCTGAAACAGCTCTATCCACGTACCGGCAATGCCTTTATCATCGGCATTACCGGGCCTCCGGGCGCCGGCAAATCTACACTGGTAGACCAACTGACCGCCTCATTCCGTGCGCAGGGAAAAAAAGTCGGCGTAGTCGCAATCGATCCGACCAGCCCCTTTACCGGCGGCGCGATCCTGGGCGATCGTATCCGCATGAACCGCCACTCCTGCGACGAAGGAGTTTTTATCCGCAGCCTGGCCACACGTGGAGCGCTGGGTGGACTCTCGCGCTCCACGTCGGATGTCGCCCTGGTAATGGACGCCCTGGGGATGGACATTATTATCATCGAGACCGTCGGCGTCGGCCAGGACGAGGTGGATATCGTCAAGGAAGCACACACAACCTGCGTCGTAATGGTCCCCGGACTCGGTGACGACATCCAGGCGATCAAGGCCGGCATCCTTGAAATCGGCGATATTTTTGTCGTCAACAAGGCCGACCGGGAGGGTGCCGACAGGACAGCCAGAGAACTGGGCACGATGCTGGAAATGCGTCATCCAGCAGAAGGCCAGTGGAATCCTCAGGTAATGAAAACCGAGGCCCAGCGTGGCACCGGCATTGACAAACTAACGAGCGAGATCCTGGCCCACCGGGATTTTTTCCTGTCAAGCGGCAAGATCCACGACTTCATGCGCCAGCGAAAACAGCGCCACTTCATGGCCATACTGCGCGATGCTCTACTCGAGAGAGCCCTGATATTCATGGCGAAGGAGAACCTCCTTGACAGGATTGTGACGGACATGAGTGCCAACAGTATTGATCCGTATTCAGCGGCAGAAGAGATCGTCTCAAAAATGATGCCTGACTGCACTGACTGACCTCAACTGCCACGAAACTGTTTTTATAGGTTTATACGTTGAATTTTTTCCTGATTGCTCTATACTTTCCACAGCAGATTGATTGATTAACAACGGAGAACAATGATGCCACTGACCGCAATCGCCCTGATAGTAATCGCCGCAGCACTCTGCATCCTGGTGCTGACCCTGATCCCTACCCTCCTTACCATCAAACGGACTGCCGTGTCAGTCGGAGAGCTGGCGGAGATGGTTCATGGTGAACTGAAGCCGACCCTACAGGAGTTGACTGGTGTACTGGCGGAATTGAAGAGCGTCGGCGGCGCTATGGCTGAGTGCAACGATGATGTTAAACGCTTCATGTCGGAACTGGGGGCAGCAGGTGACAACCTGCACACGATCAACCGTACGGTAGGGGTCGCAACAAATGTCCTTAACACGACTTCGGTCTGGGCTACCGGAGCCAAAGCGGCAGGAAGGTTTGTTCTTGAACGGTATCTAAAAAAAAGAGGGGGTATGTAATTATGTCTGACAAATGTAACGTATCAGCAGGAACAGTATTGGTATCGTTTGCAGCCGGCGCAGCAATCGGAGCGGGACTGGCTCTGTTGTACGCACCAAAAAGCGGGCGTGAAATGCGGGAAAACATCCTGGACCTGACTGAAGATGCAGTAGACAAGATCAAGGAATACGCCAAAGAAGCGCAGGAAAAGATTAAGAATGCCGTCGAAGATGGCAAGGACGCCTTCGTCGAGAAGAAATCTATCCTGGCATCTGCTCTTGAGGCTGGTCGCGAGGCGATGCAAAAAGAGCGGACTACTGAGCAGTAGCAGAAACGATTGTTCACTTTAAGCCCACTCCGGTGGGCTTTTTTTATTTCTGCTGCAAAGGTGTTTTCAAACTCCGTTCAATCCCTATCCCGGCACAGTATTCATAAGCAGAAGCCCGTTTAAAGAGGGTTTACGAGCCATTGACTTTCAGGGCCGCTTCATTTATACTCCCCGCCCAATGAAGAAGATCCCGCTTTTTACATACGCCGTTATCACTCTTGCGGCCATGTTCTATGCTCTCCCGGTTGCCGCAACAGAGGTGACCCAGCCACTTCTTGCCGAATTAACCAGCCCTGGCGCACCGTTATTGAGATCAAGCGAAACCACGGCGCTGCTTTCTGCGGACTACCTGGATTCGGCGGACGCCGCAAAAGTAGCACCTGCTACGGCACTGTTTTCGCTTGAAGAGCTGCGAAGCTCCACTGATACTGATAGCGATCTTGATTTAGCAGATGTAGATCTGTCGATCTCTGATATTCCGCTGACCCTGAACAGCAAGGTTGAATATTTTCTTTATTATTTTCAGACAAGCGGCAAACCGTCCTTCTCGAAATGGCTCTCGCGCTCTTCCCGTTATATCCCCATGATGAAGGAGATCCTTAAGCGCGAAGGAATGCCGGAGGATCTGGTCTATGTTGCAATGATCGAGAGCGGATTTCACATGCATGCGCGCTCCTGGGCGAGCGCGGTCGGCCCCTGGCAGTTCATCTCCGGCACCGGGCGGCGTTACGACCTGAGAATTGACCAATGGATCGACGAGCGGAAAGATCCGGTAAAGGCTACCACCGCAGCAGCGCTATACTTGAAGGAGCTGTACGGCATATTCAACGGCGACTGGTATCTGGCTGCGGCCGGCTACAATGCCGGCGAGAACAAGATCCTGCGTGCCATCGGCATGTATAACTCCAGTGATTTCTGGGAAATATCCAGGGGCTCCTACCTGAAACGGGAAACAAAGGAGTATGTACCAAAACTTCTGGCTGCGGCTATAATAGCCAAAGATCCAGCCCGCTATGGATTCACCGACATCGCATATCTGACGCCAATCGAGTATGACACCGTCACGATACCGTCACGCACAGACCTTGACCTGGTTGCAAAACTAAGCGGCACAACCTATGAGTCGGTCAAGGAATTGAATCCTGACCTGCAGCACTGGTGCACCCCTCCCGAGTATCCTGGCTTTCAGCTTAAGATCCCTAAAGGGAGCAAACCGCTGTTTGAGGCGGGATATGCAAAGATTCCGGAAGACAAGCGCTTCACCGAGCGGACATTATACAGCCGCTACAAGGCTCGCAAGAAAGACACACTGAGAAGTGTGGCGCGCCGTTTTGGAACGTCACCTGCCGTGCTGGCAGAGTTGAACTCACTTAATGTCAGGAAAAGCAGGATTGCCGGCAAAACACTTCTTGTGCCGGTCAAGCAGACCGTTGACTTCGCCCACGAAGGACAGACGCCCAAAGCAGCAAAGGGAAGTTATGCAAAATATTACACCATTAAAAGAGGCGACACCCTCACTGCATTGGCCAAAAAGTTCAGTGTGACGACCAAGATGCTCTCCACCTGGAACAACATCAAAGCAAAAATGGCCCTCAAGCCGGGCCGACGCATTATTATCGCCAAATTTACCGAAAAGAATGGAAAGATGGTTCCGACACCACCCAGAGCCTGATTTTTGTTTATCCCACTGTCTCAAAGTATGAGAGGAACTCCTGATGTATAATATTCTTATCTCCGCAGCTGCTGCAGTTGCCGTGCTGCTGATTCTTGTGTTTGTGCTCAAGCTGGCATGGTGGGTTTCACTCATTATCGGCTTGATCGTCTTTGCGCTGATCTTTGTCATGTTTTCGCGTATCACCATGAAGAAGGTCATGGCTTCGATCGAGTCAGCCGGTAAAGACCTTCAAGCCCAACCGCCACGTTTTGAAAAAGCGGTCCGCGAACTGAAAGATGCTCTCCAGTATAGCAGATGGCAGCTATATGTGGAGGGGCAGCTGCACTCCCAGATCGGCATGATTTACTACATGAAGCGTGACTTTTCTAACGCCTTCCCCCATCTGGAAAAGTCCTTCTTTAAAAACTGGGCAGCGACCGCCATGCTGGCTGTTTCTTACATGAAACGCCAGAAGAAGGACAAGATGATCAGCACGTTTGATAAAGCGGTGCAGTGGAACGGTAAAGAATCCCTTCTCTGGAGCCTTTATGCTTACTGCATGAACGAGAGCGGTGAGACGGGAAGAGCAAAAGAGATTCTTGCCAAGGGGCTTAAAAAGCTTCCGGGCGACGAAAAGCTGAAGGACAATCTGGAGTGCCTTGAGAAAGGCAAAAAGATGAATATGCGGGCTTATGGAGATTTATGGTTTCAATTCCATCTGGAAAGTCTTGGTGCCCTCCAGAAGCACCAGATGGCATCCATGGGCGGGCGCATGCAGAGACGCTCTACGGTAAGAAGATAGGCAGACAAAAAGAAACTCATTATTCCTTAAAGGAGACCCCAATGTCCTCAAATGCCCTCGTAAAGATTGATGATGGCGCAAAGCATGACGAACTCATCCAGCTGGTCAGCTTCATGCTGGCCGATGAAGAGTACGGTGTTGAAGTCCTGAAGGTACGAGAGATCATCCGCATGCCAACCATCACCAAGATGCCCAACGTGCCCCAGCACGTCGAGGGGATTATAAATCTGCGTGGCAAGGTCATTCCTATTATCTCCATGCGTAGGCGCTTCGGGTTGATCGAGAACGAAAACAGCAGCCAGACCCGCATCATCATCATGGACGTTTCCGGCAATCTGACCGGGTTTATAGTCGATGCAGTTTCAGAAGTAATCCGCATACAGAGAAGTGAAATTCAGCCCCCTCCGTCGATGGTACTATCCGGCGGAATCGGCCAGGAGTTCATCACCGGTGTATTTAACCATGCCGAGCGCTTGCTGATTATCATGGATGTGGATAGAATGTTTTCAGAAAATGAGCTGGAGAGTTTTGGAACCATTTAGTTGTGCGCTTGCCACAAACCGACATGAACACAAAGGGGACTCCTGTCAGGAGCCCCCTTTGTGTTCATGGGCAGAGTTGATGGAACGCTGCCTCTTTGCAAAGGAGCAAAGCGTTTTGTAACACCCTCCGGGAGATGAGTCAAAAACGATTACCGGGCAACCAATCCGCCGCTGTAGTTCACCCAGTGAAACATCATCCAGAAATACACCCTCCCCCTCTTTCAGCATGACGTCCGGAACGAGCAGGCAGGAGCCGATATCGTATCCAGCCACTGCGGCAGCGATATCATTACCGGCGATCAGCCCGCTTACCGTTATGCTGGGGCCGAAGAGCTTATTTACAACAGCCAGCGGTACAATATCGACACCGCTCCTTTCGGACAGCAATGCCAGAAAATCCCCAACAAAACCGACCGACGAGACTCCCGTGACAACCGTTGCCCGAAACGGCCCAATCGGCCTGATCCTCCGCAACAGCCGGGCTGACTCCTGCATAAAGAGCGGCACCATGCCGACACCGTTTTCGATTTGCGGAAAATCTCCATACTCTTTCACCGGCGGAAAGGGCAGACCAGCCTTGAGGTAGAATTCATCCGCCAGAAAGAGAAACGGCTGGCGCAGCTTCCTACGCAACGCCTCTGCCTGTGGCTGCCAGATTGAAATAAACTCTCTGGCATATTCTGCATCCACTGGTTTCAACTGCGGCAGTTTCTGGCGATGAGCCGTAAGCCCGAGCGGAACAACCGCCAGCGACTGAACCGCAGGGTGGAGAGCAGCCAGCTCAGCGACCGTGCGCTGCAGCTCTTCGCCGTCATTCAGCCCCGGACAGAGCACAACCTGCGTGTGCATGGCGATTCGTGCAGCAGCAAGTTTCTGCATCTGCTCCAGAATAGGCGGTATGCCGGACTTGCCGAGCAGCCGCTCCCGCAGATCCGGACTGGTAGCGTGTACCGAAATGTACAAGGGGGAAAGGCGTTGCACAATGATGCGGTTCAGCGCCGAAGTTTTGATATTAGCCAGCGTGACGTAGTTGCCGTTTAAAAAGGAGAGTCGATAGTCTTCATCTTTGACGTAGAGCGGTTTTCGTAGTCCCGGTGGAAGCTGGTGGACGAAGCAGAAAAGACAGTTATTGGCGCACCTGGCAGGAGCAGGGGGAGAGAACGTCAGCCCGAGCAGCTCTCCAGGATGACGTTCCACCTCCATCTCCCACAGCTCACCATCCGGCTTTTCAATTTCAAGCAGCAGTTCCTCTTCAGAAGCGGTGTAGTAACTGTAATCGATCAGGTCACGCAACGGCTGCCCGTTGACAGCCAGCAGCCGGTCACCGGCAACTATCTCCAGCTCGAAGGCAATCGAACCGCTGGCAACGGAATCAATCCGAAGCCCCGTCATAGCCGCTCCCGGTAAAACTCGGAATTACGGTAGAACTCTCCCAAGGAGCGCAAAAACACCTGCAACACAGCGGTTACCGGTACCGCCAGCAGCATCCCGACAAGACCGAAAAGCTGTCCACCGATCAGCAGGGCCACGATAGCTACCAACGGGTGCAATCCCACCGTGTCACCGACTATCTTGGGGGTGATAATAGTGCCTTCAAAAGCCTGGACCAGACCGAACCAGCCGATACAAAGCAGAGGGTGAAGGATGTCATTGAACTTGAGCAGTGCCATGGCAACCGAAAGAACGATGCCGATAATCGTGCCGACATAGGGGATAATAAAGGTGGCGCCTGCCAGCGAACCGATAGCAATAGCCAGGTCAATGCCGATTACGTACAGCCCGGCACTGTAGAGCAGCGCCAGAATTGCACAGACTGACAGCTGTCCACGAATAAAGCCGGACAGCACCGTATCGACCTCTGAAAGTTTTTTCGTGTATGCAGGGAGAAACCGATCCGGTAGGTACGATTCGATAAAGGCTTTAAGCTGTGGCAGGTCAAACAGCAGATAGAACAGATATACCGGAATGATCAGGTATCCCAGAAGAGCCAGGAGCACACCTACCGTAGAAGAAAGTGTCTTCTGCAAGAAGGCCAGCAGCGGCTTGAGCAGATCAGGGGCGGTACTTCGCACATCCTGCATCAGTTCAGTGAGACGCTGAGCAAGCCGGCCCGGAGTTTCAACGCCCAGATACCCCTTTATTGAATCAGGGGTAATCTCGTAAAGGTGCTGGGCATACGCGGGCAGATTTAGTTGAATATTTGAAAATTCAGCCGCTATTGAAACGACAAGAAATAGCGTAAAAGCGCCGCCAGTTAGCACTGCCAGACAAAAAACGATCACAATACCATAAAGACGCCTTACCCCTTTGCGCTCAAGGAGCTCCACTGCAGGGTTCAGTACATAGGCCAGGGCAAAAGCAATGAAAAGCTGTAGAAAAACGGCAGACGCATAATACAGTAGGGCCGCTGCAGTTATTGCCAGCAGTAGCGCTGCAACCAAAAGAATTCTTGTACTTTTTGACATGGATAGTGTTCTGGAAGCCTCAGACCCGAAGAAACCGGGAGGTCCTGTAGAGTTGGTTATTGATGCAGTCGGAAGGCCCCATCCGCAGAAACAATGGTGGCAATGGCGTGTTTGTAGATCAGCATATCACTACCGGAGTCAAGCAACACGGAAAAGTTGTCGAAAGATTTAATAAATCCTTCCAGTTTAGCGCCGGACATCATGACCACAGTAACCCGCACACGCTCCTTACGAGCTTGATTGAGGTACTGATCCTGAATATTAAAGGGTGCTTTAGACATTGTTGTTATGCCTCCCGTTATTCATAAAAATCAATCGCATATTTTAACATTTTATCAAACTTCTCAGGATATTCAAACCACAATATATCCGGATCGGCCTTAAACCATGTCAACTGGCGCTTCGCATAGTGACGTGTATTGCGCTTTATCAGCCGGACAGCCTCTTCAGCAGATATTTCACCAGCCAGATGGGCAACCGCTTCCTTATAGCCGATAGAGCGCAGCGGCTTGATATCACGCCCGTATCCAGCTGCCAACAGGCTCCTCACCTCTTCCAGCAGACCGGAAGCCAGCATTCGCTCGACCCGATCATCTATCCGCTCATACAATACAGAGCGATCAACCGAGATACCTATCTGTAGCGCCTCGTAACGCCTGGTGGCAAAGGCATGTTTTTTTTGATAGTCGGAAAGCGGCATTCCGGTCAGCTGATAGACTTCCAGAGCGCGTATGATGCGCACCAGATTATTGGGGTGGAGACCCGCAGCCAATTCAGGATCTACCTGCCGCAACTTCTCGAGCATGGCCTCATTGCCGATCCTGCCAGACTCATCCTGCAAGGCTTCACGCAACTCCCCCTCCCCGCTTGGAGAATCAACCAGACCCTTTACAAGCGCCCGCAGATAAAGCCCGGTACCGCCTGCTACGACAACCCGTTTTCCCCGGCTGATGATGTCACGGATCGCAGCATCAGCAGCAGCGCAAAAGTCGGCTGCAGAGAAAAGTTCAGCAGGATTTGCCACGTCGATCAAATGGTGGCGGATCTCTGCCTGCTGCTCCGGCGTCGGCTTGGCCGTCCCGACATCAAGCCAGCTATAGATCTGCATCGAGTCGGCATTGACAATCTCGGCATCCAGATCGTGTGCCAGGCGCAAGGCCAACTCACTCTTGCCAGAAGCGGTTGGGCCACAGATGATCAGTAGTTTTACCAGTGGAGGGGAGATCATGTCCGTTTAAAGATCTTTTGCAGTTCTGCCAGAGTCACTACATGCGACACCGGACGGCCATGCGGACAGCTCGCAGCAAAATCAGTCGTATCCATTCGAGAGAGCAACACCCTGATCTGCCGGTTATCCAGCGCGTGTATGCCCCGTATAACAGAGTGGCAGGCAATACGCGAAAGCAGACTCTCCAGTGCATCATTGAATGCGGCGCTGGTGCCGAATCGCACGAGATCTGCCAGAATGTCCCGCACCAGAAGTATCGGATCTTTTTCGGCAACAAGACGGGGAACTGAAGAAACCATTATTGTCGTTCCACCAAAGGGTTCCAGCTCAAAACCTATTCGGGACAGATCGTTACTGAACCTGTTCGCCACCGCCACTTCACTGAATGAAAGCTCAACTGTTGCTGGAAACAACAGGCGTTGCGACTCAATTCCGCCATCCAGACACTGTTGTTTCAAGAGTTGATAAGCTACTCGTTCACTGGCGGCGTGCTGGTCGATTACGACAAGCTCAGATCCTGACTGACAGAGGATATATTCGCTGTGAAACTGCCCGATAATGGAGAGTGATGAAAAATAACCGCCCGTTTCTACAGGAGACGGATCCTGCTGAAATGTGGTGTATGTCTCACTGACAATTGTATTATGTTCCGTTGAAGCTAAAATAGTCGCAGGCTCAACAACATTTAGCTCAGCCTGCAGAGGAGGCGACACCAGACTTGACGGCAGTGATAATAAGGCTTGGGCAGATGCTGCAGCCCTTTCGCGAGACGCCTGGCCTGTTGAAGCACGCGGCGGAACCAACTTAGCAGCTTGGTCCGTCAACCAGGGTGAACGGCGCAACACCTCTTCTACCGCCTCCTGTATTGCATCGTGAACGACGGATTGGCGTCTGAAGCGAACTTCATGCTTGGTTGGATGAACATTTACATCTACCTCCTCGGGTGAAATCCCGATAAACAGTGCCACGACCGGATAGCGACCACGGTCTATGACACCACGGTAAGCCTGCATGATCGAGTGCTGCACAACCCTGTCGCGAATAAAGCGGCCATTTATATAGGTGTAAATCGCTTGCGTTCCTGAACGGACAAGTGCCGGGGCAGAAACAAATCCCGTGATGGTCGCATATTCGCCTTCGCTCATTACTGGATATAAATGCCGTGAACTTTCCCTGCCGATAACCTGTGCCAGACGACGTTGCAGATCACTGCGCTGCAGGCGTAATAATTCCCGATCATCGCTTGAACATAAAAAGGCAACCTCCGGGCGAGAGATGGCCATGCGACTAACAATGTCTGCAACGTGACCGGTTTCTGTTTCGGCACTCTTCATAAACTTAAGCCTCGCGGGCAGATTGTAAAAGATCTGCTCAACTGAAACGACGGTTCCTGATGCCATGCCGCATGACCTGACTTCACGTATGCGGCCTCCTTCCACTATAATTTCCGTACCTTCTGTGGCTGCTGTTTCGCGAGTTGCGAGTGTAAACCTGGAAACTGAGGCAATGGAAGGAAGGGCTTCCCCTCTAAACCCAAGCGTCAGTATCTTGTCCAGATCGCTATCAGCAGCGATTTTGCTGGTAGCATGTCGCTCCAACGAAAGGAGAGCATCCTCGCGTGACATACCATGGCCATTATCCGTAACGCGAATGCGCCGTCTGCCACCGGCGCTAATTTCCACACAAATATCAGTTGCGCCGGCGTCCAGGGAGTTTTCTATCAACTCCTTTATGACTGATGCAGGGCGCTCGACAACCTCGCCGGCAGCGATCTTGTTTGTCAGAGATTCAGGAAGAATATTTATGCGCTGGGACATTACTGCTCCGGTTTGTACGAAAAAAGAGCGGGATAGCCCGCTCTTTAAGATTATGACTTATAATTAGGATGAGTTATTTCTGATTGCTATCCTTCGTGTCTCCGAAGAGTGAGTCAAAATCATCGGTCTCTTTGCTATCTGTTGCTGATGATCCGGATGGTGCGTCATCCCAGGAGAAGCTTTCAAGATCAAACTCTCCCGGACCTGCAGATGCAGTATTGGTACTCTTTGCCGCAACCGGACCACCTGCCGCAGGAGAGATAGATCCATCGTTCTGCGATGTTGATTCCAGAAGATCAGCAAAAGCATCTTCATCAGACATTAAATGTGCTGACTTGTTGAGATCAGTGGCTGGTTCATCAAAGTTAAAGGGGTCATCTTTACTTTGTTCTGATGGGGAAGAGGAATCATCAGGGAGGTCAAAAGAGAATATATCATCATGTGTTTCTGTGATGTCTACGGACTGGTTAGTCACGCTTTCAGTTGACCGATATTCTGCGGCCAGTTTTTCCTTTGCCTCAACCGGTAAGACAAGGGACGTAATCGTGTAGGTTTGTTTGTACCCCGTCAGATCGTCAGAGCACTTTTTACATCTGTCATAGTATTCAAAACTATTATATCCGCACTTCGGACATTTCATTTGCGGCTCCTTGATCCGAGAGAATCACATTTCGCCCCATATATACTGTATTACCGAAAGAATAGCAATACTTGCCGTTTCAGTTCTCAATATCCTTGGACCAAGTGAAACCGGTTGATACCCATGCTGTGAAAAATGCCGAACTTCAAGAGGATCAAACCCACCTTCCGGACCAATTGCCACAATAACGGACTGCGGTTTTTCTTCTGCTGTAAGAACCTCTTTAAGCGAATGTTCCCGCTCCCCTTCCCATAGAATCAAGCGCAGTTGTTGACTCGTATCATTTGCAGCTTCAACGGCGCTTGGCTTCAAGGTCACCGCCGGGATGTCGGAGCGGCCGCACTGCCTTGCTGCCTCAGAAGTAATCCGATTCCAGCGTTCAAGCTTACTATCCTGCTGCTCGCAACGGATTTTAGCAACAGACCGACGTCCGCCAAACAGCCAGAAATCATGGGCACCGAGCTCAGTGCCTTTTTGTAAAATAAGATCTGTTTTATCGCCCTTAGGGAGTCCCTGACAGATCGTAACACGTGGTGCGACTGAATCGTTTTCAGCGGCCAGGCCGGAAGATACTATCTTTATTGCGACCCAGTCCTTGCATACCTGATTAATCGTACCGAAGTGCACGACACCTTTTTCATCAGCCAACTGAACTGCATCTCCCGTCCCAAGACGAAGTACTCGGACCATGTGGTTATGAATATCACCGTCAAAGGATGCGTAGCCATCCCGTATGGCACGTGAATTTATCATGAAACGACGCGCACTCATGATGCAAGTTCATACCGATACAGCATTGCAACCCACTCACCATCACAAACAGTCCGACAATACTGTATCGGTAGATTGTTAAAGCCCTGACGGACAAGCTGTTCTTTTTCCGCCAGAATGCCGGAGAGAATCAACGATCCTCCATGCTGTAATCTGGCTGCCAGATACGGTGCCAGCCTCACCAATTCCTCTGCGAGAATATTGGCCAGAATTATATCATAGTTTTCTGTAAGCGATTCAAGAGACACTGTTCCGCATTCAATTGAATCAGCAAGATGATTTAAAGCAAGATTTTCGCGTGCAACGATGACTGCATCAGGATCGATATCCAGCGCAAGTATCCGGCCACATCCTAGCAAGCTCGCCGCCATGGCAAGAATCCCGGAACCTGTACCAAGGTCAAGAAGTGATGGTGACAATGTTGTCACCCTGTTCTCCATGAGCTGTTCCAACAGTTCCAGGCAGAGGCGCGTCGTTTCATGGCCACCGGTACCAAATGCCATCCCCGGATCAATGCGCAACACCAGATCACCCGGCACTTCTACCACCTCCTCCCAAGTCGGAACAATGAGAAGGCGCTTGCCGATACGAAGTGGCTTAAAATGGACCTTCCAACTGCTGCTCCAGTCTTCTGAATTAACGGCTGATATGGTGGGGGGATAAAAACTGTCGTCTGGATGACGTGTGGACAGCTCTGACAAGAAAGCCTCAAGCTCCAGCATCTGCTGCGATGAGTCACTGTCAGCAGACAGATATGCTTTAATCACCACCCGGACAGAATCTGGAATTTCGCTTGTCGAGAAGGCATCAACACAGAGATTGTCAACACAGACACCGGCTCCGGTAAGTTGTGTCAGAAAATCGGCAATTACTTCTGAATGTTCTTCGGGAACGTCACATGCAATTTCTAGCCAGGAACGATTCATTTATTACCCTATTGTAAATATTTAGTATCCGCTGATAAAATAGCAGAGGCATCAACAGCTGACAATATAAAACGCTTTTTTTTCGATTCTAAACGTAAAACGCCCCGCATCCATTTCTGGTTGCGGGGCGTTTTTGTAAAATTCCCGGCGGCGACCTACTTTCCCACACAGCTACCCGTGCAGTATCATCGGCCCAGAGGGGCTTAACTTCCGTGTTCGGGATGGGAACGGGTGTGACCCCCTCGGCATAGCCACCGAGAAATCGTTTGGCTCTTGTCGTTAGACGTGGCCTAATTATTTCTTGGCAATTGCTTTGGAATGGATAGTTTGTTTGGTTGTTGTATGATTTGTGTAGTGATTTATATTCGGCCTGGGGGAAGGAGACCTTCCCCCAAACCGTTTTTTCATTTTTATGGTCAAGCCTCACGGCCGATTAGTACTGGTCAGCTAAATGCATTACTGCACTTACACACCCAGCCTATCAACGTTGTGGTCTACAACGGGCCTTTAGGGGTTATTACACCCAGGGATACCTAATCTTGAAGGAGGCTTCCCGCTTAGATGCTTTCAGCGGTTATCCTTTCCGTACGTGGCTACCCAGCGACTGCGCCTGGCGGCACAACTGGAACACTAGCGGTACGTCCATCCCGGTCCTCTCGTACTAAGGACAGCTCTTCTCAAGTATCCTGCGCCCACGGTAGATAGGGACCAAACTGTCTCACGACGTTTTAAACCCAGCTCGCGTACCGCTTTAATTGGCGAACAGCCAAACCCTTGGGACCTACTTCAGCCCCAGGATGCGATGAGCCGACATCGAGGTGCCAAACCTCCCCGTCGATGTGAACTCTTGGGGGAGATCAGCCTGTTATCCCCGGAGTACCTTTTATCCGTTGAGCGACGGCCCTTCCATACAGAACCGCCGGATCACTATGACCTACTTTCGTACCTGCTCGACTTGTTGGTCTCGCAGTCAAGCTCCCTTATGCCATTGCACTCTACGGTTGGTTTCCAATCAACCTGAGGGAACCTTCGCGCGCCTCCGTTACTCTTTGGGAGGCGACCGCCCCAGTCAAACTACCCACCAGACAGTGTCCCCGACCCGGATGACGGGCCAAGGTTAGACATCCAAAACAACCAGGGTGGTATTTCAAGGGCGACTCCACCGACACTAGCGTGCCAGCTTCAAAGTCTCCCACCTATCCTACACAAGCTATTCCGAATGTCACTGTCAAGCTATAGTAAAGGTTCACGGGGTCTTTCCGTCTTACCGCGGGTACTCGGCATCTTCACCGAGAATTCAATTTCGCTGAGTCACTGGTTGAGACAGCGCGGAAATCGTTACGCCATTCGTGCAGGTCGGAACTTACCCGACAAGGAATTTCGCTACCTTAGGACCGTTATAGTTACGGCCGCCGTTTACTGGGGCTTCGGTTCAAAGCTTCGCTTGCGCTAACAAATCCCCTTAACCTTCCAGCACCGGGCAGGCGTCAGTCCGTATACATCGTCTTACGACTTAGCACAGACCTATGTTTTTAGTAAACAGTCGCTACCGCCATTTCTCTGCGACCCACTTCGGCTTCACGTGTAAATCGCTACACCTAATGTGGGCACACCTTATCCCGAAGTTACGGTGTCATTTTGCCGAGTTCCTTAACCAGTGTTCTCTCAATCACCTTAGGATATTCTCCTCACCCACCTGAGTCGGTTTACGGTACGATCACCTACTATCTGAAGCTTAGAGGCTTTTCTTGAAGCATGGGATCAACGACTTTGTGAGCATACGCTCTCGTCATCACGTCTCAGAGTTAATGGAAAAGCGGATTTGCCTGCCTTCCCCCCCCCTACACGCTTAAACCGGAAATCCAATAACCGGCTCGCCTACCCTTCTCCGTCCCCCCCATCGCAATAATAGGTGGTACAGGAATATTAACCTGTTTCCCATCAACTACGCCTTTCGGCCTCGCCTTAGGGATCGACTAACCCTCTGCAGATTACCTTTACAGAGGAAACCTTGGGTTTACGGTGTGCGGGTTTCTCACCCGCATTTTCGCTACTCATGTCAGCATAATCTCTTGTGATACCTCCAGCCGTCCTCACGGTCGACCTTCACAGGCTTACACAATGTTCCTCTACCACTGGCACCTTAAGGTGTCAGTCCGCAGCTTCGGTACTACGCTTAGCCCCGTTACATTTTCCGCGCAGACCCATTCGACCAGTGAGCTATTACGCTTTCTTTAAAGGGTGGCTGCTTCTAAGCCAACCTCCTGGTTGTCAATACGTTTCCACATCGTTTTCCACTTAGCGTAGATTTTGGGACCTTAGCTGGCGGTCTGGGCTCTTTCCCTTTTGACGACGGATCTTATCACCCGCCGTCTGACTCCCGCGCTCTTCG